>NZ_JAUKPK010000001.1:0-741403 GCF_030499455.1 Enterococcus sp. B2E4
AATCAATTCTGATTCATCAGTCCCATAAATTATAGAGCCAAAAAGCCTCTGCAACAGTCCGACGAAGGAACTGTTGCAGAGGTTTTCTTTATTGTTTGTTCCGTTTCGTTTCATCTGCGATCCGCTTTTGATTTTCCCCAAAAAACACTTTTGTATCGATAGGGTTTGCTTTGTTCGCCCCGCCGATGCCAGTATCAACCATTTTCCCCCAGCCCTTCAACGGCTCTTTCCCCGCTGCACGAAGCTTGGCATTTTTTAACCGTAATGCCTGTTTTTTTGCTTATTTTTTCGCTTGATGTTTTGCTTGCCAGTCCCTTAAGATCTTCATTCCCTCTTCCTCTCTTTCCTATTAAAACAATGCCACATTCAAATGCTCGAAAACATTCCCAACGATCTGTTTGCATCAAATGCCCTTTGCCACTGAAGCCGTATTTTTTTATCTTGTAGTTGACTATAGTATATCACGTGAATTTCATGATCATCAGGAATAGAGACTAAATTTTATTAAAACTATGAAATGTAGTTTGAAATCGAGTAGTCAGATCAGGAGTGGCATGTTACACTTATTAAACAACACTCCCTCCATAACTGCATAAGCTGTATAAATACATTGATTCTTTTGTTTAAACATCGGTCAGAACCCTTTTAATAAAAAACCAACCTTAAAATAACAACAAAAGAAAAATGCAGAAAATTACTTTGGAGGCATACATCGTATGAAAACCATCTGTTTCTTTCCCTTATTGATTTTCCTTTCCTTATCACTCACTGGCTGTACCCTGATTGACGAACTCCTGGATGAAACGCGACAAAGCAGTTCTTCATTAGAAACAGCGGTGACTTCTCAATCATTGTCAATGGATTCGGAAGCTAGCAGCTCTTCCTCTACTGAAAAGCAATCAACGTCTACTACAATTGACATAAGCAGCTCTTCTGACAGCCTTGATCAACAGTCAGTAAGTACCGAAGAATCCACCTCTCACTTCTCCTATTGCGAGCAATTGCAGATTGGATTGCCACGACGTTGGAATAGAAGCGTCACCAAAGATTTGCTCCACCAATTGCAAGAAGGAATGTCCTGCGATCAAGTATTAGAGATCATGGGTGGACTGCCTTCTTGGCGACTAGCGATTCTAGGCGTAGAGTCCAATGCATGGATCAATCAAAAGGGCGAAGCGATCATCGTTACCCTTTCCAACCGAACCGTTACTGGCGTTACCTGGCATGATCAGTTTTCTGAATCAGAAATTGAGTAATCCATTAAGCGACCTCTCGTAACTAAGATTGGCAAAATGCGTCATGAATTTCAAACACCTCTATTATCATGAGTCGTCTAAAAAACTTAGGAGTTGAAGGATAAAATGAAACTGAATCGTCCTATGAAAAAAATCCGGGAGCATCGCAGAAGAAGTCTTTTGCTTTGTTTGGGCATTAGTTGTTTTTTACTCGGAGCTGTCCTCTTCTACAGCGAAAATCAGCCAGCAGCTGCCTACGAGCAGTTTTTAGAGATCGATTACTTAACTGCTTTATTGGAAGAAAGACCTTCCCCTGAATCCATCAGCGATCTCGGCCTCGCTCTCATCAAACGTAGTGATCGGGTAAATCAAGAGCGCAGTGCCATTAACCGAAAGCGGCGCCGCGAAAATGTGATCGTTACGGAAGAGACTAGAAAAGTTTTTTCTCCCGATCAAGGAGCAATGGTTGATGAAGTAAGAAAAGTAACCACTCGTTTACCTGATTCAGCCATTGATTTGTTATCACCGATGGCTGACAGCAGCGCTCTCGAGACAAAAAGAGTTCCTTTAGGTTCAAGGGACAAACTGTCCAAAATCAGCTTTGATTTTGACTCGGATAACGCGGGAAATGAACATTTATCGAGAATCACATTGGTTGATGTCCCAGAATTTTTCGGTATTGATTTCTCACAATTCGGGAAAGAGGATGATATTGAGGAGATCAAAGAGACATTGATCGAACAGTATGGTTTAGATGCTCACATCAGAGACGTTAGCGCCATTCGGAGACTTTTCTTTGTTCATGAAGGATTTGAGTTTTACATTAGTCAAACCTATAATCCAAACGGAGTCGGCATCACCGTCCAAGCAGTAGAACCATAAACAAAAAAATAGTGAATCCCCGTCTCTTTGCGGGTTTAACAAAAAAGGCGTCTGCGAATCCAAACGCAGGCACCTTTTTTCTACTTCTATTTTTATTTAGGCAAAAACGGTCGACCAATTGTCACGTTCATCAAGAAATTCTTGCGCTAATTTTTGCGCACCCTCTAAGGTATGGTTCGCCGCCCAACCGCATTGCACTTCATTGCTGGCAGGTACTTCAGTTGCTTGCAAAACGTCCTTCATGGTTTTTTCTAGGACGGTCAAAATCTCTTCATAATCGTCGTGATTCAAGACAGTCAAATAAAAGCCGGTTTGGCAGCCCATTGGTGACCAGTCCACGATATAGTCCGCATGATTACGAATCAATTCTGCCGTCAAATGTTCTAGCGAGTGCAGACTTGCCATATCCATATGCGCTTGGTTCGGCTGCTTCAAACGGACATCATATTTGATGATGGTATCATTCGTTCCTTGTTTTTTATCGGCAACCCGTACATAAGGTGCTTTGACTTTCGTATGATCCAAATTAAAGCTTTCAACATTAATTTTCATTGTACTTCTCTCCTACTCTTTTTGTGCTTCCACAAGCCAAACATACTCATTGATCTGCTTAAAACGACTGGTAAACCCATGCTGACGAAAGTATCGTTCGATATCCGCTATAACTGGATAGTACTCTCTTTGCAGATCAGCGGCTAGTCGCTGGTGACCAGCTTGCCGTGCTTCATCGATTCGTTCCATTTGGTGGGCTAGAGAAAGAAACATCGTATCCCCGAAAAGCACTTGCCCGCCTTTGGGCAGCATCGCAGCATATTTGCCGATTGCCCGTTGTTTTTCGTCCTCCGTAAGATGATGAAAAACATAGGTAGAAACGATCGTATCAATCACATCCGTGATCTCAGGAAAAACCTCCATATCACCATCTACAAAAGTCACTTTAGAAAGACTGGGTTTTGACTTGGCGATTCGCCGCATCTCTGGCGATGGCTCGATTGCCAGCACGTTTTTTCCTTGATCAAGCAGAGCTTGTGTTAGATTTCCAGTTCCACTACCAAATTCTACCACAGACTGCCCTGCTTTTTCAGCAATTTCAGCGAGTAACTGTTCATATTTGAAAAAAACCGCTCGATATTCTTCATCCTTACCTGCAACTGTTTCATCGTATTCAGCTGCCCAGTCAGAAAAAATTGGAATAAACTCTCTCCCCATCACTAGCTACCTGCCTTTTCAAACGCTTGCTCTAAATCTGCCTGCAGATCCTCACCGTCTTCGATGCCGAGAGACAACCGAATCAAGCCATCTTTGATCCCAGATTGCTCACGAATTTCTTTAGGGATCGAGGCATGGGTCATCACGGCTGGCACTTCTACCAAGCTTTCCACGCCACCTAAGCTTTCTGCTAAAGTAAAAATCTTTAATGATTCAACAAATTCTGCTGTTTTCGATTCATCGTTTAGTTCAAAAGATATCATACCGCTATACCCAGACATCTGTGATTTGGCGATCTCATGTCCTTCATGGGCAATCAATCCCGGATAATAAACCTTTGCGACAGCTGGATGTGCTTGTAAGTAGTGGGCAATTTTCATCGCGTTGTTTTGATGTGCTTCCATCCGCAAAGCAAGAGTTTTGATGCTTCGTTGAATCAACCAGCTATCATGAGGCCCCAATACACCACCAATGGCGTTTTGTAAAAAAGCAATTCTTTCGGCGATTTTTGGCTCTTTGGCAACCGCTAACCCAGCTACTACATCACTGTGTCCACCGAGATACTTGGTAGCACTGTGAATCACAATATCTGCGCCTAATTGTAGCGGCTTTTGAAAGTAAGGGGTCGCAAAGGTATTATCCACGATCGTCAAAATGTCCTGTTTTTTAGCTAGTTGGGCAACGATTGCGATGTCCGTGATCTTCAATAATGGATTAGTCGGCGTTTCCAGAAAGATCGCTTTGGTTTCTGGAAGGATGGCTGCTTCAACGGCAGCTAGCTCATTTGTTTTGACAAGTGTATA
Source organism: Enterococcus sp. B2E4 (assembly GCF_030499455.1). NCBI lineage: Bacteria > Bacillati > Bacillota > Bacilli > Lactobacillales > Enterococcaceae > Enterococcus > Enterococcus sp. B2E4. Next base: position 4,130 of record NZ_JAUKPK010000001.1, read on the forward strand.
AGACAATCCGCTTTTTTCTAATACTTGATGGAGCAAACGAAACGTCCCGCCATATACATCATCCCCTAAAATGACATGGTCTCCAGTCTGAAACAGCGAGAAGACCGCATGGGTGGCTGCTAATCCAGAGGCAAAAGCAAACCCATGGGCGCCTTCTTCCAGATCCGCAATCAATTCTTCTAAGGCAAATCGAGTTGGATTGCCTGAACGACTGTATTCATATTGCTTTGGCTGACCAAGAGCATTTTGCCGATAGGTTGATGTTTGGTAAATTGGCACACTAACAGCACCAGTCATTTCGTCTTCGCTGATACCGCCGTGGATTACTTTTGTATTAAAATGCATGGTTTACTCCTCCTATGAATGGGGTGATTGCTGATTCACCCGCATAAATCTGTTTTGATAGATAGCGATCGCCTCCATCTGGAAAGACGGTAACGATCGAGCTTCCAGTTGGTAATTCGAGGCTTTCTTTTACTGCTGCTGCCATCGCCGCTCCACTTGAACTTCCAACAAGCAAACCATAGTTTCTTGCCAAGTAACGAGTAAAAGCAAAGCCTTCCGCATCACTGATCGTATAAATTTGATCAATAAGCAAATCGTCAAAAAATTGGGGAATGAACTCAACACCGATCCCTTCAATCTCATGTCCATGGGCAGGCCCGCCATTTAAGATCGATCCTTCTGGTTCAACGACAGCAAGTCGAGTGCTTGATTTTTGCTTCTTTAAGTATGTTGCGACACCCGCGAAGGTCCCCCCGCTGCCAGCTCCAGCAACAAAGCTGTCAATTTTTCCAGATAACTCCTGAAAGATCTCTGGACCTAAGGTTGCTTGGTAGGCTGTAGGATTGTTTTGATTGTGAAATTGCATTGGCATATAACTATTTGGTAGCTGTTTTGCTATTTCCTTTGCTTTTTCAATCGCCCCTTGAATGCCTGCTTCAGTGGGCGTATGAACGATGGTCCCGCCCAACGCTTCAATCAGTTGCTGCTTTTCAAGGCTAAATTTTTCAGGAATGACAAAAATCATTTTTAAGCCATACTCGATTCCAGCTAAAGCTAAACCAATTCCAGTATTTCCCGCTGTCGGTTCGATAACGGTTGTCTCATGATCGATCACATGCTCGCGAAACGCTTCATCGATCAAATACTTCCCTAAGCGGTCCTTGATACTTCCACCAGGATTTAAATACTCAAGTTTCGCATAGATGGTACTTCCCTTTTTGCCGCCAAATGCTGCGGCATCAAATTCAAAGAATGGGGTGTGCCCAATCAATGCTTTTATATTATTAACGATCATCGCTCGACTCCTCGCTCAACTTTGTTTGGCACAACTCGTATGCTTCATGTACTCATTTTCATTTGCAATCATCAGCCGTCGCCAATGAAAGCGGTAAAAAACAGCAAACAAAAAGGGGTACTGACTATTACATCAGTACCCCAAAAAAATGTCGTCTTATCCGGATAAAAGTGAATCACTAAAGAAAATTCAGCGATCTTCTGCGACAAAGGAACTAATAATAGGCATGACAAATCGGTATGCTGCTTTTTGCACCATACAACAACAACAGGTAGTTTGTGTGTTGACGTTTGTCATGTCTTGTTCCCTCCTTTAATTTGCTTGTTATCAAAATAGCACGACTCTTTTTTATTGTCAAACGTTTTTTGAAATCACCGAGCACACATTGATGATTTTTAATAAAATAACATCATAGAGGATAGTAAGCACTCACATAGGCATCCACGGCTTTGATCGCTGCTGCAACATCTTCTGCAGAAACCGGAAATGGCATATTGTGGATCGTTTCCCCTTCGATGGTTGCTTGCTCGCCAATTTTTAATAGGTCTGCATCGCTGGCTTTTGCAAGATGCATGTCGGATAATGTCGTCGGTAATTCTAATGCCTGATACAATTCTATATATTGGTCGAGCTCTTCAGGATCTGCATTTTCCAGCATCAATTGAGTGAGTGTTCCGAAAGCAACCTTCTCACCATGGGTCAGATCATGAACGTCTCCTTCAAGGGCTGTCAAGCCATTATGAATCGCATGAGCTGCTGCCAGACCTGCACTTTCAAAGCCTAATCCACTAAGCAAAGTGTTGGCTTCCACGATTTGTTCAAAAGCTTCGGTAACGACTTGTTTTTTATTCGATTGATAGGCTTTTAAGGCATTCTCAAAAAGGATCTCTTCGCATTTTTCAGCGATCGCCATGCTGGCAATTGGTTGCACCCCGCCGACCATATTTTTACTATGGCTTCGAGCAACAGCACGTGCCTCGACATAGGTTGCGAGTGCATCCGCAATACCAGCGGCTAGCAATTTGGCAGGCGCTTTGGCAATCACAGCGGTATCCACTAAGACAAGTTCAGGATTTTTGTTATAAAAACGATACTTTTCAAAACGACCTTCATCAGTATAAATAACAGAAAGTGCCGAAGTTGGTGCATCAGTGGAGGCAATCGTTGGCAAAACAGCAATCGGTATTTTCAATTCATCCGCAACAGCTTTCCCAGTATCGATGGCTTTCCCACCACCTAATGCGGCAATCACTTCGATTGATTCACTTTTGGCTTTAGAGACGATACGATCGATTTCATTTGCAGAAGCTTCTCCACCAAAAATTTCTTTTACCGGATCTAACTCGGCTGCTTTCAGGTTCTCAAATAGTTCTTCACCGGCAATTTTCCAAACAGTTTCATCGGTCAAAAGAAGCACTTTCTTTCCTAAATCTTTGATATGGGATAACCCATGCTTCAAGACCCCTTTTCCTTGAACGTATCGTGACGGACTCGCAAATATTCTTTCCATTGTATCTCCTCCTTTAATTGGTCTACTTTTATTGTGACACACTAAGCAAGCGATCTCAAAGGAAAAGAAAAAAAGATGGCCAAGAAGATTCGATTCTTGCCCATACTGCACATTTATAGCCATACAAACACTCATGCCCTTATAAAACGGATGGTTTTATAAGGGCATGAGTTGGATTTTTTCATGGTTATTTCTTTTTCCCACCAAAAGCATCTTTCATTTTATCAAAAAATCCTTCTGGTTGTTGTTCGTTCGTTTCATGGCCACTGGCTTTTGCATAAGCCCGCAATGCCTCTTTTTGTTCCTCATTTAAGTTCTTAGGTGTGATCAGCTTCACTTTGACCTGTTGATCGCCATTGCCGCCTCCCCGTAAGCGAGGGGCTCCCTTACCGCGTAAGCGGAAGTTTGTGCCTGTTTGCGTACCAGCTGGAATTTTTAATTTCACATTCCCATGAACCGTTGGTACATTGACTTCGTCGCCTAAAGCAGCTTGGACAAAGTTTAACGGCAGTTCGTAATAAATTTCCGACCCATCACGGTCAAAAATATCACTTTCTTCCACTCGGAAAACAACGTACAGATCACCATAAGGACCACCATTGGTGCCAGCTTCTCCTTGACCAGACAAGCGCATTTGTTGTCCATCTTCGACACCTGCAGGTACGTTGACTTTCACACTGTGTTTTTTCTTTTCATGGCCAGTACCATGACATGTTGTACATGGTTCTTTGATTTCTTTCCCAGTTCCATGACAAACATCACAGGTTTGACGGCTCATCACACGACCAAGCGGTGTTTGACGTTCAACATTGATGGTACCTGCACCATGACATTTATGACAGGTTTCTGGTGAAGTACCTGGTTTTGCCCCGTTCCCACCGCAGGTATGACAGGTTTCTTCACGATTGTATTGAACAGTTTTTTCCACTCCGAAAATCGCTTCTTCAAAGGAAAGATCAACCGCATATTGCAAGTCCGCTCCTTGTCGAGGTGCATTAGGATTGGCTGCTCTGCCGCCTCCACCACCGAAAAACGATTCGAAAATGTCTTCAAATCCACCAAAACCGCCACCGGAGAATCCGCCACTGTTAAAGCCGCCGAATCCACCGCCATAACCGCCTCCGTAGTTCGGATCGGTACCAGCATGACCATACTGGTCATAAGCAGCTCTTTTTTGGGAATCACTTAATATTTCATAGGCCTCAGAAATTTCTTTAAACTTTGCTTCTGCATCAGGTTCTTTATTGATGTCTGGATGATATTGTTTTGAAAGCTTACGATAAGCTTTTTTGATTTCGTCATCCGAAGCCCCTTTTTGTAGACCTAAGACCTCATAATAATCTCTTTTGTCTGCCATTGGCTTCCCTCCACTATATTCTTGCGTCTCTCGTATTTTAGCATATAATTCGCTCTAGAAAAATACGTTTCGCAAATTCATAAGAAAAAGCCAAAGCGGTGACTTTGGCTTTTTCACAAACAGCGATTATTTATCGTCACCGTCTACTTCTTCAAAGTCGGCGTCAACCACATCGTCTGCGCCGCCTTGTGCAGCTTCTGGATTTTCTTGTGCTTGTTGTTGTGCTGCTTGTTCGTATAACTTAACAGTTAAGTTTTGTACGATTTCATTCAAAGCATCACGTTTCGTTTTCATTTCTTCTAAGTTGTTTGCTTCAAGTGCAGCTTTCAACTCATCACGAGCTTCTTCCGCTTTTTTGACTTCGTCTACATCCACTTTGCCTTCAAGCTCTTTCAATGTTTTATCAACAGTGAACAACAAAGCATCGACGTCATTGCGTAGATCAACTTCTTCTTTGCGTTGTTTGTCGGCTTCAGCGTTTGCTTCAGCATCTTTTACCATGCGTTCGATTTCTTCATCTGATAAACCTGAAGATGATTTGATCGTAATTTTTTGTTCTTTTTGTGTACCTAAATCTTTTGCAGAAACATTGACGATCCCATTTTTATCGATATCAAATGTTACTTCGATTTGAGGGATGCCACGAGGTGCTGGTGGAATATCCGTCAATTGGAATCTACCTAATGTTTTGTTGTCAGCTGCCATTGGGCGTTCTCCTTGCAAGACATGGATATCAACGGCTGGTTGATTGTCTGCTGCAGTTGAGAAGACTTGTGATTTACTTGTAGGGATCGTTGTGTTCCGATCGATCAGTTTTGTGAAGACGGCACCCATTGTTTCGATACCTAATGATAATGGTGTAACGTCTAGTAAGACGACATCTTTCACATCACCAGTGATCACGCCACCTTGGATCGCAGCACCCATCGCTACCACTTCATCTGGGTTTACTGATTTGTTTGGTTCTTTATTGGTTTCTTTACGAACAGCATCAACTACTGCTGGAATACGTGTTGAACCACCAACTAAGATGACTTCATCGATTTCTGATTGTGATAAGCCAGCATCTTTCAAAGCTTGGCGTACTGGAATTTTTGTCCGTTCGACTAGGTCTGCGGTCAATTCATCGAATTTCGCACGAGTCAAGGTCATTTCCAAGTGCAATGGACCAGCATCACCAGCTGTGATAAATGGCAAGCTGATTTGAGTACTTGTTACACCTGACAAGTCTTTTTTCGCTTTTTCAGCAGCATCTTTCAAACGTTGCAAGGCCATTTTGTCTTTTCCAAGATCAATGCCGTTTTCTTTTTTGAATTCTGCTACCATGTGATCGATGATTTTGTTATCAAAGTCATCCCCACCTAGGTTGTTGTCCCCAGCAGTTGATAATACGTCAAAGACGCCATCCCCTAATTCAAGGATCGATACGTCAAAAGTACCGCCACCTAAGTCAAAGACTAGGATTTTTTCATCTTTATCTGTTTTATCTAACCCATAAGCTAAAGCTGCGGCAGTTGGCTCGTTGACGATCCGTTCTACTTCAAGACCGGCAATTTTACCAGCATCTTTGGTTGCTTGACGTTGCGCATCGTTGAAGTATGCAGGAACAGTAATGACTGCTTTTTCAACTTTTTCACCTAAATAGTCTTCAGCAAATCCTTTGATGTATTGAAGAACCATTGCGGAAACTTCTTGTGGTGTATAGGATTTGCCTTCAACTTCTACTTTGTATCCAGCTTCACCCATATGGCGTTTAATAGAAGAAATCGTATTCGGGTTTGTTACTGCTTGGCGTTTTGCAACTTCCCCTACTTGGATCTCACCATTTTTGAATGAGACAACAGAAGGTGTGGTACGGTTTCCTTCTGGATTCGTAATGATTTTTGCTTCGCCGCCTTCAAGGACAGCAACAGCTGAGTTTGTTGTTCCTAAGTCGATACCGATAATTTTACTCATAAGTAATACACTCCCTTTTTTAATTTAAACATCTACTTATAGATAGAAAGAACTATTGTGCAACGATGACCATGCTTGCACGCAAGACACGATCATGCAATTTATACCCTTTTTGCAAGACAGTAACGATTGTGTCTGCCGGTGTTTCATCAGAGGCAGGTACAGTCTGCACCGCTTGATGCAAGTTCGGATCGAACATTGCACCTTCAGCAGGAATCTCTTCGATTCCCTCTTCTTTTAAGGCTTGACGCAGACTTTCAAGAACCATTTCAACGCCTTTTTTCAAATTCGCAGCTTGGTCTTGATCGACATCTGCTGCCATCGCTCGTTCCAAATTGTCGATTGCTGGCAACAGTTTTTTGCCAAGATCTTGCGAGCGGTATTTTTGTAAAAGTTCCCGCTCGTTGCGGTTACGTGAAGTGATATTTGCGATCTCTGCACGAGCACGCAGGAATTGATCTTCCAATTCGTTATTCTTTTCTTGCAAAAGTTCCAATTCGCTTTTTTCCACTGCTTCTTCCTCTGGTTGAGGAGTCTGTGCTTCAGTTTCAGTTGATTCATTTGAAGATTCAGTTGTTTCTGCGGTTTCTTCAGCAGTTTTATCTAATTCTTCATCTAAACGCTCTTCTTTTTCCGTCACGTTTCAACCATCCCTTCTACGATTTGTTTCATTGCCGCTTATTCATTGGCAGCGTCTAATGCGCGATAATAATCGGCCAATTTTTTTGCTAACTCGCCTCGAAAAACTTCCATCAATCCAAACATCCGTGAATACGGCATACTTGATGGACCTAATAAAGCGATCGTTCCTTGTCCATGACCTTCGATTTCATAGCTGGCTTGGATCAAACTCATATTTTGTAACAAGTCGTTGCCAAGCTCAGAGCCGATTCTGATTTGAATCGCAGAATCTCTTGGCGCCAGCAGCTGTGTCAGCTGATCTGCGTTTTTCATAAATGAATACATCGATTTGAACTGACTAACATCTTGCGTCGGTTCAAAATCCAGAAGATTCATTCGCCCGCCGACGAAGATTTTTTCTTCAAAAATATGGCTCAGCATCGTATCAAAGAGATCAACGATTCCGTCAGTCGTTTGAAAATACTTATGCAGAATCATAGGAATCTCGGTTCTTAATCGATGGTAGACCGTCATTAGAGGTTCACCGATCAATTTGTCGTTGATGATCCTTACCATTTTTTCCAAATCTTCGCTGCTCATCGATTCAGGAAGAGTAAAGACTTGATTTTCGACATTTCCTTTATCCGTCACGATGATCGCGATGATCTGTCGTGCATTCAAAGGGACGATTCGAAAGCCCGTCAATTTCCTTTCCTTCATATCTGGTCCGAGAGACAACGCTGTATAGCTAGTCAAGTTGGACAAGATCGTGGCAGACTGCTGGATGATTTCATTGATTTCATGAAAATCTTTTCCAAAAGAATGACGAATGGTTTGAATTTCGTTTTGGTCAACTTCAGATGGCTTCAATAAGTGATCAACGTAATAGCGATACCCTTTTATTGATGGCACACGCCCTGAAGATGAATGTGTTTTTAGCAGAAGTCCAGCTTCTTCCAGCGCCTTCATCTCATTACGAATGGTGGCAGAGCTAGCTTCAACCCCATCTTCCATCAATCGCTTCGAGCCCGTGGGCTGACCAGTATTCGTATAGTTTTGGATGATGAGGTGTAAAATCATTTGTTGTCTAGGTGTCAACATTTTATCCACTCCTCCGTTAGCACTCATTCCTATTAAGTGCTAACACGATTATAAATATACCATATTTGCTAGGAATGTCAAGTATTTGCATCACTTTTTTAGCACTCTTTCTAAGAGAGTGCTAAAAAAAGAAATCAAAAAAGAAGCAGCGCGAAATGGCTACTTCTCTTCCTTGTTCTTTCTTATTTTTCTCCATCCAAGAGAAATGCTTCAGACACTTCGTTGCCAATGAACATCCCAGCTTTCGTTAAAAAGACACGATCACCTTGACTAGCCAACCAGCCTTTTTGAATCAACTGTTCGCTAGTTGAACCATAGATTTCCTGAAAAGACTTCCCGAATTTTTCTGCAAAGCGTATTTTTGAAATGCCAGCCTTTTTACGAAGGCCTAAAAACAGTTCCTCTTCCATTTGATTACTGGTTGTCAATTCTTCGGTTTCATGGATTGGCAATTGATTTTCCTGTAATGGTTTCAAATAATGCTGGATTGGACCTTTATTCTTGTAGCGGGTCTGTCCAATATACCCGCTGGCGCCTGCCCCAAAGCCAAAATAATGTTCATTGTTCCAATACACTAGATTATGCAAGGATTCATACCCTGGTCGTGCAAAATTACTGATTTCATATTGATTCAAGCCAGCTTTTGTCATCGCGGCGATCGCCTCATCAAACATCTGCGTTTCAGCTTCTTGAGAAGGCAGCGCCATTCTCCCTTGGCGAACCCAGTTCATAAACATGGTTTTGTTTTCTAAAATCAAGGAATACATCGCATAGTGAGGCAACCCGAGATCAATCGCTCGCGTCAGTGTATCACGGAAGCTTTCTATGCTTTGTCCCGGAAGTGCATAAATCAAATCGATCGTCACATTCTGAAAATCATGTTTTTCCAGCAGCTGAATGGTTGAATAAACATCTTCAGCGGTATGCTTGCGGCCAATTTTTTTAAGCAAGCGATTATCAAAGGTTTGGACCCCCATCGACAAGCGAGTGACTTGATGGTTTTTCAAAACCAGCATTTTTTCTTCACTCAAATCACCAGGATTTGCTTCCACGGTAAACTCTTTGGTTGTGTGGGTCGGCAGCAATTCATGCACACCTGAAAGCAATCGATCCAGCTGGTTCGCCGAAAGCGACGTTGGCGTCCCGCCGCCGATATAAATTGTTTCCGCCTCATTGATAGGCTGACGCAAGAGGCTCAGCTCAATTTCTTTTAGTAACGCTTCGATGTACTCATCCACTGGCTGCCCTTCTAAAAACACTTTGTTGAAGTCACAGTAATAGCAGATATGTTCACAGAATGGTATATGTATATACGCAGAAATATTTTGCGCGCTTTTTGTAGATGGATCGTTTATTGTTTGACCTTCAGGCATTCCTAAGTGATTCTCCTCTACCTTCTTTTTACTCCCATCGCTGAGAGCATCGGCACTCATTGTAGCATAGTTCTTAGAATTCTCCTATCACTTGGACTATTTTGGGCAAGAAAAAACACCACTTCCAAGAAGTGATGTCTTCAAATAGTCATAGCAAAAATTAAGAGCACTACTCTTATTAAGTACGATAAAATACCGCTTTTGTTCTTATCCCACCCAGAAAAAAATCTGTTTGTTACAAGAACTAACACTTCCCCCAAACTGTTAGCGCCACAATAGATAAGCTGTTGCTGACGGCTTACTTAACAAGAGCAGGACTCTTATTCTTGAAAGACAATTGCTTGTCTTATCTGACTTAAGTATACCTTTTTTAAAAAATTAAGTCCTATCATCTTTTTCACCAGTCTATGAAAACGATGAGAATCATCCCCTTGGCGACCGTTATAGAATGTGCAGCAAAATATCGATCAGATAGCGGATCAACCGATACGCAATAAATAAGAAGAAAATATTTCCCAGCAAGAATTGAAAAACATTGCCGATTGATCCCTTAAAGGAGCGAAAGCTGAAATAACGCGACCAACGATTGAACCCGTTTTGGCGATTTCGTTTCAAACGATACGCTTCATCATACTTCATTTCCAAGAGGTCATAGTAAAAAATCATCAAGGGTTGTTGCACAAAGAAAACTTTTTTATAGCCTGCCATCAACGTGTACTGCTTATTATTGGAAGGGAAGTTGCGATTGCCGTTTTTCTTCACGCGCATCGTTGTTCCATCGTTTATTGGGAACGCATAATGATCCTCGAATTCTGTCAGTTGATGAATTTGCGGCACCTGATTTTCTTCTTCAAAAGCACGTACGACCTCACTCGCCTTCTGATAAAGTGAAACCAGCCACGCCATCATCCCTAGCAAAATACCTAGCAAGATGATATTTAAAAGCAAACTTTCTTGTAACAAAAATAAATAACCTAAGATAATCAAAATCGCCACACCCAGGGCAATCATTCTTCTACGGAAATAACTGCGATACATCAATTCAAAAGAGCGCCGATAATAGGCAAAATCTTCTTTTACAAAATCCATTTTTTCCACATCTTTCTGCGTTTAGGTTGCTGATAATGTATCAAAGATCCTTTTGAAAGTCAATTTACCGAAAAAGTTTCAGCGTCTGATTTGTTTCAAACAAGAAAACGTTTTATAATGGAAGATGTAACAAAAAAAAGCGATGAAAGTAGGTTGAGATACGTGATATTACAAGAAACATTTACCTTGCAGAACAAACTGACGATTCCTAAGATTGGCCTTGGAACCTGGCAATCTTCTCCAGAAGATGCTTACAACGCCACAAAATTTGCCATTCAAAACGGTTATCGACATGTCGATACAGCGGCAGCTTACAAAAACGAAGAAGCGGTTGGGAAAGCTGTGCGCGATTCAGGCGTTGCCCGCGAAGAAATTTTTGTTACCACGAAAGTACCTGCTGAGTTGAAGACCTATCAAGAAGCGGTTGATAGCATTGATGCTTCTCTAAAAAAACTTGACTTAGGGTATATCGATTTGATTTTGATCCACGCTCCTCGTCCTTGGAAAATCATGGGAAACAATCCAGAAAACAAAGATTTTTATCTTGAAAACATCGATGTTTGGAAAGCACTAGAAGAAGCCTACTTAAGTGGGAAAGTAAAATCAATTGGTGTTTCCAACTTCGATCAAAAAGATTTACAGAATATTTTTGATCATTGCGATGTGAAACCGATGGTCAACCAGTTTGTTTACCATATTGGACGTACAAATGAAGAGTTATTGGCATTTTGTAAAGACCACGAAATTTTAGTGGAAGGCTATTCTCCAATCGCCACCGGTCGTTTACTCGATAACGATGCAGTGAAGACGATTGCGGAAGCTTATGGAAAATCTATTCCACAACTTTCAATTCGTTACTTGCTACAAAAAGACATTCTGCCATTGCCAAAATCCGTTCATGAAGAATACATTTCTGACAATGCCAAAGTTGACTTTGAAATTTCTGAAGAAGATATGAAGAAATTGGATGCGTTGCAAGCTTAAGAATGCTTGCGTTTAATTGAAAAAAGCAGTCCGATCAAGTCCAGTAAATGCTGGTCATGGATCGGGCTGCTTATTTTGTTCTAAAACTCTGTTTAGAAAAACAACCGTTTCTTAGTTTGTCAAAGCTGGAGTCTTCTTATGTTAGTTGCTCAAAGGTACCCCACACTTTTACTTCTTGTTTTTCTACCATCGTTCTGCCTTTCGCTAGAACCGTTTCTACTGTTAATGTTTCTTTGTTCAGCAAACAAATATCAGCATCCATCCCTGCTGCAAGACGTCCCTTTTGATCAAGCTTCAATACTTTCGCTGGATTAGAAGTGATTGCTCGAATGGCAATCTCCAATGGAATCTGCTCTTTTTGGACTGCTTCTTTAATGCCTACCATCAAGGCTCGCGAACTACCGACACCCAGACCTATGAATTGATTGTTTTCATCAAAGTACGGGAGGCTACCTTGCCCATCAGAGGTCATGGTAAATTGATCCAGCCCGATCCCTTCTGCTAACAAACGCTTCAATCCTTTACTGAAGCGAACCTCATCGTCTTCTTTTTCCCAGAAATCAGGATCCTCACTCGCCGTAAAATCAATCGTTCCACCCATTTTTGCAAAAGCAATACTTGCTTCGAAAAGCTCGCTGGTCCGATTGGCATGTGTCGGTAAAAATTGGCTGATTGGAATCTCTGTTTCTTCGATGGTTCGTAAAAGTAGCTCATATTTTCTCTTTCCTCCACCTAAGTGGACATTTACGATGCCTGCTTTTCCAGAAAGCATCCCACCAACACGGGCATCCGCCACCGCGCGGGTAAATTCTTCGAAACTCGGTTGTGAAGAACGATGGTCAGAAACGGCAATTTCACCGATACCAATGATTTTGTCAATAGTCAAAAAATCTTGAATGATAGAATCGGTGACCGGAGTCAATGGCAATCGATAAGAACCGTCATACAAGTACGTCGTGATGCCTTCTGCCTCTAGTCCACGGGCCTTACTGATCAAGGCAGTCATATCTCTGCCTACTCCGTCAGTACCCAAACACCCAACCACTGTCGTTACCCCCGCTGAGGTCAGCTGAGACAATTTCACTTCTGGTGTCCGGTTCTGAAAGCCGCCTTCCCCGCCACCTCCTAAGATATGAAAGTGGCAGTCAATAAAGCCGGGAACAGCAAGTAACCCTGTGCCATCGATTTCTTCAAGAGGAACCCCTGAGAATCCTCCTTCGATCGAATCTTCAATAGCAATGATCTTGTCTTCGCTTAAAAGAATATCTTTTTTTCCTAAATAGTCAGGCGCATAAACCTCCGCTTGTCGTATCACCTTCATGAGTGCTTCCTCCTCGTGTCTGATTGCTTCTTATTGCAAGCCGATCGCGACTGCAATAAAGATGAAGATCGTTCCTAATACAAATAAGAACCCTTGCATTTTGATCTGGAATTTCGCCCATTTCACCCATTCGATTCTTGCGACACCTAGCACACCGATCAGACTTGCCGATACTGGAGTGAAGGCATCCATGAAGCCTGAGCCTAATTGATAAGCCAATACAGCGATCTGTCTGGAAACACCTAAAAGATCAGCTAATGGCGCCATGATCGGCATGGTCAATGCAGCCTGACCTGAATTGGAGGTCACGATCAAATTGAAGAAGCTTTGGAAAATGTACATGAACCATGCCCCAATAAATGCTGGAACATTGCTTAACAAACCACCGATGCTGTGCAAAATCGTATTCAAGGCTGACGGCACGTTGGCATCAGAACCGCCGAGAACCAGAAGAATCCCTTTGGCCATCCCTACAACGATTGCAGTTCCCGCTAATTCTGAGGCCCCTGATTGAAAGGCACTCGCCACATCATTCAAGCCCATATTTTCTAATTTGAAAAGAACCGCTATGATTCCTGCCCCTAAGCCCATAACAAAGAATTGAGAAGCGATCTCGGGAATATAATAGCCTTTTTGTGTCACACCCCATACGATCCAGATCAAGACCGCCAGCATTTCAACCAAGATCAATTTATGACCTAATAAAAATGGTTTTTGCTCACTGGAGGTTTTTTCAAGATGATTTCGAAAATACGCATCTGATTGATACGTGAGCGATTTCTCAGGATTCTTGCGAATTCTTTCGGCATAGATCATGAGGTATCCTGCGGATAATGCGGTAACCACGACCCACATGATGATTCGGAACGTTGCGCCTGAAAGAACGGGAATACCTGCGATCCCTTGAGCCACTGCCACACTAAATGGACTCATCCACGAGGTGGCATTCCCAATCTGGGAGGCGACATAGGTGACAGTGACCGCCACGATCGAGTCATACCCTAATGCGATCACGAAAGGCACCATGACCATCGAAAACGGAATGACTTCTTCTGCCATCCCAAAAGTAGCACCACCAAATGAAAAAGCAAAGAACAACAGCGGCAATGCCAAACGTTCTAACCCACGGGTTTTGCTGATAAATGCAAAGATCCCCGCATCGATCGCTCCCGTTTGCATGATAATACCAAATGCACCACCGACCACTAAAATCAGTGCTGCAATCCCTACTGCTGAGCCGTATTTGTCGCCAGAAACTAACCCTTCAAAAACAAAATTTAAAAAGCCGAAACCGCCAAAGTCATCGGTTCCCCAAACCTTGGCTGTTTTATGCAGTTTTTCTGAAGTATCATAAATCTTTTCGCCATAAAGGCTGTAAAGGGTGTCATCCGTTAGCCCGACCTCATCTAATTGACTCTGGGACAACTCTTTAGGCCCTTCAGCTAGAACAGCTGCTAAAGCCTCAGGATCGACATCTAATTCTTCCAGCTCTTGTGGATCGTCTTCCAATTGATTCAACTGTTGATAGACGTATTCGTTATCTAACGGGTAGGCATAACGAAACGAATCTTGCATCAAGACCGTTCTGGTACTTATGTCCCCATTTGCATCGGTATACTCGATTTCTTGTGTACTAAATTTCCCAGCAGGAACTAAGAAAGTCAGCAACCATGCCAACAGCACGACCCCAAAAATGATGACATACGTATGCGGCGTTTTCATTTTGGTTAAATCTTTCTTTTCTTTCCCCTTTTTCGCTTTTTTTCCAATTGTCACTTTTTCTCTCCCTTTCCCTTTGCAGCGTACTGCATAAATTATCATTTTAGCCTATTTTTTAGTATATCGAAAAAACGTTTTTTCCTCATGGGGAAAGCATTAGAATTCAAATAAACTACGTTATAAAAAGAGAGAAAAAGAAAAAGTGAAAAGAAGCCAGAAACGCTTCTTTTCACTACGAATGACTAGTTTTCTTCAGAAAGCCCATCAAAATAAGCTTCAGTGTCTCGTTCATCTTGCTTTAATTGCTCGATCAACGCTTGTGCGCCATTGAAAGCGACTTGATCACGTAAGAAATGATGCCAACGGATCGCCACGGTTTCACCATAGATATCTTGGTGAAAATCGAGAATATAAATCTCTACTGTTAACTGGCGACCTTGACCAAACGTATCATTGTGACCAATCGATCCCATCGATGGATACCACTTGTCACCAACTTTGATTTCCGTCACATAGACGCCTTCTTTTGGCAACCGAACGGTGCTCTTCACTTTGATATTTGCGGTTGGAAACCCAAGTTCTCGTCCTCTAGCATCACCGTGAACGACGGTTCCTTCAAATTCATAAATATACCCTAACAAGCGATTGACTTGCGCCATATCACCATTTTGTAGTGCAGAGCGAATGCGTGTGGAGCTGACCTTTTCCTCATGAAACGATTCTTGCGCGACAGTCACGACTTCAAAACGTCCTTCTGCATAGGTTGGCAAAAGCGCCATGTTGGCTATCTCTTTCTTGCCATAGGTATAGTCAAAACCTGCAACAACAACTTTTGCATGCAGTCCGATCATGTATTCATCTACAAATACTTGCGGTGCCAAATTTGCAAAAGCAGAAGTAAATTCAATGATATAAAGAATATCTACCCCAAGTTGTTCCATGTGCGCTTCTTTTTGCGGCAAACTGGTCAGGTATTGCATTTTTTCAGGATCAACCTTTTGAAAAACGATCGAGGGATGCTGATTAAAGGTCATCAACGCCAATTTTAACCCTTTCTCCTCTGCAATCTTTCGTCCTGTTTCAATGACTTTTTGATGACCTAAATGCACGCCATCGAAAAAGCCTAAAACTAAGACGATCTCCTCCTCAGGAATCGCTGCGTGATCATAAGGGTGTCTTATTTCAATGATTTCCATATTCATTCTCCTATTTCTGTACGGATGACTTTTACCGGTTTCATCATATCCTGGTATTTGTCATGAGCTTTATAGATACTGATCAATTGTTCTCGATAAAAAATCGCCACTAATTCCTCTGGGCGCTTTGGTAATCCAAACGCGCTGAAGGGCAAACGCATGCCATTTTTTACTTTCTGCCAGAGGTCTGCATCGATCGTCACTTGAAGAAATTCTGATACCCCGTATTCTAAAGGTAGTAGTAGTTCCGAAACACGTTGTTCATCGACTGCCTTTTGCACCTCTGCAATCGTGTAGGATTGTTCTTTTGAAAAACCACCGCTTTTTAGGCGAGTCAAATCAGACATATGCGCGGGTACACCCAGCAATTTCCCTGTGTCGACCGCTAATGTGCGAACATAGGTCCCTTTTCCACAAGCAACTTCAAAACGCCAGCTTTGCGTATTGTTCTCATGAATAATCGGCTCTGAAATTCGTTCAAAGGAATAAATTTCTGCTTTGCGCTGTGGCCGCTCGACAGTTTCATTGTTACGAGCATATTCGTAAAGTCGTTTGCCATTGACTTTGACCGCCGAATACATCGGCGGGATCTGGGTAATCGTCCCCGTCAACTGTTTCATTGCCTGATCGATCTCTTCCTTCGTAAAAGGACGAGTTAGTGCTTGTTGTTCAACGATATCCCCCGACCGATCTTCTGTAGTGGTACTGAAGCCCAAAGTGATTTCCCCGGTGTAGACTTTTCCAGAATCAACCAAGTATTCGACGATCTTCGTTCCTTTTCCGATACAAATGGGCAAGACACCATCCACGTCAGGATCTAGTGTGCCGCTGTGTCCGATTTTTTTTGTCTTTAATATTTTTCGTAATTTAAACACGCAGTCGTGACTTGTTTGTCCACGCTCTTTCCATAATGGTAAAATCCCGTCCATCGTATTCCTCCATTTCACTTCAACTTGCTTATTATAACATATAAAAAAAATTCATTGCACGACAAAATCCTTTTCGCTCTTTCTCATTACATGATAAACTAAGCATATAAGGAGGTCCTAAAATGGTTGTTTTAACGATAGGGTCATTTATTGGATTTGCCATTTTTTTGATCATAATTCAGCTCGGCACGATGCAGCGTTGGGAAGAAGCGTTTGCTTTGCAGATCATCCAAAGCCGTACGCCCTCTTTGACGCGCATGATGCACTTTTTTACCAATTTAGGAAAAGCCTTTCCGACAGTTGCGATCGCTTTACTGTTATTTGCCTTTCCATCATCGCGGGCGGATCTTGCACCAAAAACAGCAGTCAGTATCTTCATAGTATCAGCAGCTGCTTACTTGATCAAACGAATCGTCCGACGAGATCGTCCTATTGATCATCGTTTAGTTGAAGAAAAAGATCACAGCTTTCCTAGTGCTCATGCTGCCACATCCGCTGCCATGTATGGAACGATCGCCTTGAATCTTGGACAATTGGTTCCCTCAGCTGTCATCCCGATGACCTTACTGGCAATTTTGCTTAGCTTTATGATTGGCTTTAGCAGAGTCTACTTAGGGATTCATTTTTTAACAGATGTGATCGGTGGTTGGCTCTTAGGGGCAGGTGTTGCTGGACTGGTTACTTTACTGATGAATTCCTGATGCTTTTTCCAAATAAAAAAGAACAGCTTCGACTGGAAGCTGTTCTTTTTTTTTATTCTTCTGAGTGCAATGCGCGAATCATTTCATCAATTTTATTCCCGTATTGTACAGATTCATCCAACTCGAATTGGATTTCTGGAACTTTGTAGAGCGTTAGCGCTTGGCCTAGTTCACGACGAACCAACCCAGTTGCTTTTTCCAGTCCTGCTTGGGCTTTTTGCTTATCTGAAGCCAAGTCCGTCAAGGTGCTGTAAAAGATCGTTGCTTGCTGCAAATCTCCAGTTACTCGTACATCTGTGATCGTCACATCTTGCACGCGAGGATCACGAACTTTTTTACGAAGAATTTGATTGACTTCTTTTAAGATTTCTTGCGCCACTCGGCGATCTCGATAGTTAGCCACTCAAAAAGCCTCCTTGTATAGTTGTCATTTCGTTTATTTTGTTGGTACTTCTTCCATGACATAGCCTTCGATCACATCATCGACTTTTACGTCGTTGAATTTCTCGATCATCGCGCCACATTCAAATCCTAGCTTCACTTCTTTGACATCGTCTTTGAAGCGTTTCAAGCTGGCAAGTTTGCCTTCATAGATGACGATACCGTCACGAATCACCCGTACACCACTGTCACGGCGAATGCTGCCTTCCGTCACATAGCAACCAGCGATCGTACCAACTTTAGAAACTTTGTAGGTTTCACGAACGATCATTTGACCGGTGATTTTTTCTTCAAATTCAGGATCAAGCATCCCTTTCATCGCTGTTTCGATTTCTTCGATCGCTTTGTAGATAATGCGATGCAAACGAATATCGACTTCTTCTGCTTCCGCTTGCTGTTTGGCTTGCGGTGTAGGGCGGACGTTGAATCCGATGATGATGGCATTACTTGCTGCTGCTAGCGTTACGTCACTTTCATTAATGGCACCAACGGCTGAATGGACGATGTTTACTCGCACACCTTCAACATCGATTTTCTTCAATGACGCAGCTAACGCTTCGGCTGAACCTTGTACGTCTGCTTTGATGATGACGTTCACTTCTTTCAGTTCGCCTTCTTTTAGACTTTCAAACAAGTTATCCAATGTCACACGACTGCTTGATGCACGTTGTTCCATCAAGGCACGTTTTGCACGTTCTTCACCTGCTGCCCGAGCCGTTTTTTCATCTTCAAAGGTAACGAAACGGTCACCTGCTTGAGGGACATCGTTCAATCCTGTGATTTCGACTGGCGTTGCAGGTCCAGCTGCTTTATCACGACGACCTAAATCATTCGTCATCACGCGGACACGACCGAAAGTGTTCCCCACAACGATTGGATCACCAACATGAAGAGTTCCTTGTTGTACCAATAGTGTTGCTACAGGACCTTTGCCTTTATCAAGGCGCGCTTCAATAACGGTACCGATCGCCCGTTGGGTAGGATCAGCTTTCAAATCTTCGACTTCTGCTACTAAGAGGATCATTTCAAGCAATTCTTCAATGTTTTGCCCAAATTTCGCTGAGATTTCAACGAAGATCGTATCCCCACCCCAAGCTTCTGGGATCAACTCATGTTCACTTAATTCTTGCATCACATGTTGAGGGTTAGCACCTGGTTTATCGATTTTGTTAACTGCAACGATGATTGGCACTTTTGCTGCTTTCGCATGGTTGATCGCTTCCACCGTTTGCGGCATGACACCATCATCAGCTGCGACAACTAAAATCGTAATATCAGTGATACTTGCTCCCCGTGCACGCATACTGGTGAACGCCGCGTGTCCAGGAGTATCTAAGAAAGTGATTGGTTTGCCATTGATGTCGATTTGGTAAGCCCCAATATGCTGCGTGATTCCTCCAGCTTCACCACTTGTTACGCGTGAATGACGTAACGTATCAAGCAATGTTGTTTTCCCGTGGTCAACGTGACCCATGATGGTAACAACAGGTGGTCGTGATACTAAATTCTCTTCAATTTGTTCTTCTGCTTCGAAGAATTTATCGATGTCTGCGATATCCACTTGAACTTTTTCTTGTGGTTCGACTCCGTAATCGGTAGCAAGTAGTTCAATCGTATCTTTATCTAAAGGTTGGTTTTGATTGACCATAACCCCCATCATAAAGAGCTTCTTGATGATCTCTGCTGGTTCACGGTAGATTTTTTTCGCGATATCCGCTACGTTCATGCCTTCTGTATATTCCAATACTTCTGGTAACTCACGGAATTTACGTGCTGGAACTGGCGGTTTCTTTTCCGTTTGTTGACGGCCTTTTTTCCCTTTTTTGTTAAATTTATTGCGATTGTTGTTGTTGAAATTGTTATTGCGTCCACCGTAATTTGACTTGCCGCGGTTTTGATTTCCTCCACGGGAATCATTCGAGCCTTGCGTACGGTTGTTGTTACGGTCTGCCCCTTGCGTATTTCCAGCAGATTGAGCGGCTGGACGGTTTTGTTGCCCTTGATTGTTCGGACGATTTTGTTGTCCTTGGTTGTTTGGACGGTTTTGCTGTCCTTGGTTATTCGGACGGTTTTGCTGTCCTTGATTGTTTGGACGGTTTTGTTGTCCTTGGTTATTCGGACGATTTTGTTGTCCTTGGTTGTTCGGACGATTTTGTTGTCCTTGGTTGTTTGGACGATTTTGCTGTCCTTGATTGTTCGGACGATTTTGTTGTCCTTGGTTGTTTGGGCGATTTTGTTGCCCTTGATTATTCGGACGGTTTTGTTGTCCTTGGTTTGTTGGGCGGTTTTGTTGCCCTTGATTGTTACGATTCTCTTGGTTATTCACTCGATTATGACTTCCTTGGTTATTTGGTCTGTTACTTCCTTGACTGTTCGTGCGCTCTACTTGTCCTTGACCAGCAGGACGGTTATTACTTTGCGTAGTTCGCTGTTGACTTTGATTGTTATGACGGTTTTGGAAGTTAGGATTATTTCTTTGCGTTTTAAATTTCTTTTGTTCTTGTTTTTCCGGCTGGTTGGCTGGTTTCTGATTTGCGGGATTTGAGTTTGCAGATGTTTTACCATTTGGATTGCCGCCTAATGACTGCTGCAATTTCTGCGCCTCTCCATCTGAGATCGCGCCCATATGATTTTTGACATCAAAGCCTAAAGATTGTGCTTTTTCAACAACCTCTTTGCTCGATTTGTTCCATTCTTTTGCAAGTTCATAAATTCTTTTTTTCCCCATGCAATCACCTTCCTAACCTAATATTAATTCCTGCACCTTCCTTGCAAATCCTTGATCTAAGATGCCAATGACCATTCTTGATTTTCCAATGGCCGCACTGATTTCATCAGCAGAAAATGCATCTAGGAGCGGAATTTCGTAATAAGAACTTTTGTCCTTAATTTTCTTTTGTGTATTTTTACCAGCATCACTGGCGACAATGACCAAAGCAGCTTTCTCATTGCGAATCTCTTTTAAGGTCATTTCTTCACCAGTCACTAATTTCCCAGCACGCATGGCTAGTCCTAACATATTTAATGCTTTGGTTTTATTCATTTGCAAATAACTCTTTTCGCGCTTTTTGGTGCGTTACATAGTCCAATAGTTCTTGGTAAAATTCATCTGTTAATTTCGTTTCCAGCACCCGATCCAAGATCCGCTTATCCCATGCTTTCTGGGCTTCAGCCGGTTCGATCGCTATATAAGCTCCTCGACCTGGCATTTTTCCTGTTGGATCGATGGAAACAACGCCTTCTTTTGAACGAGTGATACGAAGCATTTCTTTCTTAGGCAGCATTTCGCCTGAAATCACTGATTTTCGTAAAGGAATTTTTCGTTTTTTCATCACGATCTCACCTCAACTATTTTTCGTCAAACTCAACATTTTCATAATCATCTGCAGTCATGTCTGATGAAAGGATCGCTTCATCAACTGTTTCTGCAGATTCTGTTACTTCTGTGCTACTTTCATCAGCAGCTTCTGAAGCAGTTGCATCATACTCATCGATATAGTCGCCTTCATCCAGCTTCGCATAAAACTCTTCCATGTCTGTTTCTGATTTGATATCGATTTTGAAGCCAGTCAATTTGGCTGCTAGACGAGCATTTTGTCCGCGTTTACCGATCGCCAATGATAATTGGTAATCAGGAACGACAACAGTACATGCTTTCGGATTATCAACGTCGAAAATAACGTCGCTGACTTCTGCTGGATTCAACGCATTGGCGATAAAGATCGCTGGATCTTCATTCCATTCCACGATGTCCATGTTTTCGCCTTTTAGTTCATTGACGATCGCTTGAACCCGTTGACCTTTAGGGCCGACACAAGTGCCGACTGGATCGACGTTGGCATCAAAGGAACGAACAGCGACTTTGGCACGATCCCCTGCTTCACGAGCAATACTTACGATCTCTACAGTACCATCATATACTTCTGGCACTTCTTGTTCAAATAATCGGCGTAGCAAATCTGGATGGCTACGGCTAACGAATACTTGAGGGCCTTTCGAAGTATTTTCAACACGAGAAACGAATACTTTGATCCGATCATGGGGTTGATAAAACTCATTTGGCATTTGGTCTTGTTTTGAAAGCACGGCTTCAATTTTGCCTAAGTTTACATAGATATAACGATTGTCTTGGCGTTCAACGATTCCTTGCAGAATGTCTTTTTCGTACGCACTAAATTCGTTATAGATAATGTTTCTTTCCGCTTCACGGACCCGTTGCAAAATGACTTGTTTTGCTGTTTGCGCCGCAATACGACCAAAGTCTTTAGGCGTTACTTCAAAACGGATTTTGTCGCCGATTTCATAAGCGGGGTTGATTGTCATCGCTTCTTTTAATGAAACCTCTAGTTGCGAGTCCATGACTTCTTCTGTCACTTCTTTGACTGCATAGACGTGGATGTTGCCTTTTTTCTGATCAAATTCAACTTCCACATTTTGTGCTTGCCCGTAATGACGTTTGTACGCTGAAACCAATGCCGCTTCCAAGGCATCGATGACAATCTCTTTTGAAATGCCTTTCTCTGCTTCTAATGCATCCAATGCATTCAACATTTCTTTACTCATGATTCTTTCATTCCTCCGTGTTTAAAATTGAATGGCTAAACGAGCTTTGGCAATATTTTTCCGGTCGATCGTTCGTTCTTTTTCTCTGGTTTTGATTCGGGTCTTAATAACTAGCTGATTTTCGTCGAATGACTGTAAAAAGCCTTCGAACTGTTTTTCTCCATCAATCGGTTGATATAAAGAAACATGAATGTACTCGCCGACTGCCCGTTGATAATCTGCTTCTTTCTTCAATGGACGCTCGGCGCCAGGGGAAGAAACTTCCAAGAAATAGGCCTGTGGAATAGGATCAGGTTCGCATTGGTCTAATTGTTCACTAAGTTGTTCACTGACAAAGGCACATTCCTCGATATCGATTCCGCCTTCTTTATCGATGAACACACGAAGAAACCAATTTTTCCCTTCCTTCACGAATTCTACTTCAACTAATTCAAATTTTTGCGCATCCAGAATAGGGGTCACTATATCTGTAACAGTTTCCACTACCGTACTCACAACATCGCCTCCTTTATTTCTCAACGAAACGAACTTCATTCCATTAAAAAGAGTGAGCGAAAAAACCGCTCACTCACTCTAAGTATCATTACATTGTAAATATAACACAATTTTCATAAAGATTCAACTACTGTCGCATGTTCCCTTCGCTTTCAGAAAAAAACAAGGCATTTTCTTAAAGATTTTTAATGCTTGGGTGAATGGCTGTTAGTGAATCACTTGACCAATCCGACGTAGTAGTTGTGGGAAAATGCTCTCTGGATCAAAGTCCATTGGCGCGTCATGTGGGAAATGAAGCCAGAGCCGACCACCATAAACCACTAGTACCAAAAGTGTCAAGGTCAGCCACAGGTTGTGACTGTGGTAAAGTTTGCTGATTTTCGGATTTTTTTTGAACAAAACGATTCCGAATACGATCGGCACTAACCAAAACAAGGGATGAAAATGCAGCGCACCTTCAAGATCGCCCTGAAATAAGTGCAAGTAGGCGCGCGTCATGCCACAACCTGGACAAGGAAACCCCGTTAACCATTTAAACGGACAAATCAATAATCGACCCAATCATCTGAATCAGACGAATCGTTTGATGTAGCAGATGACATCATGACATTTTGATCAGCAGCTTCCCACATTTGGTTCATATCTCCTTGTAAAATCGCCATGTTGATAAAATCAAAACCAAAAAGGCTCAAGACGACAAAAAGGATTTTGTTGTCACTCAGACGAGGCATATTCGCTCGTTGCTGTGCCCCCATAAAGACATCCGCAATTCGGTACCACCAATAAATTTGGTACAATCCGCAAGTAAGGATCGATAATAAGATCGATGTTTCTGGCGAAAGACGATTATCCCCGCTGTACTCTGCTAGCTCTTTGGTTGTTTGGTACATCCAAAAGAATGTATAAATGCCACAAGTAATAAATGTTAATAAAATGACCGATACAACCGATTTCTCTCTAACTCCGTAATTATAATTCATCACAAACTCCTTTTCTTTTTTTTCATTTTTGCCACTTATCAATTATACTACAATCTAATCATCATAACAAAACCTATTTATTTATTTTGATGAATTCAGACAAAAAAGCACCGTCTTAAAGAAGGTGCTTTTTCGCTTCATCCATCATAAAACTATTTTCGACTATAGTTTTTCACTTCTGCAGCCATTGCATCAACAAACAGATTCAATTCTTCGACTTGGGTCTCTTTGCTGCCGTAGCGACGGATATTGACTGTCGCGTCATTGACTTCTTGATCCCCAACAACGATTTGGTAAGGAATTTTTTGGGTTTGTGATGCGCGGATCTTATACCCCATTTTTTCGTTGCGGTCATCCACTTCTACCCGCAGTCCTTGTGCCTGCAAGCGTTCTTTGATTTCGTAAGCATAGTCACTGTGAGCTTCGACTGAAACTGGAATGATCGATGCTTGGATCGGCGCCAACCAAGTTGGGAATGCGCCTTTATAGACTTCCGTCAGATAAGCCACAAAGCGTTCCATCGTTGAAACGATGCCGCGGTGGATCACCACTGGACGGTGGTTGTTTTCACCATCTTCACCAACATACGTTAGGTCAAACCGTTCAGGCAACAAGAAATCTAATTGGATCGTTGACAAGGTTTCCTCCATGCCTAAAGCTGTTTTCACTTGGACATCTAGTTTTGGTCCATAGAAAGCTGCTTCGCCTTCTGCTTCAAAATAATCCAATTCTAATTCATCCATAGCGGCTTTTAGCATCGTTTGCGCATTTTCCCACATTGCATCGTCATCAAAATATTTGTCTTTGTTTTGTGGATCACGATAACTTAGACGGAAACGATAATCGGTGATATTAAAGTCTTCATAAACACCGATCATTAAATCAAGTGTCCGTTTGAATTCTTCTTTGATTTGATCCGGACGGACGAATGTATGCCCATCGTTTAAAGTCATTTCCCGAACCCGTTGCAATCCAGATAATGCCCCTGATTTTTCATAGCGATGCATCATGCCTAATTCAGCGATCCGAATCGGTAGCTCACGATACGAATGAATGTCATTTTTATAAACCATCATATGATGCGGACAGTTCATTGGTCGCAATACTAACATTTCCCCATCACCCATATCCATTGGCGGGAACATATCTTCATGGTAATGATCCCAGTGCCCTGAGGTTTTGTATAGATCTACGTTTGCCATGATTGGTGTATACACATGTTGGTACCCTAAGCTGATTTCTTTGTCCACGATATACCGTTCGATCGTACGACGGATCGTAGCTCCTTTTGGCAGCCAGAAAGGCAAACCAGCGCCGACTTCCGGTGATAACATGAACAATTCTAATTCTTTTCCTAATTTGCGATGATCGCGTTCTTTTGCTTCTTCCCGTAAACGGATAAATTCCTTCAAGTCTTTTTTATCGAAAAAGGCTGTTCCGTATACCCGTTGCATCATCTGGTTGTCAGAGCTTCCACGCCAGTAAGCACCTGCCACTGATAATAATTTGTACACTTGGATACGACCAGTTGATGGGACGTGAGGACCGCGGCAAAGATCGACAAATTCACCTTGCTGATAGGCAGTAATCGTTTCATCATCTGGTAATTCAGTGATCAACTCTACTTTGTATGGATCTTCGGCAAAAAGGGTCAACGCTTCTTCTTTTGTTAACACGCGGCGTTCGATTGCCAGATTTTCTTTGATGATCTTCATCATCTCTGCTTCGATTGCTGGTAGATCTTCTGCAGTTATTGGGTTTTCCCCATTGTCTGTGTCATAGTAAAAACCAGAATCAATTGCAGGTCCTACCCCAAAATGGATCGATGGATAGAGTCTGCGCATAGCTTGAGCCATTAAATGAGCTGTCGAATGACGAAGTAAGCCTAAGGCGTCTTCATGATCGGGTGTCACGATCTCAATCGTTGCATCTTCTTCGATCGGACGTGAAAGATCGATCAGTTGTCCATTGACTTTTCCAGCTAAGGCTTTCTTTGCAAGACTTTTCGAGATACTTTCAGCAATCTCTTTGGTTGTTACCCCAACAGCAAATTCTTTTTTTGCGCCATCAGGAAATGTAATAAATAATGACATATGAATGTCCTCCTTTGATGATTTCAATCAATAAAAAAAGTCCTAGTATCGGTTACGATACTAGGACGATCACTCGTGGTTCCACCTATTCTTCAAAAACAGAAAAAGTCTGTTTTCCTCTTCATGAGATAACGGTTCAACCGCCTCCGTTTCAACAGAGGTCTTAAAAAAGTGGTCATCCTTTGGTTTTCTTCTAGGAAATTTTCAGCCAAGATTTCCCTCTCTTATCGAAGACTCTCAAATTCAGGTGTCTTTTTTATTGATCGATTATGGCTCAATTAAACCACTCTCTTGATAAAAAAGCAAGAGAATTATTTCCAATCGCCATTCACAGCATAGGTTCCTTGCTTCATTTCATTGATGATAACATGGATATGCTCTTTAGGGGCGCCTGTATTTTTATGGACCGCCTCAGTGATTTCTTTCATCATATTCGTCAGTTGCTCTTGCGAACGTCCTTCAACTAGTTCGACATGGATAAATGGCATACGACTTCCTCCTTTGTTTGCTTTTGATTATACACCTTTTTCAAAAAGACAAAAACTATTACCTTGGTTTCCAAAGAAAACAATGACTTTATTCTTCCTGATAAACGACACAAAACTTTTCGCAAACACACAGCATTTGATCGTGAAAAGACAATCCCGCTGAGGCATAAGCTCGTCGAAAAAAAGCTTCATGAACACGGCGCCAATAAGCCAAAGTGCGATCTCCTTCCCCTTCTAAAAAGGCAAAGTCTGCTGTCACCTCATCAAAAGGCATGATCGACACTAACTCTAAGTAAAGAACAGCTTTTGGTACATCCGACCCATTTAAAAGGACACTATAGGTTCCTGATTGCGGCAATGCTTCTTGCTCGATTTCATAGAGCGCAGCGGCAGATGTCGTTGCCGTCTTTTTGCCAGCTAAAACCAGTGCTGCCAGTTCATCGGCCATTTGTGGGGTATCACCAAAGGACCAAGCATCTTCATAGGTCAAAGGAGATTGATTTCTTGGATTTGCTTTTAAAAACCGCTGCCAAAACACTTGAATCTGACAGTCTTTTATTTTTGATTCTCTGGTTTCATCTGCCAATTTTTTTCACTCCAATACTTCGTATATGTTTGGACATTCTCAGCTTCTTGCCAATCATAGGCCAGCCCTAATTTCTCGCTGATGTTCTTTGCTTGGCCATCAAAACGTTTTTGCATCTTCAAGAGGGACTGACCGCAGGCAGTGATCGTGGAAAAATCAAGCAATGAGGTCAATTCCCGCCACTCCTTTTCCGATAGAAACGACTGTAGGTATTTATGATTTTTCCCTGTACTCACCTGAAATTGCTGAGCTTGGGCAACGAACAAATCTTCAATCCATAACAATTCTTGCCAACAAATAGTGTATAAATGATCCGCAGCATAAATCAGCTGCTTTCGAAGCAGCCCTTTCACGACATACGTGCTTACCCACCAAAATTCGTTGCAGTGTTCCTGAAAAGCGGCTTGGGTCGGGCGCTTGATCCAGTAATGCGAATGATTTGCTTGTTTAGCAAAACTTAGTATTTGGTCTGGATCAAGCAGCGGCTGCAAGCCTGGTTCGTTAGCCAGACGATCGACCAGTGCAAGAGGACATAGCATGAGATCGATTCTTACTCCGTCTAAAAATGCATCAAGTACGTAAAACACCCGCCCAAGCTTGGCGGATAGATGGTGCTAGCTTCCGGTGTTTGCCTGATCATGATCGGTCCAAAGGCTTCTAACCATGAAGGATCATCGACCAAGGGCTGAATATCATCCATTACGTAAACCACATCAAAGTCTTGCAAAAAATCTTTTGGCGCCTGTGGATCGGTCCGTGAACCAGATAAACCGATGGCACGTGCCCCAACACGTTGCCCCACAGACAGGATCAATTGGTGTAATTCTGCCTCTTCCCTCACCGTCTCCACCTCTTTTTCGTTTCGTTTTTGAACACCTAAGCTCTTTTTATAAATATTAGCATAGTTTCTTTTTTTTCACGACATTCGCAGGGAAAATATGCTATAATTTTATGTCGCAATTTTTTTAAGGAGGATCCTTCGTGAACGAACGTCAAAAAGAACAACAACATGTCAATGAAACCATTGCTCTGATCCACAGAGAACAAGCGATCCTTTCGCAGCAAAAACAAGAATTAGCCGCTAAAATGGATGATCAATTAAAAGAAATCGCCGATAAGAAAATTCGCGGGGGCGACAGTGAAGCCTTTTATGAATCAGTTATCGAGTACCAGCAGCATGAACAAGAATTGCTGATAAAATACCAAACCGCAGAATCACAAGAAAAACGCGTCAAAACCTTAACAACGATGGCGGGCAATCCGTATTTTGCTCGCATCGATTTCAAAGAAGAACAAGAAACCGAGACCCTCTATTTGGGGATCGCTTCATTGCGAGACAAAGATGAAGAAACGATCGTCATCGACTGGCGCGCACCGATCGCCAATCTTTATTATGAAGGAGAGCTTGGTGAAACCTTCTACGAAACAGACACTGATCGGTTTACGGTAGAATTGCTTTTGAAACGCCAATTTAAAATTCAAAATGGTGAAATCTTGTCGATGGTCGATACTTCGGAGATCATCAATGACGAATTTTTGTTGGAAATATTGGATGAAGCCTCTTCTTCTCAAATGCGTAACATCGTTTCGACGATCCAAAAAGCACAGAATCAAATCATTCGTGATACCACCAATAAATTCTTACTGATCGAAGGGATTGCTGGAAGTGGGAAAACCTCTGCTTTGTTGCAGCGGGTCGCCTTTTTACTTTATCGGAATCGCAAATGGTTGGACGAAAAACAAGTCTTGCTGTTTTCACCCAATCATTTGTTTTCTGACTATATTTCCATGGTCCTGCCTTCTTTAGGTGAAAGTGAAGTGCCCACAAGAACCTTCCACCACTTTATCCAATTGATTCTGACTGGCTATGAAGTGACGAAAGAAACCCAACAAGAAGAAACCTTTTTAAGCGGCGACGATGATGCCATTGAAAAAATCAAAAGTAGTCTTTTCTTGGTGGAAAAAATCAACCGTTATGTCCGTTCGATTGCACCGATCGGTCCCTTGTTCCGTGATCTAAAAATCCAAGGGCAAACCTATTTGACAAAAGAACAGATTCGCCGCTGGTATCAAGAAACCAATAACGAACTGCCGATTTACCAAAGAACCCAACTGCTTCAAACGAAATTATTAAAAAAAATCGGCGGCTTGGAAAAAGATGAAGCCAAAAAAGACTGGGTCAAAGAAGCGACCGAAGAACAATTGCAACAAGTATTTGCCAATGATCCTCATCAAGAATACAGCGAAGAAAACGAACGCCGTTTGCGGAAGAAACTTAGACAGCAGATCGTCCGCAAGAAGTTCCGTTCCTTGACCCGGGGAGTGAAAAACTTTCAGTTTGTCAACCAAGCCAAGCAATACTTACACTTTTTACAATCGGTTGAGTCTGCTGCAGTCAAAGAAACTGGCATCGAGGCTGCGGCTTGGCAGCAAAGTATTGCCGATATTCGACAAGGCATGCGCCAAAGACAGATCAAACAAGAAGACGCCGTTTTGTTTTTCTTACTGATCAAACAGCTTTATCCTGTTCATGTCGAAGAAAAAGCTCGGTTTATCTTTATCGATGAAATGCAGGATTTTCCACCAGCACAAGTGGCCCTACTGCGTCAGCTTTATCCAAAGGCTGGCATCACCCTGTGCGGCGATTTGAATCAAAAAGTGTATGGCAATGAAACGATCGTCGGGGCATTAGCAGAATTATTCCCCCGCGAAAGTGTGAAACGTTATCAATTGAAAACCAGCTATCGTTCGACTAAGGAAATCACAGATTTCGCCAATCAATTTTTAGTTGGCAGTGATCAAGTGGAATTGACGGCTCGTAAAGGGGCGGTACCAACAATTGTTAAAGGAACTGCAACTGAAAATCTGGCTTTCCTAGAAACCAGTATTCGTGACGCCGCTGAGAATCAGCGTTGGCGCACCGCGATCATTTGTAAAACCGCAAAGGATTGCCAGCAGTTATATGCCCAGCTGGCAGAAACAATGCAGGAACAAGTGCAGCTGATCACCTCTGAAGAAGACTTCATGAAACGCAATGTGATGATCTTCCCGGCCTTTTTAGCAAAAGGGCTAGAGTTTGACCAAGTATTTGTCTGGACACCAGGTGCCACTTTCGTGACTGAACAAGACCAATTGATTTTTTATACAATGGCGACACGGGCGATGCATCAGTTGACCGTCCTCACCCAAGAGGAATTGCCGCTGCTAGCAAAAGCTGATCCTACCACTTATCAGTTCCAAGAAGCATCAACGATCGGATAACAAAAAACATCACTTTCGGCGAGTTCCCAAAGGAAACAAGCCGATCGTGATGTTTTTTTAGCCTTTTAACTCGCCAATAAATAAACGGGTTTCTGGATAGCGCATCCCTACGATGGTTAAAATCATTTGCAGCTCAGAAACGTGTTCGGGATCTTCTGGAACGAATAATTTTGTATGTCGTCCAATACTGCCGTTATCGATCAAGCGATGGGTACGATTCCACTCACTAAATTCCTCAATCGTCGTAAAGCGACTAAGAGGGAAGCCAGCGCCATCTAGAATTTCTGTCAATCGAAAAAGTACATAGGAACTATCGATGACAAATTCTTTTCTATGAGGCAAAGCACGCGTTCGTTTATAATCAATAATTGCTTTTTCTGGTCGGTGCTCTAAAAGCCAATCCAAAAGCAAGAAGAACCCTTCCATTCGATACTCATCGATAAAGAGCCGTTCAGAGTATTCCGACATGCGAAAGACTAATGGAATCAAGAATCGCTCTTTATAAATTAATAAGGGTGCGCGATCAACGACGACATTTAAATAACGATTCAAATAAGAAGAACCACGATAATCACCTAGACGATACCCTTCTACCCCGTACTTTTGATATTTCCGACAAAGAGCCGAGCAGTCAGAAATCGATACAGACACTTCTGCTAGCTTTTCAAAACCACTTAAGATTCGATTAAATGGCTCTAAAACGATTTTTTCTTCCATGTCTGCCCCCCTAACGATTTGTTTGCTTATGTAGTAAATCATAACACATAAAATGTATAGAAACCAACTGAAAAGATGATCAACACAGAAGAATTTTCAGTAAATGAGCAACGCTACCGCTTCATTATTTCTCTTGCATAAGCGACAAAGCTTCTACATAAAAAAACATACTAAAAAAATGGCAGCCAGATTGTCTCTAGGCTGCCAAGCGACACTTATTCTTCCGCGTCTGCCACATTGTGATAGACGTTTTGTACGTCTTCAAGATCTTCTAACACATCGATCATTTTTTCGAATTTTTCTAGATCGTCACCCGTCAAGGTTACTTCATTTTGAGGAATCATTTGCATTTCTGCAATTGAGAATTCAGTGATTCCTTTTTCTTTCAAGGCTTCTTGAATGGCATGGAAGTCACTTGGTTCACCGTGAACGATGATTTGTCCATCTTCTTCAACGACATCACGAACATCGATCTCTTTGTCCATCAAATATTCTAAGATTTCATCCGCATCGTCACCGGCAAAGCCAAAGAGTGCCGTGTTATCAAACATATAAGCAACGGCTCCTGAAACACCCATATTCCCGCCGTTTTTACCAAAAGCGGCCCGAACATCGGCTGCGGTGCGGTTGACGTTATTTGTCAACGTGTCGACGATCACCATTGATCCATTTGGTCCAAATCCTTCGTATCGAAGTTCTGAGTATTGTTCATCGCCAGAACCTTTGGCTTTTTCAATCGCACGGTCAATAATGTGTTTTGGCACATTGTAGGTTTTCGCACGTTCGATAACAAAGCGTAATTTTTGGTTCGCGTGAGGATCGGGATCACCCGATTTTGCTGCTGCGTAGATTTCGATTCCAAATTTTGCATAAACTCGGCTATTGTTTGCATCTTTAGCAGTTTTTTTCGCTACGATATTTGCCCATTTACGACCCATGATTTCACTTCGCTTTCTTGTTTTTAAAAATCCTTATTCATTATACTTGTCAAATGGCGTTCTGTGAAGTAATTTTCACTTATTTATCAATAAAAAGCGGAATTCTTCGAAAATTTTGTTCTGTGATTTGAGGATTCCCTTGCTGATAGATCTGGTCGATCCGCAATGACAAGCCATAGCGCTGTGCTTCTTGCTTACCAAATTTAGCGATCAGCGGCAGGGTCAGCTCTTTTTTGACCTCTTTTAAATAGTGCTGCCCTTGCTTCGTATACCCTAAGACTCGAATAAAGGAATGTTCTTGAGCTTCCTTCATTTCAGCTTTTGTCACTTGGAACAACACATAACAAGCAAGACGCTGCAGCCGCGTTTGGGTATAACGTTTCGTCTTTAACAACTTGATAAAATCTGCAAAAGAATCCGCCGCCGTCACATATTGTTTTAGTCGATATTCTAATCCTTCTTCCATCTGGTAAATAGCAGCTAATTTTTCGATTGGGGCAGAAATGATCTGGTATTGAAGATACGGCCAAAAGGCTTCCCAGTCGACTGTTGCTTGTGAAAGAAAGGTTTGTGTGGCTTCAGGAACAAAATCCACAACAGCTGCACCTTGTTTGATTGCTTGGCGAATGGCTGTTGCACTGGCGATCGTGGGATGATCGAATTGTTCTGAATGATAAGACGCCGCAACGCGTTGGATGGGGACCAGGCGCATTGGTTTTTCATAATGCAGCACTTCCCGTGCATACGCCATACCCAACAGATGATTGGGCTGGTCTTTTTCTGCATGGTACTCGGGATAAAGCTCACTGAGGACCGCACTCATTTTTTGACTATAGGTAGTATTTTGCCTCGCTAAGCGTTGAAATGCGTCATCGATCATTAGTTGATTTTCTTTTTCAAAGTGAGCAAACTTGGCATAGTCGAAGGGGTGTTTCGTATCTGTGCCAAAGCATAACAACTCACATTGCAGATCCTGCAGAATCCTAATCGCTCCCGATGCAAAAAAATCAGCAGAGTGGACGGCCCAAGCGGGGGGCAATTCGACGATCAAGTCTACCCCATGTTGTAGTGCTGCTTGAGCTCGCTGCCATTTATCGATGATTGCTGGTTCGCCACGCTGTAAAAAATTTCCACTCATCACCGCAACGACGACATCAGCATTCGTTACTTGCCGTGCTTTTTCCACATGGTATTGGTGTCCATGGTGAAAAGGATTGTATTCTACGACTAGTCCGCAAGCCTTCATCGACATCCCTCCTGTTTTACATAACGGTTACTTATGGCAGACAAAAAACCAGCGACGGCTTTTTTCATTTGGCTTCGTATCGATAAAATCAGCATAGCATTCAACATTAGCAAAACCAGCATTTTCTAACATTCTTAAATAGCTTTCAAGAGGATAGGTTCTTTCTTGATGAAGCTCATCTAAGCGTTCAAACAACCCATTCTCTTGTGCAACAAAAAAGGTCAAGAAGTGTTCAATGCTATGGTCTTTTTCGCCCTGATAGCTTTCCCAAAGAAAGGCAAATTCATCGGTTTGGTAATGATAGCTATAATCAGGAAAGACTTCATCGATTTGATATACGGAATGCACATCAAATAAAAAGACGCCATCTTCTTCTAAACAACTGTAAACACCATCAAACACTTGCTGCACACTCTGCTCGTCTTCCATGTAGCAAAGGGAGTCAGAATAGCAGGTAATTGCTTGATAGGTGCCAACATCTACGAGATCCAGCATGTCACCCGCAACAAATTGCACAGCCGCCTCTTCTTTTTCAGCCCGTTGACTAGCGATCATCAGCATCTCTTCTGAAAGATCTAACCCAGTCACGTCAAAACCAGCCTTCGCAAACTCAACGGCTAACGCACCAGTTCCACAAGCCAATTCTAACAGCTGTTTTCTTTTTCCTAAATGACGACAAGAAAAATCCAGCCACTTTTTATAGAGACTGGAATCCATTACTTCGTCATAGACAAATGCGAAGGTTTCGTAAGCCATTACGCCACGACCCATTCATTAAGATCCACAAGCGGCGCATCAGACCATAATTTTTCTAGGTTGTAAAAAGCACGTTCTGAGGCACTGAATACGTGAACGATCACGTCACCTAAGTCGATCAAGACCCATTTTCCACCATCTTTTCCTTCGACACGACGAACAGATACTTGATTTTCTTCTTCTTTATCGATGACTTCATCAATGATCGCATTGATTTGACGTTCGCTATTTCCTGAACAGATCACAAAGTAATCTGCTAGCAAAGAGATTTCCCGCACATCTAATGCCATAATATCTTCGGCATGTTTTGAATCGGCGGCTTTTACAGCAATTTCTAATATTTTCTGACTATCTATGGTAATTCCCTCCTATATTTGGCTACCCAAAAATTGTAGGTTTCGATCGTTTTTGGGTAGATAACTGCTTCTGTTTCGATCAAATGAAGCAAGGTATGTTTCGTTTCGTAAGCAACAGCGGCATCTAAGTCAATCATTGCGATCTCTCTGGCTTCAACGACTCCAGGAAACGTACGTCCGGGTTCGATATAATCTGCCACATAGATGATTTTATCTAACAGGCTCATCTTAGCAGCTCCGGTGGTGTGCAAACGGATCGCTTGTAAGATTTCTTCGTCATCGATTTCTAATTCTCGTTGAACGAAATCAGCACCGACAAGTCCATGCCAGATGGCATTGTTCCAGTTCAAGAGATCCAAGTCGAATCCGTCTCTACGAATGACTAATTGAAATTCTTCATCGCTGCGTTCTTTCGCATAATCATGCGTCAAGGCGGCGATGCTGGCTTTGACCGGTGAAGCACCATATTTTTCCGCAAGGGCAACGGCCGTTTTTTCGACACCTAACACATGCTCAAAGCGCTTTTGACTCATCTGCATTTGGACCTTTTGCATCAAAAGTTCCCGTTCTGCTTGTGTGTAGTGTTCACTCTTCATCCAAGTACAACCCCTTTTCTTGAATATAGTGTAACACATTATCTGGCAATAAGTAGCGAACCGAACAACCTTGTTGCACTTTTTTACGAATTGTTGTTGAGCTGACATCCATTAGCGGGATATCGATCCAAATAATCGGGTATGGGCTATCGATCGGCACTTCTGGACGACGAACCCCCACGAAAGTCACCAATTCCATCAGCTCATCGATTTGATGCCATTTTGGTAAATAGTTCACCATATCCCCGCCAATGATAAAATAATAATTGGTATCTGGATTCTTAGCTGTCAATTCCCGCATCGTATCAACCGTATAACTCTTACCTTTTCGTTCCAACTCAATGGTCTCTACAGCAAATCGCGGATTATCGGCGATCGCCAACTCCAACATCGCCAAGCGGTGCTCCGCTGGGATCGTCTTTTTCTCATCAACATGAGGCGGTAAATACTCAGGCATGAAATAAACTTTATCCAGCCCTAATGCTTGCCCTACTTGCTCACCCATGACCAGATGTGCGTAGTGTACTGGATTAAAATTCCCACCAAGAATGCCCACTTGCTTTTTCGGTACAAGTTCTTGTGTTTGCGTCTCTAAAACCGTTTGTACCTTTCCAAATGTTTGTCCTTGCATGCCTTCTCCCTCCTAAATTGAACGAACTTTGCTTGAAATCGTTTGGTATTTTTCTTTGCTTGACGGTTTGAATAAAACGATCACTCGTCCGATGATCTGTACCACTTCACAGCCGACTTTCTCACGGATCGTTTCAGCTGCTTCGTTAGCAACCTCATCGGTATTTTGGAGCAATGAGACTTTGATCAATTCTCGTTTTTCTAGCGCTTCTTCAATTTGCGCCATCATCGCGTCATTCAAGCCGCCTTTGCCGATTTGAAAAATCGGGTTTAAATGGTGCGCTTCACTTCGTAAAAATCTTTTTTGTTTTCCTCGTAAGTCCATATTCTTCCTTCTTCCTTATACTAATGCTTTACGTCTAAG
The DNA here is from genome assembly GCF_030499455.1 of Enterococcus sp. B2E4. Classification (NCBI taxonomy): domain Bacteria; kingdom Bacillati; phylum Bacillota; class Bacilli; order Lactobacillales; family Enterococcaceae; genus Enterococcus; species Enterococcus sp. B2E4. Next base: position 39,797 of record NZ_JAUKPK010000001.1, read on the forward strand.
CACATCGACACCCTTTGGCGCCCACCCAGCGATGACACACGGTTTGGTGATCGTGATCCAGCCAAGTCCAGCAAAAACGATATCGGTTTTTTCTTTGATTGAAAATTCGAAACGGACGAGTTCAGGAAAATCCGCCACTTCATCTGCTCGCGGCGGCTGCAGCAGCCCACCAACATGTTTCTCATAAAACTCATCGGCTTTCGTTAATTTGGTCCGATGGATCGCCACATCATTTGCTACATAAGCAATAAATGAACTGCGTTCTCCTTGAATGAAATCAAATCGGGCAAGTCCTCCTAAGAACAAAGTTTGTTCTGGATTCAACTGATACACCTTTGGTTTGATCTCTTTGGCTGGTGCCACGATTTTTAGATCTTTTTTACCTAAATAATGCGCCATTTGATGACGATGAATAATTCCTGGTGTGTCGATCAAGAAGTGTCCGTCATCCAAGGGAATCTCGATTTTATCCAATGTGGTTCCTGGGAAACGCGAAGTCGTGATCAATTCGTTGATCCCCGCTGTTTGTTTGATGATTTGATTGATCAATGTTGATTTTCCAACATTCGTCACACCCACCACATAGACATCGCGTCCTTCACGATACGTTTCGATCGCTTGCAGTAAAGCTTCCGTTTCACCTGGCTTCTTGGCACTCGTCAATAATACATCCACTGGTCTTAAACCAGCTTCATGAGCACGTTCCTTCATCCATTGGGTCATCTTCGATTTTTTCAAAGATTTTGGCAAAATATCCACCTTGTTGCCCACTAATAAAACAGGATTATTGCCGACAAAGCGGTGCAGTCCTGGGATCAATGAACCATTAAAATCGAAAATATCAACGACATTAACGATCAAGGCTTCTTTTTCCCCGATTTCATTCAGTAGACGCAGAAAATCATCGTCGGTAAGGGAAACATCTTGGATCTCATTGTAATGGCGCAAACGGAAGCAGCGTTGACAATAGACTTCTCCTGATTCAAGTCCTTTTTCTAATGCGGATTGCGGGGTGTAGCCCAATTCATTGGGGTTCGTTGTCTGAATCACTGCCCCGCAGCCGATACAGTGAATTTCTTCGATTCCTTCTGTCATATTAAATTCCTCCACGCCATTTTAACTCTGGGTTGTGCTTCAATAAATAGTTCATGATTTTTCTTTCTGCGGCTCGATTAAATTGGGTTTTCCAAGAATCCGTTGGGATCACTGGTTTCACTAAAATACTGCGAACACCGGCACGATTGGCACCTCGTACATCCGTCATGATTTGATCGCCGATCATCACGACCTCTTCTTTTTTCAAGCCTAATTGTTGATAGCCTTGTTTGATCCCTCTTGAAAAGGGTTTTAATGCGCGGTGTACGTACTTTAAACCAAAGGGCGCAACTGCCCGTGCCACTCGTTCACTATTGTTGTTGGAAACGACAACTACAGGTATCCCAGCATTTTTCATTTCCAGTAGCCAGTTTTTTAGTTCTTCGGTTCCGTCAGGATTGTTCCAAGCAATCAAGGTATTATCAAGATCGGTCAAAATCCCTTTGATCCCCTGTGCCTTTAGTTGGCTAGGGGTGATTTTATAAATCGCATCGACCATCCAAGTCGGTTTATAATTTGAAAACATAAAATCTCCTTTGCTGCATGATTTCTTCACGTATTAAAAATCGGCGACTAGTCATCGATCCAAATTGTCGATCCTTAAAAAGAAACAGTCCGATCTGCCTACAATCACGCAGATGGTTTCTATCAAGATCAGACCTCTTCAACCTGTAATTATACAATAGAATCTTTTTGAATACTAGCAAGTGCGCCAGTTTCTGCAGGTTTCTTGTAAAAGAACTGAAAAAGGAACCTGCCAAGACAACCGTTTGTTCTATCACTTCTTTAAAGTAGTCTTTTTTCCGTCAAAAAAGCATCCTTTTACTGAAAGGATGCTTAGGAAAGGTCCAAATTTATCACTAACAACTGCGAACTTCTCGCAGTTTACAATACTTTACTCAAAAAATCAATGGTTCGTGGATTTTTCGGATGATCAAAGATCTGTTCTGGCGTTCCTTCCTCCATAATGATTCCCTGATCCATAAATAAAATCCGATCCGCGACTTCTTTCGCAAAGCCCATTTCATGAGTGACGATGACCATCGTCATTCCTTGCTGAGCCAAACGCTGCATGACGGACAATACTTCGCCAACCATTTCTGGGTCTAACGCTGAAGTCGGTTCATCAAAGAGCATCACGTCTGGTTCCATCGCCAAGGCACGTGCGATAGCGATTCGTTGCATTTGTCCACCAGAAAGACTTTGAGGATAGGCTTTTGCTTTGTCTGGTAAGCCAACATCATTTAGTAGTTGTTTTGCCAACTGATCAGCCGCCGATTTTGCTACCTTCTTGACTTTCGTCGGGGACAAAGTAATGTTTTCTAAAACCGTCATATTCGGAAAAAGATTAAAATTTTGAAATACCATACCCATTTTTTCACGCATCTTATACAAATCATTCTTTGGATCGGTAATATCGGTTCCTTCAAAAAAGATTTTTCCGCTTGTCGGTACTTCTAATAGGTTCAAACAGCGTAAAAACGTGCTTTTTCCTGACCCAGATGGCCCAATCACCACTACGACTTCTCCTTGATCGATCGTCGTTGTGATCCCTTTTAGCACTTGATTGCTGCCAAAGGTTTTGTGTAAATCTTGAATATCTAACATCATAGCTTGTCTTCTCCTTTTAACGACGATAGCCTTTGCCTAGTTTCTTTTCCCATAAACTCAATAGTCGCGAAGTCGTAAACGTCAAGATGAAGTAAATGACCGCCGCCACATAGAAAGGCGTTAATGGTTGGAAAGAACTGGTGACAACGATCTGCGCACTGTTCATCAGCTCGTAGATGCCGATCGTTGAAAGCAAAGAGGAATCCTTGATCAAAACGATAAATTCATTGCCTAGTGGCGGCAAAATGTTGCGTAGTGCTTGTGGCAATACGACATAACGCATCGTTTGAAAAGGCCGCAACCCTAAAGAACCAGCCGCTTCTGTTTGACCGTAATCAACGGCATTGATTCCCCCTCGGACGATCTCAGCAACATATGCCCCAGAATTAAGCGAGAGCGCAATGATCCCAGGAAATAGCCGCCCAAAATCAAGACTCAACACGCCGATCGAGACCGTCGGCAAGGCAAACATTCCTTGCAAAAGACCAAAAGCGATCAATATCTGCACCAGCATCGGTGTGCCGCGGATGACTTCAATATACGCATTAGCAAACCAGCGCAAAGGCGTCACTTTTGATAATTTCATTAGGGCGAAAATCACCCCTAGAATCGTTCCAAAGATCACGGTGATGATAGAGATCACGATGGTGATCACCACACCAGAAAGAAAATAAGGGTAATATATCGCTAAAAAGGATAAATCCATAATTGTGTCTACTCCGTTCTATCTATTGCGCCGCATTTTCGTTGGCTAGATCTGTGTTCTTTTGTACATACTCATCGATTGTACCATCTTCAATCAATTCTTTCAAAATACTGTTTAGTTCTTCTTGTAATTCGGTACTCCCTTTAGGTAAAGCAATTGCATAAGAATCGCCTTCAGATGCTTCTAATGCTACATCAGTGATCACGAGGTCATCATTTTGTGCAACATACGATTCAGCAACCGCACTTTCAAGGACCAAACCGTCGATCGAGCCTTGTTTCAATTCATTGACTAGATTCGGAACTTTGGCGATGGAAACCAATTGCGAATCAGCTAATTGATCTTGAACGATCATTTCTTGGATCGAGCCTTTTTGAGCGCCTACTTTTTTGCCAGACAAGCTTTCGATTGAATCAAATGCCGATTCATTGTTTTTATTAACAACTAATTTTTGTTCTGGTGTAAAATAGTTATCGGTGAAATCAAAAGTCTGTTTACGTTCGTCAGTTGCTGAGATGCCTGAAACAGCGATATCGGCTTTCCCTTGTTGCAAAGCAGTCAAAACAGCATTGAAATCAAGGTCCAAAATATTCACTTCGACACCAAGACGATCAGCGATCTCATTGACCATATCGATATCTGCGCCCACGATCGTATCTTTGCCATCGATCAAGGCATGAAATTCAAACGGGGCAAAGTCAGCAGAAGTTGCCACATTTAACACACCAGCTGCTTTGATGGCTTCCAATTGATTATCCGCCGAACCGCTGGCACTAGAACTTCCAGTACTCGATGAGCCGCCATTCCCACAAGCTCCTAAAACCAAAATCCCCGTCAATACAACAAGTGCTCCAAATAATTTTTTCATTAAAAACGCTCCTCTTCAAAACAAATATTTATGCAATATAATCTTCTTATATTCAGAATATATACATAATAGCACAGAATAATTAAATTTTAAACTAAAAACTTCGCCATTTGTACGATTTATTCAATAACACTTTTAATAAAAAAATACTAGGATACCCATCCTCTAATCAGAGTGGATATCCTAGTTTTTAAAATCGGCGAAAACGTTGATACCTTGCCTCAAGCAATTCATCTGTTTGCAAGGTAGAAAGTTCGGCAAGTTTCTTTGAAATTGCCGCTTTCATCTGTTCCATCAATTGCTCTTTCGGTAAAAAGGCCTCTTCATGGGTTTCAGCAATCACTTTTTCAATAACACCGAGTTCATATAGTTCTTGAGCTGTGATCTTCATCAAGCCAGCAGCTTCTTTGGCACGGCTGCCATCTTTCCATAGGATCGAAGCAAAGCCTTCGGGAGATAAAATGGCATAGATCGAATGTTCCATCATCCAAACCTCATCGCCTAATGCCAGTGCTAAGGCACCGCCGCTGCCGCCTTCACCAATGATGATTGCCAAGATCGGCACCGTTAAATCGGACATTTCCATCAAGTTACGGGCAATCGCTTCGCCTTCTCCGCGCTCTTCCGCGCCAATACCGCAAAACGCCCCTGCTGTATTGATCAATGTGACCACAGGTCGCTGAAATTTTTCTGCTTGCTTCATTAATCGTAACGCTTTGCGATAACCTTCAGGATGTGGCGAGCCAAAGTTTCTGCGTAAATTTTCAGGCAGATTACGGCCTTTTTGAATACCGATCACGGTCACTGGCTTGCCATCTAAACAAGCAATGCCGCCAACAACGGCTTCATCTTCGCCAAACAGACGGTCTCCATGAAACTCTTCAAACTCAGAAAAAATGCCGTCAAAGTAATCCAGTGCCGTCAAACGGTCTTTGCTGCGAGCGAGTTCAACGATCTCGTAGGCTGCTCTAGTCATTACGATCCCATCCTTTCCGCGTATGCAAAGAAATCAAATGGTGGATTTTCTCCCGCAAGTTCGTCCGCGGAACGATTTGATCGACAAAGCCATGATCTAACAGAAACTCTGCCTTTTGAAAGTCTTCAGGTAGTTCCTGACGAATGGTTTGTTCAATCACACGTCGTCCAGCAAAACCGATCAAGGCTTGCGGTTCTGCCAGGATGATATCCCCTTCCATCGCAAAACTAGCGGTGACGCCACCGGTTGTCGGGTCCGTTAAAACCGTTAGATAAAACAAGCCAGCTTTACTGTGGCGTTTTACCGCCGCAGAGATTTTTGCCATTTGCATCAGTGACAAAATTCCTTCTTGCATCCGCGCACCACCTGAAGCGGTAAAAAGAACAACTGGTAGCTGTTTTTCGATCGCACGTTCAAACAAACGGGTGATCTTCTCCCCCACGACCGTTCCCATACTGCCCATGATGAAATTCGCATCCATGATCCCGATCGCTAACGGCAATCCTTGAACTTTTGCTTCTCCTGTGAGGACAGCCTCATGCAACCCAGTTTTTTCTTGCATTTGTGCGACTTTATCCAAATATCCAGGAAAATCAAGAGGATCTTTTGTGGTTACATCTGTGTCCCATTCTTCAAAACTTTTCTCATCAATCGTGATAGCGATCCGTTCCCAGGCACTGATTCGGAAATTATACCCGCAGTGAGGACAGACTTTCTCTGCCCCCATCTCCTTCGTATAAAGCGTTCGTTTGCAACTAGGACATTTCGCCCAAAGATTATCTGGTACGACTGGTTCGTTCGTTGGCAGCTGACCTCGATTAGGATTGATGCGAATGTAGTTTTTCTTCTTAAATAAAGCCACTCATCTTCCCTCCTATTGTTCAGGTGTCCAATTTGGCAGAAATTCCTCTTGTAAAAAGGCGGTTGTATAGTCTCCCGCAATCACTTTCGGGTGACTGATCAAGTCCATTTGGAATTCTGCATTCGTAATGACACCATCGGTCACTAATTCGGCTAACGCCCGCTGCATCTTCATCAACGCTTCGAAACGGTTCTCGCCGTGAACGATCACTTTAGCGATCATAGAATCATAATAAGGTGGGATCGTGTAGCCAGAATACATGGCACTGTCTACACGAACGCCTAGGCCGCCACTTGGTAAAAACAAATTGTTGATCTTGCCTGGTGACGGCGCAAAATTGAAGGCTGGATTTTCTGCATTGATCCGACATTCGATCGCCGCGCCCGTCATCTTGATGTCTGCTTGCGTCAAACCTAGCGGTTCACCACTAGCGACTTCAAGTTGTTTTTTGACTAAATCAATGTTTGTCACCATTTCGGTGATCGGGTGTTCCACTTGAATTCGAGTGTTCATTTCCATGAAATAAAACTCCCCAGTGTCCGCCATTAAAAACTCGATCGTGCCAGCATTACGATACCCTACCGCTTGTGCGGCACGCACCGCTGCTTCTCCTAGTTCTGCTCGCTTGCTTTCAGAAATCACCACAGAAGGGGATTCTTCCAACACTTTTTGGTTGTTGCGTTGTAGCGAGCAATCGCGTTCACCAAGGTGGATAATATTACCAAAAGAATCACCTAACACTTGCACTTCTATGTGTCGAGCAGGATAAATGATTTTTTCAATGTACATTTCATCGTTGCCAAATGCCGCTTTCGCTTCTTGCTGCGCCGAAGCAAAATGATGAGGCAATGCTTCTTTATCTGCGACTTTCCGTATCCCTTTACCGCCACCGCCGGCCGCAGCTTTGAGCATGACTGGGTAACCAATCTCTTCAGCGATCGTTAAAGCTTCTTCCACATCAGAAATCGCGCCTTTGCTTCCGGGAATGACCGGTACTTCTGCTTCGATCATCAAGCGTCTTGCATTGATTTTGTTTCCCATTGCATCGATAGTCTCACTCTTTGGCCCAATAAAGACGATATTGCATTCCTCGCACATCGCAGCAAAGCGGCTATTCTCTGAAAGGAAGCCAAATCCAGGATGGATCGCCTCAGCCTTTGTGACGATCGCAGCGCTTAGGATCTGCTGTACATTCAAATAAGAGTCGGCTGCTTTGGCAGGTCCGATACAAATCGCTTCATCGGCAAGCTCTGTATGCAACGCTTCTTTATCTGCTTCTGAATAAACGGCGACCGTTTGAATACCTAATTCGCGACAAGCGCGAATGATACGTACGGCGATTTCGCCACGGTTTGCGATCAATACTTTAGAAAACATGTCTCACCTATCCAATCATGAAAGTCAATTCTGCTTCCGCCACTTTTTTCCCATCAACATAGGCAATTCCTTTGCCGATGCCAGCTGCAGATTTCACTTTGATTATTTCTACTTCTAAGATCAAGGTATCGCCTGGTGTTACTTTTTTTCTGAATTTCGCTTTGTCTAAACCGCCAAAGTAGGCAGTTTTCCCACGAAAATCTTCCAATGATAGCAATGCTACAGCACCTGCTTGCGCCATTGCTTCCACGATCAATACTCCGGGCATCACTGGTTCATGGGGAAAATGACCTTGGAAAAACGGCTCATTGATAGTAACGTTTTTCTTCGCAACGACCCGTTTGCCTTCTTCTAACTCCTCTACCCGATCCACTAAAAGCATCGGATAACGATGAGGGATGATTTCTTTGATTTCTTGAATCGTTAATGCGCTCATTGCTTTACCCTTCTTTCACACGGAATAATGGTTGATTGTATTCAACGATTTGTTCGCTTTCAACCAAGACTTCAACTAATTCGCCATCGACGTCACTGACGATTTCATTCATGACTTTCATCGCTTCAACGATACAGAGAATATCACCTTTTTTCACGTGATCGCCGATTTGTTTGAAGTTGTCTTTATCAGGACTTGGTTTCAAATAAACGACACCCACTAATGGAGAGACAACTTCTTTGCCCTCTAAGACAGGTTTTGCCGTTTCTACTGTGTCCGGTGTTGCTGAGACAGCAGGCGTTGGTGCAACAGGAGTTGGCGCAGCATTCGCTGCAGGAGTAGATGCAGGTGCAGAGGATGCACTTTGTAGCCCACTTGTCGTATTTTTATTAAAATAAAGTTCAAATGTCTCTTTTTTTAATCGAAGCTCAGTTAACGTCGATTGATCGAATTGGCTGAGCAGCTCTTTTACCTCATGTGTTTCCAATTACGCTTCCTCCCAACGTTTCATCAAGATCACTGCATTATGACCGCCAAACCCAAGTGAATTACTCATGGCATAGGTCAATTCTGCTGGTTGGCTTTGATTGATAACAACGTTCAAGTCGATCTCAGGATCTTGTTCTGTCACGTTGATGGTTGGTGGAATAAATTGATGTTGTAATGCTAATAGTGAAGCAATGGCTTCGATTCCACCAGCCGCCCCAAGCAAATGACCAGTCATTGACTTTGTACTGCTAACATATGGTTTTTTATAGTCTTCGCCCAAACCGTATTGGATCGATGTCGCTTCTGCACTGTCATTGGCGGGCGTGCTTGTACCGTGGGCATTGATGTAGCCAACTTCAGCCGGGGTGATCGCTGCTTCTTGCATCGCCAATTTCATTGCTTTTCCGGCACCTGATCCATCAGGATTTGGCGCAGTCATATGGTAGGCATCACAGTTCGCACCGTACCCTACGACTTCACCTAAAATCGTTGCCCCACGTTTTTGCGCATGCGCCAATGATTCTAAAATGAAGACGCCAGCGCCTTCACCCATGACAAACCCACTACGATTTTTATCAAACGGAACGGAAGCTTTGTCAGGGTCTGATTCAGTGGTTAACGCCGTCAGAGACGCAAAACCAGCAATACCGATTTCACAGATCGTCGCTTCTGAACCACCAGCGATCATAACATCTGCGTAGCCATGCTTGATGTTCCGAAAAGCTTCACCGATTGAATGGGTACCAGAAGCACAGGCGGAAACAGTCGTCGTACAAATGCCTTTCGCACCTACCCGTAATGCAATGTTGCCGGCAACCATATTTACGATCGACATCGGTACGAACATTGGTGATACCCGATTTGCTCCTTTGTCATGCATCCGAATCACTTGGTCTTGAATCGTTGGCAAGCCGCCGATCCCTGAACCAACCATCACGCCAAAACGATCCACATCAATGGTTTCTGTATCTAACTTCGCCATTTCCATCGCTTCTAACGCCGCATAAATTCCATAAATGGAAAAAAGATCCATCCGCTTCGTATCTTTTTTAACGAAGTACTTTTCTAACGGAAAATCTTTGACTTCAGCGGCAACTGAGATCCCTGTTGCATCTGCGTCAAATTTTGTAATCGGGCCGATGCCGTTGGTCCCGTTTTGTAAACTTGCTAAAAATGTTTCGGGGTCATTTCCGATTGGAGAAGTGACGCCGTATCCTGTAACTACTACTCGATTCATCTATTCTTCCTCCTACCCTTGCATTGCCATCCCGCCGTCTACACTGATCACCTGACCAGTGATGTAGGGGCTTTTTGCTAAAAAGACTGCTGTTTGCGCAACATCCTGTGTGGAACCAAAACGCTGTAACGGAATATTTGCCAATGATTGTTCTTTGACTTTATCCGACAGCACTTCAGTCATCTCTGTTTCGATAAATCCTGGGGCGATCGCATTGCATGTGATCCCCCGAGCGGCACCTTCACGAGCGGCAGATTTCGTAAAACCGATCACGCCAGCTTTACTTGCCGCATAGTTGGCTTGCCCGATATTTCCCGTCAAGCCGACCACACTCGTCAAATTGATGATGCGGCCTTCTCGCAGCTTCATCATTTTTTTCAACGCGTGCTGCGTCATATTGAAGGTACCAGTCAAATTGATTTTGATCACTGAATCAAAATCTTCGGGTTTCATTCTCAACAATAATTTGTCATTCGTGATCCCGGCATTATTGACTAAAATGTGGATCGGTCCGACTGCCGCTTCTGCTTCTAAAAGCATGGCTGCCGCTTGATCAAAATCAGAAATGTCCCCATTGATCGCTACACATTTCACGCCGTAGCTGGTGATGCGATCGATCAGTGACTGGGGAATTTCTTTTCGTCCATTTAAAACGATATTCGCTCCTTCTTTGGCAAAGGCTTCCGCGATGGTAAAACCGATCCCTCGCGAGCTACCAGTTACAAAGACGTTTCTATTTTGCAGATCCATAAATTCCTCCTAGTTGAATCGGGCTAGTGTATCTGCCAACGTTTGGCTATCTTCTACACGCGCAGTCTGTATTTCTTTGTCTATTTTCTTCATAAAACCGCTCAATACTTTTCCTGGTCCGATCTCGATGACTTGTTGGATGCCAAGCTGCTTCAGTGTCGCAATGCTTTCGTAAAAACGCACTGGCGATTTCACTTGCAGCGTCAACAGTTCCTTGATTTGGTCTTGCTGCATTGGCTGCGCGGTCGTATTGCTGATGACAGGTACTTGTAACTCATCAAAGGTGATTTGAGCTAATTCCTGTGCTAATTGCTGCGATGCGGGTTCCAACAAAGCAGTATGGAAAGGACCGCTGACATTTAAAGGAATCACCCGTTTGGTTCCAGCAGCTTGTAACAATTCCACCGCTTTATCCACTGCCGGCGCTTCACCGCCAATGACGATCTGCTGCGGCGTATTGTAATTCGCTGGTGTCACGATCCCCACTTGACTTGCTTCTTTACAGATTTCTTCAATCGTTTCAGCGGGTGTGTTCATCACAGCGACCATTTTCCCAACACCTGCTGGCGCTGCACTTGCCATATACCGACCGCGCTTTTGCACCAATGCGACTGCTGTCTGGAAATCAAGCGCACCACTAGCGACTAAGGCTGTATATTCGCCTAAACTCAAGCCAGCAACAGCATCTGCTTTGATTCCTTGCGCATCCAAAAGTCGCCAAAAAGCCGTACTTACCGTTAAGATGGCAGGCTGCGTATATTCCGTCTGGTTTAAACGTTCGTTTTCAGTAAAGCATAGCTCGGCCATATCATATCCTAGAATGGTGCTGGCTTGTTCAAACGTCTCACGAACGATTGCTTCTTGGTGATAGAGCTCTTCTCCCATTTGGGGGTACTGTGCGCCTTGACCGCTAAATAAAAAGGCTGTCTTCATCTTGCACTCCTTCATTACTTTGATCGTTGTCGTTGGAGAACATGGCTTCTTGCAGTTCGTCTATGAATCAGCAAAAACACGTTCTTAAAAAGGAAAGGCTAGGCTGTCTGCCTAGCCTTTGTTTTATGCTTGTTGTTTTTCTACATATTTAACTAGATCTTCAACGGTTGTGATACCATCTTCTGTTTCGATCTTCACATCGAATTCATCTTCGATCTCGTTAATGATTTGGAAAAGATCCAAGCTGTCTGCTTCTAAATCTTCTTGGATGTTTGTGTTCAATTTGATTTCTTCTTTTTCTTTTCCTAATTCTTCTGCTACGATTTCTTGAATTTTTTCGAATACCATGTGTATATTCCTCCAATGTGTTTTTCAATAGTAATTTTGTTTCGTGAACAAGTTATAAGGTGGCTAACATAGTTCCCCATGTCAATCCGCCGCCAAAACCTGAGAACACCACTTTTTGACCACTGCCAAGTGACAGTGTACCTCGTTTGATTTCTTCATCTAGCAATAACGGAATCGAGGCTGCCGAAGTATTGCCATAATCTTGCATATTTTGCAAAAATTTCTCACGGGGCTGCTTCAGCTTGCGAGCAACTTTGTCTAAAATACGTGAATTTGCTTGGTGAAGCAAAAAATAATCGATTGCTTCATCTTGTGTCAGATCATTGATCGAGGCGACCACATCACGCGTCGCAAAATCAAAGATTTCTCGTCCAATCATTTGCATACAAGCACTATACGCCGGAGCGTTTTGTGAAAAAGGATTCTCATTCGTTCGAAAACCAGATGTTAAGGACATGCCTCGCGTCCCATCTGCTTTTAAAGACTCTTTGAGCAAATGCTGCTCTGAAGATGCTTCCAGCAATAGACCGCCGGCACCATCTCCGAATAAAACAGCCGTCGAACGGTCGTTCCAATCCAAGACTTTTGAAAGTACTTCTCCACCGATGACCAATCCTTTTTTAGCGCCCGTTCGAATCAGTTTTTCAGCCATAGACAATGCATACACGAAACCAGCACATGCTGCACTGATATCAAAAGCAAAGGCATTGACTGCCCCAATCGCCCCTTGGACTTGGCAAGCAACCGCCGGTGTATTGAAATCCGGTGTGATCGTCGCTACCAAGATAAAATCTAGACTTTCTGCTGAAAGCTGAGCATCTTGCAAAAGCGTTTGAGCGACGCGAATACAAAGGTCTGAAGTGTTTTCGCCGACAGCGACTCTTCTTCGTTTGATTCCCGTGCGAGAATGGATCCACTCATCTGAAGTATCCATCAAATTTGATAAATCATCATTTGTTACGATTTTTTCTGGAACATAACTTGCAGTCGCGGTAATTTTTCCAAACATATTCATCCATTATTCTCACTTATAATCTTGTAAAAAGTCATGCAGATTTTTCAGTGCTTTCAACAGTGCCTGTTCCTCTTCAGGAGACATCTGACTCAAGACACCTTTCACCATCTCACGATGAAAATGCTGATGAACACGATAAAGGAGTTTTCCTTTTTTCGTCAAACCTAGTTTGACGACTCGCCGATCATCTTCACTGCGAATCCGTTCTACATATTCTTTTTTCACCAAACGATTGATCGCGATGGTCAAAGTCCCAACAGTGATCGAAAGCTCTTTGGCAACTTCAGTCGTGGTCTTTTTTTTGTACATCCCGATGGCTTCGATGGTATGCATTTCGGTAATTGAAAGGTCTTTGAATTGAGATTTTTTCAATTCAGATTCTTCAATCACTAAGATGTCATTAAAGACGCTGACTAAGTAGTCATTAACTGTTTCTAAATTGGGTTCCATAACCTTCACCATCCGAATACTTTGATAATCAAATCATTTGATAGTCAAACTATATCGGAAGTTATTGAGAAATGCAAGAATTTTTTCGAACTTTTTTTATTTTTAAGCGCATTTTTATTTAAGAATTGATTTTCTAAGATTTTAAAAGCTGCGAGTTGACAAAATAATCCGTTTCCGTTATAAAGAAATTTCCTTTGAATGTCAAAGTTTATCATTTTGTTGCCTCCACTCTATTTCTAATTTTTTCTTGTCGATGGCCAGCAAACGTTGCTCTCTTACGCTTCATCTGCTACTCTTTGAAGGAAGGAGAGGAACGATCGATGAATCCGAACAAAGAGTTTTTAAAAAACAAAGCAAATGCACTGCCTGAAAAGCCTGGTGTTTATTTAATGAAAGATCAGCACAACGAAGTCTTGTATGTAGGAAAAGCCAAATCATTGAAACAGCGTGTCGTTTCTTACTTCCGAAAAAACCAGCAGCATGCCAATAAGGTGCTTCGACTTGTTTATAATGTCGTTGATTTTGAAACGATCGAAACAGATACAGAATTGGATGCACTATTACTTGAATGTCGTTTGATCCAAGCTTTTCATCCTATCTACAACCGACAAATGAACCATTCAGCCAACTATTGCTTTGTTGACTTGACAAATCATACCTTCACGATCACTCAAACACCACAAATTGGCAGTTATGGCCCCTTTCGGCAAACAAAAAAATTGCCAGCATTGTTTCAATTATTGTCAGAAACCTTTCAATTGCCGACTGTCAACGAACTGACGCTATTGACCTTGCGTAAGCAGCTCCCTCAAATGGATGCGTATCCCTTGGAACAGAAGTGGCGAGAAATCGGCTGTTTTTTTGCAGGAAAGAAGACCGATTGTTTTTCACTCCTTAAAAAACGCTTAGCATACCTGATTGATCACCTATTGTTTGAGCAAGCTAGTGTACTGCAGCGCGAGATCCATTTAGCACAAAGCTTTTACCAAGAAATCGTGAGGGTCAATCAGTTTATTCAAGAACCAGAAGTGATTTTTTCTATTCTCCTTGACTTAGAGGAGCCAGGATCACAGACGACTCAAATCAAATACTATCAAGTTAGCTTTGGCAAGTTGATCCAAACAAAAGTTCTTTCTCCCGAGGAAACATTCCAGCCACTCCCGCCAGCAAGCGCTGCGCTTCCTTTAGCCCCGGAAGATCTCGATCCATTAGGGATCATCCTTAATCACTTGTATCGCCAAGAAAAAGCAGCAGATAAATAAAAAACAGCAAGCCCAAGTAGGCTTGCTGTTTAGAAATGAGAAAGCGACGACGAACGTCCCACTCATTCTTATTGGATCAAATCATAGATTTCCATGGCTACAATATCAACGTTATCAAATTGATAAGATTGACTTGATTCTGCTTCCGTTAATTCAAACGTTTCTGTCGAATTGTCATAAGTAACGGTACATTTTTCGACGCCTTCTTTTTCAAAACGACGTACTTGAACTTCATTGTCTTGCGCTTCGACCATCGCTTCTAAACGTTTGATGATAGCGACTAATTGCGAACTTTTCATTCGTAAGCCTCCTTTTTCTGTCCGTTATATTGTATCAAAACATCCTCTATCTTGCATTGATTTTTCGTATTTTTTTTGTCATTTTAAGATTTTTTTCCATCTTGCCACCAAAGTTTAATCAGCGCCTGCGTTCCGTCATTTTCGAAGCCTTTTTCAGCTAACTGATCATACAATTTTTTAGCTAAAGCGGTGCTTGGCAAATCCAATCCCATCTTCTTGGCCTCATCCAAAGCGATCCCCAAATCTTTGATGAAATGTTTGACAAAAAAGCCTGGAGAATAATCCTCTTTTAGGATACGAGGACTGTAATTCGTCATGGACCAATTGGCTGCCCCACCGCCAGAAAGCGTGTCAATCACTCGTGGTAAATCAAGACCGGCTTGATTCGCATAGACCAGCATTTCTGTCATCCCCGTCATGGTTCCGGCAATCATGATCTGATTGGCCATTTTCGTATGCTGACCTTTTCCTGCCCCTCCTTGAAGTTGAAACGTCTTTCCTAATACTTCAAAAAGTGGTTTTACTTGTTGGTAAGCTTCTTCATCGCCACCAACCATAATCGTTAGCGTAGCGTTTCTCGCACCAAGATCCCCACCAGAAACTGGCGCATCGATACTCGCTGCTCCTTTTTCCTTCGCTGTCTGGTAGATTCGTTCTGCCAAATCAGGTGTACTGGTGGTAAAATCCACCAATGTTTTGCCCGTCACAGCCGTTTGAAAAATCCCTTGAGGCCCATAGTAAACCTCTTCAACATCGGATGGATAACCAACCATTGTAAAGATGATTTCACTTTCTGATGCAACTTCTGTTGGGGTGTCACACCAAATTGCTCCATTCGCAACGAGTTCATCTGTTTTTTCTTTCGTCCGATTGTAAACATTCACTGTATGTCCTGCAGCTAAGAGATGACCAACCATCGCTTGACCCATGACACCAGTACCGATAAATCCTAACTCCATGCAGATCCCTCCAAAATAAAAAAGTTCATGTCTTTAGTATACGCTAAAAACATGAACTTGCGAAAATTTTCTGTTTAATCGATCGTTCGGCGAAAGGCCTTTAATTTTACTTTGAATTTTTCTAGCGTCTGCTCGGTTTCTTTTTCGATGCGTTCTGTTTCATAATAAGCGACCATGTCATGGTAGAAAGATAGCATCGACTCACCGAAGCGCAATGCCGAGATCTCGTACATTTTTCTAGCAAGAACTTCGGGATCAGCAGGAATCTTTCGTTCATAATAATCAATAAATGCTTTTGCGAAATCCCGATCACTCTCATAGGTGACGCCTAAAGACGGATCATCGATCAAGGTGTTTAAGTAGTCATTGCCTTCAACGACTAACGGTGTTCCAGCAGCCATTGCTTCCGTGTAAGTCAGTCCTTGTGTTTCTGATGTGGAGGCACTGACGAAGTAATCGGCAGCATGGTAATAGATCGCCACTTTATCATTTGCCACTTCACCGACAAATTGAACATGGTCAGATAAAGCCATATCCACCACTTTTTCTTCTAATTTTTCTTTATGCGGACCTTTCCCAACGATCACTAATTGCGCATCAGGAATCTTCGTTAAAATTTCTGGCATGCCGTCGATGATTGCTTGGATATTTTTTTCATAAGAAATACGACTGAGGGAAAGCAGCATGGGTTGATTCTCAGTGATGCCCAATTTCTCCCGCAATTCTTTTTTCATGTCAGTTGTAATATCCGGTCGGCGAAACTTCTCAACTTCGATCCCTGTGGGGATGATCCGCATTGGTGAAACCACACCATACCCTCTCAGCGTATCGATGACCCGTTCACTTGGACAAACAACACCTGTCGAGTGGTTGGCAAATAGCCGTGAAAGATATTTCACGTGAGATGGCCGCAAGACCTTTCCGTTTGCGATGTAGTGCAAGTAATCTTCATACATTGTATGGTAGGTATGGATCACAGGAATCTGCAATTTACGCCCCACCATTTTCCCCAACATCCCAGAACCAAACTCTGTATGGGTATGGATCAATTCCAATTCTAATTCTTTGGCGATCAAATAGGCATACAACATGCCGCGAACCACGATTCGCCGATCTTTGAAGGACACAAACGGGACACTTGGCATGCGAATGATATCTTCTTCGTCCAGATCAGCATTTGGATCGGTCGTTGTAAAGATATACACTTTATGGCCTTTTTTCTCAAGCTCTTCTTTCAATGTCTTGATCGATGTCGCCACACCACTTACCTGGGGGAAGTAGGTGTCAGTAAAAAATCCGATTTTCAAAACGGTACCTCCAAACTTTACATTAGTTTCTTCATTCCGTATTCATCACTTTTGTATAAACCTCTTGTAATTTAAACCCAATTTCATCAATACTCTTTTGCTTTGCTGTTTCATAACCCGCTTCACTCAATGGTGGTAACGAGCCCTCCACGATTCCTTTGATTTTCTCAATAAATCCTTCATTGGTTTTTTCCATGTATGCATTGTGCCCATTACTTAGCCACCCTTTATAAACAGGAATATCCCGAACGAGCACATTTTGGCGGCTGGCTAACGCCTCAAGGACTACGATCCCTTCTGTTTCTTCATAAGAAGGAAAGAAGAATAAATCGGCAGCGGAATATGCACCTTCGATGATATCCCCTTTGATATAACCTGGAAACAACACATTTTCTGGATGGTCTTCATTGACGAGGTCGCGGATCTGTTTAGGGATCGTCATCATTGGTGTATGACCAAACCAGATAAACGTATACTCAGGCAATTGTCTAGCTATCTCTACAAAATCAAGAATGCCTTTTCGTTCAAAAAATAAACCGACGGATATAATGACTTTTTGATCTGGTAAGAGATTGAAATACTCACGAAAGGCTTTTTCTTTCTCTTGATCCGGCTGATATTTGTCAAGATCGATGCCGTTTGAGATCGCTTCGATCGGTACTTGGATACCATACCCTTCCAAAAGTTCTTTCGAATAAGGAGTCGGGGTGATCAACTGATCGGCTCTAGAATAAAGATTGATCAAATATTTTTTATATAATGGCGAAAGCTGGTTTGAGCCGATAAATGAATTACGAAAATCCTCTTCTGTAGAATGGGCATGATAAATCACTTTTTTCCCTTGTCTTTTGGCTTTGTTGACCATGTGCATACTATTGATCCCATACGTGTTGATATGAAGGATATCATAGTCCTCATCATTTTTATCAAGAGTAAAAGGAATCCCGACAGATGTCAGTGCTCGTTGCTGATGGGCCAACGCTCGACCGATACCTGATTTAGCTAATAATTTTTCTCCTTCAAAATAAAGAAGTACTTTCAAAGATGATTCCTCCTTGGAAATGCTTATATCTGATATTAGTATACCATAGGCAATCGGAGACATACTCCTACCATGGTCCTAGATTTTGTTCCCCATTTAATCATAATACGTGAAAAACTTACGGAATCATAGCTTTATACAAAGATATGACAAAATTGTTCGTTTTCTGAAAAAACGAGTAGGCTATTGCAAGTCAAATCGAACAAGAAGGCTTCTTATAACAAAAAAAAGGCAACAAGCAAAATTGCTTGTTGCCTAGAAATGATTAGTTTACATACTGTTCGATTAGCTCAACAACTTCTTCCATTGTATCGCAATCTTCTAAAGCACGTTTTGCTAATTCTTGCATGTCAGTCGTTGACAAGCGTTTCATTAAGCTACGTGTTTTCAGAACAGATGTTGCACTCATTGAGAACTCATCTAAGCCCATACCTACAAGAAGCGGCACAGCAGTTTGATCGCCCGCCATTTCTCCACACATACCAGCCCATTTGCCTTCAGCATGCGCTGAATCGATCACGTTTTTGATCAAACGTAAAATTGATGGGTTGTATGGTTGGTACAAGTAAGACACGCGCTCGTTCATGCGGTCTGCAGCCATGGTGTATTGGATCAAGTCATTGGTACCAATACTGAAGAAGTCAACTTCCTTCGCAAACTTGTCTGCTAAGACAGCAGCTGCTGGAATTTCGATCATGATTCCGACTTGGATCTCGTTAGAAACCTCAACGCCTTCGTCAATCAATTTTTGACGCTCTTCTTCATACATTTTCTTCGCAGTACGGAACTCTTTCAATGTTGCCACCATTGGGAACATGATACGTAAGTTGCCGTGAGCAGAAGCACGTAACAACGCACGAAGTTGGGTACGGAACATGTCATCCCCAAGTTCAGATAAGCTGATACGCAATGCACGATAGCCTAAGAAAGGATTCATTTCATGAGGCAATTTTAGGTAAGGAAGTTCTTTATCGCCACCGATATCCATTGTACGGACAACCACTGGTTTGCCAGCCATTCCTTCTAAAACTGCTTTGTATGCTTTGTATTGGTCTTCTTCTGTTGGGAAATCAGGAGAATCCATGTACAAGAATTCAGTACGGTATAAACCGACTGCTTCTGCACCATTGTTGTGGACACCTTCTAAATCTTTAGGCGTTCCAATGTTCGCAGCTAATTCAAAGTGCTTACCATCAGCGGTAACTGTTTCAGCATCTTTTAATTTTTCCCATTCTGCTTTTTGTTCTGCGTAGGCTTTCCCAGCTTCAACAAATTCAGCTGCTTGGTCATCTGTCGGGTTGACGATAACGTCACCGATAATACCGTTAACAGCTAAGATGTCGCCCGCTTTCACTTTTGCAGTGATCTCCATTGTTCCAACGATTGCTGGGATTTCAAGAGAACGTGCCATGATAGCGGAATGAGAAGTACGTCCACCGATATCTGTTACAAAAGCTTTTACAAAGTTGCGGTCTAATTGTGCAGTATCACTTGGTGTCAAGTCATGCGCAACAACGACTACTTCTTCGTTGATCATTGAAGGATTAGGCAAAGTCACATTCAGCAAATGCGCCAAGATACGTTTTGCGACATCTTTAATGTCAGCTGCCCGTTCTTGCATGTAAGCATTGTCATCCATTGCTTCAAACATACCAATATACATGTCAGTAACTTCTTTCAACGCAGCTTCTGCATTGACTTTGTTATCTGTCACGTTTTGTTTGATTTGACCAATCATCTCAGGATCTGAAAGAACCATTAAATGAGCATCAAATACTTGTGCTTCTGCTTCACCTAAAGTTTGCGCTGCTTTGTCACGGATTTGTTGTAATTCCGCTGTTGACTTCGCTAACGCATCATCTAAGCGTGCTTCCTCTGCTGCAGTATCTTCAACTGATACTTTTGAAAAAGATAAATCAGGTTGTACTAACAGGTAGGCTTTCGCAACGGCTACACCATCACTAGCAGCAATTCCTTTTAGCATCTCAACCATTATTCAGACAAACCTTCTTTTTTCATTGTTTCTACGATTGCAGCGATTGCATCTGCTTCGTCAGCACCTTCAGCAGTGATAGTTACATCAGAACCTTGGCCAACGCCTAATGACATTACGCCCATGATTGATTTAAGGTTTACTGATTTACCTTTGTACTCTAAGTTGATATCAGAGTTGAATTTGCTTGCTGTTTGAACCAATAATGTAGCTGGACGTGCGTGAATCCCTGTCTCAGCAACTACGTGAAAATCTTTCTTTTCCATATTGATCAATCTCCTTTATGATACGTTTTTTTGTGTGAAGGCAAAATTTCCATGCATGCAATGACACCCGAAAAAAATCGCCCTTTCAACTGTTAAGATTACCATTTTTTTTCTCGATAGACAACCGTTTTCTCTTAAATAAACGATTGAAATAAATGTCCTATTTATTTTCTTGCACATAACGGTAGATGATCTTCCCATTTAAGCCCGCTTCTCCGACAAAAGAAGACCGATCTTCCAACTGGAGCCAGACATCTCTAAACGCCAGGAATTCTGGCTGTTGGACAATCAATTCTTGGATCTCTCCATTGCGCAAACGCGTTATTTCTGAAGCAAAATCTCTGTTCTCCATCGTCAATTCTCACCTCTTTCTTTCTATTATAATGGAATTACTTTTTATTTAAAAGACGCTTCTGCTAATGAAAGAGCGGCAAAAATTTTTACGAGTAAAATTCTTGCAGTCTGACAAAAAGTTAGTATAATAGAATTATGGTCAGTAAAGGTCAATAACACATTACCTCGAAGATGACCGTTTCTATGCACACAGCCCCTTTTCTTTTACAAGTGTAAAAAAGCGCCGTAAAATAAGGGTGTTGGAACAAATATGAAAGGTCGTGAATCTATGCTTTGTCAAAATTGCGGCAAAAATGAAGCGTCTATTCATTTATATGCCAGTGTCAATGGTCAAAGAAAACAACTCGATTATTGTCAAAGTTGTTACCAAAAATTAAAAGCTCAATCTGGGAATGCTGCAGCTGCAATGGCGCAAGATCCTTTTGGATTCGGCAATATTGATGATCTATTTCGTCAAATGTCTCGCCAGATGCAGCAAGGAAATACCCCTTATGAACAAACCCCTCCGACCCAAACCGGCGGTAACGGTTTTGTCGGCGGTCAGCCTCCACGCAATAACCAAGCACCTGCAGGTCTGTTAGGAGAATACGGTATCAATATTACCCAAATGGCTCGTGATGGCGAAGTCGATCCAGTCGTTGGTCGTGATTCAGAGATCAAACGAGTGATTGAGATCCTTAATCGTCGAACAAAAAATAACCCTGTGCTTATTGGTGAACCTGGGGTTGGGAAAACTGCCGTCGTTGAAGGGTTAGCCCAAAAAATCGTCGATGGCGATGTACCACAAAAACTGATGGACAAAGAAGTCATTCGTTTGGACGTTGCGTCTCTTGTTCAAGGCACAGGTATTCGTGGCCAATTCGAAGAACGCATCCAAAAATTGATTGAAGAAATCAAGCAAGCAGAAAACGTGATTTTGTTCATTGATGAAGTCCATGAAATCGTTGGCGCTGGTGCAGCTGGCGACGGAAATATGGATGCTGGAAACATCTTAAAACCAGCTCTTGCCCGTGGAGAACTACAAATGGTCGGAGCAACGACGTTAAATGAATACCGCATCATCGAAAAAGATGCTGCTTTAGAACGCCGTTTGCAACCAGTACGTGTGGATGAACCTTCTGTGGAAGAAACGATCCGCATCTTAAAAGGTTTGCAACCACGTTATGAAGATTATCATCATGTGAAATATACTGATGAAGCGATCGCAGCTGCCGCTACCCTTTCTAACCGATACATCCAAGACCGATTCTTGCCTGATAAAGCAATCGATCTACTAGATGAAACAGGTTCTAAGAAAAACTTGACGATCCAAATCGTTGATCCAAAAACGATCGAAAAGAAATTACAAGAAGCGGAAGAGCAAAAACAAGCTGCCTCTCGAGAAGAAGATTTCGAAAAAGCTGCTTACTATCGCGATCAAATCAATAAATTGCAAAAAATGAAGGAACGCCAAATCAGCGAAGAAGAAACGCCAGTCATTACCGAAAAAGACATGGAACAAATCGTTGAAGAACGGACGAATATTCCAGTTGGTGAATTGAAAGAAAAAGAACAAACCCAATTGAAAAATCTTGCGGATGACTTGAAAGCTAAAGTTATCGGACAAGATGAAGCGATCGATAAAGTAGCCAAAGCGATCCGCAGAAATCGGGTCGGTTTAGGCAAACAAAACCGTCCAATTGGCTCTTTCTTATTCGTCGGTCCAACCGGTGTCGGGAAAACCGAATTAGCAAAACAATTAGCCTATGAGATGTTTGGTTCTGAAGAATCGATGATTCGTTTCGATATGTCAGAATACATGGAAAAACACAGTGTATCCAAACTGATTGGCTCTCCTCCTGGTTACGTTGGCTATGAAGAAGCGGGTCAATTGACTGAAAAAGTTCGTCGGAATCCATATAGCCTGATTTTATTAGACGAAGTGGAAAAAGCCCATCCTGATGTATTGCATATGTTCTTGCAAATTCTCGATGATGGTCGTTTGACGGATGCCCAAGGACGTACAGTCAGCTTTAAAGATACCTTGATCATCATGACAAGTAATGCTGGAACTGGCAAAGTTGAAGCCAACGTCGGCTTTGGCGCAGCGCGTGAAGGCATCACTCGTTCCGTGTTAAATCAATTGAACAATTACTTTACGCCAGAATTTCTCAATCGCTTTGACGGGATCATCGAATTCAAGGCACTTAGCAAGGAAAACTTGTTATCGATCGTGTCCCTTATGCTGCATGATGTCAATCAAACACTTAGTCATCAAAAATTGCATATCGATGTTCCACAAGACGTGCAAGAAAAACTGGTCGATCTAGGTTACAGCGCAACGATGGGTGCTCGCCCATTGCGCAGGACCATCCAAGATCAAATCGAAGACGGGATTGCTGAATATTATCTTGAGCATCCTCAAGTCCGTCAGTTAAAAGCACAATTGGAGGATTCCGATAAAATCGTTGTAACTTCAGCTGAATCCTCTGCACTTCCTGAAGAAACACCTTCTGCTGAAGACGAAAAACCATCGGAAACAGATGAGCAATAACGTGTCAAAACGGTGACCAATCCGTTCGTTTTGCCAGACAACCATGTTTTGCCAAAAAATTGGGTAATTCCGAGTTGTCTGGCTTTTCTTTTGAAAAAAAACGACCTATAATGTTATTAATAAATACATAGAATGTGAGGTGAGTCTGGTGAAATTAATCAACGTTACAAACAGCCATTCTCGACTAGTATTGAATCAACTTGAAAATACCGACGCAGAACTTGTAAAGGTTTACACTGCCGGAGACACGACCGTGATCTTTACCTCAGCGCCGAACCACAATGAAATTTTGCTGATCAATAAAAAACGGAATATTCGCCCGACGGAAGTAGAAGAAATCAAAAATTACTTCTTGAAAAAATTACCTGATGGCTCCTATGATCCTGCTACGATCTCTGTGATCCAAATGCCCGAAGTGGTAGAAATCTCCATCAAAAAAACGTTGTCTTCCTCACGTTAGCTTTGCCTAATCACGTGTTTAAAAAATATCTATAAAAGGTGACTGTCGCAGCCCTCTTTTATAGATATCTTTTTTTGTCTTCTCTCCTCCTTCTTTCGCCTAGTACTTCGACCAACGCTACCTGATAGTCAAGCAAAAAAAGAGAGCGCTACGCTCTCTTTTTCAAGTATATTTATTAGAAATCATCGACTGGATCATCACATGTAGATTGTGCCAATCCTTGGTACTATGAACATTGCCAAAAAATGTAAATTTCTGTGACTCATTATGGATCAGCACGCCATCAGAAACCAGTATGTCTGAGTCTCCTAAGTTCGAACTAAAGTGAATCACATTTTCATTGTAAATTTTCAATAGTTTGTTCTTAATGACCGGAATATATTCTGGGTGGTTCAAAAGAGAAATACCAATGCGAATCGGTTCCTCTTTTTGGATAGGTAAATAAGATGCTGTAATCTGAGCGATTTTCCTTAAGAAAAGGGCTTCTTTTTCTATTACAAACGAATGGCGCTGCAAGACGGTCGCAATCAGCTCCTCCACCTCTAATACGCGTTCGTTCGTAGAGGACAAATCTTCAGTAGACACAAAACTATCCAAAAAGAGATGAAGACAGCCCCATGTATTCATCACTAATTCATAGGTAAGAAACGCTTCGATCGCTTTGGAAAGATCATACTTTTGCGACAAGACAGCCACAACATCGGCAGAAAATTCGACCAATGGATTCCCCGAGAGGTTTCGCAGCTGTTTCCCCAAAAGAAGTTTCTCTTGATTCGAGATCGTTTCAGGTATGAAGAGAAAAACCCAGAAATGATAAAAAATCTGTTCTTTCTCGATATCTTGCTGACTTCTGATCGGCAGCAGCTTGATCACTTGCTTTTCCCCATTGAGTTGCTTGATTTGCTCATAAATAGCGATGGAAGCTTCGTCTAATTCATTGACGATATAGCCCCTCAACACCGCATTCTCAATGATTGAAAACATAATGTCGTGCTTCACTTTTGTAGTTTTCAACGGCTCATATTCTTTCGCAGCTAATTCAACGCTTGCACGGGTGCGCTGATTGATGTAAACATTGCAAGCCATGATCTCAACTAAATAATGGTACATCCGCACACAAGGCTCTGCCCCTGTCAGATCAATGGAATCTGTATTGTTATTGATAGTAATCGGGACATTTTGGATAACCAGCATTTTTTTCAGATAGCTGATCAATTTATAACAATAAGAAATACTAAAAATCAATTCTTCTGAGATGTCCACCATACGGGTCTTTCTTTTTCTTAACAAATAGGATAATAGACGATAGTAAGGAGATTCTAAGAAATACTTCTTCTTTAGATTCACAAAAATATGCAAGCTTTGTTCTTCGTTTAATTCTCGTGACAAATAAACGGTTCTCTTTTTCAACAAAAAAATAGACTCGTCAAAGGTCGTAAACTCTCTCATATCTTCGGCGATTTCATTGATCAATATTTTCACCTGATACAAAGATTTGTTTATCGTTTCACATATTTTATCAAGAGACAGCTGCTTCTCCAAAATGATATTTCTAATAATAGTTAATTTATCTACCTGTTTTTTGGTTAAATAAAACCTATACAACTTTTCTATATACTCCAAAATTTTTTACCCGCCTTATTTAAAAAGTATCCTAGTTTCCAATTATAGTAAAATAAACTTAAATTTGAGCCTCTTTTTTCATTAAACGGACAATTTTAATAAAAACTTCAGAAAAATTCCCGCTTCTTAAAACAGAACGGGTGAGAAAAACTTGTGAAACGATTCTTACCTTTTGTAACAAAAAAGTGTTGGAAACCATTAAAAAGATCCTGGGAATTAGCGGTTTCCATAGACTTTGAAAAAATTCGTATTCTTTCATTGATTGGTAAGTGACTTGGAGAGTAAAATCATTTTCTAGCTGGACAAACTTCTTTGAGGAATCAAGTTCATTTCAAAGAGCTTGTAATAAAATATCTTCTCTTTTTAGCCAGCAATCTTTGTATTCATAAATGTTGATGATCGACAATTCATCACTCATCTCATTAATTGCCCGCATAATTTCTTCATCATCCGAATCAACATTGCCAATGACATGCAAATCATAATGAATACCAGATTTATCCACGCACTCAACGATATAACTGATGACATCTCCCCAAAAATGTTCCAATCGATGCGTGCCTCCTGCTTTTTCTAGCCTTGAACGTTCAGCGATACACAAAACGTTTTTCGAAGAGTATTGCAAGATGTTGATTTCCCCTAGTGATTCTGCTAAGTAGTCAAGAACCGATTGACGATCATCCTCTTGATCCACAATTAAATTTCTCTCTAAAATCGTGTTCGTCTTGTTGCTGAAAAAGCGCACAGTCAACATGGTAGCATTCTTTTTTCCACTGAAATTTATTCTGGTTTGCAGCATTTTGATTCACTCCTTAAAAGAACTTTGATCCTCTGCTATTAAGGATATAGTAAGAACCAGCTGATTTTTATCGTCTTTTTTTCAAAAAAACTACAAATAAAATAATCATTGTCACTCTTTTTCTTTCTACTGACTAAAAGACCTGACGATTAGAAACAAGTGGCAACTTCATAAAATTGAGAAAGACAAAAAAACTCTTTCAAAGCTTTCTTCAAAGAGTCTGATTGTGTATTTCTAAAAAATGATGCTTCCTATTAAAATCTATGGTTCATGAGATAGCCATCCCACACAGTTAGTTTTTTGAGATTTCTTTATAATGAAACAAACATGAACGTTTATTAACACAAGAGTACCCCTTGATGTCTCTGTCGCTTGAAGCTAGAAGAATTGTAGGTGCAGATTACTAATTGAATGAAAACGTTAATTGATATTTTTCATAAGTAACTTCGATATACCTATCCAATAGGAACGCATAAATAGAATCATACTTTTCAATCCCCACCCTACTCAACTGTTCATACGCGTAAAGCTACTTCCAAAAAAGTTTCTTAAAAATGATAGAAAGTTGGTTTCTATTGAATTGCAGGTGTTCACTGAAGAAATATCAGACATGAATTTTCAGAACTACTTTTACTGATACTACTGACCCAAAAAAAATTCTCAGAGACTACGAATAATATTATATTTCTTTTTAGGTCCAATCCTAGTTGGAACGACAATTCTTTCAACTCTGAGAAGACTTTGACTTAAAATAAAAGCCAAAATATAACCCTGCAACAAATTTACTTTCATAGTGATTATTACCGAATTGATAATTCATAGACAGAAAGATAGGTCGACTTGATAATCAGCATCATTTGACCACTAGAATATTTAATTAAATTATTGTATAAAAAAATCAGATTAATAAAATACTTTCTACTTTTTCATTAAAAATAGCGAAAAAACGGATAATAACATAATACACCATCATTGTATACTTTATTTAAGCAGTAAATCATCTGCAAAAATTAAAGTGAGGTTTTATTATGAAAAAAGTTATTTTGGGTACTACATTGGCAACATCTTTACTACTAGTAGGAGGAATCACTGCGTCAGCGACTATTGGAGACCCGGTTACCGCTCCCCCAATCGCTGTTACTATCACCGAACCAGAAAATGGTGCTAGCTTTAAATTTAACACCTTGACTTTAAATGAATTCGAAATTAGTGACGCCTTATTGGATGGAACTCAGGAAGGAACTATTGAAAACGTTGGTGGAATATTAACAAACTTGACTCGTGTCCCTATGAGCGTTACCATTAGAGTTTCTTCTGAATCTGATGGTATCTACTTCTCAGATTCACTGAAAGAAATCTCTTTGCCAGCAATAACTGCAGACCCTATCGCTCGTTCAACAGAAGGCGCGTCCGTTAACTTCACATTCAATCGTGAAACTGCTTTGCTAGACGAAGGCACGCCTACTATCACAGTTATTGCATCAGATACTCCTGACACTGGCAATGGCGATACATTTTAATTTAAAAAAAAGGATAGCATATGGATAAAATATCAAAACACAGAGACTCTTTTCTAAGAGTTTCTGTGTTCTTCCTCATATTGACAATAATCGCAAATATAAATATAAGTATTGCAACAGCGAATGAGACGACGAATACTTTAAAACTATCACTTAGTGATACCGAATATGAAACATCAAGAAATACTCTTACTTTTCCTTCTGATGTTGATAAAAAGTATACATTTGAAATTAAACTGGAAAACATTGGAGCTGGTGATTCATCAATAGCGGTCACTCCCTTTTCTTCAACTGCTATTTCAAGAGAATCCTCTATTTTGTACACCTCGAATACAGAGAACCTTCTCGATGATAAATACGACTTTTCAAATTATGTTACTATCGCTTCAGATGCTATAGACGAGGAGAATCAAATAGAAATTGCCCCTAATGAATCTGTTGGTGTCAGCATTACCCTAAATGTTCCAGACGACATAGAGCTTGAAGGTACTGTAATGGGTGGAATTAATTTTAAGCAAATATTAGGTGTTGAAACAGCTGAAGATTCTATTAGTATTGCGTCTGCCTACGAGTCTATCATTTTTATCAACTTAATTTTTAGCGAATATGAGGATATTCAAGATATTATTTATCAAGACTTCTCCTTTGTTGCGCTTCAAGATACAGTAAATCTACAATTTTATGCCCTCAACTATAATCCTATTTTAGGCAACTTGAACAATGCGCTTTACGAACTAATAAATCCAAATGGAGAAACAATTGCCTCTGGCGAGTTAGCAGATTCCGTTCTTTTAACGCCGTTAACCAAATCAAGAATGCAGATCCCTTTAATAGACGATAGTGAACTTATTGAAGGCGAATACCGTTTAACTATAGAAACAACTAGAAAAGCGATCACGACTACTTTTTCTTATGAGAAAGAAGACCTGGATAACTTCAAAAAAGAGAACCGTCCAACGAACACTGCCGATGTTCAGACAAATAATCAAATCCTTATCTGGATCATCTTTGTTCTCGTTGCAGCGTTGGCAGCTGCAGTCATTTACATTTTAAAATCAAAAAGAAAAAGAGAGGGCTAGTTCCTCTCTTTTGTTCTGCTTCTACTTATTCCATCGGTCATCAATTATTGAGAGATTCCTTTTTAAAGCAATATTGCGTATCTCCTCTCCGTAGTATCCTCTTCAGGGAGAAATAGAAGAAGTGTGACAAGAAAAACCGCTCATATCAAATAAGCGGTTTTTCCTGATATATGCCTAAATATTTTTTCTTGAATGATCATTTCTTTTGAAAAAAAGGTTGCTGTCTCGTACTGGGTTTTCTCCCCTAAAAATAACTCAGTACTAGCCTCATCCTCGACATCACTGATTGAATCTTCTAGTTTGGTAGAATCATTATCAAGGGAGTCTTCTTCCAAGTTTGCTTGCTCGTCGTAAATAGATTCTGCTTCTTCCTTTCGGCTCTCGGATTTTTCCTCGATGCCATTGTCTTCTTGCTTTTCATCCTCTTGGTCTTCATCTGTCAAGTTTTCATCTGGAATCTCTTCTTTTTCCTCATCCGTCTGATTCATTTTTATCTCTTTCGTAAAGGTCTCAGAATCATCAATTGCTGTAAACGTGACTGATAGGTAGTACTCAGAGTTGGCATCAAGGTATTCCTTTATGTTCAATGTTGCAGCTACATTAAGAATCATTGATGTTTCATCAGTATCCTCAATCTGAATGATCATCTCTTCCGAACCGTTCACACTGTTTAGCTCTGCTGAAAATGCTTCTCCGATAGCCGTGATCGTTACGTCAAAAGCACCTTCACTGCCGTTGCTATCGACAGACAGCTGAAGATCTTGTGTGGTTTTCAACAAATAATAGTGTTCGTCCTTAAAGTCAATCGTGTTCAAATCAAAAATCAACGTTTCGGAAACCTCATCAGCTGCAGCCTCTATTGTTGGAAAGAAAAATATCGCGGAAAATATGAATAACAAACTTTTTAGCACTACCTAGTCCCCTTTCTGCTTTCAGAAAACACTTTTATTTAATAAATAATCATTTGCTTTAGCAAAATCGATAGATAGATAACTGTAAACTAGCAATAAGACTAATTCATTTTGGCGTCCCGAAGCCATGGTACACCAACTGAAAACTTAAACCATCTGTTAGAAGTGCTTCAAATGAAGTTTCAAGGGCTATCACCGATTCATGCTCAGATAAAGAAAGCTTAGGCTTCACTAGTAGCATCTGACAAAAAAACATGTCCCTCAATCAAATGATTAAACGACCTTTATCACTGGCAATCTATTCTCTGCTTTTCCTCTACTTTCAAACAAGTGAAAATTTCCTGAATCATCAAATGTGCCTATGATCTTTTTCTATTCATTTCAAATGCATTTCCTTGTGGTCACCTTTAATACTACGCTCTTTTTCCGACTCATTTTATCTTCTTTTAAAAGAATGGTTATAAATTAGGATAATTGTCTAATCATTGGACGATTGCCCCCAATCATGCAACCTTCCTTCTGTATCAAAAGCACGTTTTCAGCAAAAAAAGCCCCTTCTTATCCATTTGAATAAGAAAGGACTCTCTACGATCGTTCAATTAAAAAAGATCAGCCTTACGTACAATGTTGCGCATACCTAGACAGTCTCGCGGGAAACGACTCTTACATCAAACTCTTCAATTCGACGTCTGGGTACTTATCTGCGAACCAACGCATTGCAAATTGATTTTCAAATAAGAACAATGGCTGGTCGAAACGGTCTTTCGCTAAAATGTTACGACTGGAGCTCATACGCTCATCCAAGTCTTTCGGATCGATCCAACGGGCGATCTTGTGGCCCATTGGGGTCATAATGACTTCAGCATTGTACTCATTCATCATGCGATATTGGAAAACTTCAAATTGCAGTTGCCCGACAGCACCGATGATATACTCATCACTAAGATACGTCTTGTACAACTGGATAGCCCCTTCTTGGACCAACTGATAGATTCCTTTGTGGAAAGATTTTTGCTTCATCACATTTTTTGCAGTGACTTTCATAAAGAGTTCCGGAGTAAACGATGGTAGCTCTTCGTAAGCAACTTTTAGTTTTCCTTCATAGATCGTATCGCCAATTTGATAATTTCCCGTGTCATAGACACCAATGATATCTCCAGCGACTGCTTCTTCAATATTTTCTCGGGTATCTGCCATAAATTGTGTCACATTGCTGAGTTTCATTTTTTTGCCAGTACGCTCAAGCGTCACGTCCATGCCTCGTTCAAAAGTTCCTGAACAAATACGGACAAAGGCGATCCGGTCACGATGGGCAGGGTTCATATTTGCTTGGATCTTGAACACAAAACCGGACATTTCTGGTTCATATGGACTGACTTCATCACCAGCCAAAGTTTTGTGACCGTAAGGCGCTGGTGCAAAGGACAAGAAGGTTTCCAAAAAAGTCTGCACGCCGAAATTCGTAAGGGCGGAACCAAAGAACACGGGTGTTTGATCGCCTCGTGCGATTTTTTCTGTATCAAAGGCATCGCCAGCTTCTTGCAGTAATTCTACTTCTTCTAAAACTTGTTGGAACAGCCCATCTTCGGCAAATGGATGATCTGCAGGAAATTGTCCATTTTCATCTAGGGCAACTAAACGTTCCCCACCGTGATTGTCTGGACGATAAAATTCGACCCGTTGGTTATGGATATCATACAGTCCTTCCAAGCCTTTCCCCATGCCGATCGGCCAATTCATTGGAAATGATTCGATCTCTAAAAGATCTTCTAGTTCTTCTAATAATTCTAATGGTTCGCGGCCATCACGGTCGAGTTTATTGATAAAAGTAAAAATCGGAATACCGCGTTTTTTAACGACCTGGAAGAGTTTTTTCGTTTGTGCTTCGATCCCTTTTGCGCTATCGATCACCATGACCGCACTATCCACCGCCATCAAGGTACGGTAGGTATCTTCAGAAAAGTCCTCATGCCCAGGGGTATCTAAAATATTGACCCGTTTGCCTTGGTAATCAAACTGCATAACGGAACTGGTAACGGAGATCCCCCGTTGTTTTTCAATTTCCATCCAGTCGGACTTTGCGAAATTCCCAGTCTTTTTCCCTTTGACTGTACCAGCTTGGCGAATCGCGCCACCGAATAATAATAATTGTTCTGTAATGGTTGTTTTCCCCGCATCCGGGTGGGAAATAATCGCAAAGGTACGGCGACTATCTACTTGTTGTTTTAATTTTGGATTATCCATTGATTTTATTGCTCCATTTCTTGTATTTACAATGCGAACAGTGTCCATTTTAGCCTGTCGCTAGTTTTCTGACCAAATCAGTATATCATGGATAAGGGTGATAAAAAAGCAAAAAAAGACAAGAAATCCCTTTGACTACTCTCTTTTACAGAGTTAGGCAAAGGGCGTTCTTTCCATTTGATGGAAAGAAATTAAAATGCTGGCAATAAGGTATCGCTATGGTCGTTTTCTAAAAATTCGCGAACTTTATCGCTAGTCATGGCACGGCGCAAAACGGCTATTTTTTCAGAATCTTGATTGTCTTCTCGAGCAACCAATGAGATAGCAAAGCGATCATCGATCGTTTTTTCTAAGAAAAGGGCATCGGCTGGTTTCAAACCGATTTTCGCGATATAGGTTGGGTAGTTGTATACCAAGGATACATTCGGTTCATCATAGGCTTCCGCAAGATTCAGTAAATCAACAGATAACCATTCAAAGTTTTTGGGATTTTCGGTAACGTCTTTAAGTGTTCCATTGTCACCAACGCCATCTTTAAGAGTGATCAACCCTTCTTCTGCTAAAATCGCTAACGCTCGACCTTCGTTAGACACATCATTCGGCAGTGCGACTTTCGTTCCTTCTGGAATATCATTGATATCCGTATACTCTTTGGAATAAAAACCGACTTTTGCGTTGTAGATTTTATCTAATGCCACTAGGTTTGCATCTTTTTCTTCATTATACATTTGCATATATGGTTCATGTTGCGCAAAGTTGGCATCGACCTCGTCATTATTCAGCAGCTCATTGTACTGGATATTGTCATTGACTTGGACCAACTGGATTTCCCAGCCATCTTCCACTGCTTCCGCTGCAACTTTTACGACATCGGTCATTGGTGTCGTTTGCGAAGCGACTTTGATGATTTTCTCTTCGCTCGCCTCATCCGAACCCGTACCGCAAGCCCCCAATACACCTAATGCCAATACACTCAATCCTAAAACAAATCCTTTTTTCACTTTCATTCCTCCTATTTTCGTTTATCAAGTTTTCTTGCTGCTTGATTGCCAATCCCTTGCAGGATAAAGACCAAAAGAATCATGATGATAATTGCAAAATACATGACGCCATATTCGTAGCGTTGATAGCCATAGCGGATCGCAAAATCGCCGATACCGCCGCCGCCAACGATCCCCATCACCGTCGAATAAGAAACCATACTGACTGCCGTCGTCGTTAAAGATAAAATCAAGCCGCTTCTAGCTTCCACCAGTAAAAACGACCAAACGTATTGCCATTGACTGACGCCAAGGGATTTCGCCAAGTAAGAAACTTCTTCTGGGACATCCAGCAGTACTTGCTCCGTCAAACGAGCAAAAATACTCATAGCAACGATGCTCAAAGGGAAACTGGCGGGAATTGGTCCAAATGAGCTACCTAAAAGCATCCGCGTCAGTGGGATCAAGGCTACGACAAATAATAGAAACGGAAATGAGCGGATAATCGTCACAACGAGATTCAAACCCTCATAAAGAAATGAGATTTTTTTCCCACGACTGCGGCTAAGAAAGAGCCAGACACCTAGCGGTAGTCCTAAGACAATGGCTGCGAGCATCGAAATCCCCATCATGATCGCTGTTTCTTTTAAAGACTGAAGTAATTCAGGCAGATAATACAAAATACTCTCACTGATCGTCATGCAGCAAACTCCTCTCCACTTTGTCCACATAAGAGCTTTCTTTGCGGACAATTGGCTGTGGCTGATTGACAAATTCCGCCGCAAAGACTGCATCTTCCAATACAAACACACGTTGACAAATTTGTCTGACTGCGGTTAGCTCATGACTAACGAAAATGACTGCTGGCTGAAACGTCTGTTGAACTTTTTGCAGTAAAGCAAGTACATCGGCTTTCGTATCTTCATCCAGCGCACTAGTGGGTTCGTCACACAGCAAGATTTTCGGCTCACGGATCAACGCCCGTGCGATAGCCACTCGTTGTTTCTCCCCACCGCTCAACTTGGCTGGATAACTGTCGGCTTTGTCTTCCATCCCAACAAATGAAAGCATCTCCAACACCTTCTTTGATGATTTCCCCATTAACTTCAAGGGCAAATAGACATTTTCAAAAACGGTTCGATTGTGTAGCAGATTGTAATTTTGAAAAATCATGCCGATTTCCTGCTGCGCATGTAGCAGTTGCTTTTTGTTTAAGGGATCGATTCGTTTCCCGTCAAAGAGCAGCTCCCCACTGTCAGGTGTCTCAATTAAGTTCAAAAGCCGAAGCAACGTTGATTTCCCCGAGCCGCTTTTGCCAACGACCCCAACAATTTCCCCCGGCTGAACAGCAAAAGAAAGACTATCTAGGACGCTTCGATCGTAACGCTTTGTGATGTTGATGGCTTCTAGCATCTTTTTTCCTCCTAATCAAACAGCAACGCAAGAAATTCAGCGTTAGTCATCTGATGGATAAATTGCTCGATGGCAATATCCTTTAGCAAGCGGCTAATGGTGTTTTGTTCAAAATCTATACCTCGTAGCATCGCTTCAAGTTCACTGATCTCTTTTTGTCCAAAAAAATCACCGGTAATTTGAATCGCTGCAATCTTGCCTTTGTTGACAGTAAAATCGACTTCAACGATCCCAACCTGCGCAAACCGCTTTCTTTTTTGCCATTCAAAAGCAGGCGCTTCATTAAAAATCCACTCATTGTTCGCGTAACGTTCTTCAAACAACGTTTGGATTGCTTGGCGATCCGCATCCGTCAAGACGATCTCTTGCTCACTGATTTCATCAATCGATTCTACTTCATAGATTCGGCAAAGGAGTGTGTCTCGAAATGCCTTGGTATCCATTGATTGGTATTGTTCTGCCAAATACGGTTTAATATTCGTCACACTTTTCCGTACGGATTTCGTTGCTTTAGAGGCAATTTTTTCTTGGGCAACGTGTAGGACTTTTGTTAATTCTTCTAGATCCACATCATACATCAATGTGCCATGAGAATACGTTCGACCTTTTTTTATATACATCGCATTGCCAGAAAACTTTTTCCCATCAATGAACAGATCATTGCGGCCATGTACTTCTACCTCCTTGGCTCCCATTGCCGCTAAGCCTTTCATGATCGGTTGTGTTGCACTTTGGTAGTCACCAAAACTCGTGGCATCTTTTTTGGTGACAAAACTAAAGCTCATGTTGCCTAGATCGTCATAAACTGCTCCACCGCCAGATGTCCTGCGAGTCAACACGATATTGCGACTCCTTAAATAGTCAAAATCAATCTCTTGATACGCATTTTGATTTCTGCCGATTATAACACATGGTTTTTGTATGTATAACAGAAAACAAGGTTCTGAAACATCTACGTTATTCATTAAATACTCTTCAGTTGCCAAATTGTAACGGATATCCTCACTAAGCATACGGTAAAATTTCATTTCAAGTCCCTCGTTCTTATTAGATTTCTATGGATATTCTCGCTTTTCTTACGGAAAATTGCAATCAGACTGCTTAACGATAAGATACACGTGTTTTTTTATCTGTTTTTAAACTGTATTATTGATTAGATTTATCGTAACCGTTTCTTACAAACAAATCAAGGGGAATAAGTAAAAAAAAGGAACAAAAAAGACCAAAGCAGTTGCCTTGGTCTTTCTCATTTCATTCATGCGGAACTTTAACGGCGAGGCTCATCTTCCTCAAAATCTTTGCGGAAATAGCGGCGTTCTTCTTCTGGTTCCACTTCGCCTTCTTCTGGATCATGGAAGATTACACGGATCTTCAAGACACGTGATCCTTCCATTTCTTCAGAAATCAATTTCACGTTATCGACTTCAAAGGAAAGTTTTTCTCCTTCATCTGGAATCATTCCTAAAGCAGTGATCAGGTAGCCTGCCATCGTATCGACGTCGCTCATATGCAAGCTCATATTGAAAGCTTCATTGAAATCATCGATCAGCATCCGACCTTGGATCACGTATTCTTTATCAGAGATTTTTTCATAAAGCTCTTCGACCTCATCGGATTCATCATCGATCTCACCGACGATTTCTTCAAGCAAGTCTTCTAATGTAACTAACCCAACGACTCCGCCGTATTCATCAAGCAAGATCGCCATTTGGTTTTGGGTTTTCTTTAATTCATAAAGCAAATCATCGATAAAGACTGTTTCTGGAACAAACAGTGGTTCTTGCAAGATCTGCTTGATGTCCATTGTTTCAAAGCCGTATTTGTAGGCACATTTCAAAAGATTTTTGGTATGCAAAATCCCAACGACTTTGTCTTTATCTTCATTATATACAGGAATACGAGAATAATTTTCTGCTAAAATTTCAGTCAAAATTTCTTCTACTGAGTCATTGATATCCACCATAAAGGCAGAGGTTCGAGGAACCATGACTTCACGGGCGACTTTCGTATCTAATGAAAAGATCCCTTGCAACATCTCTAATTCATCTTCTTCAAAGACCCCTTCTGTTTCCAACATATACCGCATTTCATCACGGGTCATCTTTGTGTCTTCATCGTCAAATTCCATTGGAGTGATCCGCGCCAATAAGCTTGTTGAAGCAGATAAGAACCAGACGAAGGGCTTTGCAATAATCCCGATCGTTCGAATCACACCAGAAGTGAACTGGGCAACTTCTTCTGATTTGTTCATGGCGATACGTTTTGGATACAACTCACCGAAAACGATCGACACATAGGTCAAGATCGCTAAAACGATAATGTTCGCTAAGCTTTTAGCCGCCGTTCCTCCACCTAATAAAGGTGCCAGACGGGTCGACAAGGTATCTGCCAGAGATGCCCCAGATAAGATATTCACCAAGGTAATCCCAACTTGGATCGTTGACAAGAAATTTGTTGGATTATCAATGATTTTCAATAATTTTTGTGATTTGACATTTCCTTCTTCCGCTTTTTGCTCCACACGGTTTTTGTTGACTGAGACGACTGCGATCTCAGAGGCCGCTAGAAAAGCGTTGATCAATGTCAAAACGATCAATAATAAAATTTGCGCTAGAAGCGACTGACTCTCGGGGTCAGCATTCATAATAGCATTCTCTCCTTATTTTTTCATATTCTAAAAAAAATCGTGGGCTTAGCCCACGATAAAATCCTATCACAAAGTTTTTTTCTTTGCAATAAAAAACACCAGTCATTGATTACTCGATCAACCGTTCTTGATTTTTCTTGATTTTGTCATCTTTGATCAGACGAACAATAAAGACCACGATCGTCCGACAAATTGCGTAAAACGGTACTCCTAAGAAAATTCCCAGCAAACCTGCCAGATTTCCAGCGACCAATAAAACCAAGATGATCGTTAATGGATGGATCGCTAATGATTTTCCGATCACATTCGGGTAGATAACATTTCCATCTAATTGTTGGACGACTAGTACCACGACACAGCACAGCAATGCGCGGAACGGTTCATCAAAGACCGTTACTAAGACTGCTGGAATCAAGCCAAGATACGGACCTAAATAAGGAATCAAGTTTGTGACCCCTGCGATCACCCCAAAAAGAAAGGCATAGTTGACGCCGATCATCCAGTACCCAATAAACGTGAAGGTAGCGACAAAAATACATTCGATCGCTTGCCCACTGATGTAATTGGATAGTGTCTTGTTTAAATCACCTAGCAACCCAACAATCTGCTCTCGTCTTCTTTCTGGAAAGACTGTTTTCAGATTAGGAACTAGCTTTTCTCCATCCTTCAACATATAGAAAAGGATGAATGGGACTGTAACGATGATCATCGTCGCGGAAGCAATCGTACTGACGATCGATCCTAAGCTAGTGGATAACCCACTAAGAAACTGCTGCAGCAAAGAACCATAAGAAAGATTTAGGTTTTCTAACTGCTGCGCGATATCGATTTGTTTGAAAAATGGATCATCTGCGATTCTTGAGATCCAGCTTTCCATATTTTTGGCAAATGTTGGAATATTTTCCGCCAATGAAGTAATCTGACTCACCAGATTAGGAATAACGCTGACGAAAATCAAGATGATTGCTGCTACTAATAACAATAGAACCAATATGACAGCAAACAGTCGTTTTATTTTTGTCGTTTTCATCAAAAATAGGACGATTGGATTTAGCAGATAATACAGAAAGCCAGCAATCAATACTGGTGCAAATAAAGTAGAAAAAAACGTGCCGATCGGTGCAAATAGAAAATTGACTTTACTTAACACAAACACGAGTGTCACTAAAACCAATGCTTCCAATGACCAAAAGAACAGTTTTGATTGTTTGAATTTGTCGAACAAAAGATTCCCTCCCTTTTTTATAACATTATAGTTGATTTTGTAAAAAAAAGCTTGCGACTTTAGCCGCAAAAAAAAAGAAATTTGTAAAAAAAGTGGTATACTAATAAAAATAACGGAGAAATCATAGCTGAGGTGAGTTTTTTTATGCATATCGCACAAACAAAAGATACGCTAAGTGAGATCTATTTGGCGTCATTGAAAATACGAAATCAAGTGTTCGTGAAAGAGCAAGGGGTTCCATTAGCATTAGAAGTAGATGAAAATGAGGCATTGGCTGTTCATTTCGTCTTATATGACGATGACAATGAAGCAGTCGCAACCTTACGTTTTTTACCGATCTCTGATCATGAGGTGAAATTACAGCGAATGGCGGTGCCAGCTGCTCATCGAGGTTCAGGCTACGGCAGGCAGTTGATCGAGGGAGCGGAAGCTTTCATTCAAAAACAAGGAATCAAAAAAGTCACATTAGGGGCACAGTTAACTGCCAAAGAATTTTACTTGAAGTTAGGTTATCAGCCTGAAGGCGATGTCTTTTTAGACGCGGATATGCCCCATATCAAAATGAGCAAAACCTTTTAACGAGCTGTGATTACTTAAAACAGCGACCACAAAACAGATCCTTTCTCTGTTTTGTGGTCGCTGCTTTTTATTCCTCTGCTTCAACGATCTCTTCAATCGCTGTAAGCAACGCTTGCGCCACCCTTTGATCATAGCCTTCACTTGTAATCACCGCTAAATCACTGTCACTGTTCAAATAACCTAACTCCAACAAAACTGCTGGAATATATTGCTCTCGTAAAACATAATAGTTACCAAAACGAGTGCCGTTGGAACTCAATGCCACTGAACTACTCAAACTGGAAGTGATCGTTTCTGCCATCTCTTTTGCCCCAGTATAGTAATAGTAAGTTGTCAGTCCTTGATTGCTGTTTGGTAGCTCTGAATTGTCGAAATGAATGCTGATAAATAGATCTGGTTCCTCCGAGAGTGAAGCTGCAGTAATTTCAGACAGCGCTAAATAGCGATCTTCGGTGCGTGTATATCTGACTTGAATTCCCGCTTGGGTCAGTACTTCGCCGATCGTTTGGACGGTGGCTAACGTCAAATCTTTTTCCATGATCGTTTGATCCGTTGACAGTGCCCCAGAATCTTCGCCGCCGTGCCCCGCATCAAGAACGACTTTAAAGTCTGACAATTTTTTTGGAGTCTCCGAAAGTGGAACTTCTTGGATGGATGCAGAATGCTTTTCAATGTAACCCGTTATTCCATCGTCAGTTTGGATTTCAACCATCTCTTCTGTTTGACTAAGTACGGTTGCCCAACTTCCACGGTGGATCTTCCCGATGACGGTTTCTTGACTTGTTGTCTGATAAATCGATACATAATCGTTCTCACTTTCAATCGCTGCATCGTATTCTGAGGGATCCACGTAAATTTGGACCATGCTTGCCGTTTGTGCGACCTCTTCTGCTTGAGCGTCCGACTCGGTTTGAGCCGTGCTTTCTTGGGTCTCTTCTTGAACAAAATGATCATTTCTCAACACAGCAAAACCTGCCGCAAAAAGTAGAATCATGGTAGTACCGATAACAAGCTTCCCTTTTTTCTTCATTTGCTTCCCCCACTTTTTTCTTGGTCTTTCTATCATGGGACTAGCAGCTTAAACAGAACTTAAAGGCAACTGCTAGAAGCAACCCTCTCACAGCACAAAAAAACTTCAACCGAAATGGTTGAAGTTTCTCGGGAAAAATGAGCGATCCGACCCATTTCACTTATTTTTGAGACAACTGCTTGTAGCGATCATACCAAATGTCCACATACCCTTGCGAAAAGGGTCCTTTGCCATTATTGATCCAATCTACTAAAATTTTGACATTTTCTTTCAAGATAAAATCAATGTCTTGCGGATATTGCATAATCTTACTGTGCAATTCATACTCATCCACATCTAGTAAACGTTTCTCGCCATCAGGAAATACTTTGATATCAAGGTCATAATCGATATATTTCAATGCCTCTTCATCAAGTAAATACGGTGAAGCAAGATTACAATAATAGGAAACCCCCTTTTCTCGAATCATTGCAATAACATTAAACCAGTATTTTTTATGAAAATATACAATTGCTGGTTCACGGGTAACCCAGCGTCTTCCATCTGATTCGGTCACTAATGTATGATCGTTGACCCCTATCACTGAGAATTCACTGGTCTTTAAGACCATCGTATCCCGCCACGTTCGATGCAAATTGCCGTCATGTTTGTAGCTTTGAATGCTGACAAACTCTCCTTCTTTTGGAACTCGCATAGCAACCCTTCCCTCAGCAAGAAAACTTGCGTTTTGTTTGGGTGTTCATTACACCGACATCGTTAATATTATAGCAATAAAAGAAAGCTTTGCCTAGAAATCTTTATCGAGTTTCTGATATTTCTTTAATTGATCCACCAATTTCTGCTGGGGTTTTGGGAAAACATAGTTTTGAAAGGATTCTTTTGCTGCCCATTCGCTGTCTTGTAACGTGAGCTCTCCACGTTTTCTGCCGTAAAATAAAAGGACGTGCCATTTCAAATGACTAAAGATATGAGTGATTTCGCCAAAATGTCGTTTTTGCCAAACGACAGGCAGATCAGGAAAAATCTCGAGCGCATCATCTTCGGCAATCAAATCCAACTGCAGCTGCTCCTCTTTTGCCCATGTTCGCTGCAGAGCCTCGTACTGTTCTTTCGTCACTTCCACCAAAGGAAAATGCCACATAGAAGCCAATAAGCCTGTTTCAGGTCGCTGCACGAGTAAAAACGAGCCTTGATCTTCGATGGCGCCTGCGATGTAATAGACATCTTTTGGCTTTGCTTTTTTCGATTTCACTGGAAAGTCTGTTTGTCGATTCTCCGCATAAGCAAGACAATACTGACTGATGGGACACTCTTCACATTTCGGTGTGGTGGGTGTACAGATTCGTGAGCCAAGATCCATCAAGGCTTGATTAAACTCACCAGGTTCATCGGGGGGAATGATCGTTCTCATCGCCTCGTCGAATGGTCTTCGGCTGCTGGCTTTCGCAATATCTGCTTCGATACAAAATAACCGACTGACGACCCGCATCACATTTCCATCGATTGCCGGTTCTGGCAAGCCAAAAGCAATACTGCCAATCGCTCCAGCTGTGTAGGGACCAATTCCTTTTAATGAGCGAATCTCTTCAATTGATTGGGGCATTTCTCCGTCGAATTCGGCAACGATTTGCTGGGCGGCAGCCTTAAGGTTACGGGCACGAGAGTAATAACCTAAACCTTCCCAAACCTTTAAAAGC
Organism: Enterococcus sp. B2E4; assembly: GCF_030499455.1. Classification (NCBI taxonomy): domain Bacteria; kingdom Bacillati; phylum Bacillota; class Bacilli; order Lactobacillales; family Enterococcaceae; genus Enterococcus; species Enterococcus sp. B2E4. The sequence continues at coordinate 81,172 of NZ_JAUKPK010000001.1, forward strand.
TTTTGTTCTTCGGCTGCCGCCAAGTCTTGGATCGTCGGGAATTGTTCCATAAAACGATAGAAATAGCCAATCACTGTTTCCACTCGTGTTTGTTGAAGCATGATCTCTGAGATCCAGATTGCATACGGATCGTTGGTCGCCCGCCAAGGCAGATTGCGTTTTTCTTTATGATACCAAGTTAAAAATGTTTCTTGGAACGTCTTGATTTTTTCTTCATCCCAAGTTTCCCATTGCTTACTCATCCATTACTTCCTCATCTAAGAATCGTTGTATATCATCGATGGCAAACCCTTTTTGATAAAGGCCTTGCTTGATTTTCATTTTTCGTTTCATCAACGGTAACCGCTGATGCCGCCGCATAAGTCGGGCCCCTTCTCTTTGGAGCGCTTCATTTTCTTGGTCCTCATCTTTTTCCATCGGTAATTCATCCAAAATCATCTGAATGACTCCTTGATGAAAACCTTTTTGCATCAAATGCATTTTTATCTTTTGGATCATTTCTTTATGGCTTTTGTTGTGAAAACGACGCATCGCTTTTTCAGCCGTATGATAACCGACTTCAAACTGCATTTCCTCGGTATACAAAGGCAATACTTCCTGAATCACGGAATCTTTTAATCCTTTTTTTCTCAATTGCTGACTGATGACCACGGGTCCTTTATCACTCATGCGGACTTGGGTGCGAATGTAGCTTTCTCCGTAGTTTTTGTCATCGATCAAATTCAGCTCTTTCAGACGTTCAACGACTAAGTCTCGGTCTTGTTTTTCGATTTCTTTGTCTTTCAAATAGGTACGGACTTCCATTTCAGAACGCAGCTGATAGCTGATATAGTTCATGGCTTGCTGCAATCCTAAATCAAACCCCGCACTTTTTTTGATTTCTTTTAATTCTTCTTCACTCAGTTCCTTGCCTTTTAATAGACGAAAACGGACCAAAAGATCTTCAGAGACCCGCAGCGTTTCACCTTCTGATGTCGCCACTTCATAAAATGGTCCTTTTCCTTTATTGATACGAATAATTGTATTCATCTTCTTCACCTCGCGAACGTACATTCTATTTTACCACAACTACGATGAAATTCCTTCTAATCAAGCTGAAAAAATGTGGTAAAATGAACTGACTATTTTATTTAAGGAGTTCACATGGCAAATACACAAGTCCAGCTTGGACAAAAACTACAACTAACGATCAAACGTTTGGGGATCAACGGAGAAGGCATTGGGTATTACAAAAAGTTGATCATCTTTGTTCCCCGTGTTCTGCCGGGGGAACAGGTCATTGCCGAAGTCACCAAAGCATCTCCCCGCTTTGCTGAAGCTAAGATGACCAAAATCATCAAGCCAAGCAGCAATCGCATCCAACCACCCTGCAAGTTTTACGACCGGTGCGGCGGCTGCCAATTGCAGCACTTAGTCTACGACAAACAATTAGACTTCAAAAAAGACCTATTGAAACAAGCACTTGAAAAATTTAAGCCAAAAGGCTACCAACAGTTTGAACTAAGGGATACTTTAGGCATGGATGTTCCTTGGCATTACCGCAACAAAGCACAATTTCAATTGCGTTACAACAGTCAAACCAAACGAATCGAAGCGGGTTTATACGAAATGGAGTCTCATCGCTTAGTCGCCATTGATGATTGCCTCGTACAAGAACAAGATACGCAAAAAGTGATCAACGGCATCGTCCAATTGTTGAATAAATACCAGATCCCGATTTACGATGAACGCAAGAACAGCGGGATTCTACGGACATTGATGGTTCGTATCGGGATCGCGACTGGCGAAGTTCAAGTCGTGTTTATTACCAACTCTGTCAAACTGCCGCAAAAAAATGCGCTGATTCGCGAGATCAATCAGCGCTTGCCGCAAGTCGTTTCCATCATGCAAAATGTACAAAACAAAAAAACGTCCGTCGTCATGGGAGAGGAAACGATTCATCTTTGGGGCAAAGAAGCGATCGAAGAACGGTTGAATGAACTGACCTTCGACTTGTCCGCCCGCGCATTCTTCCAGCTGAATCCACAGCAAACCAGCATCTTGTATCAAGAAGGGTTAAAAGCCCTTGACTTGAGCAAAAATGAAACAGTCGTTGATGCCTATTGTGGTGTGGGAACGATTGGGTTGAGCGTGGCTCCTTATGCCAAAGAAGTCCGCGGCATGGACATTATTCCTCAAGCAATTGAAAATGCCCAAGAAAATGCACGCCGCATTGGTGCCCAAAATACCCATTATGAAACGGGAACTGCTGAGGAGCTCTTACCAAAATGGTTCAATGAAGGCTTCAAACCTGATAGCATCATTGTTGATCCGCCAAGGACAGGCTTGGATGAACGATTATTGCAAGCTTTGCTGAAACAACCACCGAAGAAGATGGTCTATATATCTTGTAATGTTTCTACTTTAGCAAGAGACTTGGTCCAATTAGCCAAAGTGTTTCACGTAGAATATCTGCAATCAGTAGATATGTTTCCACAAACCGCCCGCTGCGAAGTAGTGGTAAAATTGACTCGCAAATAATCATTGGCCTGACAAATCATCTTGTGATTTGTCAGGCCAATATTGTTTTCGTTGTCTTTTAAGCATAACGATTAATTGATTTGTAAGACGAGGACTTTCGTGGCAATAAAGGTGTCCCCTACTCGCTGCCCATAAAGACTTACCGATCGTTCAAGCTGCAGATCCGCACGTGACCCCTCCACGATTCGAGAATTATGCGATTGTGCATCATATAGAATTACTTTTATCTCAGTCTCGCTAGTAATCGTAAAAGATAATCTTTCCTCAGATGCGATCGCCATATCAAAGACTTCGCCGTCTTCCCCTGTTCCTTGAGAAATGTTCGTCAATTCCATCTCAAAACGATCACCATCAATAAGAATGAGTGTGCCCGTTTCATCTGCTTGTGCCAATTCCTCATTCGCTCGCTCTGCATCAGTCTGAGTCACTTGTTGCGCTTTTGTCTGATCGGTTTGATCGTGATTATTTTGGGTCTCGTCTCCACTTTGACTTGTTTGCGTTTGCGGCGTATTGATTTGGTTGTTGATCGGTACGTTGTCGTTGTTTGTCTGTGGGTCATTCGCAGCAACACCACAACCACTAAGTAATGCCACAAACAAGATAATTGCTGTTTGTTTTTTTATCATAAAAAACACCTTCCTTTTATTCATAGCGTAATGCTTCGATCGGTTTTAATTTCGACGCTTTATAAGCGGGTAAGTAACCAAAAATAGTACCGATCAGCATTGAAAATGACACACTGATCAAAATGGATAACAATGAGATCGTCATCGGATACTCTAACAGACGCAAAGCGATCAGACTGATCAACAGACCGACGATGATGCCAATCAGCCCCCCGATCACCGATAAAACGATTGCTTCTGTCAAAAATTGCTGCAAAATCACTTTACGTTTGGCACCCAATGCTTTCTTCAAACCGATCTCTCTGGTACGCTCTGTCACACTGACCAGCATCGTATTCATTACACCGATCCCACCGACGAGTAAGGAAATGCTAGCAATTCCCCCCAGTAAAATCATATTCGATCGATTGATATCATCGGTCATTTTCTGCACTTCATCATAGTTGCGGATGGAAAAAACAAAATCTGAAGGCGGAATACTCTTGGTCAATTCATGGCTGGCTTGAACGACTGCTGATTCTAAGACGTCCGCATTCGTTGCCTGAAACAGCACTGTTGGCCTTTGGTTGAGCTTTCCTTCGACGAAACTTTGGCTGCCTCGAGGGATGAAGACATATTTTCCTGACAGTTGCTCCGTGTCAGAAACAGCTACGCCAACGATGCGAAAGGGCGTCCCATTGATTTCGATCAGTTGATTGATAGGATCACGATAGGAGAAAAAAATTTCCGCCAAATCTTTCGTAATCACCGCAACTTGCTTTTGTGTCTGCAATTCGGTTTCAGTCATTGCTCTGCCAGCAAGGATCGTATGGGGCAAAATTTCAAAGAACCCGCCATCCATGCCTAGCACTGTCGTATCGGTTTGCTGGTCTCTATGGAAAACTGTCAGATTAGCTTCATAGAACAAGCTAACGTTCTTGGAGTGATCAATGGTCAGCAACTTTTGCAGCTCTCCTTCTGATAGTTGCGGGGCATAATCAGGCAAACGATCATTTCTGCCGCTTTCGCCCGCTAAAAAAGCACTTCTGGCGTCATATTCAATCCGCATCGAGTTAGTATCACCACCAATCAGTTGCTTTTTCATGTTCTCAGTATTTCCGTTGATGATACTCACAATGGAAATGATCGAGGCAATCCCAACAATGATTCCTAGCATCGTCAACAAGGAACGCAAACGATGCTGGTAGATTGCGTGAATGGCTAAGCGAATATTTTCGGTCATCTTGTGCCCTCCTCAACAACTTCACCATCTTTAATGACGATTTGCCGCTTTGCATAGTCCGCGACTTCTTGTTCGTGTGTAATCAAAACCACTGTTTTTCCTAGATGGTTCAGCTTAGTAAATAGCGCCATGATCTCATGACTATTAGCGGTATCTAAAGAACCTGTCGGCTCATCTGCTAAGATCACATTTGCTTCTCCTGCTAATGCCCGAGCGATCGCTACTCGTTGTTTTTGCCCCCCTGACAACTGATTGATCCTAAAATCGATCCGATCCCTCAATCCGACACTTTCTAAGGCGTGAATTGCTCGAGTCGTTCGTTCTTCCTGATTGACACCAGCATACAAGAGCGGTAAGGCAGCATTTTGTAAAACGGATAGTTTGGGCAACAGTTCAAAATTTTGAAACACGAAGCCGATTTTTTGATTGCGGATCTCGGACAGTTCATCTTCACTCATTTGACCGGTATTTTTACCATCAAGTAGATAGCTGCCCGTTGTTGGCGTGTCTAAACAGCCAATAATATTCATCAAGGTCGACTTGCCTGATCCTGATCGGCCCATGATGGAAACAAACTCGCCAGCATTGATTGTTAAGTTGATTTTTTTCAAAACGTGAATTTCGCTAGTGCCCTGTGGGAACGTTTTGCAGACATCAATCAGTTGGATCATTTGGTTTCACATCCATTCCTTCTTGGATCCGAACTGTTGGGAAGACGAGCACCACTTGCATATCCAGTTCACTTTCTAACAGATACATGGCTTCATCCGTTTCATCTTCCATGATTTCCACGGATAGTTTACTGATTTTATGGTCCTCAACGACGTAGATGAAGGGCCTATCTTCTTCATAAAACACGAAAGATTTGGGCAGCTTGATCGCGGTTTGCTCTTCCTCAATGCGTTCTACAAAACAATGGATGCCAATACTAGGTGGCTCTTCACTTTCATCTAAAACGACCTCAAAACTAAATTGCGACAAATTGGGGTTTGCGCCTTGTTCTTCAACCACTACCGAAGGCTCTTTCATATCCCCAACTCGGGTGATCTTTCCAGTCCATCGCTGACTGCCGCCATTACGGTCTCTAAGTTCAACCTTTTGACCAGGCTCAAGTTGATTGCGGCGAAATTCATCCACAGTCCCTTTTAAAAAAAGCCGACTGGTATCAACGATCGTCATAAAAGGATTCTCTGGGGCCGCTTCACTTGCGCTTCGATTCATTTGTCGCTCGTCCACGTCTTTAACGATTCCATCAATTTCGGCTTCCACGACGTCTGAGCCATGTTGCTCTTTGACTGAACGTAGTTCTAATTCTGCCCGTTCCAGCTCTAATTCGGCATCGCCAATGCTGCTTTCCAAGTTTTGCGCTTCTAGCAGTAATTGACTTTGCTGCATTTCCAAATCGGTTTTACGATCTTCCAGCCCTTCTTTGTGCTCTTCTTCCGCACTGGCAATTTTTTGTTTCGTCTCCTCCAGCTGATTCGTTACCTTATTGTATTGTTCCCATTTTTGATTCGTTTGCCGTCTTGCTTGTTCCACAGCTCTCGAGCGATTTGCCGTCGCCTGTTCTGCTTCTTTAATGGCCAAAGCTCCCTCAGGGTTAGAGTAAACAAAAAGAGCTTGCCCTGCTTTGACTTGATCCCCTGCCTCTACTTTTTTCTCAACAACTGATCCTCTTGAGCTATCTACCTTGACTTCAACCGTTCTTGCTGGTTCAACGACTCCTACTAAGTAAAAATCTGCTCTCGGTTGCAGATCTTGCAAAGTTATTTGAGTGATGGAAGGTTCTTCACGACGAGCAATCCCCCAGGCACTCGTCCAGCCTAAACTGCCGATGATCAGTAAACTACTGATGATCATGAAACTCTTTTTTGATTTGTTCATATGCTTTCTCAAACATCTCACCTTCCTGATTGGTTAATCGAATGACCACCTTTATTTAACCATTGAATCAATTTCCATTTTGAACGTTTCTCTTAATATCTGCTGAAGATTTCTTAAGAAAATAGAATTTATCCATTCTTTTTTTATTAATATGAAGAATTCTTAAGAAGAATTAGCTATTCGCTCCTACTCCTCTTTGCTATAATCAAGAAAGAATCAAGAACGAGTTAGAAAGGACTGTTTCATGCGTAGTAAATATTCTTCATTTGTCTTTTTTTTGGTTGGCTTCTTCTTATTGGTAGGAGCCTTATGGCTATTAAAGGAAACGAGACTCATTCAAATGGTGCTGGATAATTTTTTTTCAAACCTCGTTTTACAGGAAGTTGTGGAATCAAGTGATGGCCAAGGCGGGATGATCCTTGGTACCTTTGTCGACTGGCGCCCTGTTAAACAATTGTTCTTGGCATTCTCCTTCTTTCTCGTTTTTGCCGTTACCTTGATTTGCTATTTTATCTATCGTTATGTTTCAAGGAAAAAAATTGCAAGGATCGCCGAAGGAATTCAGCTCTTTTTCTCTCAATCGGAAGCAAGTTCGACGGGCAGCCTAGCGATCGATCATGAATTATTAAAAATAAAAGATTCGATGAACCGCAATGAGGCTCTTTTAAAAGAAGAAACACAGCGCACCAAGGACTTGATCACCTATTTGGCGCATGACTTGAAGACTCCCTTAGCTTCAGTGATCGGCTATCTCAATCTATTGTTGGATACGAAAAACTTGACCAATGAACAAATGACGCAATCCTTGACGATTGCTTTAGAAAAGTCTGAGCGTTTGGAAACGCTGATGAATGAATTTTTCGACATCACCCGTTTTAATCTGCAAGACATCCAATTGTATCAACGGGAACTTGATTTCGTCTTCTTACTGAAGCAAATCCAAGAAGAATTCTATCCGCTGCTGAAAGAAAAAGAACAAACCATCTGCTACTCTGGACCAGAGAGCTTGAAATTAAAAGCCGATAGTGAACAGTTGGCGCGAGTGTTAAACAATCTGTTAAAAAATGCCATTGCCTATGCGCCTGATCAAACCACGATCATAATGCAGCTAACCGTGGACGAACAAGCAGCAACTTTTATCCTAGCGAATCAAAGTGAGCCGATCGAACAAGAACAATTGGAGGCATTATTTGAAAAATTTTATCGTCTGGATCAAGCTCGTTCAACCAAGACAGGTGGAGCAGGTCTCGGATTAGCGATCGCCAAAGAAATTATTTTGGCGCATCAGGGAACGATCCGAGCTGCTAGCAAGAACAATGAGATTCAAATGATCGTCACATTGCCTTTAGCGATAAATCAACGTGAAAAAACGAGAAAGTCAGTTAACTGAAAAGGAAGGTCAATACGAGTGGAAAAGATACTTTTAGTTGAAGATGAAAAAGAAATCTCAGATTTGATTGCCTTTTATTTACGAAACGAAAATTTTTCTGTCATCACTTGTGCAGATGGGCATGAAGCTCAGGTACAGATCGAGCAAAACAGCTTTTCTTTGGCGATTCTTGATGTCATGCTGCCAGATATCACAGGCTTTGACCTGTGTAAAATCATCCGCAAAAAGCATCATTACCCAATTATTATGTTGACAGCTAAATCTGAGGAGATCGATAAGATCACTGGTTTGACAATTGGTGCCGATGATTACATCACCAAGCCCTTTCGTCCGTTGGAAGTGATCGCTCGGGTGAAAGCTCAGATACGCCGCTCGACTCAATACAACGGCTCAGATCAAAACAAATTGATCGTGAGGGAGTTGGAATTAGATGTCAATAAGCGAAAATGTTTCTTGCAAGAAGAAGAACTTTCCCTGACGCCGATCGAATTTTCCATTTTAAAATTATTGATGGAGCGAAAAGGCCAAGTGGTAAGCTCTGAGGAAATGTTTCAAGAGGTTTGGGGCGAAAAATATTACACGTCTTCCAATAATACCATCATGGTCCACGTTCGAAACCTTCGGGAAAAAATGCACGATACCCACAAGAAGTCCTCTTATATCAAAACCGTTTGGGGGATCGGCTATAAAATTTAACACCAAAAACCGTCCTTTCATTGTACGAAAAGGACGGTTTTCTTGGGACTGAACACAAGTAAATCGAGAAACATAGAAAAAAAGCCAGAACTGATTCTTTCAGTTCTAGCTTTTTTTATTTAGAAACGTGCAACTGCAAGCTTCTTTTATTTCGTAATCAAAGCATCTAAACTAGCCACTGCCAGACTCATCTTCGCGATTTTATCCAACAAGGCAAAACGGTTGCGGCGAATCTGTTCATCTTCCACCATGACCATTGTTTGATCAAAATAAGCTTCGATCAATGGGCGCAGTGCCACTAAGCTTTGGTAGTTTTCTTCCATCGTTTGATGTGGGAACTTGTCCTCTATTGTTAAGACCGCTTCATACAAGGCAGTTTCAGAGTCGTTTTCAAACAAGGCAGGATCAATTGCTGCTTGATCCAATTCGGCTTTTTTCGCTAAATTGATCACCCGTGTCAAAGCTTCCATCGATGGTTTGAAGTCGGTGTCTTGCAGATGTTCTCTTAACATTTGAGCCGTTTCAAACAACGTACTGATGTCTGCTTGACGTGCGCCTAAGACAGCTTCGATGACATCATGACGCGTATTTTTGCTGAGTAAGAATTGACGCAGACGACCTTTCACAAAATCGGTCACTTGTTCTTGACCAGCGGCAAGTTGAATCCCAAAAACTTCTGGTTGAGCATTAATGGCTTCCCGAATTTCTTCTTGCAACTGAGCAAATGGGAAGTACCAGCGCTTTTCAGCTAAGATGCGGATAATCCCGTAGGTTTGACGGCGTAAAGCATAAGGATCGTTTGAACCGCTTGGAACCATATCAACAGCGAAGAAAGCAAGTAAGCTGTCTAATTTATCCGCAATCGCTAAAACAGCCCCGATTTTTGATTGTGGCAGCTCGCCTTCTGCTGATATCGGCATGTAGTGTTCACGAATCGCTTGGGCAACTGCTGGTTTCTCTCCTTGGATCAGGGCATATTTTTCCCCCATGATCCCTTGCAACTCAGGGAATTCCCCTACCATATTGGTCACTAAATCAAATTTATAGATTTGAGCTGCCCGTTGAAGGTCGGTCAGTTCTTCTTGTGTTAAACCAACGGTCTTCCCGATGATTTGCGCTGCTAGTCCGACACGTTGCATTTTTTCATATAAGCTGCCGATTTTTTCGTGGAAGGTGACTTGCTTAAGTTTTTCTACGCAATGGTCAATGGTCAGCTTTTTGTCTTCATTGTAGAAAAACTCAGCATCTTCTAGACGAGCGGTCAGGACTTTTTGGTTTCCTTTGATAACATTATCGATCTTCACAGCATCCCCGTTGCGGGCAGAGATGAAGTGCGGCAGCAATTCTCCGTCAAGGGTGCGGACATCGAAGTAACGTTGATGTTCTTTCATAGAAGTAACTAATACTTCTTCAGGGACAGAAAGATATTTTTCTTCAAAGTCCCCTACAAAGGCTGTTGGGTATTCAACTAGATTTGTCACTTCTTCTAGTAAGTCTTCATCTAAATCGATCCGCCAGTTGTTTTCTTGAGCGATCGCATTGATTTGTGCGGTGATCATTTGTTGACGTTCGCTTGGATCAGCGATGACAAATTGATGCTTCATTTTTTCCAAATAGTCGTCCGCATGATCAAACGTGACCGCCTCACCTAAGAAACGATGACCTTTTGACTCGCGACCGGTAACAATATCAAGGATTTGGAAAGGAATGACTTGCTCACCAAAGAGTGCTACGATCCAATGAATTGGTCGGATATATTCAAAATCGTAGTCTGCCCAGTGCATCGTTACTGGGAACGTCAAACTCGTGATTACTTCCTGCAATCCTTTCAATACCTCAACGGTTGGTTGACCTTGGGTATGTTTCGTTACATAGACATACTCAACACCTTTTAATTCACGGAAGGTGATGTCATCGGTTGTCAATCCTTGTCCACGAACAAACCCTTGAGCTGCTTTCGACCAATTGCCTGCATCATCTAACGCGATTTTTTTCGCTGGTCCTTTGACCTCTTCTTGCGTATCCGCTTGTTTTTCAGGAATACCGGTGACATAGACAGCCAAGCGGCGAGGTGTGGAATAGGCTTCGATCGTTGTATAAGGCAACGCATGAGCATCTAAGAAAGCTGCCGTTTTTTCTTGTAATTGTTTCATACTTGGGGTTACGACATGCGCAGGTAATTCCTCTAAGCCGATTTCTAATAATAGGTTTTGTGCCATCTTATTTTCCCTCCTCAATCAGTTTTTGCGCCACTTCTGGATCAAGCAATGGATAACCGAGGTTTTCCCGTTCTGCTACAAATAGTTTTGCTACTTGACGTGCCATGTTACGGATACGTGCGAGGTACCCAGCACGTTCAGTGACGGAGACTGCACCACGTGCATCCAACAAATTGAAGGTATGGCTGCATTTTAAGATATAGTCGTAAGCTGGATGAACTAAGCGTTCATCGATACAGCGTTTTGCTTCTTTTTCAAAACGATCGAAGTTCCCTAAAAGCAAGTCTTGGTCACTGACTTCAAAGGAATATTTTGAATGTTCATACTCAGGTTGGCGGAAAATCTCACCATATTTGACACCTGCAGACCATTCAAGATCGTAGACACTTTCAACTTCTTGAATATAAGATGCCAGACGTTCTAAGCCGTAAGTGATCTCTGATGTCACTGGCTTACATGCTAAGCCGCCGACTTGTTGGAAGTACGTAAACTGAGTGATCTCCATCCCGTCTAACCACACTTCCCAACCAAGACCTGCACAACCCATCGAAGGATTTTCCCAGTTATCTTCGACAAAACGAATATCATGTTCTAATGGATCGATCCCTAAAAGACGCAGGCTTTCTAAATAAAGCTCTTGGATATTTTCAGGAGAAGGCTTCATCACGACTTGGAACTGGTGGTGCTGATACAAACGATTTGGGTTTTCCCCGTAGCGGCCATCAGCTGGACGGCGAGAAGGTTCTACGTAAGCGGCGTTCCATGGTTCTGGACCGATTGCACGTAAAAATGTGTATGGGCTCATGGTTCCAGCCCCTTTTTCTGTATCATAGGCCTGCATCAGCATACAGCCGTTTTCGGACCAGAATTTTTGCAGGGTCAAAATCATCTCTTGCACAGTTAGTTTACTCATCTTTTTCTTCCTTTCTTATAACGCATTGACGACAGGATAAAATTCGACAACTGATCCAGGGATCAATTTCACTTCGACCACGACATCTGCTTCTAAAACATCCGATAAGTCGTAAAGCATTTGGTCTGGACTCGTTGTAAATTCATGTAAAAGCTGTTCATCCTTTAAAAGGCGAACTTGCAGTGGAATACTTGCTAATACTTTGAGCTTTTTTTCGGTAAACGCACTTGCTGGAATCGTCATATCAAATAACATAAAAACCCTCCTTTGTTTTTGACTATTCTTGGTGTGAAACATAAAAAAGTCCCTATATCTATACAAAGTGTATAGATATAGGGACGATAAATTCGCGGTTCCACCCTACTTCCGACAAGTCGGCAGCTTCATTGATCATGCTCACGGACGCCTGCGAAATAAGGTTCCAACTTGGCTTTCACTCTCCCAAGTTCGCTTCATGGAATGGTCTTCTTTCTTTCTTCCGATCATAGCACGGATTCGATTACCCTTATGATAGTAGTTGAAGCTAGGGTTTGTCAATGATTAATTTGAACTTTTATGCTTCTGGACCTAAATCCGCCTGATCATGAAAGACGATCTCATCAGCGATTTTCCCATCACTTTCAAAAACGATGATCTCATTCATTCCGATTTTTAAAAACGGTGCTGGGACGTACAAGCGCTGCTGCGGTCCTTTTTCCCAAAAACGGCCGATCGTATGACCATTGACTTGGACAAACCCTTTACCCCAGCCTGGCAATTCGATAAAAGTATCTGCACATTCATCAAAAGCACATTCAAAGCGTGAGAAACTTGGTTGTCCTTTTTGCCATTTTCCTTGGAAATCAATGGCATGCAAATTATCCATCGGTAAGGGATAGATTTCCCAGTTGCTTTGGAAGGCGCCATTGATGATCACACCGTCTTTGATGCCTTTGTGCTGATGGTTCATTTTTACGGAATAATTGACCCGCCCCATATTCTCCACCAAGATCCCCAGCTCGTTTTCTGATTCTGATAAATCGAAACTGTAGGTTTGACCGATTTCTTGATCGTAATCGATGCGCAAAAGTTCTTGGTTGATAAACGTATGGGCACGATCCATCGTATTGATCAGACGGTAGTCGGCAATCTTCCGAGCAGGCCCAATCAGTGAGCGATAATAGATATAACCTGTCGCTTGATTGCAGGCTTCCATCGATAACGGGTAATTACTTATGATCGGTTGACTGATCGTGTCGATCGTCGAAAACAAGGAGACTCGTTCTTTCACTGAGAATGTTCCATAAGCTTTTCGCTCAATTTCCATACTCAAGGGAAACTCAGGAATTTCCGCATAGTCAGCGATCACCTTTTTGAAGGCTTGGTATTTGGCAGTAGGTTCTCCCCATTCTGTCAACAAGGCATCGTAATCATAGCTAGTGACATCCGGCGCTAAGCGTTCATAATAGTTTGACCCGTTCATAAAGCCAAAGTTAGTCCCGCCATGAAACATATAGATATTGACAGAACCTAATGCTAAACAATCCTGCAATTCCTTTACTGCATCTTGTGTTGAGGTCGTATGGTGCTGGTCGTCACCCCAGGCATCAAACCAGCCGATCCAAAATTCCATGACCATCAGTGGCCGTTTTTCTCCGTGAAATCTTCGAAGTTTTTCAAAGTTTTCCTTGATGTTGGAGCCGCAGTTGATCGTAGGCAATGCCAAGTCTTTGATACTGCCGTTTTCTAGCATATCGTGCCAAGGTCCGTCGGAGGTCACTAACGGCGTTTCTACACCATGCTGCCGCATCGCAGCCACCATTTTCCGCAAATACTCTTTATCATTGGCATAGCTGCCGTATTCATTTTCTACTTGCATCATTATAATCGGACCGCCTTGGGTGATCTGCAGATCCCGCACTTGTGGAAACAAATGGGCGAAATAACGAGTGATTTTTTCCATAAATGGGGGATAATCAAACCGAAGCTTCATCATAGGATCTTGCAATAGCCAATAAGGCAGTCCCCCAAATTCCCACTCCGCACAAATATAAGGTGCTGGTCGCAAAATGACATAAAGCCCTACTTCTTGTGCCGTTTGGATAAATCGCCGCAAATCAAGGATCCCATCAAATTGATAGACACCTTCCTGTGCTTCATGAAGATTCCAAGGAACATAGGTTTCAACGGTATTACAGCCCATCAAGCGTAGTTTCTCTAAACGATCTTGCCAATATTCAGGAACGACACGAAAATAATGGATCGCTCCAGAGATCACTTTCAAAGGCTTGTTGTCTAAATAAAAGTCATCTTCAATAGCAAAAGTTCGCATCAGTTACGCTCCTCTTTGACGATATAGGTGGTGTATTGCGTCAGCATCATTTCTGAAGAAAGAACCTCGCCCGTCAGAAGATCCGTTTTTCCAACAAACATTTCTGGCAGCGGTTGTGCTTCTTCGTGGAAATTGATGATGACGAAAAATTTCGCCTCTGCATTTTCACGACAGGCAATTTCTAGTTTTGTTGCCTCCTCGATCACTGGGGTAATATCGGACTCTTCGACGATCGTTTTGAAAAGCTGATCTTGCAGCTGATCTTCCAACTGTCCACCAAAGTAATAGACGGTGCCATCGCCAAATGTATTTTTGGTCACTGCCGGCATTCCTGCATAGAAATTGCTCGTGTAATGCGCTAGCGCTTCGGCGTTTTCTAAATGGATCAAATCGCTGACTAAATTACTTGTTCCTGAAAGTTCTTCATTAACTAACGAAACCCCGTTTGATTGTTCTGGCGCTAATGCATCGATTTCTTCCACCCAGATGCCAGCTAACTCCCGCAAGGGGCCAGGGTAACCGCCTAAGTGAACATTGTCTGATTGATCAACGATGCCGCTCATATACGTTGTAAGTAAAGCACCGCCTTGCATAACGAAATCAGTTAGCCGCTCTTGCATCCCTTCTTTGATCATGTACAGAACCGGAGCTGCGACTAGCTTGTATTTTGATAAGTCAGCATCCACGGGAACCAAATCGACCGCAATATTTTGTTCGTAAAAATAGCGATAGTAGCGATGGATCTGTTCCACATATTTCAGGTCAACGGTTGGACCACTCGTATATTCTAAAGCCCAATAATTGTCCCAATCGAAAATCACAGCAACCTGTGCTTGGGTTTGCGTGCCAATGATGTCTGAAAGCTGCGCTAATTCAGCCCCAAGAGCTGCTGTTTCTCGGAATACCCGCGTGTCTTCATGACCGACATGTTCGATGACCGCACCATGGAATTTCTCACAAGCACCAATGGAACGTCGCAATTGGAAGTATTGGATCGTATCTGCCCCATGAGCAATCGTTTGATAGCTTTGCGCCCGCATCTGTCCTGGTTTTTTTAATGAATTATAAGGCTGCCAGTTTTGTTGGGAAGGTGTTTGTTCCATCAGCATAAAGGGTTGCTGTTTTAACCCGCGCATCAAATCATGGGTCATGGCTACTAAGCTCCATGACGTATTGTACGATGGATAATTATCCCACGAAACAAGGTCCATTTCCTTTGCCCACTTGAAATAATCCAGTCCTTTAAAGGTTCCCATCAAATTCGTTGTAATCGGTGTTGTGGGATCGATTTTCCGAATAGCGTCCCGCTCCATCATGTAGTTTTTTAAAAGACTATCCGAGTTGAACCGCCGGTAGTCAATAGAAATTCCTGCAAATGCCGTCTTGTCATAGCCGATTCCTTCTGACAGCGCATTTGGCAACACGATTTCATCCCATTCATACACGGTATGACCCCAAAATTCCATATTCCAGGCTTTATTCAGTGCTTCGATCGTATGATATTTATCCTTTAACCAGACACGAAACGCTTTTTCACAGTTGTCGCAATAACATTCGCCGCCGTATTCATTATTGATGTGCCAACAAGTCACTTGTGGATTTTCGCCGTAACGTTCGGCTAATTTCGTTGCCAAGCGTTCTGCGTATTTTTGATAAACCAAACTGTTGGGACAGGCATTGTGCCGTTGCCCAAACTTATGATGGCGTCCATCATAATCGGTGCGAGCGACTTCTGGATACTTCTTAAACATCCAAGCTGGCAAAGCAGCTGTGGAAGTGGCTAAGACGATGTCGAAACCTTCCGTACTTAATTTTTCGATGATTTGATCCAATTCCTCAAAATCATAACAATTTTCAGAGGGTTGGATCTTTGCCCATGAAAAAACATTGACGGTCGCGCTATTGATACTTGCTTTTTTAAAGATCCGAATGTCTTCTTCCCAAATCTCTTTCGGCCACTGATTTGGATTATAATCGCCGCCAAATAGAATTCTATCAAAAAATTTTGTCATGTAAGTGAACGCTCCTTTAAAATAAAATGATTTCTACTCTCTTATTGTAAGGCTTTTCATTCTGTTGTAGTATAATACATGAAACACTATTTTATAACTTTTCGAAACACGGAGGTACACTATGCCTATCTACTTTTATCAAACCAATCAGCAGCTGCCTTTATCTCTGGAAAGCATCGGCAACGATTGGGCGCAAGATGACGTCGCTCGTCCTGATGGCTATCCCTACTTCCATTGGCTGCAAACCGAGCAAGGGGAAGGCCGAATCACATTTGGTCAGGAATCGTTTATCTTACGTCCGAATGAAGGCATTTTGATTTTTCCTTTTACGCCCCATCGCTATTATCCATTGACTAACTGGAAAACATCCTTCGCCACATTCCAAGGCCCTTTGGCAGCTGAGGTGTTAAAGCAGTACACGAATCAGCCCTATATATTAGCTGAAGAGTCAGAAACCTTTTCTTATGTCACCTGGATCAATCAACGGATCAAAGAAGACCAACAAATCAGTTGGGACCCGCTACGGGCTTCTAGCGAATGTTACCGCTTTTTATTGGCGATCATGCAAGAACGCTCAGGGAATCCAACAGAAAAACACCCGCTGTTCCAACAATATCTGGTTCCCGTTATACAAGAAATCGAAACGAATTACGATCAGGCGATCACGATCAAAGAACTAGCAGGGCTCGTCTATGTTTCACCACAGTATCTCTCACGTTTGTTCCAACGTTTTTTGGGGCAATCTACTGCACAATATTTATTGAACTACCGCATGACCCGAGCCAAAGAGCTTTTGGTGGCACAGCCAGATCTGCCCATTCAACAAGCTGCCTTCGCAGTGGGGTTTCAAGATGCAAGTCACTTTACTGCATTATTCAAAAAAAGAGTCGGCTTAACTCCATTGAAGTTTCGCCAACTCTATCATTGATTTTTCGGTTTTAAGACGTCTTGCCATTGCCCCATCTGATCGATAAACTTCTTACTTTTTAAATGAATGCCCACATATTCATCATATAATAAATCAATCACTCGTCGGATCGCGGCTTTCGTTTCTGGCTTTAATTTGATTGAAGCAATCTGCTCGTAGGATATTTGCGAAAATAAGCGAATAAAATGGATCGCCCGAGAATCAGCATGATAACGACGTTCGTCCATCCCCCAGTGCTGTTCACATAAAATACCACTATATTTTGAGGAATAGTCAAACCGACCGTCGGTTTTTCCGCAGATCGCACAATGGGTCCAATTCGGGGTGATCCCGAAACGGTGCAAAATCTGGATCTCAAAGATATTGGTGATGATCTCTGCGTCGTTTTCTTGATCCATTAATTGCAAGGCCTCATGTAAAAATTGGTATAGATGTGGGTCATAGACTCGATCATCAATAGCAGAATCAGCCAAATTCAATAAGTAGGTTGCATAACCAGCAATAAAAATATCACTTTGGATCGTACGAAAAGGATGGATGTCTTTGGCATTGTTTAAAAAGGACAAGCCTTCCGTTTTGATGGTTCCCATGTAGGTGGCTTCAGTATAGGAGAGCAGCGCTGGTGCCAAGGGGTTGTTTTTCCGATGGGCACCCTTGACATAAAACATTTGCTTCCCAGCAGATTCCGTAAAGATTTTGACTAGCTTGTCTTTTTCTTTATGGTCTTTTGAAAAAAGTAAGATTCCTTTTGTTTCAACAAGATTCATCGTCGCACCCCATTTCTTTAAAAAAACTGATCCAGTTCGCTAACTGCATCAGTTTTTCTTCATTAAAACAGATTATGTTTGATCTGCAAGTCATCAATACTCATCTTTGCGATAGCCATAGTCCGTTAAGAATGTTTGCTTGTCGCGCCAATCTTTTTGCACTTTTACCCATAATTCCAAGAAGACTTTGTCATCTAACAAGTGTTCAATGTCTAAACGAGCTTTCGTACCGATCTGTTTCAGCATTTTTCCGCCTTTGCCGATGATAATGCCTTTTTGACTGTCACGTTCGACAATGATCGTCGCTTGAATATGCACCTTGTCATTGTGGTCTCGTTTTATGGAGTCAACCACGACCGCTACTGAGTGAGGTACTTCATCTCTGGTCAGTAGCAAGACTTTTTCCCGCACCAATTCAGAAACGATAAAGTATTCTGGATGATCCGTGATTTGATCCTCTGGGAAGTACTGAGGCCCTTCTGGCATTTCATCGATCAGTAGCTTCATTAACGTTTCGAAATTATTGCCTTCTGTTGCGGAAATCGGTACGATCTCAGCAAAGTCCATTTGTGAGGAGTAGTCTTCAATAATTGCCAATAAGGCATCTGGATGGACTTTATCAATTTTATTGATCACGAGGAAAACCGGTGTCTGACTTTGGCGCAATCGTTCGATAATAAAATCATCGCCCTTCCCACGCTTTTGGTCCGCACTGATCATAAATAACGTCACGTCAACTTCTCGCAGTGCACTATAGGCGGTTTCAACCATAAAATCGCCTAAACGGTGTTTGGGTTTGTGGATCCCTGGTGTATCGATAAAGATCAGCTGTGCGTCATCCGTCGTGTAGACCCCTTGGATTTTGTTACGGGTCGTTTGCGCTTTGTCACTCATGATCGCGATTTTTTGTCCTACGACTCGATTTAGTAGTGTTGATTTCCCAACATTTGGCCGCCCGACGATCGCAACGAAGCCTGATTTGTGTGTTGTCATTGTTGTTCCCCTTTATCTTGTGTTTTGGTGCGCATCAGAAGAGCTGCAGCAATTTTGGCAAGAAGATGATCGCTGCGACGACTAACGCAAAAACTGCAGTCATCAGCACGGCACCAGCTGCCATATCTTTGATTTTTTTTCCAATAGGATGGAAATGGAAATCTGTAAACATATCTACGACGTTTTCAAAGACGGTGTTGATGATCTCAACGATCCAGACTAAGAAAACAGCTAGCAGCAACCAGAGCCATTCCATTTGACTCAAACGGAAAATAAAGCCCGCAATGATCGCAACGATTCCTAGTGCAACATGTTTACGCATATTGCGTTCCTCTTTAAAGACGGTTTTTATACCAGTGAAAGCAAATTCGATCGACGAAATAAATTGTTTGTTTTTCCCAATATTCTTATCTTTTGAGTCCATAGGCATCCAGTATTTCCTTTTGCAATCCAAACATTTCCTTTTCATCTTCAGGTGTCATATGATCATAGCCATTGATATGCAAGAAACCATGTAACGCCAAGAAACCCAGCTCCCGATCATAGGTGTGCCCGTATTCAGCAGCTTGTTCTTTCGCTCGTTCAATGGAGATCATAATATCTCCAAGATCACGCGGCAGCTCTTCAAGGGCTTCGTCAAAAATGATCGACAGCTCTTCATCTGTTTCTTCTTCAAAGGCAAAACTAATGACATCTGTTGGCATATCTTTGCCGCGGTACTCCCGATTGATTTCTTGGATCGCCGCATTGTCCATAAATGTGACGGACATTTCTGTATCCTCTGGAAGTTCTAAATGTCCTGCAGCAAATTGCAACAGTCCTTCGATCTCTTTGATCTTGGTTTCCCCCACTGAATTTGTCTCATCTAAAAAGGTAATCTCCATTAGCGCTCTCTTCTTTCTTGTTCTTCTTTCATTTTCTCTGCTTCCGACTTCATTTTTGGATATTTGATCCGTGAATGGAAGGTACTGCAAAGTCCGTTGACCAGTGATTTTTCAATCATTCGGATTTCTTTCAAAGTCAGGCCTGTTTCATCCAGTTGACCGTCTAAGATCCGATCATTGATAAGATTTGCAACAAATTCTTGAATCTTTTGATTTGTTGGATTTTCCATCGCTCGAACAGCTGCTTCACAACTATCCGCGATACTCACAACGCCAGCTTCTCGTGTTTGCGGTTTTGGACCAGGATAACGGAAATCTTCTTCCGTCACCTCGGGATTACGCTCTTTGGCTTTCACATAGAAATAACGCATCAAGGTCGTGCCATGGTGTTGACGACAAATGTCGATCACCATGCGGGGCATTTTGGCTTCTTCGAGAATTTCCGCCCCATCGATCACGTGACCGAAGATGATTTGTTTGCTGTCTTCAGGCAACAAGAAATTATGCGGGTTTTCGGCACCAGCAGGTAAATTTTCTACGAAGAAATTGGCATGTTTGACCTTGCCGATATCATGGTAATAACAAGCCACACGAGTCAGTAAGCTTTGCCCGCCGATTTCGGCAACGGCATTGGCACTAAGATTGGCAACCATCATACTGTGATGATACGTTCCTGGCGCTTCTTCCAGCAACTGTTTTAACAATGGATGATTCGGGTTACTCAATTCATTTAACACGATCATACTCTCATCCGTCACCAACAATTCGATGTAAGGATGTAGTCCCATCGTTAGCAAATAGCTTAAGAGAGAGCCTGCTAAACCACAAATGATCGTGGTCCAAGTGTTCCCGCGAGCAAAATCCATTCCTTGGAAAATCACCAGCACAAAACTCAGTAAGAGCGGAAAGACGATCACCCACGCTACTGCCGTTTTCCCTTGACTAGCGATGCGGGCGCGCTTGATCATCGTTCCCATCAAGCCAGAGAACAAATAGGTGACTAAGACGGTCGTCAACAAGTTGGTTCCGCTAGAATCAAAGTAAATAAAGAGTGCACTGATTACTTGGAAAATCGCAGACAAAATCCCCAAACGACGGCTGGAGAAAATACTCAGGATCAACGGTGTAAACGCAGCTGGGAAAAACAGCGGGATAAAGGTCACTAATTCAGATTGGAAAAGTTGGAAAAACTTCATGATCAAAATACTGAATGCCATTGCCAAAATATAAAACGTGACTGCATTCATCCGTTTTTCCACGTCTTTCGTCTGTTTCGTGTAATAAAACACCATCAGCATCTGTAAGACTGTTGCTAACACTAAAGCGATCAATGGAAAAACAGAAAATGTCTGATTAGTCATTCCTAAAAGCTGCAGCTTCTCTAGGGCATTGGCATCGATCTGCGAGCCCTCACGGACAATGATCTCTCCTTGATAAATCATCACTGGAGGAACAGCATCCATGGCGGTTTGCCGTGCTTCTTCTGTCCGTTTTTCATTTGGGATATCGTTCACGACGATTCCTTGATTGACTAAGAAACGTAAGACAGAAGCCATATCTGAGCTAACATCTAAGAACTGGATCTTATCTTCCGCCTCAGAACGGAACGTACTTAATTCCGTTTGGCGGATCTGTTTCGCCATTTGTTCATCTATTAATTGTAGCGCATAGGTACGCACTGTATTTAATTCATCATCACTTAATGAGAACATCGTCGTCAAAAAATTATTGGTAAATGACTGATAAAAATCTAGTTCATCATCACTCATTTTTTCAAATTCTTGTTTTAAGGCTGCGATATATTCATCTGTACTTGGTTTAGGGATATTTTCATCCTCATCGGCTTCAGCCACTTTTTTTTCATGAGCTTCATCCACTGATTTTTTGACTGAAGCAACTAAGTCAAATAAATGATCGATACGATCATGCTGCGTTTGCGCCAGTGTATCCTGATACGTGTACTCTGGTGGTACAGCTTCGGCAGCCAGTTTACGTTTTTGTTCCGTCGCAGCGGTATTTTCGATCGTTTTATTGGCACGGATATTTTCTTCCGCCACTTGACCTTCGCTATAATCGACATTGTTTTGTTTGACGCTGGTGTACATGATACCAATCGAAAAAAGAAAGAAAAGGAACATCAAAACTGGTAGATAGAATTTCCCAAGTCTTTCTCTAAATTTCCGTAGTGGTTGAATGATCATAGTTCTCCTCCTAAAAGACGATCAGCGCTTGTCTTTAAGATCTGCTTCTTCATATGCGCGAATGATCTCGGCAACAACTGGATGCCGCACGACATCTCCTGCTTCAAAATTAGCAAAAGCAATTTTAGGGATCTCTTGTAACGTTCGTTCGGCGTGGATCAGGCCGCTTAAAGTCCCTTTTGGCAAATCGATCTGGCTGGTATCGCCATTGACGATCATTTTAGAGTTGAATCCTAAACGGGTCAAAAACATTTTCATTTGAGCGATCGTCGTATTTTGCGCTTCATCTAAAATGACAAAGGCATCTTCTAGCGTACGTCCACGCATATATGCCAATGGTGCGATCTCAATGACGCCTCGTTCCATGAGACGGTTCGTATGATCCATCCCAAAAATTTGATACAACGCATCATAAACGGGGCGTAAGTAAGGATCAACTTTTTCTTTCAAGTCTCCTGGTAGGAAACCAAGATTTTCTCCTGCTTCAACGGCGGGACGTGTCAAAATGATTTTTTGCACTTGGCCTTTCTTTAGAGCTGCAATTGCCATTACGACTGCTAAGAAGGTCTTTCCGGTTCCAGCGGGGCCGACACCAAACACTACATCATGTTTACGGACGGCTTCGATATATTTTTTTTGCCCAGCATTTTTCGCTCGGATCGGTTTGCCGTTACGGTCTTTGATGATCTCTTCTTCATACATATCTTTGAAATAATCAAGACTGCCCTTATTCACCATATTCAACGCAGTGATCACATCAGGGGTACTGATATTGATGCCTCGTTTGATCAACTCTTGCAAAGCCCGAATCACGGATTGTGCCGTTTCAGCGGCTTCAGTTTCTCCTACGATTTGGATCAGCTCACCACGAGTGTGAATGACCGTTCCTGTGGAGTCTTCAATAATTTTGATGTTCTTATCGTGGGCACCTAATAATAAACGAACGTCATCGTTTTCACTAAGTGTTATCTCGATCGTTATTGTTTTGTCTGTCAAATATGTTACAGCTCCTTTTTTGGCGTTCTTATTAATAATAACATAAGATGGAAAAAAGAAAAATTACTTATCAAGCACAACAGTCGTTTCCCCTTGTCCTTATGCTTTTTTTAAGTTTTCGAAATCAGAAAAAAAAGCCGCAAGCATGTCATCCATACTTGCGGCGTGAGCTTACATTTGATCCAATAATTCTTTAACGATCGCATTGACTTGATTACCGTCTGCTTTGCCTTTAACTTGTGGCATTACAGCACCCATCACTTTTCCAAATTCTTTGGAAGAAGAAGCACCAGTCTTTTCAATCGCTCCAGCGACGATTTGGCGGATTTCCGCTTCATCGAGTTGTGCTGGCAAATATTTTTCAACAACTGCAATTTCAACTTTGACTTTCTCTGCTAGATCATTTCGGTCAGCTTTCTCAAACTCATTTAAAGAATCACGACGCTGTTTCATCTCACGAGACAAAACGGTCAACTCTTCTTCTTCATTCAAGTCAGAACCTTTTTTGATCTGCTCATTTTGAATTGATGCTTTCAACATGCGGATCACCTGCAAGGTTTCCTTGTCTTTGGCTTTCATCGCTGTCTTCATGTCATCATTCAGTGTACTTAGTAGTGTCACACTACCAGCTCCAATTCTCAAAACAGTAGAAAATTAGAATTTTTTGCGTTTTCTAGCTGCTTCAGATTTTTTCTTACGCTTTACGCTAGGTTTTTCGTAAAATTCACGTTTACGAGATTCCTGTAAAGTACCCGCTTTTGACACGGAACGTTTGAAGCGACGAAGAGCATCGTCAAGTGATTCGTTTTTGCGAACGACTGTTTTTGACATGTAAATTCCCTCCCTCCGAGCTTAAAAAGTAACCGTAGTTGTTATTGAAATAAAATCCCAAAAAACACGACTGTCCTTTAAAAATTATAGCTAACCCCTGAAAAAGTGTCAAGGCATTCTGTTAAAAAAGTCTTCGATCCCATCAAGTTTGTTTGGGTTTTCATTGACATTCTTCACAACGGCCCAAAATCTCGAAGCGATGTCCCTCGATCAAGCAGCCAGGAAGCTGTTCTTGGAAGAAATCCATCGGGCAAATATGCAGTTCTTTTGTTTTGCCACAAACCGTGCAAATAAAGTGATGGTGATGATGGTCCTCTAATTCTGCACAGCAGTTATAGCGAAACTTCATCTCCCCGTTCAGCTCTGTTTCTTCTAAAATACCGATCTCAGAAAAATCATGCAGATTACGGTAGATCGTATCATAGCTCAAGCCCGGATACTTTTCTGACATGTATTCATGAATTTCCTTGGCTGGCAAATAGCGATTGCGCTTCACTAAATAGGTGATGATCGCTTCTCTTTTTTTGGTATATTTAAAGCCATTTTCTTTCAATGTAGTCATGGCATGCTCAATAAGTGTTTGATTTTTCATCGTAGGCCCTCCTGATAAATCAAAATCATTCCGATTCTATCGATCTTAAGTATGGTATAATGAAATCAATAAAAAAGCAAGAGAGGATTTTTCTTATGAAGCCAACTGAACCTGAACAACCAGACTTGCAAGAAAAATTGCAAACCAGTGCCGCAGTGACGATGTTCGTGTTGTCGGACTCTGCCGGCGAAACGGCATCGAAGCTTGCACAAGCGACAATGGCCCAATACCCCAGCGTCGAATTTAACCTTTTTAGACGCACGTTTATCCACACAAAAGAGCATTTGATCAAAGCTTTGTCTGATGCAAAAAAACACAACGCCATTATTCTTCATACCTTGATCAAAGAAGAACTTGTGGATTTGACGAATCATTTTTGTGAAGAAGCTGACCTTTACCATTTCGACGTATTGACCCCTCCAGTAAGTGAAGTAGAACGACGAACTGGCGTAGCACCTTCACGAGAGCCAGGGGCTTTGCACCACTTGAACGAAAATTATTTCAAACGCATCAAAGCCATGGAATTTGCGGTTATGTACGATGATGGGAAAGACCCTCGTGGCTTCTTGGAAGCAGATGTCGTGTTACTAGGGGTTTCTCGGACGTCAAAAACGCCTTTGAGTCTATTTCTAGCAAACAAAAATTTAAAAGTTGCTAACCTGCCTTTAGTACCGCAAGCCCACATCCCAAAACAGCTCTGGGAAATCGATCCGAAAAAAATCGTCGGGCTAACAAACGATCCGAATGTGTTAAACAGTATTCGCAAAGAACGGATGCG
The DNA here is from genome assembly GCF_030499455.1 of Enterococcus sp. B2E4. Taxonomy (NCBI): domain Bacteria; kingdom Bacillati; phylum Bacillota; class Bacilli; order Lactobacillales; family Enterococcaceae; genus Enterococcus; species Enterococcus sp. B2E4. The sequence continues at coordinate 105,935 of NZ_JAUKPK010000001.1, forward strand.
CTCCTACGGCTTGAACCCAGATTCTGCGTATTCCGATATAGAAAAAATCAAAGCGGAGCTGACGTTTGCCAATGATCTGTATGAAAAACTAGGCTGTGTCGTGATCAATGTCGCTTCTCTTTCCATCGAAGAAACCGCCTCTATGATTTTAAATGCATTAAACTTAGAAGATCATAGCTATTACACGTCAGAAACGAAAGACTAACATCGATGAAGCAATGAAAAATGGTGAGCAGAAAATCTTCTGCTCACCGTTTTTGGTCTGTGGCTCATTTATTATTATTCTCTTTTAGAACACTTGCAGCCCTTCACGATCGATTTGTAATTGTTCGATATACGCATTGCTCTCCAAGGCATGCAAAAGTTTTGAGATTCGTTCTGCCCGTTCCTCTGGGACGATCGCTAAGACCGTAGGACCTGCGCCGCTTAAGAAACAGCCATAGCCGCCTTCTTCTTCGCAGATTTGGCGAATGGTCGACAAGTGCGGCACAAGCTTTTCCCTATAGGCTTCATGAAAACGATCCTGTTGCATCAATTTTCCTGCAAGAGGCAGATTGCCATTGATGACCGCCGCGATCATCACGTTGGCGATCGCACTGGCTTCGACAGCTTGCTCGTGCGAAAGGGTCTGCGGCAAGACTTGACGACTTGCTTCAGTCAACAGTTCTTCATGAGGAATATAGGCAATGATCTCGCACTCTGGAAAATGATGCTTGACTAAATACGTATGCTTGTGCTGATGGTCGTAAGCAGCAACCGCAAAATCTCCATAAATCGCTGGTCCAACGTTGTCAGGATGCCCTTCGATGGCAGTTGCGATCTCAAGCTTTTGTGCTGCACTCAGATTCATGTGGGCCATGCGGTTGGCTAGTTCAATCCCGGCGACGATCACCGAGGAACTGCTGCCTAAGCCTCTTGCCAAAGGAATGTCCGAACTCATTCGGATTTTCAAAGGCTTCATGTTTGGTGCTAATTTCAATGCCACACGCAAAAGCAAGTTGGTTTCATCCGTTGGGATCTCTGAACCTAGCTCATGGATGATTTCCCACGTATCGTTTTCTTTTAAAACTTCAATGAACAAATACTTTGACAGGGCAATCCCGCAGGAATCAAAACCAGGCCCTAAGTTCGCACTGGTTGCAGGAACGCGGATCTTCATAGATTGGCAACTCCTTCACGAAGATGCTGACGCATTTCTTCTAAATCACTCATCTTATTGATGGTTACTTCTGTCGCTTTGATAGCTGTATCAGGATCCTTCAGACCATTTCCAGTAAAGACGGCAACGACAGTCTCACCTGGTTTGATTTTCCCTGCTTTCACGTGCTGGATGACACCAGCCAGCGAGGCAGCTGAGCCTGGTTCAATAAACACACCATCTTGCGCAGCAATTTTACGGTAAGCGTTCAAAATTTCCTCATCGGTTACTGCATCGATGTGTCCATTTGATTCATCACGAGCAGCTTCTGCCAACTGCCAGCTGGCTGGATTGCCGATCCGAATCGCTGTAGCGATCGTTTCTGGTTGTTCGATGACTTCCCCACGGACGATCGCAGCAGCACCTTCAGCTTCAAACCCATGCATTCTTGGCAACGCGGTGCCTTTTTTCTCATGCCATTCTTTGAACCCTTTCCAATATGCCGAGATATTCCCTGCATTACCGACAGGAATCGCAAGAACATCCGGTGCTTGTCCTAATTGTTCGCATACTTCAAAGGCCGCTGTTTTTTGTCCTTCTAAACGATAAGGATTGACTGAGTTTACTAGCGCCACGGCTTCGGTTTCTGCAATATCTCGTACTGCTTTTAACGCTTCATCAAAGTTTCCTGGGATCGAAATGATGTCGGCTCCATAAACGATTGCTTGCGCCAATTTTCCCATAGCGATCTTGCCATCTGGAATAACAACATAGGCTTTGATCCCCGCTCTGGTCGCATAAGCTGCTGCTGCCGCACTGGTATTTCCTGTCGATGCACAGACGATTGCTTTGGCACCTTCTTCCACCGCTTTTGCCACCGCCATGACCATCCCTCGGTCTTTAAAAGAGCCTGTCGGATTCAGCCCTTCGTATTTTCCATACAATTGAATCCCTAATTCCTTGGAAAGGCTTGGTAAGGGAATCAACGGCGTGTTGCCTTCAGCCAGCGACAATGCTGGTGTATTTTCGTTGACTGGCAGATATTCCTTGTATTGATGCAATAATCCTTGATACATGTTTATTCCTCCATCACTTTCATTATTTGTATGTCTTGTGCATCGGTATAAGTTGCGAGTTTTTCTGTTAACTCTTTTTCGCTCATTGGATTGGTGATTCCAGCTATTCGTTGGTCTGCTTCGTTGAACACCGTTTGCTCAAACGCAAACCATTCTGGAAGAGCGTTCCCTTTGATCTCTTGACTTGAAAAAGACACATAATGCTGGCTAGGGACTTCTTCTACAGATGCTAATGCTGTTTCTTTTTCAAAAGTTAGAAAAGGTTCAACGATCCCAAAGCTTTTATTTTTTGCTAAAACGGTCAAATCCGCTACCACGCTGGTGGCCGTCGGTCGCGATCCTGCTCCTGGTCCATAAACCATTGATTGATCGATGCCTTCACTCTCGATAAAAATGCCATTAAACTCGTTTTGGATCGTCGCTAACGCATGGTTTTTCGGCACTAATACAGGTCCAACTGACACAGTAAGGGAACCGTCAACTGTCTTTTGTGCTGCACCGATCAACTTCACTTCATAACCAAAGGCTTGTGCCTGCTTAATATCTGCCACAGCTAAGCCGCGGATGCCTTTTGTTGCCACATCAGCAACATGGATCGTTTTCCCAAAAGCAAATTTGGTCAGGATCACCATTTTATAGGCCGCATCGATACCGTCAACATCATTAGTAGGATCTGATTCGGCAAAACCTTTTGCTTGGGCTTGTGACAAAGCATCTTCATAGGTCATGCCATCTTCCGTCATTTTTGTCAGCATATAATTGGTCGTCCCATTGACGATACCAAAAATCCCTGTGATGGTATCAGGCAGATAGTGGGTGCTCAATGTACGCAAGATCGGAATGCCACCACCCACGCTGGCTTCATAATAAAGAGACACCCCGGCTTTTTCAGCGATTGCCAGCAGTTCAGGTCCATGGGTGGCAATCAAGTCTTTATTTGCCGTCACAACGTGCTTCTTATTTTCTAAAGCAGCTGAAATAAACGCTTTTGCCGGATCGATCTTCCCGATCAATTCCACAATTACGTCGATGGTCTCATCTTCAAACAACTCATTTGCCTCATTCGTCAACGCAAACCCGTACTTAGCCGCTAACGCAGACTTATCCTCGTAAGGCGAAGCTAATGCTTTCGTGATTTGCACACTGACTCCTGTGCGTGCCAGAATGGCTTCTTTTTGCTCTGCCAACACTTGGCATACCCCGCTGCCGACAACACCCATTCCTAATAATCCAATGTTCAATTGCTTACCCATAATGCCCCCTAACTGAAAACGTTATTAAAAACCGTTCATCTAATTTTAATATTTCCACTAGCATACCAAAAACAATAAGAAAAAACTAGGACTTTTGAGAAATTCTCGCCCTAGTTTTAACGGTGATGGATATGTTCGAATGTTTTTTGCAAAATATCCACAACATGTTTGTCATCAAGACTATAAAGGATGGTTTTTCCTTGTCTTTCCGACTTTACGATCCGATTATCTTTCAAAAGTTTCAGCTGATGAGAAACTGCTGATTGTTCCATATGTACTTGTTCTGCAATCGAAGTGACATTGCGCTCTCCTTCTTGAAGAGACAACAAAATTTTTAGTCTAGTGGGATCACTAAGCATTTTAAAAATCTGTGTTACTTGCTGAATTTCTTCTAGTTTCGGCGTAGTCATCGCGCCACATCCTCTCTTATTTCCTTTTGCATTTTAGCCCTTGATAGACAGCTTGTCAATCAATGCTCGACGATCAAGGAGAAGAAACGAGCTAAAAGACAAGAATAGATCCAAGCGTCAGAAAATTCCCTTTAGAAGCTTCGGTCCCTCAACACCTGTTTGCTGAGGGAAGCGAACGCTTCTTTTTCTACCACTCGGATCATTCAGTCAATTGCAATTTTTTTGATTATGAAGACATCAGATGACTTTATTCACCTGTGATTTCTTCGATCGCTGCTTGCAGATCAGCAATTTTTTGTTCTGCTGCTTCTGCCGTATCGCCTTTTACACCAATATAAAACTTGATTTTAGGTTCGGTCCCAGAAGGACGAACAGCAATCCAGCTTTCATCTTCCAAGGTGTATTTCAAAACATCAGAAGGCGGTGTGGTCATTTTTTGTTGGTGACCATCTAAGCCCACACGAGTCAACAATTTAAAGTCTTCTGTTTGCACGACAGGGGTTCCTGCGAAGACGGAAGGTGCTTTTTCACGGAAAGTCTTCATCAAGGCAGCAATCTTAGTTGCCCCTTCCATGCCGCTCATCGTTACAGAAATCGTTTTTTCTGCATAGTAGCCGTACTCTTCAAAAATATCTTGCAGACCATCATACAGTGTTTTGTCTGATTGTTTGTAAAAAGCAGCCACTTCTGCTAATAAAACGAGCGCTTGGATCGCGTCCTTGTCCCGTACGAATGGTTTAACTAAGTAGCCATAGCTTTCTTCAAAGCCAAACATGAAAGTTTGAGAATGGTCTTTTTCAAATTGTTGGATTTTTTCGGCAATAAATTTAAAGCCAGTTAAAACATTGATCATATCAACATCGTAGGCTTTAGCGATCGCTGTTGGCAATTCACTAGAAACGATCGATTTTAAGACTGCTGCATTTTCTGGCAATGTTCCAGCTGTTTTATGGGCTTCTAAAATGTAACGGATCATCAATGCACCTAACTGGTTACCTGTCAAGACTTGGTAGTTGCCATCTGGCATTCTTACTGCAGCCCCTAAGCGATCGGCATCTGGATCTGTTGCGATCAATAAGTCAGCACCTTCTTTTTCTCCTAAAGCAATCGCATATTCAAAGGCAGAGTGCTCTTCTGGATTCGGTGATTTTACTGTGCTGAAGTTTGGATCAGCAACCGCTTGAGAGGGTTCAATAATGAATTGTTGGAAACCAGCTTGTTTCAACGCTTTCTCGCCAAGCATCCGCCCTGTTCCGTGAAGTGGTGTATAGACAAGTTTCAAATCTTTGCCCACCGTATCGATCAATTCTTGATCGATCGTGACTTCTTTGATTTCTTTCAGATAGGCAGTATCGATTTCTTCGCCAATAATAGAGATCAAGCCGCTGTTTTTGGCTTCTTCTTCACTTAATACAGGGATCTCCAACGGATTTTCAATTTCCCGAACAAATTTTGTCAATGCATCCGCATCTGCTGGTGGCATTTGCCCACCATCTTCCCCATATACTTTGTAGCCATTGTATTCGGCTGGATTGTGAGAAGCAGTGATCATGATTCCAGTAAAGGTTTTTAAGTAACGCACAGCAAAAGATAATTCTGGCGTCGGACGTAAGCTTTCAAAGACAAAGGCTGGAATATCATGTTTTGCCAATGTTTTTGCTGCTTCCATCGCGAATTCAGGTGAAAAATGACGGGAATCATAGGCAATCGCTACGCCACGACGTCTTGTTTCGGGATCTTGTGTATCCATAAAGCGAGCCAAGCCTTCCGTTGCTTGACGAATCGTATAAATGTTCATCCGATTGATACCAGGTCCTAAAATCCCTCGCATGCCAGCAGTCCCAAATTCCAAAGGCATATAAAAAGCGTCTTCTAACATCGCAGGATCTGCTTCTAATGCGGTCAATTGTTCTTTTAATTGTGGATCTAAGTGTTCACTGTTTTTCCATTGATTAAATGTTTGTTCCCATGCCATAAAATAACCTCTCCTTTTTCCGTTAAAATGCTCTAAAATTAGTATAACACTACTTACAGATTTCTCAAAGAATAACCAAACGAAAAATAAAAAAAGCTGCTATCAAAAGTGATTGACACTTTAAAAATAACAGCTAATTCCATTAGATTATTTTGTTAATTGAGCATCCTTTTGTGTTTCAATAAAATCAAACACTTGTTGACCAGCAATACTGCCATCGCCGACTGCCGTTGTGATTTGACGCAAGCCTTTTTCACGAACATCGCCAATCGCGTAAACACCAGGAATTGAAGTTTCCATCTGATCATTTGTTAAGATCCAGCCAGCATCATTCGTGATACCGCTAGCTTTGAATGGTTCTGTCAACGGATCTAAACCAACATAGATAAAGACACCGCCAGCAGCTTCTTCTGTCACTTCATCCGTTTTTACGTTTCTGATTTGCACGCCAGTTACGACCATCTCATTGCCTTTGATTTCTTCCACAACAGAATCCCAAATAAAAGAGATTTTCTCGTTGGCAAATGCGCGGTCTTGGATGATTTTTTGTGCTCGTAATTCATCACGACGGTGAACGATCGTTACTTCAGAAGCAAATTGCGTTAAGTAGATAGCTTCTTCGACTGCTGAGTCGCCTCCACCAACAACGATCAAGCGTTTGTTACGGAAAAAGGCACCGTCACAAACCGCACAGTATGAAACTCCGCGTCCTGCGAATTCTTCTTCGCCTTTGACGCCTAACTTTCTATGTACACATCCTGTGGCAATGATGACTGTTTTCCCTTGATAGGTTTTGTCTTCGGTGGCAACTTCTTTGAACTCACCTTGATCCGTGATGCTTTGAACGATCCCATAGGCATTTTCAACACCAAATTTAATGGCACCTTCATACATTTTAAATGCTAATTCAGGGCCTAAGATTGATTCGAAGCCAGGATAGTTTTCAACCTCAGCCGTATTGTTCATTTGTCCGCCAGGTGCTCCTCGTTCAATCATTAGTACTGATAAATTCGATCTTGACGCATAAAGCGCTGCTGTCATCCCCGCAGGGCCTGCGCCGATGATAATTACATCATACATATATTTCCCTCCAATTTGGACTACTCATACTTTACTTTCAAAAGCAAATTCTTTCAACTCATCTGCTTACAAAAAATAATAAGATATTCCTGCTTTTACTTTTGAAAATTACATTGACTTTCTTTTCAATTTTTGTAAAATTTTCACGATACGTCTATTATATAGAAAATAAGGAGTCCTTACAATTGAATAAGAAAAAACTTTTAGGAAAATCAGACCGTGAACTGATTTTTCTCAGCTGGCCGATTTTTGTTGAGCTATTTTTGCGGGTCGTTATTGGGAATGTCAACGTTTGGATGATTTCTCATTATTCCGAGCCAGCAGTAGCGGCCGTCAGTGCTGCCAATCAACTATTGAATTTAACGGTCTTTATTTACGGTTTCATCACCGTGGGTACTCAGATCATTATCGCACAATTGATTGGTGCGAAAAAACGCGACCAGATACCGAAAGTCATCAATACCGCTCTTTTTGGGTCATTGTTCATCGGGATTTTGATCAGCTTGATGTTCCTTTTCGGCTCAACCTACCTTTTGCGATTCATGGGCTTAGATGCTGAATTAGTTGCTTTAGGTCATGGATACTTACAAGTGTATGGCGGAAGTCTGTTCCTTTCATCGATCACGGCGGTCATAATTGCTGTCATGCGTAGCCACAGTTTCACAAAACCTGCGTTATTGGTACCGATGTTTGCTAGTATCCTAGCCGTCATTGGCAATTACTTTGTCTTATACAGCCCCTTTGGTTTACCGAATTTCGGTGTGACTGGATTGGCATTTTCTAGCGTCTTTGGTAATTCGATCGGTTTACTAATTGCCGCCATGTTGCTGAAGAAACATGTGAATTTTTCTGTTTTATCTGCCCGTTTCTCGAATGTCTCTTGGGGCGTGATGAAAAACATTTTGACTTACGGATTGCCTTCTTCTGGCGAGTCTCTTTCCTATCAAGGAGCGCAAGTCGTGGTGACGATGATCGTGGCTCAACTTGGCGCAAGTGTCTTGATTGCAAAATCTTACGTAACAGCTATCACCCAATTTGTTTATTTGATCGCCTCCGCATTAAGTCAAGGAAACCAAATCATGATTGGCCGCAATGTCGGTGCGGGTGAATTCGATCGTGCGCATCAGCGAGGCATGCGCACGATGGTGATCGGGATCATCGCCTCAGTAACGATCTGCTTATTGACCTATCTATTTATTGAACCGATCATGGGGATCTTTACTTCCAATATCGAAGTAATCGAGATTGCTAAAGGTGTCTTTTTAGTAGAGATCGTCTTAGAAACAGCGCGTGCAGTCAATATGATCCTAGTTGGTTCATTAAATGCAAGTGGTGACGTGAAGTTCCCATTGATCTGCAGCCTAATTGTTCTATGGGTCATCAGCTTACCGTTTTCCTACTCACTGGCCATCGTCTTTAAATTTGGCTTGATCGGTGTTTGGATCGCTTATGCCATTGACGAAGCATTGCGCAGCGTCTTAATGATCTATCGCTGGCATTCTGGGGTATGGAAAACTAAATCTGTCGTTCATCCACAAGAAGCAGAACCAGAAGTCTTACCAGAAGCATAATAAGAGTCCAGTGGTCCCAACGGCCGCTGGATTTTTTTTTATAAGAAATAAAAAGCGCCAAGAAGTTTGCTTGGTTTTTTTGAAGACTTTGCTCTATACTTATCTCAGAAACTATCGACTATGATTTACATTAAAAGGAGCGTTTGCTATGTCAATCTATGACTACCAAGCAACATTAGAAAACGGCGAAACTTATTCGCTAGCAAACTACGAAGGTCAACCGCTGGTGATCGTCAATACAGCTACAAAGTGCGGGTTGAGCCCGCAGTTCAAAGAATTACAAAGTCTTTATGAAACCTATAAAGACCAAGGGTTGGTCGTTCTAGGGTTTCCTTCTGACCAGTTCAAACAAGAAGTCGGCTCAGCCGAAGAAGCCGCAGCCGCTTGCCGAACCACCTATGGTGTCGATTTTCCGATGCACAAATTAACGGTGATCAATGGCAAAGACGCAGATCCCTTGTTTCGCTATTTGGAAGCAGAAGCACCGGATACATTAGGCAAAGCCATTAAATGGAATTTCACGAAATTCTTGGTGGACCGCCAAGGTAAAGTCGTGGAGCGTTTTGCTCCACAAACCAATCCTCAAAAAATGATTCCAGAAATTGAAAAAGTTCTTTAAAAAATGGATAAAGGCGACCTTAAGGACAAAACATGTCATGCTTAAGGTCGCCTTTTTTTGTAATTGCTGCAACGCAAGCCTTTTACAGCACTCTCATTGTCGGTTATCAATAATCTCTGAACAGCCATTTCTACTTATTACAAATCATTCGTTTCAATAGTTTTTAAAAAGACTTTAAAAAAACTGCAGTCGATCTACTTAGATTTCTCTAAGGGATCAACTGCAGCTTCTTATAATTAGTTATTCGATAAATCTTCACCGTTTGAAGCAATCACTTGTTTGTACCAATCAAATGATTTTTTCTTTGTTCGTTTCAAGGTGCCGTTTCCTTCATTGTCACGGTCCACATAAATGAAACCATAGCGTTTTTTCATTTCACCTGTTCCAGCTGAAACTAAATCGATACAACCCCAAGTCGTGTAACCCAATAAGTCGACACCATCTTGTTCAACCGCATCTTTCATTGCTTGAATATGCTCTGCCAAGTATTGGATCCGGTAGTCATCTTCCACATAGCCATCTGCATCTGGTGTATCCACAGCTCCTAAGCCGTTTTCAACGATAAACAATGGTTTTTGGTAGCGATCATAAATGTCATTCATTGTGATGCGCAAACCAAGTGGATCAATCTGCCACCCCCACTCACTTGCTTCCAAGTATGGGTTTTTCACAGAGGCAAAAATATTGCCAGCCGTTTGTTCTAATAATTCAGCGTCCGTGGTTGATACGCGGGAAGAATAGTAAGAGAAGGAAATAAAGTCTACGGTGTGAGCTTTCAACAGCTCAAGGTCGCCTTCTTCCATTTTGATTTCGATCCCATTGCGTTCCATTTCTTTCAGCGCATATTGTGGATATTCCCCACGTGATTGAACATCAATAAAGAAATAGTTTTCGCGATCTGCTTTGCGTGATTCCCAGACATCTTCTGGTTTGCTTGTATATGGATAGTATGCGCCAGCAGCTAACATACAGCCTACTTTGTTCTCAGGATCGACTTCATGAGCGATTTTCGTTGCGATCGCAGAGGCCAATAGCTCATGGTGAGCCGCTTGATATTTCACTTGCTCAACGTTATCGCCTTCTTCAAAGTAAAGACCTGCTCCCATAAATGGCGCATGGAGAATCATGTTGATTTCGTTGAAGGTCAACCAATATTTTACTAATCCTTTGTAACGGTTGAAAATCACGTTACACAAGTTTTCATAGAATCCGACCAATTCACGAGAACGCCATGCCCCGTATTTTTCAACTAAATGCATTGGGCAATCAAAGTGAGTGATCGTTACTAATGGTTCGATCCCATATTTGTGGCATTCTTTGAAAAGATCTTCATAGAACTTCAAGCCGTCTTCATTTGGTTCTGTTTCATCCCCTTTAGGGAAAATCCGACTCCAAGCGATCGACAAACGGTAGGTTTTAAAGCCCATTTCGCCAAATAGCGCGATGTCTTCTTTGTAGCGATGATACATATCGATCGCTTCTTTTGCTGGGTAGAAATGTTCGTCATCAAAATCGAACATTTTCATTTGACCAGTAATGACTGGAAAACGATCTTTGCCGATCGGTACCACGTCAACGTTTGCCAAGCCGCGTCCGCCTTCTTGGTAGCCTCCTTCACATTGATTGGCAGCTGTTGCGCCGCCCCATAAAAAGTCTTTTCTAAATACCATGTTTCTTTCCTACTTTCTCTTTATTTAACTAGTTCGCGATCAAGTTCGCGGGCTACTTCATCTTGTACTTCTACGCCTTCTTTTTCAAGACGTGCGATCGTTTCCTTAAATTTAGGCAAGTGATCTTTGTGGGCAATAAACAGTTCGTCCATGACACGTTTTGCCGTATCACCTGATGGAACCAATGGGTTGATGGTGAAGGCTTGTAATGCGATATTGTAATCCCCCGTCACAGCTGCTTCGATCGTTAATAATTCCATTGCTTTCATTACCTGTAACCAACCTTTTTCAGCTGTCGGTAACTCACCAAAGGCAACATTTCTAGCCCCTTGTCCGCCAACGTAAGCTGTTACTTCGACTACGCAATCGGCAGGAAGATCTGGAACGGCGCCTTCATTTTTGGTTGAAACGACGATTTGGGTATTTTTATTAGCATAAATGGAAGCAATCGTTTCACACGCTGCATCTGAGTAGTAAGCACCACCACGTTTTTGCAGCTGTTCTGGTTTATGATCCAATTCAGGATCTTTGTACAACTCAAACAATTCGGCTTCGGTTTGTTTCACTTGCTGTGCGCGTGTACCGACAGTCTTGTACTCTTCGATCGCATGATTCAACATTTCTTCTTGACGATAGTAATAACGGTGATACCCGCAAGGAATCATCTTCATTTGTTCCAGCTGTTCTTTGTAAAATGGTACATCAAAGATATTCTTCGGTAAGCCATTGTCTTCTTCATACATTTTATCAATAATGTCCATCGTAACGTCATTGCCGTGTGAGTCGGTAACTTTGTGCCAGTGGAAGTGGTTCAATCCTGCAAATTTGTAAATCAATTCGTCAGGTTCTTTGCCAAGCAACGCAGGTTCAACCATCGTTGCCATGACAGGCACGTTACACAACCCGATGACTTTGTCCCATTTTCCGTAACGCACGATTGCTTCAGTCACCATACCGCTTGGATTCGCAAAGTTGATCAACCAGGCATCGGGACACAAGCGTTTCATGTCTTCAACGATTTCAAGAATGATTGGAACCGTACGAAACGCTTTGAACATACCACCAGGGCCGTTGGTTTCTTGACCAATCATGCCGTAATAGGCAGGAATTCGTTCATCTTTGATACGGGCATTCAGCAATCCTACTCGGAATTGAGTCGTAACGAAATCAGCATCTTTTAACGCTTCTTCTCGATCCAATGTCATGTGGATTTTTACATCGTAGGGTGACGCATCCCACATCCGTTGTGCCATCGCACCAACGATTGCTAATTTTTCTTTTCCTGCTTCGATATCTACTAGCCAAATCTCACGAATCGGCAATTCTTCATAGCGTTTGATAAAGCCTTCCATTAACTCCGGGGTATAGCTGCTGCCGCCACCAATGGTTGCAATTTTAATTCCTTTTGTCATTGTATTGCTCCTTTGCTATTTTATTTACATTCTTATTATCATTCATAAAAACATTTGATTCAATGTAAATAGCATATTTAGAAAAAGCGTTTGCAAATCTCGCTTCTTCTTGCAGATGTTTTGTAAAAAAGATTTACAAAGAGCATCAAATAAGGAATAATTAGGATGTAAACGATTCGCTAGTTACTGAATAAAAACGAATTTCTGTAAAAACCATTTACAAATAATCATAAAAAAATGTAAAAAGGAGCATATACACCATGTTGTTACAAGAAAAAATGCGCCAAATCAAACTAGCCCCCGCCGAACGATCGTTGATTGATTATTTATTAGCCAATCCGACCGCGATGGCGGATCAAACCATCAAGGAATTATCTGAAAAAACCTATGTTCATCCTTCTACTTTTATTCGGATCGCCAAAAAATTAGGCTTCAATGGTTGGCTCGACTTAAAAACGGCCTTTGTGGAAGAGCAAACATATATGAGCAGCCATTTTACCGATGTGGATGCGAACTTTCCCTTCTCTTCCCATGACGGTATTATGACCATCGCCAAAAAATTGGCAAAGCTTGAACAAACAACGATCGAAGATACGCTTTCCTTGATCCATCATGATGAATTACAAAAAGCGAAACAATCGTTGCTCAATGCCAACCATATCAGGATTTTCGCCAGCAATGCCAACACCTTGATTTCTCAAGACTTTGTTTTGAAGATGCGGCGTTTAGGAAAAAGTATCCACGTCTGCGATACCTTCGGCGAAAGTGCCTATGAGGCATCCAACTGTACCTCCGATACGACCGCGATTTTGATTTCTTACACAGGTGAAAACAAAATGGTTAAAGAAATCGGTAAGATCCTCGCCGAACGGCAGGTCTCCATCATTGGGATGACTAGTATTGGCGAGAATGCGTTAGCGAAATTAAGCGATTGTGTCTTAAATATCACAACAAGAGAACGGCTTTATTCAAAGATCGCGAATTTTACGATCAATACCTCGGTTTGCTACTTACTAGATTTGTTGTATGCAGTCGTCTTTTCGGAACATTATGAGAAAAATCTGCAGCATTTGATCGATATTGGGATGGCGTATGATAAGCGCCCCACTTCATCAACGATAATCGCTGAACCAACCTATGATAAAAACCTTCATTATAAAGACTCACTATTTCCCAATTAAATGACTGTCAAAAAGCGATCGAGCCTTCACGACCGATCGCTTTTATCCTTATATAGCTGTTTTGCAGGAAAATGTTTCCTAAACTAAAGCCGTGATCAAATCATCGGAACAACCAACTTCTCGTTTGTCAGACTCGATGATATCCAAATAATCCGCTGAGTTGGTCACTAGCACTGGGGTCTCAATATTGAATCCTGCTTTGATCAATGCATCTTTATCAAAGCTGATCAATTTTTGCCCACGAGTGACTTTATCGCCTTGCTTCACATGCGCTTCAAAGAACTCACCATTCAATTGAACAGTATCCAAACCAATATGGATCAAAAGTTCTAAACCATTCTCAGAAATCAACCCGATGGCATGTTTGGTTGGGAACAATGTCATCACAGTACCATCAAAAGGAGCCACGACTTCGCCTTTTGAAGGATGGATCAGGATACCTTTTCCTAGCACTCCTTGAGCAAAGGCTTCATCTTTGGCACTGCTTAGTGGCGCGATCGTTCCTTCCACTGGAGAAGTGATCACTTCTTTTCGAACAGTCATCGCTGGTTGTCCTTCTGCGATTTCTTCTTCCACTGCATCATCTTTCCAGAAAGCCATGGTCAAACCAAAGCCAATCGCTGCAGCGATCAAGATTCCAAAGACAGAGAACCACATGCCACTAGCGTCGCCTTCTGGAGTGATGTAGTTGAAAATGCCAAAGACCCCTAACCCACCAGAGGTGTAGCTCGTTGTTCCATTGATCATCAAGAAGGCACCTGCGACCGCACCACCAATCATTGAGTAGAAGAACGGCATTTTTTTCGGTAACGTGATTCCATAAATCGCTGGCTCCGTTACACCGAAAAGCCCTGAGATAATAGCTGGTGGACATAGTGCTTTCAGTTTTTTATCTTTCAGTTTAAAGTACATCGCCATCACTACGGCTGTTTGAGCAAAGCTGGCACCAAACGTAGCTACCAAAATCTGACTGTAGCCTAGTTGTGTCACTTGCATAATGTGTAGCGGAACAACTGACCAGTGAAGACCGAAAATAACCAATACTTGCCAGAAGAAACCTAGCAACAAGCCATAGGCAGCTGGTGAGAAGTCCATCAGCGCTTCAAATCCTGAGCTCAAAAGATCCGTCAACATACTGATCACAGGTCCAATCACCAAAAAACCAATTGGCAATGCAATCAAGAGAACTAAGAACGGTACTAAGAACGTTTGGACAACAGAAGGAATGATTTTTTTTGCAAATTTTTGAACTTGTGCAGCAAAGGCAATGATAAAGATGACCGGCACCACACTGCTAGTATACGTTGCGCCAACCCACGGAATCCCTAAGAACGTTTCGTACGCTGGCAAGCCTAACAAGCTATACGGTGCAGCAGCTCCCTCGCCAGCCCCTGCAAGAAATGCGGCTTGCAAAGCAGATCCTTGAATCGTTGGGTAACAAAGCGCTGATCCGATCACGATTCCCACCATTGGATTTAAGCGAAACTTTTTCGCTGACGTATACCCTAAAATCACTGGCATAAACATGAAGATCGAATCGCCGATCGCATTGAACATAACGTAGGTACCTGTCGTCGTTGTAAAATCGATCAAGCCTGTTGTACCAATAAAAAGCAACAGTGCGTTTAGTCCTTTGATCATCCCCGCCGCACACAAAGCACCTAAGAAGGGTTGGAAGCAGCCGCTCAAAATATCGATCAAACGATCAAACAAGTTGCCACCTGAAGCTGTTTCTTCAGCATCACCACTGATTCCTGCTACATCGATCACTTCTGCATAGACATCTGGCACATGGTTTCCGATAACCACCTGGTATTGACCGCCACTCTTCATGACCGTCACGACCCCATCCATGTTCTTTAAGACTTCATCATTTGCGACTCCTTCATCCTTTAATTTAAAACGCAGGCGTGTGATACAATGCGTCAAGCTATTGATGTTCTCTTTCCCACCAACATTTGCTACGATTTTTTCTGCTAATTCACGATATTTTCCCATTTTTGATTCCTCCAATTTTTTTGTATTGAAGGTTTAGCCAACTGAATGTCACTATCCAAAATGTTTTCTTTTTTTGATTTCTTGCTACATGGTCAGATGCCTTGAAGCTGATGTTTGATAAGAATCATTGCGAAGAAATTTTTCTTTTTCGACACCTTCTCATGAATCAAAAAATCCTTCTCCTTTCTTGTTTTTTTTCAATCAACGATTTTTTTGCACAAGTCTGGCAATATGAATCGTTAAATACAAACTTTCGTCACTGGACATTTGATACTGATACTGATTTTCTAATAGCTCAGCGATTTTTTGTACGCATTGATACGCATTTCGGTACTTCACTTTGACCATAGCCAAAAGATCTTCATCGGTTTCATCCACATGAGTAGTATGGTTTTGCATTCTTGAGACAAAAAATTTCAAATGCGTAGTGAAGCGATAAAAATAAACGGACTCTTCATCAAAGGTTGTTTTGAAAAAATATTTAACAATGTTAATAATGTCTTGCATCGTTTGGGTTAGTTCAGCAATATTGCCTTGGTCACCATTCTCAGTTTGCGCATTGACGAGATGCAGAGCAATAAAGCCGGCTTCGTCATCTGGCAGCTGAATCCCGTAATGTTCTTTGATTTTCTCTACTGTTTTGCAGCCTATTTGGTACTCATCGGGGAAAAAACGCTTGATATCCCACAATAAGACATTTTTGACCGTCATTCCTTTTTTCGATCGTTCAATGGCACAGTGCATGTGATCCGTCAACGAGATGTAAATGGAATCATTGATTGGGGATGACAATTCTCGCCGAGCATACTCAATGATCTCATTGGATAATTCAAGATATTCCAGTGGTAAGTCAGCAAGCAGCTCTTGAAATTGAGATAAGATCGTCTGATTTTCTAAGCGATACACTTTATCGACCGTTTCTGAAGAAATTTCATCTCCCACTTTTTTCTTAAATGCAATCCCCCGCCCCATAACAATAATCTCGTTTTGACTTTGATCGGTAGTGATCACAACATTATTGTTTAACACTTTACTGATTTTCATGTCCTACCCCCACTTACTTTATCATTGCGGATATGGTTCATTGCTTGTCTTTATTGCTGAGCCAACAGTCAACACAGAAAAAACCTCATGAAAGCAGCGCAAATACCGCAGCTTCATCAGGTTTAGCTTGTTAAAAATCAACAATCACTATCCATTAGAACCAGTTTTATTATCTTTATCATAGCAAAGGTGGAAAGCGCTGTCAATCGTTGTTCGTTATTTTTATATTCATCCCTTCTTTCTTTTTTCGTGCAAAAAAACCTTAAAAACGAAAGTCTTTAAGGTTAGCGTTACTATTAAAACTATTAAACTTCACTTGCCTGCAAACGGTACATATCGGCATACAACCCTTTTTGAGCCAAAAGTTCATCATGGGTGCCTCGTTCGACGATCGAGCCTTTATCAAGCACCAAAATCAACTCGGCATCGCGGATGGTAGACAATCGATGGGCGATCGCGATTGTGGTTCGCCCTTGACGCATATTTGCCAACCCTTCTTGGATCAGCCCTTCTGTTTCAGTATCGATATTGGCAGTCGCCTCATCCAAGACCAGCACTTTCGGATCGGTCACCATGGTGCGGGCAAAGGAAATCAATTGTCGCTGCCCACTTGAATAGCTGGCGCCCCGTTCAATCACTTTGGCGTGGTATTTACCAGGTAATTTTTGAATAAAGGCATCTGCTTGAACAAATTTTGCTGCTGCTTCGATCTGTTCCTCACGAATGTCCTGATTCAATAAGCGGATATTGTCAGCGATGTCCCCATAAAACATGAAGGCGTCTTGCAATACGAGTCCGACTTTTTTCCGAAGCTCTTCCATCGTGAAGTCGCGGATATCTTGATCATCGATCAAAATTTGCCCTTCCCCGAATTCGTAAAAACGCATCAACACATTGATGATCGAGCTCTTGCCACTTCCTGTGTGACCGACTAAAGCCACGGTCTCACCTGGATAGGCGATAAAAGAAATATGATTCAATACGTTGTTTTTACCATCATAGGAAAAACTGACATCGCGAAATTCGATTTTTCCTTTGGTGATGGTTTGATTAGCATCGGGGTTTTGCTGGGGCGTGTATTCTTCGTTATCCATAATCTTTAGAATACGGCTGCCGGCGACCATCCCATCAGTAAAGACGCTGAGAAAATCCATCATCTGTGTCATGGGATTAAAGAATCCTTGAATATAGGTCGTAAAGGCGAAAATCAACCCGACTTCAATGGGCGATTCTAAGGCATCAAACCCAAAGATCGTCAACGACAAGGCGATCGCTAAGGCATACAACAAACTAATGATTGGTGATAATAGCAGCGCATTCGTGCGGATCATAGCGTATCTAGTTTTCAAATAATCATCGTTGGTCGCTTCGAATTCTTCATTCAGCCGCGCCTCTTGACGGAATTGCTGAATGATTTGCATACCAGAAATCGATTCATTCAATTTCGTATTCAGCTGACTCAGTTTTTCCCGCATTTGACGATAGATACGAGAGCTGAATTTTTGATAATACCAGATGACTACCATTAGGATCGGCAGAAAAATCAAGTTCAGTAAGGCAATTTTGACGTTGATGCGGAACATGGCGGCAAAAGAAGAAACCACCGCAAAAATTCCTGTCAATACCATCAAGAAGACATACCAAAATTCATACAACGTTTCTGTGTCGTTGCTGACCCGTGAAACGATTGAACCCGCTGGTGTCTGATCGAAATAGCGCATCCCAAGACTATGCAATTTTTCAAATAATTTTGCTCGAATATACTGATAGGTTTTTAAAGAACCCATCGAATAAAGGAACCATTGGAAAAACCAAATCACAGCTTTTACCAACACCCCAAAGAAATACAATGCAGCAAAGAAATAAATGACTTGCTGGGTCGCCGTTTGATTGGTCAAATAATTATCCATAAAGGTTTGAATGATCAAAGGCAACAGGATATTGACGATCGATAGCACAAAAGCAAAAAAGATCGCTGCATAGAAGGTTTTTCGAAATGGCTTGGCAAAAAGAAACATTCGTTTGATGATATTTTTTTGCTCTTTAAAGGGAATCGATTTACTCCATTCTGATTCTTGCATTAGACTTCACTCCCTTCGATTTTGGCTTCTAGTTGCTGTTTGTCCCACATTTTTTTATACCAGCCATTTGCAGCCAATAATTGTTCATGGGTCCCACGTTCACTGATTTTCCCATTGTCGATCACAAGAATTTCTTCTGCGTGCTTGACACTGCTTAGACGGTGGGCAGCAATGATCGTTGTTTTATTCTGACGGAACGTCCGCAACTGTTGTAAAATAGCTTCTTCCGTTTTGGCATCTACTGCTGAAAGAGCGTCATCTAAAATCAATAATTCTGGATCAGTGATCAAAGCACGGGCAATGGATAAACGCTGTTTTTGTCCACCAGAAAGAGAAACACCACGTTCCCCCACCATCGTTTCGTACCCTTCAGGAAACTGACTGATATCCTCGTGGATCACTGCCAATCCAGCAGCTGCTTCCACTTCTGCTTGAGAAGCCCGTGGTTGCGCAAAGCGGATATTGTCTCGAATCGTCATGGAAAATAAGAAATGATCTTGCGGAACATAACCGATCGACCCCAAAAGAGCATTCAAGGAGTATTGCTTGCTATCGATGCCCCCGAAGGTGATCGCCCCGTCAAATGAATCATACTCTCGCAACAAGAGCTTCATCAAAGAGGTTTTTCCAGCACCGGTTTTCCCGACGACACCTAGTGTCTGACCCGCTGGCAAAGTAAAGTGGATGTCTTGCAGGGCAAAATCATCTCCTTGATAGTGAAAATCATTGATTTGAACGTTCACCGTTCCTTGGGCTGGGGCATCGACCGCATCTTTGGCTTCAATAATATGGGTCTTTGCCGCCAACAATTCGGCAACCCGATCATAACTTGCATTGCCTCGTTCCAGCACATTAAACAGACGTCCGATGGCAAACATCGGCCAAACTAACATACCGATATAACTGATGAAGGATACCAATTGACCGATCGAGATGGTACCGTTCATGACATAATTGCCGCCAACGATGATCGTCAGCACATAGGAGATTCCGATGATGATCGTAATAAACGGATCAAACAAGGCATCCAGAAAATTGACTTTGCGGTTTTTGATGATGGCATGGTCGATTTTGGTTTGAAAATCAGCGATGTCCTCTTTTTCCTGTCCAAAAGTTTTGATGACTTTCATCCCAGTAATACTTTCTTGGGCTTTGTCGTTGATGGAAGAAAATGCTTCTTGCGAGTCACGAAACGCATCATGCAGTTTGCTACCAAGAACCCGTGCCATGACTGCTAAGAAAGGCAGCGGCAATAGAGCAATGATCGTTAACCGCCAGTCGATAAAGAGAACCATCGCAATGATGGTTGCCCCTCCCGAGATGAAGGAATCGGCAAAGGTCAAGATCCCTGCCCCTGCCACATTTTGGATGGCATTCAAGTCATTGGTGGCATGGGCCATCAAATCACCTGTCCGATGCTTTTGATAAAACAACTGATCCATCCTTGTAAAATGTGCAAATAGCTGTCTGCGTAACGTTTTTTCTAGCCGAGCGGCACTGCCCCAGATATGCGTTCGCCAGACAAAACGAAACACGTATTGAGCGATGGCTGAAGCAATCAAGATCATGACCCAAAAAAAGATCGTCTGCATCGAGATCTCTTTTTCCGCAATCTCATCGATGATGATCCCGATAACTTTGGGAGGGGCCAACTGTACCAAGGCGACCAAGACTAAAGAGCCTACGCCTAACAAATAATGTTTCTTTTCTTGTTTAAAAAACCAACCTAACTTCCTAAATATTGACATAACACTCTCCATTTCTTTATGACCTGTTGCCTAAATTTTGCGATTTTTCCGAATATTCATTGGATTCAGATTCGATTGCTTCCCCGCTATTTACAGAACATAAATAGAAAAAGTACCCTGGGGACATTTTTGATTCGTTGCTGCGTTTTGCCGCAATAAAAAGCGAGCTGATAAAATCAGCCCGCTTTTTAGAAAAAACCCTACTTTTGGTTTTTCATTTGCTGCATCATCTGACGAATTTTTTTCTCAGAAGGTTTTTGACCCATTGACATCATCATCGAGCGAAGCATATCCTCATTAACGGGAGGATTTTTCTTTAGATAATCTTGCATATATTTACGCGCCAAAAAGAAGCCGCCGACAGCGCCTAGTAATGCTGCAACAACAGCGATCACGATTACGATTCCTATATTAATAGTCATTTGAAAACTCTCCTTTCTCTTGTACTCTCAATGAATCATTTTACTAGAAAAAAACACAAAAAGAAAGAGTGAAAGCTGGATTTATCCAAAAACTTTCACTCGTTTCCTCAACTTAATGCGACATCTCTTTTGTTGAATAACCAATTTGTTAAAAGGTAGATTAAAACACTGTAAACAAGGATCCCGATCGCCATTTCCCAATAGCCCAATCCCGGATCAAAGGCAGTCATCTGCATGTCAGGACTATTTAATACACTCGGTATTTGCTCTTTAATATTCATAAAATTAAATGGATTCCACTTCAGCCATGGGTATTTTTCTTGCGCAAAAAGCATGATCGAGTTGATGATGCTGCTTCCAAACAACATACCCAAGCCTAAGCCTACCGCCAAGCTTTGGGAGCGAATGACGGCTGAGATAAAGATGGTCAATGCAATATAAAAGACAATCAATAGTAAGTTGGTTCCCGCAAAAACAAGGGCAACGAGAATCGCCGCTAGCCCGTTGTAGCCAGTAGCAGCAAAAGGTGATTCAGCTGCTAAAAATAAATTGGCGGCTGCTAAACTACTGATTAGTAAAACAGCGGTCCCTAACAGCGCAAATAAAAACGTGTTGATCGCTTTTGCTGCTAAGATTTGGCTTCTGGAAAAAGGCCGAATCAATAAGAACTTGATCGTTCCTCGACTAAACTCTTCCGCCACTGAAGAAGCTGCCACAATCACTACAAATAAGTTTAAGAACGACGTCATATCGCTTAAAGAAGCAAATAAATCATTGGCACCAATTTCTGGACTACCTAAGCGTACAACATAGGTCAAGCCAAACGTCATTAAAACCAATAAAAGCAACATGATCCAAGTAGAACGCTTTTTGGTTAATTTGATCCATTCATTTTTAATCAATGTCAGCATGCTTACAAACCTCCTTCTTCGGTCCAAGCCAAGAATGTATCTTCTAAAGAAGATTGCTTTGTCCGTAGTTCTTTTAAGCCGATACCCGCCGTCACGATCGCTGCAGCGATTTCAGAACGCTGATCTGTTTGCAACGTGACTTGCAATTCGTCTTCTACGTGCAAGACCTCGACGTCAAAGGAAGCTTTTAACAGTGCTTCTGTTTGCAAGTGATCATCGGTTTTGATGATCAACACATTTTTCTCTGCTTTCAACTCTGCCATTGCTACTTGATGAGTGACTTTTCCTTTTTGCACCACGATCAAATGATCGGCAATTTGTTCGATATCGCTTAATTGATGACTGGAAACTAAGACAGAAACTCCTTTTTCTCTTAAAGAAAGAATCATTTCCCGAAACTCCCGCATGCCTTTAGGATCCAGGCCATTCATCGGTTCATCTAAAACTAATAAGTCTGGTTGATGGACCAATGCCTGGGCAACACCTAAACGCTGACGCATCCCTAATGAATAGGTTTTGACTTTTTGATGGATATGTCCTTCTAAATGCACCTGACGGATCAGGGCTTCTAGCTCAGAGGCTGTGCCTTTTTTCTTCGCCATACGCTGATACTGCATCAAATTCTCATAACCGGTCATATAATTATAAAACTCAGGATTCTCAACGATCGCTCCGACTGAGGCAATCGCTGTTTTAAAAGAAGAATCCAATAAATTTCCCATAATGGCAATCGATCCTGTGTTATGCTTCATCAAGCCAACGATCATTCGGATGATCGTCGTCTTCCCAGCCCCATTGGGCCCTAATAAACCAACGACTTGTCCTTGGTCCACCACAAAGGAAACATCATCAATGATTCGTTTGGTCCCAATCAATTTGGAAACATTTTGCAGTGCTAATACTTCTGTCAAAGTTACCCCTTCTTCCTAACACCATTTCTGCAACGATTTTAAATAAAAAACGTTATGATAATATGTATACCATGCCATCTCTGTAAAAAAAAGTCAAGAAGCGAAAAAGGAACATCGATGCTCCTGTTTTTGCTTCTTGACAACTTCGTTTATCACTGATGCTTTTCAAGTTTGCCCTATTGCTGCTGGTCAAAAGCTTGGCAAAATTATAAGTTCTATTTGCTCGATCTTATAGCGGGGTCACTCCGTTTGGGTGAATGCCAGTTGGGCGAACGCTGCCTTGTTCTTGGCACTTCTGATCTGTTTGATCACTTGCTTGAGCTGTTTCCACTCCTTTGCGCTTGGGTGACCATTCCAATAAAAGAGGTAAGGCTGTTCTTCCTCAGAAAATTCCTGATGGATCGGATAATCGCTGATCACCAAATCTGGTTTTTGAGACAGCGAATAATGGGCCATCGCTCGATGCGTGGCATTCATCAAGCGGTTCTTGATCCAAAGCTCTTGCGTTTTTCCGTATTTCGAATGGATCGAGAACGTGACCGGCTGTTCATATTTGATAAAAATAACTCTCAGTAACATACAGTATTGGAAAATCAAGCGATCATTCATTTGCAGTAATCTACGCAACGCTGGTAAAGAAACAGTCGCTTCCAAAAAAAACCGTTTCATGGTTGGATAAAGCACTGGAAAAGCGGCTTGCAGCTCTTGCTCGTCGGTTGTTTTGCCAAAACTATCGCTTTTTTGTCGCGTACCAAAACAGCCAGAGGCGGAATGGATCATGACCAGATTAACCAGTAAATAGTTTTTTTCGGCTTCTGTAAATGTCAACCGAAAATACACGGCTAGTTTTTCAACGAGCTGCGCTTCTTGCTGGTACTTTGGCTGAGTCAGCCACGAGATGTTAGCAGCATCGAGATCCTCCTCAAGATAGGTGTTCATTACCCCAAACATATAATACAAGAAGCTGCGTTCAACCTCCGAAATTTCAGAAAACGGCAGATGATTCTTGTGAAACAATGGGTTCAAAAAGACCTGATCAAACTGATTTTTTTCAATTAATGGGTGCTCAAACGTCAGTACTTCGTTGGGTAAAAACGAAAGCGGATGCTTTTGATGGATTCTTTGCACGGAGATAGCGAATA
Organism: Enterococcus sp. B2E4; assembly: GCF_030499455.1. Taxonomy (NCBI): domain Bacteria; kingdom Bacillati; phylum Bacillota; class Bacilli; order Lactobacillales; family Enterococcaceae; genus Enterococcus; species Enterococcus sp. B2E4. The sequence goes on from NZ_JAUKPK010000001.1 coordinate 129,577, forward strand.
GATGAAGAAATTTATCGATATCGATTTTTCTCATATAAGAAGCATGGGTTTCAAACAACGCTTCAGCCTGCTCTTTCTCCTTGATCGATGCCAAGACTTGTGAGTCCTTCTCATCAAAAATTTGCCAATAGGTAAGATGATAAAAATAGCGGATCGCATATTCATCACCTGCTAAAGGATCACCTTTTTTTAAACTATAGGACAAATGATAGTTCGCCAAAACATGATTTAACTCCTGCAATTTTCGTTGAATCGTGCGGGGACTGCTAAAGGTTTTGTGGCTGAGTTGTTCAAGGGAATGATAATCCCCCTGAAAGAGTGCATCCAGCAAGATAAACCCAATGGTTCCCTGCAACAATACACTATAGGCTTGGCTCAATAGAAATCGTGGAGAAAAAGCAATCGACACTTCTTTTTCCAGCCGATCATAGGTCAAAGTAAACTGAGGATAGCGTGCACGAAACACCTCTACTTGCTGAACGATCGACTGCATTTTGTTGGTTTTCCTATCGAAAACACCTGAGAGCTCTTTAATTGTATAGTCTTTCTTGTTCGTTTCGTAACAATAACTTAGAAACGCATAAATTTGTTTTTCTGTCGTATCCAAAAGTGCCTGTAACATGAAATTTCCCTCGCTTGTATAATCAGCAAACGCTGTTTTTATCCTAAATTTGTCATCTTACAAAATTGTAAGCTGTCAGTGTTTGGTGATGGTACCACCGTGCGCTCTTTTCTGTCAAATCACTTTTAACAAATTTTCCTTTCGTTATCTGTATATTTTCATAAAAAAAGTCTGACGCCTCAAAACGATCGTCAGACATTTTGTTAAAAACGGTAAAACAAAATGTGATTGTGCTTTCTGGGGAAGAAAATTCCAATCGTGGGTTATCAATTCTCTCATTATCCTCGGCTTTTTTCTTTACTGCCTCTCATCAGAAAATAACTTTCGATTCAGCCAGTAAAGGAAGACAGTAAGGATAACCACGCCTAGACCAAAGAGTAAATAGCGAATACTTGTATTTTTGCTGCCGGTTTTCGGTAGTACGGCTCCATTGACCTCCTTAGCACTGCTTGTCTCCGTACGTTGTTCCTGTTCCATTTTCACTGAAGACGATGCTTTAGCGAGTTGTTTGCCTGCGGGATCATCGGAGGAAACACTTCGCTTGCTTGACTGACTTTGGTTCGGCGCTAATTTGTTTGGTTTCGTTTCTGAATCTGAAAGATCCTCAGATGCCGCTTCACTAACAGTCGTTGTTCCTGTTGTTGCGGTGGTTTCTTGACTACTAATTGTCTGACTCGATTCACTCTCACTGGCTGGTTGGGTGTTGAAGTTTTCTGACTCACTTGCATTGTGACTACTTTCGATACTTTGAGAATCCTGACTTGTGTTTTCCGTAGTAGAAGTCCTTGGATCCGTCGATTGAGAGTCGCTAAATTTCGGTTCGATACTACTAAAGGAAGAGCTTGTTTCTTCAGACACCTTAGAGCTTGCGCTTATCTCAGAGTTCGTGGTCTCACTAGAGCTCGGGGGTGTTATTACCTGCCATTGACTAGGCTTCAAGTTTTCAGTAATCGTTGTTTCACCGTCATAAATCACAACTAAATCTACTTTATCCACACTTTTGATCTCATCGATGGCCATCTCAGCATAGATCCTTAAGTAGTTTTCAACACCTGAAAACCAATCGACATTTGTTAGATACGTTTCACCAATCACCTTTTCACTGTGTCCATTGCCATCCCAACCATAAGTTAAACGGATACAAACGTTTTGTGAAGTCAGCGTTTTGTTCGGCCGTACCGGGATCGTAATGACTTTCAAGGCTTCATCATAGATCACTCGATTCGTTTGAACAGAAAACGATAAATTCCCTCCGGCTCGTTCTTTTGCTGAAGTATGATCGAAACCAAACACCAGCAGCAATAATCCCGCTAACAGCAAAATCAACACAATTCCAACCAGTTTTCTCATTTCCTCACTTCCTAAATGAATATTTCAAGATAACTTGATAAGGAAATTATAATAAACTCTCAGAGAAAACATGCGCCGAAAAAAAAAGGAAAGACCCAATAAAATGGCATCTTCCCTTTAAATAAGTCTTTATTAATTATTCTTCCAAGTAAAAAAACTGCCTCCAAAATGTCAGTTTCTATCTACCTGATAAATTTACTCCAACTTAACTTCAATGCGCAGCCTGCTAAAACCATTCCTATTGCAATCCATAAATGATTAGACGATTCATTCGTTTGAGGAAACTGCTGTTTTTCTGATTGATTATGCAAATTATTTGATTGGGATACCTGCATGTTCCCAGGGGTTGAACTTTGATGTGTAATCGCTCCATTATTACTAGAACTACTCCCGTTATTTGATTCTGAACTACTAATCATACTGCTTTCGCTACTTGGTTCCGTGCTACTGCTGGTGCTACTTTCACTACTTGGTTCCGTACTACTGCTGGTGCTGCTCTCACTACTTGGTTCCGTACTACTGCTGGTGCTGCTTTCACTACTTGGTTCCGTGCTACTACTGGTGCTACTTTCACTACTTGGTTCCGTGCTGCTACTTGTACTACTTTCGCTACTTGGTTCCGTGCTGCTGGACTCCCCTGGTTCACCGGTTCCGCCACCACCGCCACCATAGCGTGGCGTATAGCCAGTAATACTGCTTGTTCTTGGCACATCATTGACCAAAGCATCAAGGATGCCCCGATTGGTATATTGTTCCAATGAACCATCCGTTTCTGTTTTGTAGGTAATGTAGATCCGTTCCTCTGTATCCCGCAAAGGAATTTCAAAGGAGCCGTCACTATTTAAAACAATCGGTACTTGCTCGACATACGTTGGGTTGGAAACGCTAGGTCCATAGACCACTCGAGCACTCGTACTGACTAGTGTCTGATGAGGACCTAAAAAGTCAATAAACGTTCCATCTTTGATCGTCACTTGGTCCGTGTCAAACGAGTTGATATACACTCGCCAATCAATGATCCGTTTGGGTTGTTGCGTACCTAAATACAGTCCTTGTTTGGTGAGTAAGGCACCCTCCCCTGAATCATCCACTGCTTGAATAAAAATAGGCACCGATTGCGTCCCATTTGCCGTTTCAAAGTTGATGTTGTTGATCTGATTTTCTATCACGTCATCACTGAACTTTGTCCAAAAATAAAAGTCCCCATGTACATTGGTATTTTGTTCGACAAATTCCGTGAAAACAAAGGTCAGCTGATTGCCAACTTGGGTAACATTGACCACTAAGTTGTTATTTTCATCGTATAAAGCATACGTATTATTAACGCCTTCAATCTCAGCTGGCAAGGTGACGGTCGCTTTGTCACCTGCTTTTAAATCACCTAAGTCCTCCAAACTCCAGGTCATATCTATTTTAAAGGAATCATCCTTTTCAATACTTGTGATGACCTCGTTGTGGCTATTTACGATCGATACATTTGTGATCAGCTTGGCACCCACATCGGTTTCCCCATAAACAACCCGCATACCAGCAAAAACAGGAATCAACAGCAGCAAGACAGCAAATGCTTTTCCTAAACGTTTGATCATTGGTTTCCTCCCTTAAGTGATCGCTTAGCTAAACCCATCGGTCACAGCAATTACTGTACTCGACATGAATATTTTCATTAACAGTTGTCTTTTCGTTTCACGGTGAGAAAAATAGACTTCCAGTTGCCACATTCTTGCCGCGTATCCGCGACTGCCTAATAGAATCAGTGTTACCTAATTTTATCGGCTTTTCGGTGATTTACACAATTAAAACGCTTCATTGGTGAAAGAAAAATAACAATGCAGCAAGCAAAAAACCAAATCCCAATCTGTGTTGATTGAAAGGGATTTGGCTAAAAAATAAATCACTCTGTCGGATCGGCGATTCGATCAATTTGCTGGAAGTACCGGTACTGACAAACAAAGTAAAAAACGATTTGGAAAATCAAAAAGAGACTAACGATCACACCATAGTATTGCCAAACAGGCAATTCTACTAAAATACGCAAAGCGGTCATTGCCACCGCAAAATGGATCATTGCCACGACTGTTGGCAAGAAGTACATCACTTGCAGCTGGCGTCTCAGAACGTTGTGACGCTCCTTGGGCGACACACCTAAAATATGCAAGGAACGATGGTACGCCCCATCTTTATCTAAATCTGCAAATAAACGGAAATAGATAATCGAAGCGGAGAAAATAAAGAAAACCGAACCTAGTAATACCGTGATTATTAAAATGATGCCATTTCCTTGACGATTCTCTTGGAAAACTTGGTATTTCGAGGTATAAGACGTACGCATCGGAATGTCTTTTGCCGCTTCTGACCACTCTTCATCTGTATAGTCACCTTTGGCTTCAAACTCCCGACTGAGTTCTTCGTATTGCTGATCGATCAAGGCGTTTTCTTTATCTAACTTTCCATTGAAATCAGATACCAATTCAGGTGTTTCAGCCCATTCTGGATAGTCTAACCAAATAAAACCAGATTCCATATCATCGTTAGATTCTTGTAAGAGAGCTTGCCATTCCTCAAAGGTCTTATCTGTCACAACTGACAAACCAAAGTGATCCAGAGAAAGCATTGAGGGGCTGTGGACAATCGTAATATCCTTTTTTATACCAGTTTCTGAACCCAATTCAATTGGATAGATACTTGTGCGTTCGTTCTCAGGGACTTCTAGAAGCTGTTTTCGACGTGAATAATTAGCACTAAGTGTCATTATTTGATTATCTGCAACGGAATCAGCTTCCTCACCGATTTGTTTCATCATTTTCTGATAGTCGCTTTCTCGCATAATTGAAAAGCCATTCGTCGTATAAAATGAATCATTCATAACTGCAGATTCATCAAGATTCGCATAGGCCCATAGTAAGGAAACACTATCCGTTACATGTGAGTACCCTTTTTCTTCTATGGCAGTTTTAATTTCATTCATTTTCCCCTCAGAATGATCGAGGTCTTCTGGCCCAGACCACGGAAACACATAGGCTACACTGATTCCTTGGATCGAAGAAAAAGAAGAACTGCCAATCGCCAGCATCACGGAAATCCCAACGAATGCCACGGAGGTACTAATAGCGATCAGACTATACATCGCCGCATTGTCTCGCATGCGAAAGATCCATTCGCTGATAGTCAGCATCCGAGTCCCTCGTAAGAAGGTCGGGCGTTTTTTTAATCGTTTCAACAGAAATACGCTGAACTGATGGAACGACAAGATCGTGCCTGCAACAGTCAATAAGACTCCTAGCATAAGTGGCAGCATTGAGTAGGTTTGGTAGCTAAAATAAAAGACCGATCCATAGCCCGCCACCAATAATATAATTCCTGAAAATGCCAATGCCCAATGACTTTTTGGCTCAGGACGTGGTTTTTCATTTTCCTTGATCAATGAGATGATCTGTTCTCCTTGCAAGGTCCGAGTACTGAAAAAGGAGATCAAGAGGAAAATAAAGACATAGATCCCAAAGGTCAATCCTAAACCTTCCATAGGAACCATAAATTTCAGTCCTTCTGTTAGATACATGACATTTTGCGCAATCAGCAGCAACAATTTCGTCACTAAAATCCCCAACCCAATACCAGATACTGTGGCACAGGTTCCTAAAAGGGCATTTTCGACAAACAAAATCTTTCGCAGATCTTTTTCTTCGATCCCCAAAATCAAGTAGATCGCCAGATCACGTTTGCGTCGTTTCAAAAAGACCACAAATGTATACCATAAAAACAACAGCGACAGTAAGGCGATCACCACGAGTGCGACGGATAGACCGACCTTAGCTAAGCTTGAAAGTGTATCGCTATTAGATAAGTTTTCTTCCAATTGCGGATGAAAGAGCAAAAGACTAAAGATATAAAACACCATCGCTGCAAAAGCGCTGCTGACGAAGTATGCTGCATAGGTTCGAAAATTTCCCCGCAGATTACGAATGATCAACTGTCTGAAATTCATGACGGCGACCTCCTAAATGTGCTAGGACTTCAAGAATTTTTTGATAAAATTGCTGTTGATCAGCACCACGATAGACTTCGTTATACAGCTTTCCGTCTTTGATGAAAACGACCCGATCAGAAAAGCTGGCGGAATACGGATCATGGGTGACCATCATGGTAGTGACTTTGCGCTGTTTGTTCATCTGACTTAGTATTTCCATGACATCTCGTGCTGCCTTGGAATCAAGATTACCCGTCGGTTCGTCTGCTAAAAGCAATTCTGGTTGATGGATCAAAGCTCTGGCAATCGCAACTCGCTGCTGCTCTCCACCGGAAAGCTGATAGATGCGTTTGTCTTTTTTCTCATAGATCCCAAGTTCACGTAATAGCTGTTCCGAACGTTCTTTCATCTCAGGAACTGGCACCCGATCCAATGTCAATGGTAAAATCACATTCTCAAGCACGCTCAATGGCGAAAGTAAATTGTAGTTTTGAAAAACAAAGCCTAGTTGCCGACGACGAAACTCCGCGAGTTTTTGCTTAGATAATTCTAGTGGCTGCTCTCCCTTGAGAATCACCGAACCTGAAGTCGGTTTATCCAATGTTGCCACCAAATTCAGCATGGTGGTCTTGCCACTGCCAGATGGCCCCATAATGCTGATAAATTCTCCTTCTGGCACTTTGAGATCGATTTGTTGTAAAACCTCAACAGACACTTCCCCTGTATAGGTTTTCGATACATTTTTCAATTCTAGTAAAGCCATCATCTTCACTCCTTTGCTACCAGTTTAGCAGGCGGCACCGCAATCAGTTATCGATTTCATGATAGAAAGCTTACAAAATTGTAAGAAAGCCTTCACCTCCGAAATGTTAAGGTAACTGTCGTGCCTTGATTCTCCTTAGAGACAAGCGACACATCGATATCTAATTGTTTACTGATCGTTTCAACTAAATAAAGACCGATCCCAGTTGCCTCTCCTGTTTGCCGCCCATTCTGACCTGTATAAAAGGGGCGGAAAACCCGCGGGAGATCCGCTGCTGCAATCCCGCAGCCTTCATCTGCGATCGTTAAGCTTCTAGAAAAAGGATCGATCTCAAAATAGACTTTACTGTCTGGCTTTGAGTACTTGATGGCGTTGCTGATGAGTTGAAAGAGCAAAATACCTAGCCATTTTTTGTCTGTTGTCACCGTGATATCTGCTTCACTCATCAGCTTCGGATAGACTTCACTGCGAATAAAATTTCGCTTCTGGTCACCGATACTGTGTTTTAACAATTCCAACAATGAGGCTGATTCGATAACGAAGTCCTCCGTGAAATCTTCCAAGCGTACAAAATTCAGCGCAGTCGCCAAGCCACTTTTTAAGCGATCTGTTTCAGCCAAAAGATCATAGCTATCGACTTCTTCACTTTCAGCCATTAGCGCCAAAACTGAGACAGGTGTTTTCATTTGATGAACCCAGATATTCATGAAACGAATATGATTTTGATGGTGCTGATCTAATTCTGTCAGCCGCTCTTGCTCTTTCTGTTCATGGGCATCGAACTGCTTGCACCATTGCTTGGAAAGGTAGCCATTGCTTCGGTGTGTCGCTCTTCCATGCTTGATATACTGATAAAACGCAGTATTGGAAAGGTAATCTACCAAATAAACAAGAACAATGAACAGCCCGAATAGAAGCAGACCATAACCAATTACGAGGTAATTTCGATAGCCATCCAACCAAATCACTAAAACGAACAATGAAATGGCTAGGAACGTAACGAGTAGTTTAGGTAAATGAACACTTGCATATGCTTTCATTCTTCCGTACCTATCACTGACAAGGCGTAACCCTTTCCGCGAATTGTTTGGATCGGATCATTGATGCCCATTGCCGCCAGTTTTTTTCGCAAACGGCCGACATTGACAGAAAGCGTATTGTCATCAACGAAGCGCTCATCATCCCATAATAGATTTAAGATCCGTTCCCGTTTGACCATCTCTGGGTGTGCCGACATTAACAGGGTCAATAATTCTCCTTCTCGAACAGTCAGCCATTCACTGGCTTCACGATAGACCATCTTCAATGCTTCGGGATAGTAGATCAATTCGCCGGCTTTCAAACTTCTCGCCCGATCAGACTGTGCATAATCCCCGTAGACTCTGCGAATGTGGCTTTTTACTTTTGCCAGCAGCAAGTCATAAGAAAAAGGTTTGACTAGATAATCATCCGCACCATATTCTAGAGCCATCACTTGATCCATATTGCCGTCACGGGCGGAGATGAAGAGAATTGGAACCAACGAACGTTCCCTGATTTTTTGGCACCAATAAAACCCATCATAATAAGGTAGATTGACATCCAACAAAACCAAATCAGGTTGGATCATCAAGAATTCATCTAAAACCGCAGCGAAATTTTCTGGAACAAAGGTTTGATACGCATAGCGGGATAATTGATTTTCCATCATTTTGACTAACGATTTGTCATCTTCGACCACGAATATTTTCATAGAAATCCTCCTGTTTTCTCTAAAGTTTACCAAATCTGTGTGAAAAAAACTGCAAAATTCCAGCTTTTTTAAAAAAAGTGTACTTATTTATTGTAAGCAAAATTATTTTATAGTATACTACGTTTTGTGATTAAAACTTACTTAAAGTAAAGGTGGAAAAAAATGAAAAATATTTTAGTTGTTAAAGCCAATAATCGTCCTGATGGAGTATCTGCAAAAATGTTTGATACGTTCGTTGAAAATCTTGATACCAACAATGTGGACGTTGTAACCTTTGACGTGTACGCACAACCAATGCCTTATATCGGTCAAACGTTATTTGAAGCATTTGGCAAACTTTCACAAGAACAAGAATTAAACCAAGAAGAACAAGAATTGATGACTGTCCGTCAAGACGTGATGAACAAATTCGCAGCAGCGGATACCATCGTTTTCGCTTTCCCAATGTGGAACTTAACGATTCCTGCTGCCTTGCACACATTCATCGACTATATCTTCCAAGCTGGCTTTACTTTTTCTTATAACGAAGATGGTTCAATGAACCAATTATTGAAAGACAAAGAAATCGTTCTATTGAATGCCCGTGGTGGTGTTTACTCAGGCGAAATGAGCGCAATGGAAAACGCTGTAACCTTTATGGAAAAAGTTTTCGGTGGTATGTTCGGCATGAACATCACAGAAGAAGTAATCATTGAAGGCCACAATGCAGATCCTTCTAAAACAGCAGAAATCATTGCTGAAGGTTTAGAACGCGTAGCAGCTGCTGCGAAAAAATTCTAATCATTGCTATTGATCAACTCCTCAACAAAGCGCTATTGCTTGTTGAGGAGTTTTTTTATCCAAAAACGTAGCTCGTCTATGGATCGATAAAACAAAGAGTCCCCTTAGAACACAGCGGTCTAAGGGGACTCTTTTTATTTTGATGCTTTCCAATCAACAGGCAACAGCTCTTCTAGCGTCATGATTTTTCCTGCTGCGATCATGACCTGCGTGTTATGGTTGGCAGGATCCAGCTGGCTGATGAATTCACGGCAACGACCACAAGGTGGGATCGGCTCACCTGCCGAATTGATTGCAACCATCAGTAACACCCGCTGCTGACCATCGGTGATCATTTGCGCAGCCGCAGCCTGTTCGGCGCAAAAACCCATAGAACAGCTGGTATCGATACAGATCCCTGTAAAAATCTGTCCATCTGCAGTAGCCAGAGCTGCCGCGACACTCCCTGCTTCTGCAAATTGAGAGAGCTGTCTGAATCCCAGTTTTTGTTTCGCGGCATCGATCAGCAACTGAAAGTCCATTTTTCTTCCTCCAATAATAAGCTGGCTCATGGTTAAATGAACCGTTTAAGCACCCGCCATGATTTTCGTCAATAGCTCAGGATCAAAGGTCTTTTCCCGCAGCATCGCGATTTCATAGCCATAAGGGGCTTTTTTATTCTTTTTGTCTTCGCCAACATAGGGTGTTTCCAAAATTTTCGGTAACGCTGATAATTGCTCATGATGAACGATCTTATTCAAGGCTTCAAAGCCGATCGTGCCAAAACCAATATTCGCATGTCGGTCTTTGTGGCTGCCCTGTGGATTTTTTGAATCATTGACATGGATGACCTTCAAGCGATCCAACCCGATGATTTTGTCAAACTCGTTTAACACGCCGTCAAAGTCTTCTTTGACATTGTAGCCAGCATCATTCGTGTGACAAGTATCTAGGGTAACGGATAATTTTTCATTTAAGGTGACACCATCGATAATTGCTGCCAATTCTTCAAAGCTGCGACCAATCTCGGTGCCTTTACCTGCCATTGTTTCTAATGCGATCTGGGCAGTTTGATTTTTTTCAAGTACCTCGTTTAAGCCTTTAATGATCTGCTTGATCCCAGCTTCTGGTCCTGCACCGACATGGGCACCGGGGTGCAATGTGATTTGAGTTGCACCTAAAGCTTGGGCTCGTTGGATTTCTTCTTGTAAGAACGAAACAGCAAAGCCAAAGTTTTCTGGTTTGATGGTATTGCCTAAATTAATGATGTACGGGGCATGGACGACGATATTCGAAATTCCTTTTTCCGTCATAAAATCTTGTCCAGCTGCGATCTGCATTTCTTCGATCGGTTTGCGCCGCGTGTTTTGCGGAGCTCCGGTATAGATCATAAACGTAGTAGCTTGATAGCTAGCTGCCTCTTCTGCTGCTCCTAAAAGCATTTTTTTGCCGCTCATTGAAACGTGTGAACCAATCAACATTTTTCTTTTCCTCCTAAATCTAGTCTTCTCTATTATCGATAAAAGCGCCTTGTAAAGCGATTATTTTGCTCATTGCCGTATTTTTTTATCAAGCGAGTCCAAATAACATCAGAACACCCGTCATTAGCGGCATACTTATCAAAAAGCTAATGGAAGAAACGAAACCCACCGCTTCTTCCTCCATTCCAGCAATCACGGAATTAATGACACCGAATAAAGGAATTGGAGCAAACACTAACAAACAAAGAACTGGCTTTAATAAAACTGGGATTGGTAAAACATAGAAAGCTGCGAACAGCACGAATGCCAGTCCGTACCGCAAGCTTAAAATTTTGATCACTGTTTGGGTGGTGTGCTTCGGTAAGCGGAAATCCAAAAATAAGCCAATCATAAACATGGACAAAAACGTATTTGCGATCCCGATTGGTTGAACAAGCGCCAATGCCGCTTCGGGAATCCTCCAATCCGCACTGCGGATAATCAGCATCACTAGATAAATAGTAAACGTTGGCGAACGCAGGAGATTCAAAAAGATTTTCCCTGGTTCAAACGTCGTCCGCTTTCCAATCAAGAATTCGATGAAAATCGTCGTTCCCCCTGCCAACATGATACTGTTCCCCATATCAAACAGCGAAATCAGCGGAATCCCTAAAGGATAAAAGCTTTGGGCAAAAGGAATCGCAAAATTGCCGATATTAAAGCCTGAACCGCAGTACATCGCAAACTGCTGCAGCGTGTTCGATTCTTTTTTGGTCAAGAAAAATGCGAAGAGGATCTGAACGATCGTAATGATCAACGCGATCACAATCAAACTAAACGCACTGACTTGTACTTGCATTGAAGCTAAATTCAAAATGATTGCTGCCGGTAACGTCACATTCAAAATAATTTTGGATAAGATCGAGCCATCCGCTTTTGAAAGGACATTTAGCCGCTTAAGAAAATACCCTAAGAAGATCATGGCAAATAAACCGGCGGCATTCAACACTATATTTCCCATTCCAACAAAAACCCTTCCTCTACAAAAATTTGAAAAAAGCGAACCAACAAGGCGGTTCGCTTTTTGCGATTAAAATGTTAATAAGAAATATTTTTTCTTGCCACGACGAATCACGACGTATTTTCCACCGATCCGATCACTTGCTTGGAGCTCGTACGTTAGGTCTTGGACGCGTTCCCCATTGATGTAGATGGCACCATTTTGAACGTCTTCTCTTGCTTGACGTTTTGATGGTTCGATTTTAGCAGTCGTCAACACTTCAACGATGTTCAAAGAATCATCTGCTGTTACCTGATGGCTTGGCACCCCTTTGAAGCCTTGTTCGATCTCTTCAGCGTTCAATTCTTTGATATTGCCACTGAATAAACTTGCTGAGATGCGTAAGGCTTGTTCATAAGCCTCTGCCCCATGAACCAAAGTAGTGACTTCTTTTGCCAAAGCTTTTTGTGCTGCTCGAGATTCTGGTGCAGCGTTAAACTCTGCTTCGATCGCAGCGATTTCTTCTAATGATAAGAAGGTGAAATATTTCAAGAATTTGACTGCATCACGATCATCCGTATTGATCCAGAATTGGTAGAACTCGTAAGGCGTCGTTTTCTTGGCATCTAGCCAAACCGCATTGCCTTCTGTTTTCCCAAATTTCGTTCCATCTGCTTTTGTGATCAATGGCATAGTCAAACCGAACCCTTGGACTTCCCGCTCACGACGTAATAATTCGATCCCAGAGGTGATATTCCCCCATTGATCGCTACCGCCTAATTGCAACAAGCAACCGTGGTTGTCGTAAAGATTCAAAAAGTCATAGGCTTGTAATAGCTGGTATGCAAATTCCGTGTAGGAGATCCCAGTTTCGATCCGACGTTTGACACTTTCTTTGCTCATCATGTAATTGATGGTAAAGTTTTTCCCAGTGTCGCGCAAGAAATCAATCAGTTTCAATTCCCCTAACCACTCATAGTTATTGGCAATGATGGCAGGATTTTCTTGGTCATCAAAATCAATGAAGCGAGATAATTGGCTCTTGATACTTTGTGACCATTCTAAAACGGTATCTAGTGTGTTTAATTGACGTTCTTGATCTTTAAAGGATGGGTCACCGATCATTCCTGTACCACCGCCTACTAATGCGATCGGCACATGTCCGTTTTGTTGGAAACGGCGCAACATCAAAATAGGCAATAAATGACCAATATGCAGGCTATCTGCGGTAGGATCAAAGCCGATATATAGTTTCACAGACTCTTCATTTAATTGTTTGGTCAAGGCTGCTTCGTCTGTGGTCTGATGAACTAATCCGCGTTGCTTTAGCTCTTCAAAAAAGTCTGTACTCATTCTTTCTCCTCCTAATAATTGCTTCATTGTTCATCTTAACTGAAAAAGAGTTCAATGAAAAGTCTTTCTCTCAAAGTCCTTTACCAAAAAAGAAACTTTTAGGCAAATCCGTTCATTTTCCTTTATTATCGCTGGTTCAATACAAACACCAACTGGCATTTTCTCCCACACTTCTTTCGATAACAGATAGGGTGCTACCCAAGCGCCTTGTTTTTTGCTATAATTACACGGAATCTATTCTAATTTATTGAGGTGACTCTTTTTGTCCCAGAAAACGAAAAATCAAAAGAATACAGAAAACAAAAATAGAGGCTGGTTCTATTTCAACATCAGTCTTAGGGTTTTACATGCCCTGTTCTTAGTTGCTATTTCTTTGCTGGTTCTAGGCGGTTCTTTAGCCTTAGGGATCGGTGCCGGCTACTTTGCTTTTCTTGTGGAAGATACCGCAGCTCCTTCTAAAGATGAGTTACAAAAAGAATTGACCGACATCACAGAGACTTCTCAACTCGCATACGCTGATGGCAGCAAAATCGCAACGATTCGCTCGGATCTAATGCGAACGTCGGTTAATTCCGATCAAATTTCAGATTATTTGAAAAAAGCGATCATCGCAACAGAGGATGAATATTTTAATATTCATAATGGGGTCGTACTAAAAGCAGTCGTGCGGGCATTATTGTCAGAAGCGACAGGCTTTGGCGGCAGCGGGGGTTCCACTTTGACCCAGCAGCTGGTAAAACAACAAATCCTTTCCAGTGAAACGACCTTTAAACGCAAAGCCAATGAGATTTTATTAGCCATGGAAGTGGAGAAATTTTTCGATAAAGATGAGATCGTCACTATGTATTTAAACATCTCCCCTTTTGGTCGAAACAATAAAGGGCAAAATATCGCAGGTGTGCAAGAAGCGGCGCAAGGAATTTTTGGCGTCAACGCAGCTGACCTGTCTTTACCGCAAGCAGCCTTTATTGCGGGTCTGCCACAAAGCCCGATCGTCTACAGCCCTTATACAAATACGGGTGAGATCAAGGAAAACTTGACCGCTGGCTTAGAACGAAAAGACTTCGTGCTCTTCAGTATGTATCGTAACCACGATATCACGAAAGAAGAATACGAAGAGGCGCTTAATTATGACTTGAAGCAAGACTTCAAAAAACAAGAAGCCATTGAACAAACGGATCAAAGCTTCCTTTATTACACTGTGTTAAATGAAGCAAAAGACATTATTGCCAAACAGCTGGCAGATGAAGATGATGTCAGTGACGAAGAATACGCCAAAGAGGAAACCTATCAAAAATACTTCGAATTGGCGCAGCAAAAACTTGTTAATGGCGGCTATACCGTCACATCAACGATCGATAAAGATATTTATAATGCGATGCAAGATGCCGTCGACAAATACGGCTATATGCTAGACAACTGGGGTGACTCCACCATCGAAGTCGGCAATGTCATGATGGACAACGCCACTGGGAAAGTACTAGGCTTTATTGGCGGTCGTAACTATGCTGACAATCAATTCAACCATGCCTTTGATGCCAAACGCCAAGCAGGTTCAAGTATCAAACCCATGCTGGTTTACGGACCGGCGATCGAAAGTGGCTTAATGGGCTCTGAATCGATGGTTTCTGACTATGCCGCAAAATGGCGGACAGGAGAAAACGCCGGTGAGCCGATCGTCAATGCCACAAACCGTGGAACCAATACTTTTATGTCGATTCGTGAATCATTGGAGGTTTCCAGTAATATCGCAGCGACAAATATTTTCCAAGATCTTTGGGAAAAAGAAGGCGATCATTTTTATGCCTACACAAATTATTTAAGCAAAATGGGCTATCCCGAAGATAATAGCTGGGCGTATGAATCAGCGCCATTAGGGGTTACAGATGTCACAGTCTTGAATCAAACGAATGGCTTCCAAACATTTGCCAATAATGGTGTTTATCAGCAAGGCTATATCATCGAATCAATCAAAGACAATGAAGGCGAAGTGCTTTACCAGCATGAAGCCAAACCTGTCCAAGTCTTTTCAGAAGCGACGGCTTCCATCATGACCGACATGATGCGTAGTGTCATCGATGAGCAAAAAACCAGTTCCTTTAAATCGGTTATCAGCGGATTGGATTGGAACCTCGGAAATGCCGATTGGGTCGGAAAAACTGGTTCCACCAACAACTGGTCGGACTCTTGGCTAGTCGTCTCCACCCCATCGATCACCATCAGCAGCTGGTCAGGTCGAGATGACAATAAGGGGACCGATAGCGCTGCAGGAACTCGGACAGCCAACTATATGGCTTACTTGATCAATCGTATTTATCAAACAAACCAAGAAGTCTTTGGTGTGAATCAGAAGTTTGAACTTTCTAGTGATGTCAAAAAAGCTCAAGTTTCCAAGTTTACTGGTACCCAACCAGGAGGAACCGTGCGAGTCGATAATCGGACCTATACCAATCCAAGCAGTACCGTTACTTCGTATTGGGCCACTGGCGGACCAGATACGGTCGATTTCAAATTTGGACTCGGTGGTTCAGATGCAAACTACGCTGACTATTGGAGAAAAGCATCTTCTAGCCGTTCAACAAATCGTTCGTCGAATACATCATCGAATAACGCATCCAACAATGTTACACCTACGGCAAATGATGAGGATGACGATGAGGAACAGCAAGACAATAATCAACAAAATACCAACAATAATGATGACTGATCAGCCTTGTGCTGATCAGTTTTTTTATGCAAAAAAAGTGTGAGGAGAAAATCCATAGATTTTCTCCCCACACGAACGATCGCTGAAGCAAAAAGTGGAACAACAAGGCGTTGTTCCACTGATCGTTTGATCAAATCGCTGCTTATTTCGTAGAGCTTTTTTCTGAAATACCGTAAGGCAAGACGATCGTTTTTTGTTCTACATCTTCTTTGTTCATCATTTTTGTCAATAGACGCATCGCAACGGCACCCATATCATACAATGGTTGCGTCACACTTGATAAGCGTGGACGAGCTGCTTCAGCCAATAATGAATTGTTGCTGGTGATGATCTCGAAATCTTCAGGAACTTTAACACCTTTGTCTAACAAACCATCTAAGACACCGATGGCTAACTCATCGTCTGTGACATAAGCTGCTGTTGCACCACTGTTGATGATGCGATCAACTAAGGCTAAGCCTTCTTTAAAGCTGTATGGTGATTCAAAGATCAACCCTTCAGAATATTCAAGGTTGTTTTCTTTCAAGGCTTCTTTATAGCCTTTCAAGCGGTTTTGGCCATTGATTGGATCGATCAAAGCACCGCTGACAAAAGCGATTTTTTGATTGTTTTTCGCCAATAATGAAACAGCATCTTTGGCAGCTGCTGTGTAATCGATATTGACACTTCCTACTTGTTCATCAGGATCGATCGAACCAGCTAAAACGACTGGTGTTTTTGAGCGAGAGAATTCTCCGCGAATTTCATCCGTGATGCGATGACCCATGAAGATAACGCCGTCCACTTGTTTTGCTAACAAGTTGTTCAAAACGTTGACTTCTTTCATTGTATCGCCATCAGAGTTGGCTAAGATGATATTGTATTTATACATGGTCGCTACATCATCGATCCCACGAGCAAGTGATGAGAAGAACATATTGCTGACATCAGGAATGATGACACCAACAGTCGTGGTCTTTTTACTTGCTAACCCTCGAGCAACTGCGTTTGGACGATAATCCAAGCGGTCGATCACTTCCAGCACTTTCTTACGAGTTGCTGGTTTTACATTTGGATTTCCGTTGACTACCCGTGAAACAGTTGCCATCGATACATTCGCTTCCCGTGCAACATCATAAATCGTAATTGTTTGTTTTTCCATGATATATCTCCCTTATTCTATTTTCAGAAAATCTTATTTACATTTCTTTGTTAGGATAGCAAATTTTTTCCGTATTTGCAACCGTTTTAATTTTGTTTTCATGAAAACTTAGCAATTTCCTACTTTCCCCGCCCCTATTCTCTTCTAAAGCATGATAAAATAGAAAAAGAATACTTGAAAGAAGGTTTTTTCAAATGAATGATAAAAAAATCAATGAGTTAAATGGCTGGTTGAAAACCAATGGCGCAGATGTTGCCTATATTTCTAATCCAGCAACGATCGCTTATTTTTCAGGTTTTAAAAGTGAACCTCATGAACGGGTCCTTGCTTTGTTTGTCGCACCTGGAAAAGATCCCTTTCTTTTCACACCAGCTCTGGAAGTAGAAGAAGCAAAAAATAGTGGCTGGCCCTTTGACATTATCGGTTATCTCGATAGCGAAGACCCTTGGGCGAAAATCTGTCAGGAATTGACCTCTCGTTACCAAGTTTCTTCCTTGGCACTAGAAAAAAATGACCTTTCCGTCGAGCGCTATGAAGCATTGAAACGGTTTTTGCCACAGACCGATTTTTCTTTAGATGTGACTCCGGTCATTCAAAAAATGCAGTTAACCAAAACGGCTGCTGAAATTGACACCTTGCTAGAAGCTGGCAACTGGGCAGACGTTGCTTTTGAGATTGGATTTGCTGCCATCAAAGAAGGCGTCAGCGAAATGGCAATCGTGGCAGAAATTGAGTACGAGTTGAAAAAGCGTGGGGTTTCCCATATGTCCTTCGATACGACGGTGTTAGCTGGTGCCAATGCAGCAAGTCCTCATGGCGTACCTGGTGACCGCAAAGTGACAGCCAATGAACTCGTCTTGTTTGACCTAGGGGTCGTTTGGAAAGGATATTGCAGTGATGCAACCAGAACGGTTGCCTATAAAGAACCGACTGCATTACAAAGAAAAATTTATGACATCGTTCTTGAAGCTGAACTAGCAGCGCAAGCAGCGGTCAAACCTGGGATTACCGCTGGAGAATTAGACAAGATTGCTCGTGATGTGATTACTGGCTATGGCTACGGCGACTACTTCAACCATCGTCTAGGTCACGGCATCGGGACCACGGTTCATGAGTTCCCCTCTTTGATCACTGGCAATGATTTAGTGATCGAAGAAGGTATGTGCTTCTCTATCGAACCGGGCATTTATTTACCAGATCAGGTCGGTGTCCGCATTGAAGACTGTGTGTATGTCACTGCAGATGGCTGTGTACCTTTTACCAAGACAGCAAAAGAATTATTGATCTTATCTTGATTTTCCTAATGAAACGGCGCAACATGTTAGCATTACATGAAAAGGAGTGTTCTTATGAGTAAAAAAGTGTTGGTTTTAGGCGGCACGCGTTTTTTCGGTAAATATTTGGTCCAATCACTAATTGATCAAGGATTGGACGTGACGATCGCTACCCGAGGGAACACGAAAGATTCCTTTGGCGATCAAGTCAACAGAATCATCTTCGATCGCACCGACGAAGAAAGTATCAAAACGGCATTAACAAAAGAAACCTATGAGGTCATTTACGACAATATTGCTTATACTTCCAACGACATTGAGATTCTCCTGCGTCATGTCACACCGAAGCGCTACATCGTTACTAGCTCAATGTCTGCGTACCATGAATTACACTTCGATTTGATTGAAGCGGATTTTGACCCTGCTAAAGAACCCTTCAGACTGGTTGGCTCTGAGGAGGTCGATTATGCACAAGGCAAGCGAACCGTGGAAGAGATCCTGACCCAAAAATACAGTCAAATCCCGTCCGTTTTTGTCCGCTTTCCTTATGTGATCGGTGCAGATGATTACACAAAACGTTTTACCTTTTACATTGACCATCTGATAAAGCAAAAGCCAATGGCTGTCGATAATCTAACGCATCAAATGGGCTTTGTGGATGCCCAAGAGGCTGGTAAATTTTTAGCGTTTCTAGGTACTAGCTCGTTCACAGGACCCATCAATGGTGCGTCAAAAGGTACAGTTTCCTTAGAAGAAGTGCTGCAATACGTAACGAAAAAAACTGGTCTTTCCCCGCTCTTTTCAGAAACAGGCGATCAAGGCCCTTATAATGGTACACCTGCTTATTCGATCAATGTTGGTCTCGCTGAGGAAATTGGCTTTCCATTCAGTCACCTGCAGGATTGGCTCTATCAACTTTGCGATTGGGAAATCACCCAAGCATCAAACGAATAACTACCAAAATCACAAAAAACGTTCGCCGATTTAACTGGCGAACGTTTTTATCTTTTAAAGCAATCAAGTTTTATCCTTACTTATGCTTCAGGATTGTTTTTTTCTAATGTATCTTTTAATTCTTCTTTCGCATCTTCTAAGTCAGCTTTGGCATCTTTTGTTTCTGCTTTCGCTGTTTTTTTGGCATCATCTGCTGCTTTTCCAGCTTCTTTTTTCAAATCAGCTGCGGCTGCTTGACCGTCTTTTTTGGCTTCTTCAACGACAGGTTTTGCTTCTTGTGCCCCTTCTTTGACGGTTTGTTTCATATCCGCTGCAGAAGATTTTGCATCAATGATGATATCTTGCACCGTGTCATCAGCGTCTACTTTGGCATCTTTCGCTGATTCTTTGACCTCGTTCGCTGATTTTTTGAAGCGTTCTGAAAGATCACCTGCTTGTTTCTTTAACTCTTCAACGGTTTCTTCTGATGAACCAGCTGCTGTTTCTTTTAAGTCATCGACTTTCGCTGTTAAAGAACCGGTGAAGTCAGATGCTTGCTCGCTTAGTTTTGCCGCTTTGTCTTTAGCGATATCGACAAGATCCGTACTTCTTTCTTTGGCTAAATCACCATAATCAGATGCTTTATCTAATAAATCGTCTGCTTGTTTTGCTAATTTATTTCTTAATGTTTTACCAGATTCTGGCGCCAACAAAAGTGCTGCTGCTGCTGCCGCTGTTCCTCCGATGATTGCT
Organism: Enterococcus sp. B2E4; assembly: GCF_030499455.1. Classification (NCBI taxonomy): domain Bacteria; kingdom Bacillati; phylum Bacillota; class Bacilli; order Lactobacillales; family Enterococcaceae; genus Enterococcus; species Enterococcus sp. B2E4. Next base: position 149,391 of record NZ_JAUKPK010000001.1, read on the forward strand.
CCTAATAAAAATCCGCCTTTTTTACTCATTGAAAGTCCTCCTTTTATTTTTGGTTATTTTTGTCTTTGAAAATTTTCATGGCTGTTTGACCGACTTTTCCAGCTACCGTTGCTTTGGCAGTGGTCCGGCCAAGACTACCCACGCGCGTAATTAAATTTTTTCCAGAAACATTTAGTTCTGAAACACTGGTACTTAGATCTGCAACTGCTGTGAACAAAGGATCGATGGTTGCGACTTTTCCGTTCACATCTTGTAAAAGCTCATTCGTTTTTACCAAAAGACCTTCAACCTCTTTTGAAAGAATATCAACGTCTTTAGTAATGACACGGATGGTTGTGTTTGCCTCTTCGACCGTTTTGTCTACTTTGGTCATTGTCTTGCTGACTTGCATCAACAAACGAACGACGAAAATGACCAATACGACAAATGCAATCGCAGCAATCAATGCAGCTAGTTCTCCTCCTGACATAGAATGGCTCCTTTCCCCATTTACTTATATTAAGAATAGCATTTCACTGCACTTTCTACAAATAAAAGACTGCATTTTTAAGAAAATTATCCGCTTTCAACAGGAAATAATAAAAAAACAAAGCAATTTCATCAGAAATCGCCTTGTTTAGGAGTTTTTGTTATTTTTTTGACGCTTTCGGTGCTTCTTTGACTTCTTTTTGAGCCGGAGCTAGTTCTTTTCCTAACTCGATCAAATACTCTTTCAAGCTGTCTTTGACTTCAGGGTGCACTAGACCATACTCGATACTTGTTTTTAAGAAACCGAATTTGTCTCCAACATCGTAACGCTTGCCGGTAAATTGATGAGCAAACACGCGTTGGGTTTTATTTAATGTGTCGATGGCATCCGTCAATTGGATCTCGCCACCAGCACCTGGTTCTTGATTGGCTAAAATATCAAAAATTTCAGGGGTCAACAAGTAGCGGCCAATAATTGCTAAATCACTTGGCGCATTTTCTGGCGCTGGTTTTTCCACAAAGTTTTTGACATTGAACAAGCCTTTTTCAACTTCCATACCAGGATCAATGATCCCGTATTTTGATGTATCTTCATGAGGAACATCCATGACAGCGATCGTTGATGCATGCGTTTTTTCATAATTATCGATCAACTGTTTCGTCAACGGTACTTGATCTTCCATCAAGTCATCACCTAGCATAACTACAAACGGTTCATTTCCGACAAATGCCCGAGCCTGTAATACGGCATGGCCTAATCCTTTCGGATGAGATTGGCGAATGAAATGAAGATTTACGTCAGTTGTTTCTTCCACTAATTTCAAAAGCTCCGTCTTGCCTTTTTCTTTTAGATTCATCTCTAATTCTAAATTGGCATCGAAATGGTCTTCGATTGGACGCTTTGCTTTCCCTGTGACGATCAAAATATCTTCGATCCCCGATTGTAAAGCTTCTTCCACGATAAACTGAATCGTTGGTTTGTCAACGATCGGCAACATTTCCTTTGCCATTGCCTTTGTAGCTGGTAAAAATCGGGTACCCAGACCGGCTGCTGGGATAACTGCTTTTTTGACATTCATGTGACTCGCTCCTTTAATCATAATGATTGATCTACCGAAAATTCGTTTTCTTCTTTGCCGTCTCGCAGCATAATATCTTTCGCTGCTTGCTTGATGTCTTTGCCTTCATACAAGACCGAATAAATCGTTTCTGTGATTGGCATTTCCACCAACAAAGCTTCTGCTAATTCGCGGGCAGCTTTTGTGGTTGAAACTCCTTCAACGATCATCCCCATATTGTCTAATACTTCATCTAAGCTATGGCCTTTTCCTAATAGGTTTCCTGCACGCCAATTTCGTGAATGGACACTGGTACAAGTGACGATCAAATCGCCAACCCCACTCAATCCGATAAAGGTTAAAGGATTGGCACCCATTGCCACACCAAGACGACTGATTTCTGCTAACCCACGGGTCATGATCGCTGCCTTCGCATCATCCCCAAAGCCAAGTCCTGCGATAGCACCGGCACCAATGGCGATGATGTTTTTCAAAGCGGCGCCAGTTTCGACACCGATCACATCGTTATTCGTGTAGATTCTAAAGTAATCATTCATAAATAGCTCTTGTACATACTTAGCAGCCGCTTCATTTTCTGAAGCTGCCGTGATCGTGGTGATATCATGGACAGCGACTTCTTCCGCATGAGATGGTCCTGACAAGACAACGATTTCTTGCCGTTTATCAGCTGGGATCTCTTCGGCAAGTACTTCTGAGATTCGTTTATGACTGCCTTGTTCTAACCCTTTTGAGGCATGGATAATGACTGGCTTGCCAGTTGTTTTCTTAGTGAATTCTTGTGCCACGGCACGAATCGCTTTAGTTGGTACGACAAACAAGACGGCATCTGCCCCTTGGATCGCCTCTTCTAAATCTTTACAGCCTAGAATATTTTCAGGAAGCTTCAGATCTGGCAAATAATGCCGATTCGTATGATACGTATTGATTTCATCGATTTGGGCGGGATTGTTCCCCCAAATAGTCACTTCATGTCCATTTTCAGACAAGACTTGTGCCAAAGCAGTCCCCCATGATCCGGGACCTAAGACGGCGATTTTCTGTTTCACTATGGAAACCTCCTCTATCCTTTTCGCAAATTCATGCACTTCATCATTTTACCATAATTTCGATAAAATAACTGTTTAGATAATCGTTTGGTTCTTACCAAAGCTGCGGTTGTAATCCTTTAACGCTTGTTTTTTCCTGCGCCAGATCAGTAAAGCGATCGCTCCGAAGAATAATAAAGCGGAAAGTGCCTGTGACACACGGATTCCACCAAATAAGTATAAACTATCGGTACGCATTCCTTCAATAAAGAAGCGCCCGAATCCATACCAAATCAAGTAGCTCAAGAAGACTTCGCCTTCTTTTAATAACCCAGTTTTCTTACGCAAGAAGATCAAAACGATAAATCCAATCACGTTCCAAACCGATTCATAAAGAAAGGTCGGCTGCCGATATGCTTCATCAATATACATATTATCGATAATAAATTTCGGTATATACAAACTTTCTAAGAAGGAGCGGCTGACTTCAGCGCCAAATGCTTCATGGTTCATAAAGTTGCCCCAACGCCCGATGCCTTGTGCCAATAAGACACTTGGTGCGGCGATGTCTAAGAAGGTCCAGGGAGAAATAAAATTTCGTTGGCAGAAAAAGTATAGCCAGATCCCCCCGGCGATCAGTGCGCCGTAGATGGCGATCCCACCAGAGCGAATATTGAAAATTTGACTTGGGTCATCAATGTAGTATTGCAAGTCAAATAGAATATAATAAAGCCGCGCACCAATGATCGCTACTGGCAATCCAATCAACATAAAATCAGTCACATCATCTGGCTTGAGCCCGACACGAACCGCCTCTCTCGTGCTTAACCACATAGCAATGATCACGCCTGATACGATAATGATCGCATACCAATAAATCGGCAAACCAAATAGTTCAAATGCGACTCGATTTACTAAACCTAACATCTATCTTATCCTCTCTAGTTTCCAGAATTTTCTTCGATCAATTGCGTCAATCGATTTTCAAAGGTCTTCGTTGCATCGTAGCCCATCGTTTTCGCTCGGAAATTCATGGCAGCGACTTCGATAATGATCGCAACATTTCGACCAGTTTTTACCGGGATCTTGATTTGTGGTACATCGACGCCACCAATTTCAACCGTCGTATCATCGGTTCCTAGTCGATCATACTTTTTGTCTTTCGCCCAAGCTTCTAAATACACCGCTACTTGAACCTGCATATACCCTCGTACGGCACTGGCACCAAAAAGATTCATGACATCGATGATCCCGATTCCGCGGATCTCGATCAAGTGCTGCAAGATTTTCGGCGGTTCCCCTACCAAAGTCAATTCATCTTGCTTATACACATCCACCCGATCGTCAGCGATCAACCGATGCCCACGTTTGATCAACTCTAAGGCTGTTTCGCTTTTCCCAATTCCGCTATCGCCTTGAATCAAAACGCCTAGTCCATAGACATCCACTAATACCCCATGGACACTGGTTCTTGTGGCTAAGCGCCCATCGAGGAAACTAGAAAGCTCTCCTTGCAGACGTGAGGTTGAGATGGGCGAACGCAAAATTGTGATCTCATGTTCTTTGCAGGCTTGAATCATTTCTGCTGGTACTTCCAAGCCGCGAGAAACGATAAACCCTGGGGTATCCTCGGCACACATTTTGCGCATCACCATCAAGCGTTCTTCTGGCATCATTCGTTCCGCAAAGGTGATCTCTTTGCTGCCGAATAATTGCAGACGATCATGGGAATAGTAATTAAAATAACCCGTCAATTCCAAACCAGGTCGGGAAATATCGCCGGTAATGATTTCTCTTTCTAAACTGTTTTCAGTTCCTTCAACTATCTCTAAATTTAAAGCCTCCGCCAGCTCGCTGACTTTGACGGTTTCTGCCATAGGTTTTCCCTCTTTTCTCAATGATTCTTGCCGCTGTTTCTTGTAAACGACACTCTGGTTCTATTTTATCATTCTATCAGTAAAGTTACTACCTTCGCCAATAGAAGTCCTCATTCTTTTTCGTTTGTGTTATTATTTTACTAAGGAGGGATTTTTAATGAAATTTTCAGCATACAAGTATCAACGCCCTGATTTTCCAGTTTATCAAGAAACATTCAAAAAAGCATTAGCAAACCTTCAGTCAGCCGATACCTTCACGGAGGCGAAGCAAGCTCTTGATGCTTTGAACGAACTAAGAGGAACGATCGATACCGCAATGAACTTGGCTTCGATCCGCTATTCGATCGATACCAACGATGCCTTTTATGAAGCAGAAGACACCTTTTGGAATGAATACCAGCCTCATTTTGAAGCTCTGGATTTTCAATTCTATCAAGCACTCCTGGCTTCACCTGTCTTAGATGAATTAAAAGCCGAATATCCAGAAACACTTTTTTTATTTGCCGAAAGCCGTGTGAAGCTTTTTGATGAGGCCTTGATCGAATTATTTCAAAAAGAAAACCAATTGGCTTCTGATTACAGCAAATTGGTCGCTTCTGCCCAAATCGACTTCCAAGGAGAAACCTATACCCTCGCACAACTGCGACCATTTACCGAAAACAAAGATCGCGGTGTTCGAAAAGAAGCGTTTGAAAAACAAACGGCTTTCTTCACGGAAAATGAAGACCGTTTTGATCAAATTTATGACGAGATGGTCAAGGTTCGTACCGAGATCGCTCACAAGCTCGGCTTTGAAAATTATGTTGCCTTTGCGGATACCCAAATGAATCGTTGGGACTATGATCGTTCAATGATCGAAACCTATCGTCGGGAAATTTTAGAAAAAGTCGTCCCAATTACCCAAAAACTGTACCAAAGACAGGCGCAGCGTAATCAATTGACTCAGGCAACCTTTACCGACCTGCCGCTTGTTTATCCTAGTGGTAACGCAGAGCCTAAAGGAACTCCTGAAGAACTAGTAGAAAAAGCCCGTGTGATGTATCAGGAACTATCCCCTGAAACTGGCGAATTTTTTGATTTTATGGTCGAGCATGACCTACTTGATCTACTAAGCAAAAAAGGCAAACAATCTGGCGGCTATTGTACGTTTATCCAAGACTATCAATCGCCATTTATCTTTGCCAACTTTAATGGCACTTCTGGCGATGTCGATGTTTTGACCCACGAAGCTGGCCACGCGTTTCAAGCCTTTCGCTCTCGTTGGATCAAAGAACCGGAAATTCTCTTTCCCAATTATGAGTCTTGCGAGATCCATTCAATGTCGATGGAGTTTATCGCCTGGCCATGGATGGATGCCTTTTTTGAAGAAGAAACAGAAAAATACAAATTTGCGCATCTTGCTAGCAGCCTGCAATTTTTGCCTTATGGCGTTTTAGTGGATCACTTCCAACAAGATGTTTATGAGCATCCTGAGTGGTCACCAGCACAGCGCAAAGCCCGTTGGCGGGAATTAGAGCGCCAGTATTGCCCAGAACGGGATTATTCAGAATATCCAGACCTTGATCGTGGCTTGTATTGGTTTAGACAAGGGCATATTTTTGAATCACCTTTCTATTATATCGATTATACATTGGCGCAAGTGTGTGCGTTCCAATTTTGGTATCGATTCATCGTGGCTAAAGACGAAACCGCTTGGCAAGATTATTTGGCCATCTGCGAAGTCGGCGGCACGAAAACATTCCTTGAGATCCTGTCTCTTGCTCATTTGCGTTCACCTTTTGAAAAAGGGGCGCTTGATGAGACGTTACAGGCAGTAGATACGTACCTTGCTGCTATCAAAGAAGAACAGTTAAACTAAAAAAAGACGTTTCCGTTTCTCCACTAGCTTCATAGCTAGTGGGAGAAAACGTGAAACGTCTTTTTAACGTGAATATTTTTCGATATGGTGTTCGGTCACGATCATATTGATCACTGACATGATCAGTGCCACTAATAGCGCTGCCCCAAACGAGGAGAAGCCAAAGTTGGCTGACCCCACAAAATATGAAGTCAAATTCAGCATGAGCGCATTGATCACAAAAGTGAAGAAACCAAGCGTCAGTAAAGTCAATGGAAATGAAATGACGATCAGAATTGGTTTAATCAAAGCATTCAGGATCGACAGTACGAAACTGGCGATCACTGCAGTCATAATGCTTTGAACATGGATCATATTTGGTAATAAAACCGCCAATGTGACAAACGTCAGTGTATTCATGATAAGCCGTTGAAAATAAGACACTAGAAGTCACTCCAGTCCTCATCCTCCACCTTTTCCGCTTCTTTACGGGGACGATTTGCTTCATTGTATTTGTTTTGTTTGTAGTAGTGATTGTCGTGGCCATATCCTGAGGTGCTCTTGCGACCAGAAGGGATCAAGACCGCCATGATGATATATAAAGTGATTCCAGGGAACCCAGCAGTCACTAAAGATAGAAAGACATAGATCACGCGAACGATGGTTGGATCAATTCGCAAGTATTCTGCCAGACCCCCTAGAGTACCTGTAATGACAACGTTATTGGCTGATTTTGTTAATTTTTTGTTCATTTATCTACACCTTCCTTCTTTTCTTTAATGAGTGTAAACCCAGCGATTCTTATTTGTCTGTATCTTTGATAAAGACATTTCCTGTTGTTGTGGATAGATCGATTTGAGCGACTTTATCGGCAACCCGACGGAATTGCAATAGTTGGTTTAGGCGTTCTTTTTTCTCACGCACAACTTCCATCTCGCTTAAACGATTGTTGATGCTACCTAAACTTGTTTTTGCGATCCCTTCAAAACCGATTCCTGTCGGTAATGCTACTTTGACATTCCCATTTACAGAGCTGGCGTTTAATTTTTGGACCGTTTCTTCTTTGTAGGTCACACGGATGTTGCCGTTAACTAAAGAAATACCGGTATTTTGTGGCGTTGCTGTCAACGTAACGTCGCCGTTCACCGTTTCAATAATGGCATCTAAAATCTCACCCTCTTGAACAGTGATCGTTCCATTCACGCCTTCAATCTCTAACATCGATGCGTTTACTTTGCGGAAATCGATATTGCCGTTTGTTGATTTTGTATAGACATCTTTCGCATCCAATTCATTGAATGTAACATTGCCGTTCAGCAATTTCACTGCCACATGATCATAGGTACGTTTTGGCAAGTAGAAAACGAGATCGGCACGAATGCGTTTGTTGGGAATTTGGAAAGAGATGCGTTCATCATCGACATTGATTTGGCTTCTTGCTTCAAAAGCATCGAAAGGCTCCGCCGCATCCATTTTACCATATAGTTTGATTTTGGCATCTACTTTGACCCCTGGTTCATCCCATAATTGGAAGGAAACATTGCCGTTTGCCAATTTCACATCGATCAATGTCGCTGCCGTTTCATCATAGCTGAATGTGTGCTCAAATTTTGTCGCTGCAACACCAGGAACTTTCAAGTTGATGTCTTTCCATTCCATGTTGTCATTGACTGACTCTGTCACTGCCCGAACTGTTTTCTTCAAGAAGTGTCCGAAGTGTGTGCTGGCATCGACCATTTTTTCACTTACTTGGTTAAAGGTGTCAGTCGCTTGCTCTTTCCAATCCTCTGGAATATCTAATTTTTGAGAAATTTTTTCTTTTGTTTGAGACCATTGGTCTTTGCGAATATTTTTTAATTTTGCTTCCAATTCTGCTTTTTCTTCAGATAACCCATCTAAGGTTTCTTCCAATGCAGTAATGGTCGCTTCTGTTTCATGACGCGTAGCCAATTCATCTTCTGACAAATGATCCAACTCTTCTTTGGTGTTCAATTGCATCAGTGTTTCTTGTGCTTCTTTTAATTCTTCTTTGACGCCAAGAATTTCAGCATTGATTTCGTCCAACTCAGCAGATGCTTGGTTGGCTTCCGTTGCTAAACCATCGAGAATCTTTTCAAGATTTTCTTTGTCTTGCGCTTCGTTTTGACGAAGTTTTTCTTCGCCGTCAAACGTGAACATCTCATCGTCGTTTTCAGTATCATCAAATGGGCTTGTCGCATTCTTATCCGCGGTTACCTCAGCAGCAGCTTTGTTAATTTGTTTTTCGTCTTTGGCTTTTGCCATACCTTCTAGTAAATCCAAGGCTTCTTCTGTAGAAAGCACACCTTTTTTTACTAGATCCAATATACGTTCTCTTTCGTTCATGGAAATTGCCTCCTTCAGCAAATGTGTGATTGCAAGTTTAGCTTACGAACCTATTATGCCTTGTTTTTGCAAAAGTGTCATAGGTCTTAAGTACCAAGTTTTTCTCAATCTGCAGATTGGCAAGCAAAACCGACACTTTTTCTTCATTACACTAGGCTCAAAACGATCTTCCTATTATTAACAGTACCACGAAAAACCAATAGAAACAAAAGTTTCAGCTAGTAGAACTCTTGAGGAATAGGTCTGCTAGAGTAAATGAGCGATTGCTCCTTTCACTGCAGGTCGGCGACGAAAAGAATAGACGGCTCAACTAGTAAATTTCAGGGACGATAGAATCGATTTCCATTGGCCATCTTTATGGAGGAGCCATTTTCTATTCTGCCTATCCTGTTCACGTCATCGATTGAAGCGATTCTTCCAAATCAAAAAGACCGCCGAGAGAAGTTACTCCTTAAAGGACAACTGCTTTCGACGGTCCGTCCCATCTCTTTTAAAAGAGATACATGATCAAGAACCCAAGCTGGTTTCTTAAATCATTTCCGTACGGTTTGTATTCAATTCACTGATTTTCCCAGTAGCAAGATACACGATCCATTCACAAATATTCGTTACGTAGTCACCGATTCGTTCCAAGTATTGAGCAACGGATAAATAATCGGTCCCACTGACAACTGTTTCTGGATTTTCTTTCATACTCTCGATCGTTTTGTAATAAATGTCTTTGTAATATTCATTGACCCGATCGTCCATTTGAGCGATCATGCGGGCATCATCTTGATCGGTTTTTACATACGCCACTAAGACATTATCAACCATTTTTTTGACGTAATCCGACATATCTGAGATTTCTTTTTCGATTTCGGCGATCCGCGTTTCGCCTTTGACCCGAATCGTTGACTTCGCAATGGATACCGCATGGTCCCCCATCCGCTCCAAGTCAGAGCTGGCTTTCATTACAGTAATGATCATTCGTAGATCGGTCGTTACTGGTTGTTGCAAAGCAATCATCTCAAAGCTCTTTTTTTCTAAACGAACTTCCATATTGTTGATCGCCAAATCATTTTCAATTACTTCCTGCGCAATTTCTTTGTCATGTCTGACATATGCTCGCACAGATTTATGAATGGCACTGCTGACTAGCATCCCCATTTCATAAAATTGATTGTGTAAATTTAATAATTCTTCTTCAAATTGTGTACGCAACATCCCTTTTCCTCCTAACCAAATCTTCCTGAGATATAATCTTCTGTTTCTTTTTTGCTTGGACTTAGGAACACTTTTTTCGTGTCATTGAACTCGATCAAGTTGCCGTCCAAAAAGAACGCGGTTTTATCTGAGATTCTTGAAGCTTGTGACATGTTGTGAGTCACGATGATCATGGTGTAGCGTTCTTTCAGTGCTAGAAGGGTATTCTCGATTTTCCCTGATGAAATGGGGTCTAACGCACTGGTTGGTTCATCCAGCAAAATGATTTCTGGATCGACAGCCAATACCCGAGCGATACAAACCCGCTGCTGTTGTCCACCTGATAAAGAAAGCGCACTTTGGTGAAGTTTGTCTTTGACATCTTCCCAGACAGAAGCTGCTTTCAGGCTTTCTTCTACCGTCTTATCAAGAATCTCCTTGTCCGTGACTCCTTTTAATTTTAACCCATAAATCACATTTTCGTAAATTGAAAAGGGAAAAGGATTCGGTTGTTGAAAAACCATCCCGATTTCTTTGCGCAAATCAACGATGTCTTGCTTTGGACTATAAATGTCTTTCCCTTTATAGACAACACTTCCTGTAATTGTCACACCAGGGATCAAATCATTCATTCGATTAAGAGAACGCAAGTAGGTCGATTTCCCACATCCTGAAGGTCCGATCATTGCAGTGATCTCGCCTTTTTTGATGGAAAGGTCGATTCCTTTTAATGCTTCTTTTTTTCCGTAGTATAAATGCAGATCTTTCGATGTAATAATTTCTTCTGCCATTGTTTTGCCTCCGTTTACTGATCGAATCGGCTCAGCCAAAATGACCGGATACGTAATCTTCTGTTGCTTTAATTTTTGGACGAGTAAATATCTTACGGGTCTCATCGTACTCGATCGCATTTCCTAAGTAGAAAAAGGCAGTATAATCGCTGATCCGAGCAGCTTGCTGCATATTATGGGTCACGATGATGATTGAATAGTCGTTTTTCAAGTTGATAAGAGTTTCTTCCACTGTCCCTGTTGAGATTGGATCAAGGGCACTAGCTGGTTCATCTAGAAGCAAAATATCTGGTTTCATCGCAATTGCTCGAGCGATACACAGACGTTGCTGCTGTCCACCGGACAATGCCAAAGCACTTTTGTCTAAGCTGTCCTTTACTTGATCCCAAAGTGCGGCTTGTTTCAAGCTGGTTTCGACTGCTTCATCCAATTTCTTTTTGTTTCTTTCTCCATGACGTCGCAAAGCAAAGGCGATGTTGTCATAGATCGATTTACTGAAAGGGTTTGGTCGTTGGAAAACCATGCCGATACGCTTGCGCATTTCGAAGACATCGACTTCTTTTGTATTGACGTCGACTCCTTTATACATGATGTTTCCTGTGACTCTCGTGTTTGCGATCCCGTCATTCATTCGATTCAAAGAACGCAGATACGTTGATTTACCGCAACCGGAAGGTCCGATCAATGCGGTGATTTTATTTTTTTCAAATTGTAGATCAATGCCTTTGATGGCTTCATTTGATCCATACCATACATGCAAGTCAGTGGTATAAAGCGCCACATCTTCTGGTTTATCGAAGGTAATGATATTTCGATCGTCCCAATTGTAATCGTTCATACTGTCATTCTCCTTATGCTGACGTCATTTTCTTGTACAACCGTTTGCCAGCTGCACGGGCGCCAAAGTTAAATAGCAAGACGGCAATGATCAATACCGCCGAAGCCCCGGCTGAAACTTGAGCGCCATCAGGCATCGTACCTTCTGTATTGATTTTCCAAATATGGACTGCCAGCGTCTCCGCTTGTCGGAAAAGACCGATCGGGCTGGAAACACTCAATGGATTCCAGTTTGTAAAATCAAGGGCCGGTGCACTTTGTCCTGCAGTGTAGATCAGCGCTGCCGCTTCACCAAAAATCCGACCAGAACTTAGAATGACCCCAGTCAAAATCCCTGGTGTTGCTTCTGGAACAATAATGCGTGTGACAGTTTCCCAACGGGATAAGCCTAAAGACAAGCCCGCTTCACGCTGCGTATAATGAATCGCTTGTAGAGATTCTTCCACATTTCTAGTCAATAGTGGCAAATTGAAGAAAGTCAATGCCAAGGCACCTGAAATGATCGAAAAGCCATAACCAAACTGGATAACAAAGACCAAGAAACCAAAAAGACCGACAACCACAGAAGGCAGTGAACTCAAGATTTCGATCGATGTCCGAATGATATCCGTCAACCAGTTTTTCTTCGCATATTCTGATAAGTAGATCCCCGCTCCTAAAGAAATCGGAAAACTAATGATCATTGTCACTAAAAGCAAGTATAGGGAATTGAACAATTGGATGCCGATCCCGCCACCTTCTTGATACGCTTTTGAAGAAGAAGTCAGAAACTCCCAATTGATATGGGGAATACCACGTACCAAAATGTACAATAGTAAGGAAGCCAAAATCAAAACAATGACTCCAGCAACAGCATACAAGACGCCGGTAGCAATTTTATCTGAACGTTTTGCATTCATTATTTCAATGCTCCTTTCTTCCCAATAAAGCGAATGACAATGTTAAATAGTAAGGACATCAATAAGAGAATCAAGGCTAATGACCATAGAACGTTGTTTTGGACTGTTCCCATGATCGTATTCCCAATACCCATGGTTAAGATCGATGTCAATGTTGATGCAGGTGTCACTAAGCTCGTCGGCATCAATGCCGCATTACCGATAACCATTTGGATCGCCAATGCTTCCCCAAATGCGCGAGCCATTCCGAAAACAACTGCCGTTAAAATCCCAGGGACAGCTGCTCGTAAAACAACTTTATAGATCGTTTGCCAGCGTGTTGCACCTAAAGCTAAGGATGCCTCACGGTAGTGCCGAGGGACTGCCCGTAACGCATCGACAGTCATCGTAGTCACTGTCGGCAAAATCATGATAAATAGGACAAAGGTCCCCGCCAAGATCCCAAACCCTGTACCGCCAAAAACAGAACGGACTGCTGGTACAATGACAGACAAACCGATAAAACCATAAACTACAGAAGGAATACCGACTAATAGTTCGATGACGGGCTGCAAAATCTTCTCTCCGTTACGAGGGGAGATCTCCACCATAAAGACTGCTGCACCGATCGCAAATGGTGTTGCGACGATCGCTGATAGGAAGGTTACGAAGAACGAACCAAGGATCATCGGTAAAGCACCTACTAATGGTTGGCCATCAGGACCAACAGCACTTGGATTCCATTGCGTACCAAACAAAAAGTCGAAAACATTGACTTTGTCTACAAAGAATGTCGCTAATCCACGGCTAGCAACGAAATAAAAAATGGAGATCACAACCAATACAATCAACGCAATACATAGAAAGCTAACCAGCTTTCCTCTTTGTTCCATTCTTGCGCGCTTGGATTTTTTTGTTAACACTTCTTTTACATTTTCCACGAGGGTTCCTCCTCAAAAATCAAACTAAACTCATAACCATTAGTTTATCGGTTCAACATCAATTTCTGTTAAAGCTTGTGTAAATTTTGTGTAAAGATTACTCGACGATGTTGCCTTCCCAATCTCTTTCCACCTGCATGATGGAAATTGGAATATAACCCAGATCCCCAACGATATGCTCTTGTACTTCATCAGAAAGCATATATTCGAGAAATTCAGCGGTCAATCCCGTTGGTTCTCCTTTTGTATACATATGCTCGTAAGCCCAAACTTTCCAATCATTGGTCGTTACATTTTCAATTGTTGGTTGAACCCCATCGATCGAAAGGACGTTGACTTCATCTGTCACATAAGAAAATGCAACATAACTGATGGCCCCTGGTGTATCTGAAACGATCGAACGGACCATCCCACTAGAATCTTGCTCTTGGGAAGGAATCGCTGTTTCGCCATCCATGATCCATTTTTCAAACGTACTTCTCGTGCCGCTTCCAGTCGCCCGATTCAACAAAACGATGGGCAGATCATTTCCGCCAACGTCACGCCAATTTGTAATATTTCCTAAGAAGATATTTTTTAAGTCCTCTGTTGAAATATCCGTGATCCCAACGCCTTTGTTGACGATCGGTGTGATACCCACCGTTGCCACTCGGTGGTCAACGAGTGCATCCGCATCGATCCCTGGCTTTTCTTCTGCAAACAAATCAGAATTCCCAATATCGACTGCGCCTGCTTGGACTTGACTTAACCCAGTGCCGCTCCCGCCTCCTTGGACATTGATAAATCGCCCAGGATTTGAGTTTTGAAATTCTTCCGCAACGGTTTCTACGAGTGGCTGCAAGGCAGAAGACCCGACTGCTGTGATCGATTCTCCTCGATCTGCCCAGCTTGCACATCCTGAGAGTAAAATAACCAATCCGATGATAGGACTTAGAAGTTTTAATTTTTTCATCATAACGCTCCTTGTACTTTCGAAAGTCATTGATTGTAAAAATCAATTATTTTCATTTTACCATTAGTTGAAATCAATGAAAATTATTATTTGCTTTTTTTTCTTAAGCTGAGTCTGCCCCTTTATTTAAAACGCTTTTTTTCTTTTACAAAATAACTATTTTGTAAATAAAATGACAAGATTTCTTAATTAAATTACGTGCATCCAGAAGGTATGCTGTGCTATACTGTGAGAGGAAACGTATTTTAAAAAGAACATAATTATTAATCTTGCTTCCCCAATCAAGTACAATATGTTGTTATGTTCAGCGTTTTCACGATTTCATCAACATTTCCCCAAAATGTCTGTTGAATCGAAACGGCAGAAAGAAGCATTCCTATGCATCTTCTGCCGTCTTTTTTTATTCTAATTCACTTAACCATGCCGCCATCTGCTCAATGATGGCTTCTTGCTGTGCTTCATTTGGTAGATCCGCTGCTGCTTCTCCTTTTTGTAACCCATAGGTACCAAAGCCAGCATGATTGCCGCCTTCGATCGTTTCAAACGTCGTAGTTTCTGGAAGGAGGCTGCGGGCAGCTTGCCAATTTTCTTGATTCACTACTTGGTCTTGACTGCCTGAGAGTGACAACACAGCAATCGATTGATCAGCTAAGGATCCTTTTTCATCTGGGTAACTAGCAAAGAAAAAGACGCCTTTTAACTCGTTGTCGTTTTCAGCCAACTGATTCGCTGCAAAACGGCTTGCCATGACGCCACCTAATGAATGACCGCCAATGACATAGGAGCTATGGGGAATTTCTTCCAAGACCTCTTCTGCACGATTGCCTGCTAAAACAGCCATGTTAAAGGGCATTTTAACGATCGCGACAGGATAGCCTTTTTCCGCTAAACCTGCTGCCCATACACTATAGCTTTCGGCATCGACAAGCGCACCAGGATAGAAAATAACCAAAGGCTTTTCTTCATCTCCAGCAAAATAGAGGACATTTCCCTCATCATCTGCCTCTTTCGCAGCTGTAACTGCAGCATCCACTGCTGGGTAATGCAGTTGTTGCCAACCGACCCAACCGGCAATAATTAAAATAACAACGGTGATCAATACACCGATCAAGACTTTTGTTCTTTTTCTCATCATGTCCTCCTGCAAAAAAGAAGATCAGGAAAGGATGGCAGACGAAACTTGCGGGTCCATCATCTCCTGAATCTTTTTATAAGTGTTTCCAATTTTTATCGGTGAGCCAGCGCCAATAGTTCTCGTGCATGTTCAATTGTTAAATCGGTGATTTCTGCACCTGAGAGCATACGGGCGATCTCAGCCACTCGTTCTTCTTCTGATAATTTACGGACATGGGTTTCTGTCCGACCTTCTTGAATTGCTTTTTCGATAAAATATTGATTGTCCGCCACAGCCGCTACTTGCGGCAAGTGGGTGATACACAAGACTTGCGAATTCGCAGCGATCTTGGCGATTTTTTCGGCGATCGCCTGAGCTACTCGGCCACTGACCCCAGTATCCACCTCATCAAAGACAATACTAGTGATTCCTTGCTTGCGGGAGAAAATCGATTTAAGCGCTAATAAGATCCGAGAAAGCTCTCCTCCAGAAGCAACTCGCACTAACGGTTTCATGCCTTCACCGGGGTTGGTGGTCAAATAAAACTCCACGGTATCAAAGCCGCTGCTGCTTAATTGTTTTGAGCCAGATGCAAACCGTACTTCAAATTGCGCGTGCTCCATATACAGCTCTTTTAACTCTTGAACGATTTCTTTTTCTAAACGATGAGCCAATTCACGTCGTTTGACGTGCAAGGCTTCCGCCAGCTGCCAAACTGCTTCAGCTTTTTGGGCAAGCTCTTCTTCTAATTGCTCCAACTGACCTTCCGTATAGGCTGATTCGCTGATTTCTTTACTGATCTCATCATAATAAGCAAGAATCACAGGAATTGACTCCCCGTATTTGCGCTTCAATTGACGAATCGTTTCCAGCCGTGAAATGACTTCTTCCAGTCGGCCTTCATCTAATTCAAGGTTGTCGACTTGCCGCGAAATATCAGTGGCTGCATCTTGTAGCAGGTAGTACGCACTTTGGATCGCTTCACTGATTTTTTCGTACGCAGGATCAAGATGGGCGATCGACTGGATCTCTGATAATGCCACACTGACTCCATCTAGGCTATTTACTTCTTCGGCGGATAGAGCGCCATAGCTTTGCCCTAGAGCATCCACGATTTTTTGATAATTGGTCAGTTTTTCTCGTTCATCGATCAGCTGCTCTTCTTCATTTTCCATCAATTCCGCTTGGGCGATCTCTTCTTGTTGAAAACGCAGCATGTCCATTCGCTGCACATAGAGCTGTTCATTTTCTTGAATGGTCCGCACATGTTTTTCTAAGGAGCGATAGGCTTGATAGGCTTGACGGTAATTTGCAAGTTCCGCTTTAAAGGCATCATCTCCAAAACCATCCATCAACGCCAAATGTTTTTCTGGCTGCAGCAGCTCTTGATGCTCATTTTGTCCTTGGATATCAACTAAAAACAAGCCGATTTGGCGCAAAACCGACAAGGTAACAGTTCGACCATTAACACGACAAATAGTTTTACCCGATTGAGAGATATCCCGTTGTACGATCAGAACTTCCTCTTCATCAATACCCAGATCTGCGGTCAGCTCTTTGAACTCCTGCTGATTCGGCCATTCAAAAATCCCTTCCAAACGGCATTTTTCTGCGCCTTGACGCAAATAGTCACTGGATCCTCTGCCACCTGCTAGTAAGCCCATCGCATCGATAATGATTGATTTCCCAGCACCTGTTTCACCTGTTAGAGCCGTCATCCCCTCATGAAAAGACAGGTGCAGGTTGGAGATAATCGCAAAATTTTGGATCGACAATTCTAAAAGCATCCCTTGCCTCCTCTTTTATACGTAACGTTGGAAATCCTTGAATAGGTTCTCGGTATCTGCTTCTGTTCTAGTGATCATCAAGACGTTGTCATCATCGTTTAGCGTGCCAAATAACTCTTTGGCATAACGCTTATCGATCAAATTCGCCAAAGCCGAAGCATTGCCAGGCAGTGTGCGCAGGATCACAAATTTGTCCATTCGATCGACAGAAACAAACGCCGTTTTTAGGATTTTATCTAGTTTACCACTCACGTCTTCCGTTGTCTCTTGTGGAATACTATAGCGATAGCCGCCTTTTTGGGAAGGAACTTTCACTAACTTCAATTCCTTGATATCCCTTGATATGGTTGCTTGTGTGACTGAGACGCCGCGATCTTTTAACAACTCGACAAAATCTTCTTGTTTCTGAATATCTTGTTCACTTAACAATCGTGTAATCAAGCGATGCCGTTCTTTTTTTCTCATCTCTTGTTCCTCCTGAATGAATTCCTACTAATTTTATCCTATTTTGCGCAAGAAAGAAAGAGAGCCGACAAGTAAAATGTCCACTCTCTTCCATTCTTTATTTTGGTTGATGAAAGGTCTCATGTGCTGATGCAACAACTTTCGGGATATCGATCCCTGCTGCGGTGCCTTCTTGCAGGCTTTTCTTTAAATGTACGATAAACTCGATATTCCCTTCGCCACCAGTGATTGGTGAAAAACTTAGGTTTAATACATCGAATTTTGTTTTCTTAGCGAATGCCAGTACTTCCTCCAACACTCGTTCATGGGTTTTGGGGTCACGAACGATCCCATTTTTTCCGACCGCTTCTTTGCCCGCTTCAAATTGTGGTTTGATCAGCGCCATCACTTCGCCATCCGCTACCAAAATATCGTAAAGGGGAGGTAAGATCAGTTTAAGTGAAATAAAAGAAACATCGATCGTAGCGGCTTCAGGAAGACCATCCAGAAAGTCTGTTGGTTTTGCATAACGGAAGTTGACCCGTTCCATTACGATCACTCGCTCATCTTGCCGCAGCTTCCATGCTAACTGATTGTAACCGACATCCAGTGCATAGCTTTTTTTGGCGCCATTTTGCAGCGCCGCATCAGTAAAGCCACCGGTGGAAGCGCCGATATCTAACATGATTTTATCGGTTACGTCAAAATCAAAAACTTTGAGTGCTTTTTCTAACTTGAGACCACCACGAGAAACATAAGGCAGCTTCTTCCCTTTGATCTGCAGCAGTGTATCTGCGGCAATTTTTTCTCCAGGCTTATCTAGGCGCTCATTGTTTTTTTCTTTGTACACCAATCCAGCCATCACTCCTCGTTTGGCTTGCTCGCGGGTCTCAAAGAGGCCTTGCTGGACAGCTAAAACATCTACTCGTTCTTTCTTCATGCGTTCCCTCGAATCTCAAATCGTTCCACAAATGCCAATAAAACATCCTGCGTAAATTGACCGTATTGGCTTAATTGTGCCAGAATTTCTTTGGCTTTGCCCAATTCTTCAGTCAAAGCTTGCTGCGCGCCTGCTAAGCCAAGTAAAGCAGGATAGGTAATTTTCGCCAACTCGTCATCTCGGCGAACAACTTTGCCTAGCTCTTCGGTCGTACTAGTGGCATCTAACAGATCGTCGCGAATTTGAAAGGCTAACCCAATATGCTGGGCAAAGCGATCCAATTCATGCAGAACCTCTTCCGTCTGGTCGGCTAAGACACCACCAGCAATCACCGCAAAGCGGATCAATTCTCCAGTCTTTCGTTCATGGATCGACATGAGCTCCTCAAGACGAAGGGCTTGGTTCTCCCCTTGAATATCAGCTGCTTGGCCGGCGACCATCCCTTGTGTGCCCGCTGCTTTACTCAACTGCTGCAGCAGCAAGACTTTTTGATTGGCTTCGATTTCCGCCATAGCGACTAATTGAAACGCAGCCGTCAAAAGACCATCTCCAGCTAAAATCGCTAAAGCTTCACCAAAAACCTTATGGTTGGTGGGTTTGCCTCGACGCAGATCATCGTTGTCCATTGCTGGCAGATCATCATGGATCAGCGAATACGTATGCACCATTTCTAGGGCTGCTGCACACTGGTACACCGCGGTATTGATGGGTTTGTGAAAAGCGGCGACTGTTGCTGCCAATAAAAGCGGGCGAATGCGTTTGCCGCCAGCTTGGATCGAATACTGCATGCTTTCAAATAGTCGTCGATCAGAGGTGTGTTCTTTGACAAAACGTTCCATAACTTCTTCGATCAATGGGGCGTGTTCTTTCGTAAATTCCTTCAAAGCACTCATTGGCTTTCCTCTTCAAAGGGGACTTCTTCATTGGATTCAGTCATCATTTTTGTTAAGGATTTTTCCGCTTTACTCAAGGTGTCCTTGCATTGCTTGCTCAAAACCATGCCTTTTTGAAAAGCATCTAACGCTTCTTCCAATGGAACATCGCCTTGTTCCAAACGGGTTACGATTTGTTCTAATTCTTGTAATGATTCTTCAAATGTTGGATTTGCCATGATTAACTCCTTCTGTACTAATAACTTCGACCAGTGCTTGGCCATCTTGGTAATGGATCATCAGCTGGTCTTCTGGCTCGATCGCATCAATCGATTTGATCACCTGCTCATTTTTCGTGGTATAGCTGTAGCCGCGTCCCATGATTTTTAGTGGGCTTAGCAAATCAAGGGATTGGACTGCATTTGCAAATTGATTTTCTTTTGCCGCATAAATATCTTTCATGGCTTTCGTTAAGCGTTGAGAAAGATAGCTGACCTCTTGATTGCTGGCTTGTAATCGCGCTTTTGGTTGTTGTTGGGCCAACCGTGAAATCAATTGCTGTGCCTGGCGATCCTTGTCATAAAGCAAGGTTTGCAAGCCTTGCTGCATCCGCTGCTGCAACTGATCGAGTTTGATCGACTGTGCCTCATACAAGCGCTCTGGTTGTCGAAAAACATACGATCCAATCACTCGCTGATAGCGTTCTTGTTTGTACTGGATCTGGTGCATAAATGCTTGCTCTAATCGGGCTTGTCTTTCTTCGATCCGCAAAATCTCCTCCGACAGCACTGGCACCGCTAATTCGGCAGCGGCGGTCGGAGTTGCCGCACGCACATCCGCCACTAAATCGGCAATCGTCGTATCGGTTTCATGCCCCACTGAAGAAATAATGGGGGTTTTTGCATCAAAAATGGCTCTTGCCACTCGTTCTTCATTGAAAGGCCAGAGGTCCTCGATCGATCCACCCCCACGTCCGATGATCATAGTATCAAAGGTCCCATCGGCTTCGACTCGTTGGATATTTTTCACCACATCATCCGCAGCTTTATTGCCTTGTACCACGGTTGGATACAAAACGATCTGAGCAATGGGGTAACGCCGCTGTGTCGTCGTGATGATATCTCTGATCACCGCCCCACTAGGACTGGTCAAAACTGCGATGCGTTTCGGGTATTTCGGCAAGGACTGCTTCGGTGCAGAAAATAAACCTTCTGCTGCCAATTTCTGCTTTAATTGTTCATAGGCTTGATAAAGAGCGCCGACACCGTCTGGTTCCATATGATCGATCACCATCTGGTAATTTCCGCTTGCCTCATACAGAGTGATACGCCCAACCGCCATGACTTTCATGCCCTCTTCTGGTTGAAAGCGCAACTTGTCAAAAGCGCCTTTGAACATGACGGTCGAAATTTTTGCACCATCATCCTTCAAACTAAAGTATTGGTGATTGGGGCGACGACGAAAATTGGAGATCTCCCCCGTCAAATAAACCCGCTCTAGATACGGATCGACGTCAAACTTACGCTTGATATATTTTGTTAATGCGGTTACCGTTAAATATTCTTGCGCCATTTAGTTTTTCATTGTCTCCTTTGCTGCCTCGATCGTTTGGGCCATCAACATCGTGATCGTCATTGGACCTACACCTCTAGGTACCGGTGTGATATAGCTAGCGATCGGTTCGACTTCATCAAATTTCACATCGCCGATCAACTTGCCGTTGGCATCACGATTCATCCCAACATCAATCACCACAGCCCCTTCTTTTACGAAGTCTTTTGTGACAAAATGACCGCGGCCGATCGCCACGACTAAAATGTCCGCTTGTTTTGCCAACTCGGGCAGATTTTTGGTTTTTGAATGAGCAATAGTCACGGTGGCATTTGCCCCCAAGAGCAAGTGCGCCATTGGTTTTCCGACAATGTTGCTGCGACCGATCACTAAGGCATTTTTCCCTTCCAATTCGATCCCATACGCAGCAAACATTTTCATAATGCCATAAGGGGTACAAGGAATTCGGTCAGGTACACCTGCGAATAATTTTCCTAAATTGATTGGATGAAAGCCGTCGACATCTTTTTCTGGTTTGATGGCTAACAGTACTTTTTCTTCATTGATATGTTTTGGCAAAGGAAGTTGAACCAAAATTCCATGAAAGGCATCATCGTTATTGAACTGTTCGATTTCTGCTAATAATTCTGCCTCAGTAATGGATTCAGGGTAGCGGGCAACACGGGAATTGATACCGATTTTCGCCGCAGCTAGTTCTTTATTTTTCACATAAGTCTGACTCGCTTTGTCTTCTCCAACAAGCAAAACAACTAATCCCGGTGTCACACCCTGCTCTTTTAGTGTTGCTGCCTCTGAAAGAAACGCTGCTTGCATTTTTTCAGCCAATTCTTTTCCATTGATTAATGTACCCATTCTGACAACTCCTCCAACCTGATTATACGGACTTATTTTGTAAAAAGAAACGCACCAATCGTTTGTCGATATGCTTCTTCATGTTTTCTATCATAGCATTTTCTGAAAAGAAAAACACCGTCTAAGGCTCCCTTTTTTCGGAAAAAACGAGGGTAAACCGACAAAGTGCGTGCAAAAAAACCGAACGATCAAGCAGGACCGTCAAAACAAGGCGGTTGCTCATAAATCGTTCGGTTTCTGACTCGATCGAAAAAAAGCTGATCTCTTTTGATCGATCGTGTTAGGGCTGAAAATTACTCACTTACTTGGTTGGTTTTTGTTTCTAGCTCTTGATTGACTGTTGATAAAATACCGTTGACAAACTTTCTGGACTGATCGTCACTAAAGGTTTTCGCTAATTCGATCGCTTCATTCAAAGCCACACGATTCGGCACATTATCCACATAGATCATTTCATACAAAGCAATTCGTAAAATCGTCACGTCCATTTTTGATAAACGCTGGATTTTCCAACCAGATTTTAAATGACTTTGAATGACTTCATCCAGGGCTTCTTTGTAATGACAGACACCTGCCACTAACTGATCTAAATAAACAGGCACAAAATGCTCTTGTTCTTCATCGATCAATTCATGGTGTTCCAACTCGATGGCATGCATGATGGCATCTTGTTTCGTTAAATCTTTATTAAAGTCTAGTGGAAATAAAGCTTGTAACGCCATTTTCCGTATTTCATGCCGTGATAATTCTTTACTCATTTTCTTCCTCGTCGTTTCCAAATAATTCTTCGATGTCTGGTAAATCTACTTTTTCTGGCACGACTGCCACAACATGAACATTTACTTCAGCCAGTTGCACATCTGTCATAAATAAGACTTGCTGTTTGACCCGTTCTTGGATCTCCATTGCCACTTTAGGCACTGACATCCCATAAGTGATATAGCAATAGATGTCCACTTTGATCCCTGTTTCATCGATCGTTAAGTAGACCCCTTTGCCATGAGCTGCGCGACCTAATAATTCAGTGACACTGTTTGCCAGTGTTCCTCGCATCCCATAGACACCTTCCACTTTAGAAGCAGCGATCCCAATAATGATCTCGATCACTTCTGGTGCGATGACGATCTCGCCTAATTCAGGACTTGCATTTAATACAAGGTTTTTATCTTCATTCATACGTTTTTGCCTCCATTCTAAACAGCTGTACCGTATTGTTTGTAAAAAAACCGCTCGTTTTTTCCGTTTGAAGCAAACCAACGCTTGATTCAATCAATAACATCCATGGCACAGTGTTTCTTCTCGCTCTAAGTTTATCATTTTCTGCACTGAGAATCTATAATAACCCACTATTCTCAATGAATTTTCTGAAAAACAAGGTCGATGAATCAGAGAATGATCAATTCTTTCGGTGAATGTGTCAACACTTTATTACCAGTTTCGGTGATCAAAAGATCATCTTCGATACGAACGCCGCCAATTCCTGGAAGATAGATCCCTGGTTCATCTGTAATGACGTTTCCGACAACAAATGCTTTATCAGCGCGGAAGGATACATTTGGTCCTTCGTGGATCTCTAAACCAATCCCATGACCTGTTGAATGACCAAAGGCATCTCCGTAGCCAAAGGAAGCAATGTGATCCCGAGCGATCGCATCTAGTTCAATTCCGGTCATTCCAGGTTTTGCTGCGGCCAAGACTTTTTCTTGCGCTTCAAGTACGATTTGATAGATTTCCTTCAATTTATCGCCAGGATCTCCTACTGCAAAGGTTCTAGTCATATCAGACACATAGCCTTGATAGTAACAGCCAAAGTCTAACGTGATCAGATCGCCTTGTTCGATCACTTTTTCACTGGCAACCCCATGGGGCATTGCTGAACGCAGACCACTAGCAACGATCGTTTCAAAAGATACGCTTGTGGCACCTAATGAACGCATAAAGAAATCTAACTGATTCGCCACTTCGATTTCTGTCATTCCTGGGCGGACCATTTTCAAAATATGTTCGAATCCTTGATCAGCGATATGGCAGGCTTGTTGGATCAATGCGATCTCTTCCTCATCTTTGACTTCCCGCAAAGCCTCGATCATACCCGATACAGGGGCAAGGGATGATTCCTCGATCAAGTCTTCTAAGACGGAGTATTCGGCAAAGCTGACGAAACTTTCTTCAAAAGCTAAGACATTGATTTCTTCCTTTTGGCAGATGGTTGCAACTTCTTCAAAAATCGGTCCGCTATTTTTTACGATCTCAAATCCTTGAGCTTGGGCAGCTGCTTGCTCTGTATAGCGGAAATCTGTTACAAAAAAAGCTTTGTCCAACGTAATGACTGCTAAACCAGTTGTCCCAGTAAAGTTTGTCAAGTAACGCAAATTGTATGGGCTGGTGATCAAGAACCCATCAATCGAATCTTTTCTCATTGCTTCACGTAATTTTTCAACTCTTAACATGTATCGTTCCCTACTTTCTTGTTCTATACGATAGTATTATAACAAACTTCCAGAAAAAGCGGAAAGCAAGCGAAAAGTTTTCTAAAAAATCAAGCAATATGAATAAACGATAGAGTACTTTAAAAAGATTGCCGTGTGATCTTTCGTTGTTCTCTTCTAAATGATGGCTTCCGTGCACAAAAAAAAGCAATTCAATCAATGAATTGCTTTTTTGATAATTATCTTTTACGTCCCAAAAAGAACGATACGACTGCCACGAAAATGACCGCGCCGATAATCGCAGGCACGATAGCCATTCCTGCTACTTGCGGTCCCCAAGTGCCAAAAAGGCCTTGACCAATCGATGCGCCTACAAGTCCCGCAACGATATCAAAAATACAACCGCGTTTTTCGCCTGCAATGGCACCACCGATTGAACCGATGACCGCTCCTACGATCAATGTCCATAAAAAGTGCATACTAACCCCTCCTAAACTTTCTTATAAAAAGGGTACCATATTGAGAATCAATTGGAAAAATATATGCTCTCTTGTTATTTTCTGCGAGTGAAGGCTCGTTTCAATACATCAAAAAAGCCTAATGAGTGCACCATATGGTCTGGATCGACGTATTCACGAATCGCTCGCAAGACTTTTTTTGGTTCTTTTGAGGAGAAGGTATACGTGCCATTCTTTTTGGTGCGGATCGCATAGCGTGGTATCCAACGGCCTTTGAACATGACCGAAGCGATCACATAGTCGACATCTTCCCATGGGATCTGAATAAACTTGCGTTTGTCACGGTCATTGTAAAACTCAAAGGCTTTATCGCCGATCATGATTTTGCCGTACTCATTGATCCCTAAAAAAGACGTAGCATCGATCGTCAAATCCACTTTTGTATTAAGAGATTGTACCATTTGCGCTTACTCCATTCTATATCGTCTTATTATCTTATTATACGTGTTTGCAGCAGGTTTGGCGAATAAATAAAAAGGTACTTGGGTTGCCCCAAGCACCTTTCATTGAAAAGATTATAACAATCCGATCAAGTGTCCACCGATACCGACTAAGAATAGACCGATAATAATGATGATTGGAGAAACTTTTTTCTTCAATAACCACATACATAATAAAGTAAGCAATAGTGCAGCTAGACCAGGAATCAATTGATCCAAGTTGTTTTGCAATGTTGTTACTTTTGTATCAGTCAACGCACGGCCTTCAGCAACTTGTTGGAAGGCTTGTTGCAAACCAGCAGAGCCAGAAGGCAAGTTCGCCCAATCGACATAAGCACCTTCATCAAGCGGTACGCTTGAGACAACTGGCGCAAATGAGATCGATACCCAACGCTGAACGAGTGACCCTAATACGAACATCCCTAAAATTGAAGCACCTTTCGTTACATCTTGCAACAATCCGCCTGAAAGGTCATCAGTGATTTTTGAACCAGCACGATAGCCGAATTCTTGTGTGTACCACATAAATGCCCAACGGATGATGTTCCATGCAACGAAGAAGATGATTGGACCTAAGATGTTTCCAGCTAAAGCAAGAGAAGCACCTAGAGCACCTAACATCGGACGTACAGTAAACCAGAACACAGGGTCACCGACACCGGCTAAAGGACCCATCATCCCAACTTTTACCCCTTGGATCGCTACGTCATCAACAGGCGCGCCATTGGCACGTTCTTCTTCTAAGGCTAATGTTACCCCTAAGATTGGCGATGCGATATATGGGTGAGTGTTAAAGAATTCTAAGTGACGCTTCAATGCAGCGGCACGGTCTTCTTTTGTTTTGTATAATTTTTTGATTGCTGGAATCATTGAGAATGCCCAACCACCATTTTGCATACGTTCATAGTTCCATGAACCTTGAATGAAGGTAGAGCGCCATGCTACGGCTAAACGATCTTTTTTATTTAATTGAATTTTTTCTGCCATTTTTTTCTCCTCCTTCGATTCTAATAGTCATTCAAGATATCGCCTAGAGGGTCGCCAGTGTTGCTGCCGCCGCCTCCATTTGATGATCCGCCCATTTTAGTTAGGTTCAAGTAGATCAATGCGATTGCTACTGCCAAAGCACCGATAGCGATCAATGTCAATTGAGAAATAGCTGCGATAACGAAACCGATAATGAAGAATGGCCATACTTCACGAGTTGCCATCATGTTGATAACCATTGCATAACCAACGGCAACGACCATACCACCACCGATAGCCATACCATCAGTTAACCATGCAGGCATTGATTCTAAGAAGTTTTGAACAGTTGCAGCAGGAATTGCCAACAATGCAGCTGCAGGAATCGCAATACGAACCCCTTGCATACATACAGCGATCACATGCCACATTTCGATTTTACGAATGTTGCCTTCTTCAGCAGCAGCATCCATAAAGTGAACGATTGGCACAGCTAATGTACGAACGATCATTGTCAAGAACAAACCAGCAACAGCTAGAGGGATCGCAACGGCAATCGCTGTATCAACACCAGCAGTTCCTTGTCCACCTAAAACTAAAATAATTGCAGATGCAACAGACGCCAATGCAGCATCAGGTGCAACAGCGGCACCGATATTTGCCCATCCAAGTGCGATCATTTGTAATGATCCGCCCAAAATGATACATGCTTCCAAATTACCGGTCACTAAACCGATCAAAGTACACGCGACTAGCGGTTGATGGAATTGGAATTCATCCAAGATTCCTTCCATACCAGCTAAAAAGGCAACGAGTACTACTAATACCATAGATATAATAGTCATGATAGACCTCCTATTTAGTTGAATACGTTTCTATTTATTCGCCAATTCATTTTTGGCTTTGCGTAAGATTTCGTCCATGTTGTCTCGAGAGTCATTTGGCACTTTACGCACATCGAATTTGATGCCGCGTCCTTTTAGATCTTCAAATGTCTTCACATCGTCCGTACCCATCGACAATACTTTACTTACAACAACTTTCCCAACAGAGTGAGCCATTGAACCAACGTTCACCTCAGTGATGTCAACGCCACCTTCAACTGCACGCAACACATCTTGTGGGTTTTCAAATAATAGTAAAGCTTTCGTATTCCCGAAACGAGGGTCTTTAGAAACTTCGATCATTTTATCCACTGGAATGACGTTCGCTTTTACTCCTGGAGGAGCTGCTTGTTCGATCAGTTTTTTACGCAAATCATCTTTTGCAACTGCATCAGAAACAACGATGATCCGAGATGGATTAACTGATTTTGTCCAAGCTGTAGCGACTTGACCATGTAGCAAACGAGAATCCACACGCGCAAGCACGATTTTGATTTTGCCATCGCCTAGAACAGTTCCCGGAGGAAGTGATCCTTTAGGTTGATCGTCTTGCACAGCTTTTGGTGCTGTCGCTTCTTCTGGTTCAAGCTCTTCTGGTTTGACCTTAACCCCTTCTTTAGCTGTTTCAACGATGTGCGCAGCGATTTCATGCGCAGTGTTCATTGAAAAACGTGAAGCATAGGCTTCGATCACCATTGGTAAATTCATACCAGCAACGATTGCCCATTTGTCTTTGTGATCTTCAAACAAGCTGTTTGCTTGGTTGAAAGGAGTACCACCCCAAAGATCAACTAAGAATAATACTTCTTCTTGATCGTCAAATGTAGCAATTGCTTCTTGCATTTTTGCCTTGATGTCATCTGGACCTTCACTTGGCATCAATGTAACAGCTTTAACATTTTCTTGTTCGCCGAAGATCATTGAACCAGATTGCAAAATGCCGTTAGCAAATTCTCCATGACTTGCTAGGATAATTCCTACCATCTTTTTACCTCCTATATCAAAATTGAAAAATGTGACACGAATACGAAAGAAAAAACAACATCGAAAAAATTAAGGGTGACTACCTTCTTTTTCCAAAATATCCTTCAAAAAGATTTTACGATCAGCTGGAACTTTGCGTATCTCTACTTCTATGCCTTGATTTTGCAAATAAAGCAGCGAAGCAAGATCTTGATCATTGACTGACACGAAATTAGTGATCATCCGTTTTCCCATTGAAAAGCTCATGCCGCCGATATTGACGGAACGAATGTCAATGCCTCCTTTGACCAGAGTCACGACATCTTGAGGGTTGGTAAATAATAACATGACTTTTTGCGTATTAAATAATGTGTTATGCGCCACCTCAAGCATTTTTGCTACTGTCACCACATTGGATTTGATTCCTGGTGGAGCAGCTTCTTTCAAGAGAAACTTCCGTAATTGGTCATTTGCGACCTCATCACTGACCACGATGATTCGATTGATACCAGTCATTTTCGACCAAGCTGTGGCGACCTGACCATGAATCAACCGATCGTCGATTCGGGCAAGACGTATATCCATTCCCATTGTGCAAGCCTCCTACATCCATCGATCCGCTTTTCATATTGAGGATCTGTTCTTTTTTCAATCACCTCCTGTATCCACTTATATAGAAGCAAGAAACGTGCCAAGTTTTTTCGATACACTATTCTTGAAAAAACCTTAAGAATCAGCATTCGGACAATACACTAAAAAAGATACACTAAAAAATACTGTATCTTTTTTAGTGTATCTGTATTATTTGCAGGATTTAAAAATACATTTCTTTTTCGTGATGGTTTTTGATCAGCTCCAGCAGGTAATACTCTTCTGTCTTCGGCACTTCGATATTCATCAAGCGCGAAAATGATTGGACATGCACATGCAATTGGCCGTAAAGAGGATTCTCCTCCATCGCTGCTAAATCAATTTCAGAAACAGTCAATGGTTGACGCAATAAGATCCGCTCCAGCATACCTGCGCCATGCATCACAAAATTGATCTGAAAGCCTTGCTGCGCCCCTACCAAATCCAAATCGTGAATGATCTCTTCGCCAAATTTCCACAACGGCTCTACCACTTTTTTCGCATTGATATAGGTAAAGTTTTCCTCTAAATACCGAACACAGATTT
Source organism: Enterococcus sp. B2E4 (assembly GCF_030499455.1). Classification (NCBI taxonomy): domain Bacteria; kingdom Bacillati; phylum Bacillota; class Bacilli; order Lactobacillales; family Enterococcaceae; genus Enterococcus; species Enterococcus sp. B2E4. The sequence goes on from NZ_JAUKPK010000001.1 coordinate 178,582, forward strand.
CCTTTGCCTGCCGATCATCTAGCTGCACTTCATCTTCAAAACTCAAATCGTTTTCCAATAAGATATCATCCAACAAAAGATCAACATCTTGGTCGATAAAACGTTCTAATGAAATAAACGGTGCATCGATATGCGGATCAATGATCCCCGTTGCGGCAATCAGCTGGTAGCGCTGTTGAATCTGATCCAAGTCCGTTCTCAGATCCGCCACCGATAAGGTCACTACGTCAACATTTTGATTTTGGCGTTTTGACAATGAGCTTTGGATCAATTCTTTGATGCGCTGCGCTGTCCCTTTTCCCGAAGCGCAGACCGCTAGAATCGCTTTAGGGTGGTGGTTTTGTGACACTGGTTCTTCCACAGTGACCGCTCCGTATCCGCGGAACTTCCGTAATGAATCATAGAGCTGATCGAGGTCCGTGCCGATCACTGATGCTTTACGGACCGTCTCAAGGACGATGGAGGTAGTCACCATATCGACTGTTCGAACAGCCACACCCGTTTCTCGCTGGATTTCATTATTAAAGGTCGCTAAGGACCCCATATCGACTAAGAGGATCACCCCACTGCCGTCATTGACTGCTCGTACACTATCCACGATTTTTTTCAACGCCACAGCCGGTGGCATATCTAATGGCATGTCCACCGCTGTCACTTGATCGACTTCCAACAGCTGCTTGACTACTTGTACCATACTACTAGCCGTACTGTTGCCGTGAGCTGCCACAACGACACCAATTTTCCCAGAGGAATGTGTCGTACGCAGTGAAACCAATAGAACTGCCAAGTAATAGGATTCACTTTCAGGAATCGCCACGTGAAAGCTGTCGCCGATGAAGTCGCGGACTTCTTTGGCAACTTCGAACTCTTGGGGGTAATCCGCCACCATTTGACGAATGTTGTCGTTGGTTTGCCGTTCTTCTCCCAAATGGATCTTTTTCAAAAAAGAACTGATATGCAAACTCATCGCGTAAATAAAGTTTTGCTGGAAATCGTAATTTAACCGTTTCCGAACCATCTCATAAATTTGATTTGTTACACTGATCACTTTCTGATCGACAAATTCACTTAGTTTATTAACAGAATTAAAAGAGAAGCCGTGATCTTTATAAAAAGATTTCAAATGAACATTGATATCGGTTGAAATAAAATGATTGATTGCTTCTTGATCCAAACCATCTGCTTTTAATAAGGCTGCTTTATCCCCGATGATGTCGTAGAGATTGTAAGGCAATTCATAGGAATCTGATTGAATATTGTTTAAGTTTTGATTCGGTTGAATGCTGATCTTCGGTTCAAGGATTTTAGAAAGCTCCGCCAGCTCATTGCGGCGATTCCCCAAAACGATCAATCCTGAACGAATCCCTTCTGGCAAATCGATCAAATCGATCTCAATCTCATCTTGTTGCATATGATTCAAAAAGCCCCGTGCACAGACGAGCTGGACATTGGATTTCAATTGACCGATATTCCCAAAACTGACACTGCCGATCAACGCTTTGACTACATCTTCTGTCAAGGTGATCGTCCGCTGAATACGGGACGCCTCTTGCCCGACTAACACCCGAACGAGATCGACTTTTTCTGATGCGGGTCGTTTCTCAAAGAAGGGCAGTTGAATATTGATAGGAATGCGTCGGGTAAAGGTATCTAATAGCGTTGAGTTGGGGTCTTCGGTAGTCGCTCCAACGATTCGGACATTCGCTTGATGATTTTTGCCCGTTTCCCCTAAACGACTAAACGTTCCATGGTCCATAAAGTAAAAAATCATTTCTTGCCCTTCTGGCGGTAATCGATGGATCTCATCGAGAAACAACATACTCTCATCCGCTTGATCAATAATACCGATCTTCTCTTGATCGGCACCCGTAAAGGCCCCCCGTACATAACCAAACAAATGGCTCATCAAAAGCTCTGGGTTATTTGCATAGTCTGCACAGTTAAAGACGATCAATTCTTTGTCATCGGCAATTACTTGATTGCTTTTGGCAAACTGAAACATTGCATGGGCAAAGTAGGTTTTCCCAGAACCAGTAGGCCCTGTGATCAAGCAGTTTAGCCCTTTTGGCGGATACAAGATCGCTGCTTTCGCCTGCTCAACGGCATTTTTCATACTTCCGTTGGCACCGATGATCGTCGCAAAAATATCTCGGTCAGAGGGTTTTCCTTGTACCCGTTGAGGGAAGGCTTTTTCTCTTTGCGGGCGACTTTCTTTGTAGCTTGGCACATACTTTTCCCTACTGCTGGGATCGACCCCTGCCGCCCAGTAGCGAACAGGCCGCGAGTCGCTTTTTTCGACGCGCCCTTCTTTGACAAGCTTATTTAAATCCTTACTGGCATTACTGCGCTGAATGGCTAAATGATCGGCAACTTCTGAAGTAGACAACCCTTTCTTTTCCCCTAAGCCGCTCATCGTATTTTCGACGATATATTGATAAATCCGTTCGATTCGCTTGCCCAACAGCTTCGCCTCCTTGTTTTTTCCACTTGAATACTTTACTCATTTTTCTATAAAAAAGCAACTTTTTTTCCGTACAGAAAAAGCAAAATACTTTGTTCGAAAGAGCAATAGAACGTCCTATCACATGCTACTCTCAGCATAAAGCATTTTGCCAAAAAAAGATATTCAAAAGTCAGGATGCGTTAGGCTTTTTCATTGGGAATGAACGCTGGTACCTTCTCAGGAAACCATTGCAGTTCTTTTTGCATCCAAATCACATCGTGCCATTGATTGAACTTATAGCCGACCTGCGCAAAATCAGCAACTTTCCGATACCCAAGTTTCTCATGAAAAGCCTCGCTTTGTTGATTGCCTCCTGTAATGCAGGCAGTCAGATTGACCACGTTTTGCGCTTTTAATTTTTCTTCAAGCGCTTGATAAAGAGCGGTGCCGAGCCCTTTTGCCTTGGCATCCGGTGCTAAATAAACGGTTACTTCAACGGTCCAATCGTACGCAGCCCGTTCTTTATAGGCTGACGCATAGGCATAACCGACGATTTCACCAGCCTCTTCTGCAACGAGATACGGGTAGCGTTTCAAGGTCTTGGCAATGCGTTCCGCGAATTCTTGAACCGATGGCACCTCCGTTTCAAAGGTAATCGGTGTATTTTCTACATAATAAGCATAGATTGCTGTCAAGGCTTGGGCATCTGCAATCGTGGCAGAACGTATCGTCATAGAATCCCTTCTTTCAGTAAATTTTTTCCCAGTATACTCTTTCTGAACAAAAAAAACAATCCGCTTTTGACGGATCGTTTCCTAGTGATAAATGATTTAGCGAGCTTTTTCAGCTCCGCAATACACGGTAAGATGCTGTGGCAGTACCGCTACTGTGATTGGCAATTCAGGTCCTGGATCACCATCGACATTCGTTTCGATCGTTGCCCCATCCGTCAAACGAATCGCAGCTTTATCAAAGGTTTGATAGCCAAGAACATCATTTGATTCTGTCACCCCTTTGAGAAGCTCTGGGACACTTTTGACGGTCTCCCAAAGATTCGTATCCTTCAAGTAGATCAGATGTAATTTGCCGTCATCGGTACTCGCTTTAGGCAAAAGAGATTCGAAACCGCCGATCGTATTGGATGACCCAACGATCATCGTACTGCTTTCCACAGCGATCGTCGTTTTTTCGCCATTATTTTCGGCGGTCACTTCAAACGGATGACTTTCATTTTTCCGCACTTCCCGCAGACCAGAAACAAAATAGGCCATTTTTCCCAGCTTAGTTTTTTCTTCGACCTCTACGTTGTTGATCGCTGCTGGAATCATACCGATCGCCACCACATTGGTAAAATAGTCTTGATTGACCTGACCAATATCGATTTTGCGGGTGTGATCCACTGCAAATGATTCGATGGCTTCCTTAGGATCTAGTGGAATCGCTAATGCTCTGGCTAAATCATTTACTGTTCCCAGCGGGAAGAAACCAAAATTTGGTCGTTTGTCATGAGGGGCTAAGCCATTGACCGCTTCATTGACGGTACCATCACCGCCCATTGCAAAGACACTGTCAAAATCTGCTGCCGCTTCAGAGGCAAAACGTGTGGCATCTCCTTCTTTTTCGGTATGCTTGACCACGACTTCTGAAAAAGCTTCCCGCAGCTTTTCTTCTGCCAGCTGCTCATATTCTTGGGCCTGTTCCCCACCAGAGCTTGGATTGACGATCAATAATGCTTTCATAAAACAGCCTCCTTGTTTGGGTTCATTTTCTATGAATCCAGTATAACAAGTTTCAAGAAACCTGTCTTAAACGACCTCCGCCTATCCCCTACAAAAAAAGCACAGCCTAATCAGACTGTGTTTTTTTCGAGTACTCACTTCATTTTATTAAACCAATCGTTTACGCAAACGCCCAGAAATAAAATCAATGATCGTGACCGTCACCACGATCCCTAATAAAATGATTCCTACTCGGCTCCATGAACGCGCATTGATGGCAAAGATCATCGGTGTACCAATCCCACCTGCCCCTACGATCCCTAAGATCGAAGCTGAACGGACAGCCAGTTCAAATCGATACAAGGTAAAAGAAAGAAATTCTGGGATCAGTTGCGGCAATGTCGCAAAGCCTAATACATCCCAGCGGCTTCCTCCCGCACTAATGACGGATTCCGAGGGACCATGGTCCATGTTTTCGATCGCTTCGCTGTAAAGCTTTGCTAGCATCCCAATGGAATGGACACTGACCGCCAAGACGCCAGCAAAGGAGCCCGGACCTACCGTTTTGATAAACATGATGGCTAAGACGATTTCTGGAAACGTTCGAATAGCCGTCAGCACGATTTTCCCAAATCCCGATAACCAGCGAGGGCTGTTTTTGCTGCGCGCCGCCCAAAAGGCAAAAGGAACACTTAAAATCGATGACAAAAAGGTTCCAACAAAGGCAATCGCGACGGTTTCGATCATCAGACTGATCAAATCTTCGCCATCACCGGTATAAACATAGCCCCAATCAGGATGGATCAGGCCATAAAAGATCGAGCCGACAATTTGACCGACATTTTCTTTAACACCAGCAAAAGGCACGCCAGCAAAAGCCCAGATATAAAGGAGGATAACGACTACAGCGATCAGCCAATTCCGTATTTTTTTCTTTTTCGGTTCTGCTGGCAACATCATAATAATCGCTCCCTTAATCTATTACTAATGGTATCAATCACCAAAACAACTGCAAAAATCACTAAGACGATGATCGACGTCTGGTCATATCGAAATTGGCTTAAAGATCGTTGTAAGAAAACACCGATTCCGCCTGCGCCGATATACCCAAGAATCGTCGATGCCCGCACATTGATCTCAAAGGCATAAAGCAAGTAACTAAGAAAATGACTCATGACTTGCGGTACGACTGCATAGCGGATGATATCAAACTTCGATCCTCCAGAAGCCGTGATCGCTTCGATCGGACCTTCATCAATCGTTTCAATCGATTCATAAAACAATTTGGTGATCATCCCAAAAGAAAACACAGAGATGGAGATCACCCCTGCAACGGGACCAATTCCGACAATGGCGACAAATAAAGCCGCCAGCATCAAATCAGGTACCGTCCGAATGATATTCAAAACAAAACGGAAACAACCACTGATCCAATGATTGGTCATGATATTTCGTGCTGCTAAAAGTGAAAACGGAAAGGCCGCCAGTGCACCAAAGGTTGTGCCGATGATCGCCATTTGGATCGTTTGCAAAATCGGCTCAACAATGATTTTGGCATATGCCCAATCAGGATGAGCCATCTTTTGTAAGATGACATTCATTTGACTGCTATTGCTAAAGAACCGTGCCAAATCAACACCTGAAATAGAGCCGCTAACGAACAATACCACAAAAAAAATGACGAGCCAAAGAACATTTTTCCATAGTCCGCTGCGTTTCGGCAACGTATTTGTCGTCATTGTCCCGCCCCTTCCTGCTCTTCCATGATCTCGCTGCCATAAATCTGTTTCAATCGCTGATCGGTCGCTTCACTGACAGGGCCATCAAAAACCAAGCCTCCGTCTCGCAACCCGATGATCCGCGTGCCGTATTCTCTTGCCAATTGGACAGAATGTAAATTGACTACGATGGTGATCCCTAGATCTTGATTGATCCGTTTTAAGTCATTCATGACTTTTTCAGTGGTTAACGGATCCAATGAAGCAACCGGTTCATCCGCTAAAATAATCTTCGGCTCTTGCGTCAACGCCCGGGCAATCGAAACCCGCTGCTGCTGACCGCCAGACAATTCATCGGCTCGGGTATAGACTTTTTCTGCTAAATTGACCCGCTGCAGTGATTGATACGCCAACTCTTTGTCCGCTTGCGGAAACAGACCCAGCAGCATTTTGAGCGTGGGATGATAAGCCACTCGCCCCGTTAAGACGTTTCGCAAGACACTCGAACGTTTCACCAAATTGAAGCTTTGGAAAATCATGCCAATGTCTCGACGAATCAAGCGCAGCTCTCTTCCTTTTGCTTTTGTGATCGACTTGTTATCGATTAAAATCTCGCCGCTCGTGATCTCGTGCAGTCGATTGATGGAGCGCAGCATCGTCGATTTACCTGCACCGGATAAGCCCACTACGATGACAAATTCCCCTTTTTTGATATCGATGTTCAAGTCCTTCAACCCCAACACCCCATTTGGGTATTGCTTGGTCACATTCTGAAATGAAATAATCGTTTCGTTCTCTAGAGCCATGATTCTCCTACTTTCTTTCCATTAGGTAAAAATTGCTGTCCATTCGAAAAGGGTACCTCAACTACCGGTACCCTCCCGATCTATTCATCTATTAATTATTGTCCGACTTGTTCCGCATACTCTCTTACGATGTCGAAATTGCTGTCTTGTGAAACAACGTATCCTTCATGAGAGTAAATATCAGAGATGATTTGTTTTCCTTCTTCATCTTTTCCGATCGCGATAAAGGCATCTTGGATTTTTTTGTCCCACTCTTCACTCATATCGCTGCGAACACTGATCGTATCGTTCGGAATCGGTTCGGTAAAGTACATTGGTTCTACCTCATCCATGATTTCTGGGTAATCATTTTTGACCGTGTTACGGGCATCTTCAAAAACGAAAGCCGCATCAACGTCGCCATTCAAGACTGATAAGACCGCTTGGTCATGGCCTTTGACTTGAACAGTCGTCACATCCGTATTGATATCGATGCCTGCTTTTTTCATTTCTGCTACTGGCCAAACATAACCGGCAGAAGAAGTAACATCTTGCGTGGCAATCGTTTTGCCTTTTAAATCGTCCAACTCTTTGATGTCGCTGCCGCTTTTTACGACGATCATTGAACGATAGCTATCAACCAATTCATCCGTTGATTCGCCACCAGGCTGCTTGATGCCATAACGCTGTGCTTGCAATAACACCTTTACATTGCTTTGCTCATTTGCTAAAACATAGGCATTCGGCGGTAAAAAGCCGACATCTACTTGTTTCGAAGCCATTGCTTCGACGATTGTATTGTAGTCAGTGGAAACACTCACTGTAACTGGAATCCCCAATTCATCACTTAACAATTGCTCAAGTGGTTTTGCTTTTGCTTCTAATGTTTCTGCTGCTTGTGATGGGACAAATTGAACGGTCAACTTTTCTGGTACATATCCTGCGTCCTCAGCCGCCGAGTCAGTACTTGCTCCACCTGAGCCACATGCCGCCAGCGTAACTGCTGCCACCAAACCTAAACCAAACATTGCCGTTTTCTTCCAAACTTTCATCACTTTTTCTCCTTTTCATTAAAAAAATCGAACTCATGGAATTCCGAACTTTCCTTTTTGATTATAAAAAACCAACGAATTAAAAACAATCTTTTTCGAATTACGAACGTTTTCTTTTTTGATAATGTTCGTGTTTTTGACCGAAATCATTCGTGAGCACATTCTCAATAATCAACGTTTTTCGAAAGTTTCTTTCCATTTGTTCTACTTCCTCAGAGTATCAAATGAATATAAGGTTTGTGTTGTCAACGTGTAAAGATTCTGTTAACAGCAAAAGGAACTTTGTGAACAACAAAGCATGGACATACTCGTCATTCTTACCCCAAGTGCACAAAATTTCTTGAAACGTCTAACCAGAAGATGACCGCACACTTTTTTTTACGAAACAATACAAAAAAGCAGAGGATTCCCTTAAGAACCTCTGCTTTTGACCTCATTCTCTTACTGTAGAAAGAGTCATTTACCCTTGGTCCGTTGGCAGCTGCAACAAGAGTACATGCTCGTTCTCAATCATTTCACCCGTCAAAACAAAGCCATTGCGTTCGTAAAGCTTCGTTGCGATCTCGTTGCCATCCACAGCGGAGATCCTTAATTCTTGCGCTTGGATATGGGTTTTGAACCAATCTAACCCAGCAAGAAACGCCTGAGTGCCTAACCCTTGATTTTGGAATTTTTCTGCGATCATAAACCGCTCGATCCACCACGAAGCTTTTGGATAATCCTCATCCGCCTCGTAAAAACTAAATAGCATAAAGCCGACCATTTCCTCACCATTGTATAGGGCAAATGCCTGACGAGGTTCGTCATAGATCGCCTCTAACATTGAGTACCAATTGGGCGCAACAAAGTCTTCTTGCTCCTTCGTTGTCTTCAAATTCATGCACGCACGATAGTTTTCCTTCGTGATTTCTTTCAACTGAATCATTGCTTCGCTCCTTATCTAAGCCATTATAAATAACTATTTCGTTAAAACGGTTTCATTGGTGTATAAAAAAACACCCAGGTTACTTTTACGTAATCTGGATGTCATTTTCTTATGCTTCTTGCGCTACTGGATACACAGATACTTGTTTTTTGTCGCGGCCTTTACGTTCGAAACGAACAACGCCATCAACTTTTGCAAACAATGTATCATCTCCACCGATACCTACGTTTACCCCTGGGTAAATTTTAGTACCGCGTTGGCGATAAAGGATTGATCCGCCTGAAACGGTTTGACCGTCAGCACGTTTCGCACCTAAACGTTTTGATTGAGAGTCACGTCCGTTAGAAGTAGAACCCCCACCTTTTTTGTGAGCGAAGAATTGCAAATTCATTTTCATCAACATGAGATGCACCTCCTAGTTTTCTTTAGTAGTTTTGATTTGGATATAATCGTTGTACTCTTCTTGAACTGATTGCAAGCCGATCAACAAATTTTCTAAAAGAATTTGTGCGATATTCGACTGCTCTTGGGTCAAACGAGAAGGCAGTGTGACTAATAAGTACCCACCATTTTCGTTATCTGCTTCAACTTTTGGCGCAACGCCAGCCAAAGCATCGATCCCATTGACTGCACTGATCGCTAAAGCGGATGCTGCAGCACAGACGATGTCTTTGCCGTATTCTCCTGCTTGTGCGTGTCCAGCTAGTTCAAAAGAAACAATCCGACCAGAGTCATTTCGTTTGAATGTCCCTTTGATCATATTCGTTACCCTGCTTTTCGTAAGAATTAAGCGTTGATCGCGTCAATAACAACTTTTGTGTAAGGTTGACGGTGACCTTGTTTACGGTGTGAATGTTTTTTAGGTTTGTATTTGAAAGTTACGACTTTCTTTTGTTTGCCGTGTTTTTCAACAGTCCCTTCAACAGTTGCTCCTGCAACGATTGGGGCACCAACTTTTGTTGATTCGCCACCTACTAAGATAACTTCATCAAAAGTAACCTTTTGTCCAGCTTCAACGTCCAATTTTTCAACGTAGATTGCTTGACCCACTTCAACTTTTACTTGTTTCCCACCAGTTTTGATAATTGCGTACATGCTCTACAGCACCTCCTTATAATATACTTAGACTCGCCATCCCAAGTGACTTTCGTACTTACTACTTGTTCTGTGCGGTTGTAGCTGTGGAGTCCACAATTACAACAGATTAACTTTATCAAAATGTTTTCCTAAAGTCAATGACTAATTAAGGAAAAGACAGAATTCTTTTGCTACTAGTCATTTCCTTTTGTGCATTTTTTATTTTCTATTACTATAGAAGAAAGAGCACAAGTGAAACAGAATTGGAGGAGTTTTCATGCAATACCCCAAAGAATTAGCCACTGCCGTTCAACAGGCGTCCCGCAGTTATCCGTTGGAAGGATTTGTTCCCGGTCAAGGACCGCTGCAGCCCAAATTGATGATCGTTGGGGAAGCCCCTGGTCGAACCGAAATCGAGAATTTTATTCCTTTTAGCGGACAAGCAGGAAAAGAATTGATGAAATCGTTGGCTTTAGCCGGTTTGACCCGTGAGGATGTCTACATCACCAGTGCTGTCCGCAGCCGCCCATATTCCATCAAAGAACGAATCAACAAACGCAGCGGTGCCCATGAGATCGTCCATCCCAATCGGACACCTACCAAAAAAGAAGTCTTGCTACACGCACCGCTGCTTGACTACGAGTTGTCCGTTGTAGATCCACCCGTCATTGCAACTGTTGGCAATATCGGACTGCAGCGATTATTAGGCAACGCCTATTATATCAAAGATCACCATGGCGAAGTGATCCGTTCCAAAATACAAGAAAGCAATCCAACAAAAGATGGCTATCAATGGTCGGAAAAAGAATATTTGATCGTGCCGATGTATCATCCCGCTGCGATCTTTTACAATCGAACGTTGACTCCGCAAATCGAAGCCGATTGGCGAGGGTTAAGAAACATCCTCTCACAAATACCAGCCGACGAATAACGACCAGTCCCCTAGCCCTACTGCCAATACGTTGGAATCGTCTGCTCATAGGCGGTGATTTTCGCCTCTTCCTGCAACGTGATACTGATCTCATCGAGACCGTGGATCAATTTGTGTTTCCAGGTAGCATCGATTGCAAAGAAATGCTCCTCCCCGGCAACGGTCACACATTGCCTTGGCAAGTCAATGCTGATTTTTTCTGAAGCAGGCAGCGAAGCGATCCTTTGGCGAACAGTCAAAGGCAGCTCGATGGGCAGCAGCCCGTTTTTGGTGGCATTCATATAGAAAATATCACCGAAGCTGCCAGCAATCACGGCTTTAAAGCCGTAATCCAACAGCGCCCATGCCGCGTGCTCTCGAGAAGAGCCAGAACCAAAATTATCACCAGTGACGAGGACTTGAGCGGTCTGATATGCTGGATCATTCAAGATAAATGCTGGATTAGGCTTGCGTTGCGGCAAATAGCGCCAATCGTCAAATAAAAATTCGCCAAAGCCCGTTTTTTCAACGCGTTTCAAATAATTTTTCGGTAGGATTTGATCGGTATCGATATTGTCATTCATCAAAGGCAGCGTCGTACCTTCAAATTGCGTAAAAGCTTCCATTAACCAACACCTCCAACCACTTCTCGTACATCGACAAAGCGCCCATGAATCGCAGCTGCTGCCGCCATCGCTGGACTACAGAGGTGCGTCCGCGCGTTTTTCCCTTGCCGTCCAACAAAATTGCGGTTTGATGTGGAGGCACAATGGACGCCTTCTGGTACTTTATCAGGATTCATTCCTAAGCACATGGAACAGCCAGGCTCCCGCCATTCAAAACCAGCGTCAATAAAGACTTTGTCTAAACCGATCGCTTCCGCTGCTTTACGAACAGGGCGTGAACCAGGAACGATAATACCAGTGACCCCTTCTTTGATGGTCTGACCTTTCAAAATCGCCGCTGCCTCTTGCAGATCAGACAACCGACCATTGGTACACGATCCAATAAAAATGTATTCAATAGGGATATCAGCAGCTGTCTGTCCAGGTTGCAGCGCCATATATTCATAGGCTTGCTGATCATTGTGATCCCGCACTTCAGGAAACGCTTCGCTGACTGGTACCCCCATTTCTGGATTGGTTCCCCAAGTGATATAGGGTTCTAAGGTTGTTGCGTCTAGGGTGATCAGGGCATCATAGTTAGCATCTTCATCGGTATAAAGGCTTTGCCAATCAGACACCGCACTGGCAAACGCTTGCGGCGCAAAGCGTCGATCCTTCACATAAGCAAAGGTCGTTTCATCAGGTGCGATCAAGCCCATTTTCGCCCCACCTTCGATCGACATATTGCAAATGGTCATGCGTTCTTCCATCGTCAGGCTACGGATCGTTTCGCCAAAGAATTCTACGGCATAGCCACCACCAAAATCAGTGCCATGGGTCGCGATCAATGCCAAAATAATATCTTTGGCGTACACTCCCGGCTGCAGGTGACCGGTAATCTCAACTCCCATGCGTTTCGGTTTTGTCTGCCAAATCGTCTGTGTCGCAAAGACATGCTCTACTTCACTCGTACCGATCCCAAACGCGATCGCACCGAAAGCACCATGGGTGGCAGTGTGGGAATCCCCGCAAACGATCGTTTTCCCTGGTTGGGTCAAGCCAACTTCTGGGCCAACCATGTGGACGATTCCTTGGTTGGCAGAGCCATTGTCACACAATTCGATCCCAAATTCTCGACAGTTTTTACGTAACGTGTCCATTTGCTTTTTTGCAACCAGATCAGTGATGGTAAAAATATCTTTGGTAGGCACGTTGTGATCCATCGTTGCGAAGGTTTTTTCGGGACAACGGACTGTCCGTCCCGCTTGCCGTAATCCTTCGAAGGCTTGCGGTGTCGTCACTTCATGGATCATATGCAGATCGACATAAAGCAGCTGCGCTTGCCCTTCTTCTCCTGTGATCACATGCCGATCCCATAGTTTATCAAACAGCGTTTTCCCCATAATTGCTCACTCCTAACTGTGCAATAACCGCTTCTGTAAAGGCAGTTGTCGTTGCTGTACCACCTAGATCACGGGTCAAGATCCCCGCATTCATTACCTCGTAACAAGCACTTTCGATGGTATCCGCCAGCTCTTCCTCTTGAAAGGACTCTCTTAGCATCATGACGACAGATAAAATCATGGAAACCGGATTGGCGCAATTTTGCCCAGCGATATCAGGTGCAGATCCATGAATCGGTTCATATAAAGAAACCCCTTCTGCGCCATGACTTGCGCTAGGCAGCACCCCTAAGGACCCTGGCAAAACCGAGGCTTCATCACTTAAAATGTCGCCAAAGAGATTTTCTGTCACGATTACATCAAAGTCTTTGGGATTTTGGAGGATTTTCATAGCGGCGGAATCAACATATTGATGAGTCAAATGACAATCTGGGAATTCCTGTGCCGTTTCTTCCGCTAATCGGCGCCAAAGTCGGCTAGTCGCCAACACATTTGCTTTATCGACAGAGAGAACCCGCTTCTTCCGCGTGCGGGCGATCTCAAAAGCTTTACGCAAAATCCGTCGAATCTCTGCTTGATGATAATGATTGATGTCGTAGGCTTCTTCAGATTTTTCTGCTTTTTCGCCAAAATAGATACCGCCAGTCAACTCACGAACGATGACAAAATCTGTCCCCCGAAGGATCGCTTCTTTAATGGGAGACAAAGCAATCACCGCATCAACTACTTTGATGGGCCGAATATTGGCGTATAGCCCTAACGCTTGACGCAAATCCAAAAGTCCTTTCTCGGGTGTTATCGGTGCGTTTTCCCAAACTGGATCACCAATGGCTCCTAAAAGGATCGCATCCGCCTGCTGGCAATCTTGTAGTGTTTCTTGCGGCAATGGCTCTCCAGTAAGTGCCAGCGCCGCACCACCAAATGGCCGCTGGTCAAAATGAAAACGTTGGAGATGGTCTGGACAAGCCGCTTTCAATACCGCAAGCGCACTGGCCATAATTTCTGGTCCGATGCCATCTCCTGCTAAAACCACGATCTTTTTCAAACAAGGACACCTCGATTCTTTAGAGCTGCGCTAGCCTGTACATAGGCTTTGGCTGACGCCTGCAAGACATCAAAGTCTAAGCCGATCCCGCTGATTTTTTCATTGGTTTCCTGGCATTCAATAACCACGTGCACTTCCGCTTGCGCATCTTCCCCACTGGTCAAGGCAGTGATCTCATAGTTCAACAACTTCGGCTGCTGCTGGAAAATCTGATCGATCGAGTTGTAGATAGCTTGGATACTGCCGGCACCGATAGCTGATGCCACTTGTTTTTCCTCGTCTTTGATGATAGAAACCACCGCTCCTTGATGGCCATTGGACACGTATTGCAGCTGAACGGCGTCCAACTCACAGCCACCTTCTTGACTGCGGCCTTGATCAGCCACCAAAGCCAGCAAATCTTGTTCGGTCACTTGCTTTTTCTTATCTGCCAACTCTTTGAAGCGTTTAAACAATTCATTGGTTTCTTCTTGGTCAAACTGGTACCCCAGCTGCTGCATTTTATCGACAAACGCATGGCGGCCAGAAAGTTTGCCAAGAGGCAGTGAGTTGGTTTGTACGCCTACCAATTGCGGGGTAATGATTTCGTAAGTTTCAGGATTTTTCAAGACGCCATCTTGATGAATCCCAGATTCATGAGCATAGGCATTGCCGCCGACGATCGCTTTGTTTTTCGGTACCGTGATCCCAGACAAACGTGCCACCAGATCGCTGGTGCGTTTTGTTTCGTTTAACTTGATGTTGGAGGTAGCCTGATAGAAATCATTGCGAATATGCAACGCCAGTGCCACTTCTTCTAGTGCGGTGTTGCCCGCTCGTTCGCCGATCCCGTTGATCGTTCCTTCCACCCGATCAGCACCATTTTCGATAGCTGCCAGCGCATTGGCTGTCGCCATTCCCAAGTCATCATGACAATGGGAAGAAAAAATGATCGGCTGCTCACTCTTGATATTGGCGATCAAATAGGCAAAAAGCGCACCATATTCCGTAGGATTGGTAAACCCTACTGTATCGGGCACATTGATGATCGTCGCGCCGGCATCAATCGCTGTTTGAACCGCCTCAAGCAAGAAGGCCTTATCGGTGCGGGTGGCATCTTCTGGCGAGAATTGAACTTTTTCAAAGCGTTCACGGGCATAAGTCACATGTTCTTTGATGGAAGCGAGTACTTCTGCTTTCGTCATATTCAGCTTGTACTGGCGATGCACCTCACTCGTTGCTAAAAAGACATGGATCTGGGGATCGACGGCTTGATGAAGAGCTTCATAGGCACGATCAATGTCTTTTTTCTGACAACGGGCAAGTCCTGCAACGGTCATTTTCGTCACCGCCCCAGCAATCGCTTGGACTGCTTGAAAGTCTCCTTCTGATGCAATCGGAAAGCCTGCTTCGATCGTATCGATCCCCCATTTTTCTAATTGCAGCGCCAGTTGAACCTTCTCTTTTGTATTGAAGTTGACTCCCGGCGTCTGTTCACCGTCTCTCAATGTGGTGTCAAAAAACTGGATTTTTCTCATCACTATTTCCTCCTTGGCAGTGGTAGGGGCACGCTTGGCGCGACCTCATTCAAACAAATTGAAAAAATGGTATAAAAAAAGCACTCCATAAAGGGTTTCCTTCATGCAATGCGAATAGGACTCTTCAAATGATGCCTTAAAAAGGCGGGTCATAGAAAAAGAGTCCTTACGATAATAATAATAAAAATGCAGCTGTTTGTTTCAATCGTTTATCCATCGTCGTCACCTATCACTTTTTTTATCTTGTTATGAAGATACCAAACAGCAGGTTCCTCTGTCAACACTTTTCCCTGAATTTTCTGAATATTTCGATAAAAAGTTCGTTTTCGCCCTGATGATGGGTTGCTTTTCTTCCTTGATGAAAATTTAAGCAGAACCTGACGAGATCTTCACAGGATTTTAACCAAACCTCCACATAACACCGTTATGATAGAAATATTCCAAAAATATTTTTCACCCCTTTATCCTGCCAGTCGTATGACTGGTTTTTTTGTTGTTCCAAAGACTCGAAAAGATTGAACTTAAGGTGAGTTATTCGTATAATAAGGGGCAGCGATAAATGAGGAGGATGAAGATGCGCAACGAAATGATGCATCGTCCAGTAGTAAAACCAGAACTAGTGGCGTTTATGCGTGAAAAACAAAAACAATTACCCGGCGAACTTGGTGAAATCGAGCAAGCCGCTCATGAAAAAGAAGTGCCAATCATCCCACATGAAACTGTGGTCTTTTTGCAGTTTTTATTGGGACAGCTTCAGCCAAAAGAAATCCTTGAGATCGGCACAGCGATCGGTTTTTCTTCAAGCTTAATGGCACAATGTGTGAAAGAAGGTCATGTCACAACGATCGATCGCTTTGACGTCATGATCCGCAAAGCCAAAGAAACCTATGCTCGCTTAGGAAATGAAGACAAAATCACGCTTTTAGAAGGACAAGCGGCAGATGTCCTGCCTACATTGAGTGGGCCTTATGATTTTATCTTCATGGACAGTGCCAAATCGAAATACATTGAATTTTTGCCAGAATGTCTGCGTCTGTTACGCAAAGGTGGCGTGTTGATGGTGGATGACGTGTTCCAAGCTGGAACGATTCTACAACCCATCGAAGACATCCCTCGCAACCAGCGAGCGATCCATCGGAAGTTGAATCTTTTCTTGGATACCGTGATGAACCATCCTCAGCTGACCTCCACCCTCGTCCCTTTAGGAGATGGCGTGATTCTCATTACGAAAGAAGCAGATAGCGTAATCCTTGAGGAACCTGAGAAAGGTTGAGGGCAGCTGCGCTTCCTTTTTTCAAAGAAAAAATAAGAAAAGGGCGAAAAGAGATTGACATTGCTGCGCCCTTTTTCTATAATGTTATTTGTTGCTGATTGATTTCAACAGCTTAGGCGAAGTGAGCATTCGCTGAAATTTATTTGTTCCAGTAGCTCAGCCGGATAGAGCATTCGCCTTCTAAGCGAACGGTCGGGGGTTCGAATCCCTCCTGGAACGTTATATTATCGTGCATAGCGCTAGCAGATCGTTAGGAATCTTGATTCCTAGCGATTTTTTTTTGACAAATTTTTTAAAAGCCACTTTTTTCAAACGTCACTTTTACCACAAATCAGCAGCACGGTGCTTTTCTTTTGCAAACAACCTATTAACTAATTATCTAAAACATCATTAATTATCACATATAGTTTTAACTGCTAAATAAATATGATATTATCCTCTCAAAGAGCGGCTTAATTGCAAAGCTCGTTTATGGTTTCCCATAATCCAGTAGCTTCACGTTTTTAGATATTATACTTCTCGAACACAACTAACAAAATTTATTCCATAGGAGGAATTTTGATGGAAGAATGTCCTTTTTGCCGTATCGTCTCTGGAAAAATAAAAAGCCATGTAATCTATGAAGATGACAGTATTTGCGCCTTCCTTGATCATGCCAAAGACGTGGATTATCATATGCTGGTTATTCCTAAAAAACATTACACCAGTATTTTAGACTGCGACCCCGTTCTTCTTGCTCACCTCATTCAAACGGTTCAAAAAATAGCAGATCATTGTGTCACTCGCTTAGGATTTGATGGGATTAATTTGCTAAGCGCAGCAAATCAAGCAGCGGGTCAATCAGTCCCTCACTTTCATCTTCACTTGATTCCGAGAAAAAAATGTGACGGTATCAATGCGTGGCCCACATTCAATGGAGCAGCGCTCTCTTTAGAGGAAGCAGCGGCATTTTTGACCTTTGAAACAAATAGTAAGGCAGTTTAAACAAAACTCAGTAGACTAAATCTTACTTAAAAGCGCTTCTTAAAATACTTGATAATACTTTACTTGTTCTGCTAGCTGATCAGCTGGTCGAGCACCATCCAGTACATAGTCGGCTGTTTCAGCAATGATCTGTTCGTGTAAAACAAATAGCTCCCTTGCATAGGAAAGATAAGTATCTGCCCAAGTCAAAATCACTTCTTTTGATTCGTTCGTATAATCCCGTTTAATCTGACGAGCAAAAGCAATATCTAGTGGTGTTTTCAAATAAATCACCGTATCGATCAACTGACGCAAATCTTGGTGCTCATATCCGAAGGGAAAGTCCACAAAAATGATTGGGTAAAGTAGCATCGCTCTCTTCAGATCTTTCAGTAGCAGACTGATGTCATATTGATTGATCGCTGCGCGGGGATCTTGTAAAAAATAATCAAAAGATGGTGCTGAGGGCAATGCATCGATACTATAATCATCAAAGGAGATCACTATTCCATCTGCCAATCTACTCAATTCACGAACCAATGTCGTTTTGCCGGACGCTGTAACACCACTGACTACAATTACTTTCCCTTTCTTCATGAAGTCCCTCCTCTGTCGTACCTTCAGTATAACACGCTCAACCAATCCGTTTTCTTATCCTCCCCCTGCAAAAATTATGCTATGCTTGACAAGAATAAAGAAAGCAGGTGTCCTATGGAGATAACGGTATATATCGCAAGCGGGTTTAGTAAAAATCAAACAGGTGGCAACAAGGCTGGAGTCGTTTTGCTGGAACAGCCCCTTACACCACAACAAAAGTTAGCCATCGCAAAAGAGTTAGGCTTTTCAGAAACAGCTTTTTTATCGAAATCCCCGGAGGCCGATTTCCGATTTGACTATTTTACACCAAAAGAAGAAGTTGACTTATGCGGACATGCAACAATTGCTTCCTTTGCTCTATTGTCATATTTGAACAAACTTTCCAAGCAACAGTATCGCATCGACACCAACGCCGGACGTTTGTCGATCACCATCAAAGACGGTGTCATTTTCATGGAACAGAACAAACCGCTGTTTTCAGATGTCCTTTCACTAGAACAATTAGCTGACTGTTTCGATACCAATGCTATCAATGATCAAATTCCTATTCAAATCGTTTCTACAGGATTAAAAGATATCCTTGTTCCAATCAAAACAACGGCCCAGTTGCAGCATGTTGCACCTGATTTTGAGGAAATAAAAAAAGTAAGTGCGCTGCAACAAGTAGTTGGCATGCACTTATATGCAATGGAAAAAGAACGAATCGTTTGCCGTAACTTTGCCCCATTATTTGACATCAATGAAGAATCTGCCACAGGTACTTCCAATGCCGCTTTGGCTTGCTTCTTGCATCAAAAGTGTTCCCTTGAAAAAGAAGTGTATCGCTTTGAACAAGGCAGCAATTTAGGTGAACCTTCTGAAATCTTTGTCAAACTAGCTACGTCCTCGCGAAAGGAAATCCATCGTGTTTACGTTGGGGGCAGAGGGCATTTTTGCGAGACAGTCACCATCGACACCGATACACTGGCATAATCACAACAATTTAGGCTGATCTTCCATCAGCCTTTTTTTCCTCTTCACACAGCGTGCTCTTTTTTCCTAGCAGCCCATCAGTATCTCGAATACTAGTTTTCTCATAAAAAAAAGAACCCAACTCGGGTTCTTTCCTTCACCTTGATTTTCTATGAAATACCGACAAGTTCTGCTAACAGCTCACTGACTTTAGGCAGTGGCTCGTTCTGTAAGGCTGCTACGATTTTTGAACCGATCACTACCCCATCGCACACTCGAGCAAAGCGCTGCACGTCTGCGTGGGTCGAGACCCCGAAACCAGCTAGTACAGGAATCGGACTTTTTTCCGAAATGGCTTGCAAATGCTGATCCAGCTGTTCGTTGTATTGGCGATCTTCTCCAGTGACACCGTTCACTGTCACAGCATAAACGAATCCTTCCGCTTCTTCGATCAGCGTCTGAATTCTGTCTGGAGGACTGGTCAAAGAGACCAGTGTGAGCAGCGCGAGATCCGCCGCATCAAACGTAGGCGTTACTAGCGATCGATGTTCAAAAGGCAAATCTGGAATAATCAACCCTTTCACATTTGTCGTTTTTAACTCATTTGCTAACTGTTCAATCCCATAATGAAAGAATGAATTGGCATACCCCATCAATACCAGTGGAACCTCAGAATGGATCGTTTGCAGCGCAGCAATGATCTTTTTTAAAGTGGTGCCATTGGCTAATGCCTGCATTCCAGCTGCTTGGATGACCGCTCCATCTGCGACTGGGTCTGAAAAGGGCACGCCGATTTCAATGGCGGCTGCGCCATGTGTCGTCAACAGTTCGATTTCTGCTGGCAGGCGTTCCAGTCCGTTGGCACCCGCCATGATATAAGGTACAAACAAAGGCTTGCCTTGTTTTTGGCGCTCTTTTAGTTTCATCGTCAATGTTTTGCTGGTCATTTCGCTTCCCCTTTCCGATCTTTGATTTGTTGAACATCTTTGTCCCCTCGCCCAGACAAACAGATCACTAAGCGTTCTTCTGCTGTCATCGTTGGCGCTAACTTTAAAGCATAGGCAACGGCATGAGCACTTTCCAAAGCGGGAATAATGCCTTCGATTTGAGACAAGAGATAAAAGGCGTCAACAGCTTCTTCATCAGTGACCGCGAAATACTCCGCACGTGCAATTTCCTTCAAATAAGAATGCTCGGGACCGACCCCCGGATAATCCAAACCAGCTGAAATCGAATAGGGTTCAATCACTTGCCCATCATCGTCTTGCAGCAAATGCATTTTGGTACCATGTAAAATACCGATACTGCCTTTCGTCAAAGTCGCCGCATGCTCGGTAGTATCCACGCCTTTTCCAGCTGCTTCAACGCCAATCAAACGAACGGTTTGATCGTTGATGAAAGGGTAAAACATTCCCATCGCATTGCTGCCGCCGCCAACACAAGCAACGACTGTCGTTGGCAGTTGTCCTTCTTTTTCTAATAGTTGCCGCCGTGTCTCACTCCCAATCACACTTTGAAAATCTCGAACGATCTCTGGAAAAGGATGCGGACCGAGTACCGAACCCATCACGTAATGAGTGTCCTCGACGGTTGCGACCCAGTAGCGCAGCGCTTCATTGACAGCATCTTTCAATGTCTGATTGCCTGATGTGACTGAAACCACTTTTGCTCCCAACAATTCCATTCGAAAGACGTTTAGTGCTTGCCGCTGAACATCTACCGCGCCCATAAAAATCGTGCATTCCATACCGAACAACGCGGCCGCAGTTGCTGTGGCGACGCCATGCTGCCCAGCACCGGTCTCTGCTACCACTTTCTTTTTCCCCATCCGTTTTGCTAATAAGACTTGGCCAAGTGCATTATTGATTTTATGGGCACCCGTATGATTCAAATCTTCTCGCTTCAGATAAATTTTGGCACCGCCTAAGTGTTGTGACAAGCGCTGGGCATGATAAAGGGGGGTCTCTCTTCCTACATACTCTTGTAAATATTCCTGTAATTCAGCTTGAAAACTTGCGTCCGTTTGTGCTTCACGATAGACAGTTTCCAATTGCTTGACTGCATACATCAATGTCTCTGGCACAAACTGTCCGCCAAAAGAACCATAAAATCCTGTTTTTGTGGGATACTGAGTCATCTTTTTTTCTCCTTTACTAAATGAATAAATTGTTCGATTTTCCGACTGTCTTTCTTGCCCTGGGTTTCAACGCCTGAAGAAACATCGACAGCATAAGGCCTAAAAAGCTGGATCGCCTCTTCTACATTTTCCGCGTGCAACCCGCCAGCAATAAAAAATCGCTCAGACAACGGCAACGGTTCTCTCGCCGCTTTTTGCCAATCAAAGGACTGGCCGTTGCCACCAGCATAAGGGTGATCTCTTACTGGAGCGTCCAATAAACCAAAATCTGCATCGCAGCTCAGAAAGTCTTGCTCTAAAGTCTCTGCTTCTCCATCAAAGGCTTGGATCACTGCGATCTTTTGATGAGCAAAAACCCCCTTCTGAATGGCTGTTTGCAAAGATGGCAGAACCTTTCCATGGAGCTGAATCGCTGTTAGTTGGGCGGCTTGAATTGCCGCTTGCACTTCTTCAACACTTGGAGAAACGAAAACCCCGACTTTCCCTACATTTTCGGGTACTTGCTCCGTTATCTTGCGGACTTGGGTCGGATCGATTCTCCGACGGCTTTCGGCAAAAACAAAGCCAAGGTAATCTGCTCCTGCATTGATGGCAGTTTCGACATGCAGGCGTTCGGTGAGTCCGCAAATTTTCACTTTGGTCATCGGCGGCTCACCTGCAAATCTGCCGCTGTTTCAGCAATTCGATGGCTTCTCATCAACGTTTCTCCAACGAGGACTCCATGATAAAACGGTGCAAGCTGCAGCACATCTGCGGCAGTTCGAATACCAGATTCACTGATATAAACCGCCTCTGATGGCTGAGGTGCTAAAGCAACACTGACATCCAAGGAAACGTCAAAAGTTTTTAGGTCACGATTGTTGACGCCGATGATTTTGGCACCTAATGCTTGGGCGTGTTGAAATTCAGCCGCATTATGAGTCTCAACGAGTACTTCCAACCCTAGTGCTTCGGCTTCTTGATACAGCGCGACGAAACGGGCTGGCTCTAACGCAGCCACGATCAATAAAACGATACTGGCACCTGCATTCTTGGCGCGAATCAATTGTTTTTTGTCGATAATGAAGTCTTTGCATAGTATAGGCACCGAAACAGCCTTACTGACTGCTTCAAGATCTGCCAGCGAGCCTTTGAAAAACTGCTGGTCGGTCAAAACGGAAATTCCGCTGACACCCGCGGCTTCATAAGCTTGCGCTTGCGTGACTGGGTCGATCGCTTGGTTAATGTCTCCTTTTGAGGGTGAAGCACGCTTGATTTCAGCAATGAGGTGCATCTTTTGTGGTCGGTCCTTGACTTGCTGATAAAATGATGGGCGTTTCGCTACGACCTTTTCGGTTTCTTGTGGCATCGCGGCAACTTCTTCAACTTTTTTCTGGATGATCGTTTCTAAAAAATCCATGATTCTCCTCCTTACAGCTTTCGTAATTATTGACTATTTGACTGGCGGATCAACTCCTGCAGTTTGTCATAGGCGGCGCCCGAAGCGATACACGCCCGTGCCATCGCAAACCCTTCCGCTATCGTGGCGGCTTTGCCGTTAGCGTAAAAACCTAACCCTGCATTTAAGACCACCGTTTCTAGATAAACGGAGGGTTGATTTTTCAACACCGCAGTTAAGATCGCTGCATTTTGAGCGGCATCCCCACCGACGATCGCCTTGATCGGCGCTGGCGTAAAGCCGTACGCTTGTGGATCCAAAGAAAAATTGGCTACCTCTCCTCCTTGATAAAAGCTGATCGCAGTTTCACCTGCCAAATTGGCTTCATCCATTCCATTGCATCCATGGATCACCATTGCTCTTTGCCGACCAAGACTGCCTAACGCCTGAGCGGTGTCGGCCAAGCTCTCGCCTGCGTAAGTCCCAATCAGTTGCGTATTCAACGGAACAGGATTGATCAAGGGGCCTAATAGATTAAAAATCGTTGGCGTTGCTAATTCTTGCCGTATCTTCATCACTGCTTTCATGCCTGGATGCAACGAGGGAGCGAAGAGAAACGCGATGCCGACAGTCGTTAATAGCTCAGCGATTTTTTCTGGTGATGCTTGGATCGATACCCCCAAGCAGGCTAAGACATCGGCACTGCCTGAACGACTAGAGATACTGCGATTGCCGTGTTTTGCCATCGTGATTCCCCCAGCTGCTAACACGAAAGCAGCCGTAGTGGAGACATTAAAACTATTGGAGTGGTCGCCGCCAGTACCGCAATTATCCATGGCGTCTCCTCCTTCATAAGGAATGGTCACGGCATGCTCTAACATGATTTCCGCTAAAGCGGTCAATTCGGCGGCTGTGATGCCGTTGATCTTCATCGCAACTAACGCTGCCCCCAATTGACTTTCTGAAAAGATCCCGCTTAAAATTCCTTGAGCAAAGTGGCGCATCTCCTGATAACTTAAATGACTGCCATTAAAAAGCTGCTGGGTGATTTGCTGCGGCTGCTGAATTTTGACTGCTTCCATAAATGTTCCTCCTTTTTCATTTGCTGCTTTTTGCTGATTTCTCTGAAATGAGTTCAAGAAACCGTTGGATAAAAAACGCCCCTTCGTTTGTCCCCATTGATTCAGGGTGGAATTGAAGGCCTACGATCGGCTTTTGTCGATGCTGGATCGCCATGATGATCCCTTTTGTTTCAGCCAATACCTCAAATTGTGCAGGAAGGGTCGCTGGCTCAATGACCAGCGAGTGATAGCGCATGACAGTCATGTCTCCTAGGTAGGTT
Source organism: Enterococcus sp. B2E4 (assembly GCF_030499455.1). NCBI lineage: Bacteria > Bacillati > Bacillota > Bacilli > Lactobacillales > Enterococcaceae > Enterococcus > Enterococcus sp. B2E4. The sequence continues at coordinate 202,421 of NZ_JAUKPK010000001.1, forward strand.
TCGAATACGCCTTTTTTCTGATACGTAAGGCTCGATTGCTTGCCGTGCATAATGGCTGGTGCTTGGACCACTTTGGCACCAAACGCTTCTCCAATGGCTTGATGACCTAAGCAGATCCCTAGAAGCGGCTTGCTATTGTGATATGTTTTGATCAAAGGAATCATGAATCCTGCCTCTGCGGGACGTCCTGGTCCGGGGGAAAAAATGATGGCTTCTGCTTCTTCAGCAACAAGGAAAAGGTCTGGATCATCATTTCGCAAGACGACTGTTTCTTCTGGACAGAGCTGGAGAAGATTGTAAGTAAACGAATCATAGTTATCGACGAGTAAGATCATTGGCTGACACCTCCAATAGTGCTTTGGCTTTGTGTAAGGTTTCGTGGTATTCAGATGAGGGATCAGAATCATAAACGACACCTGCCCCTGCCTGGACATAAGCGATCGCGTCTTTCAATACCATTGTCCGAATCCCGATGGCAAAATCCGCTTGATCATTTCGAGAAAAATACCCAACGGCTCCCGCATAGACCCCTCTTCGAACAGCTTCCCATTGATAGATGCGAGTCATGGCACGAATCTTTGGTGCCCCGCTGACCGTGCCTGCTGGCAGGGTTGCTTTCAAGGCATCCATTGCCGTCACACCTGCTCTGCGCTTGGCAGCCACCACCGAAACGATATGCATGACATAGCGGTATTTCTCGATCACCATGTATAAAGGAACATGAATCGTGCCATGTTCAGCGATTCGGCCCAAATCATTGCGCCCCAGATCGATCAGCATTTGGTGCTCTGCACGTTCTTTTTCATCTGCTAATAGTTCCGCCGCCAAAGCTTCGTCTTCTGCTTTGGTTGCCCCTCGTTTGCGTGTACCAGCGATTGGATTTGTGGTGATCGTTGTTCCTTGAACCCGAATCAAGCTTTCAGGTGAACTGCCGATCACTTTGAATCCGTGATCGAAATCAAGATAATAGAGGTAGGCAGACGGATTCGTCACTCGCAGTTTTCGGTAATAGTCAAAAGGATCTTGCGTAAATGCTGCTTGCAGACGTTGGGAAGGAACCACTTGAAACATATCCCCTGCCGTAATTCGGGCTTTTGCCTCACGAACGATCGTTTCATAGGCATGTTGGGTAACATTACTTGTAAAATGCAGCTTTTCATTCGATAACCCACGGGTCTCAGCTGCGACCGGTGTCCTTAATTGCTGCTGCACCGCTTGGAGTGCCCGCTTCATCTCGGCGGTCCCCCTTTGGCTGTAGCAATTTTCAAGGATGATGGTCAAGGTTTCCCTTTGATGGTCCAGAACGAGAAAGGTTTCAAAAAGCCAAAAGGCCATATCAGGCACCTGCAATTCATCTGTTGGCAGTTGTCCAATGTCTTCATAGCAAGCTGCGATATCATAGCCCGCATACCCGATCGCCCCACTTTGCAACGGCAGATCCGATAAAGCGGTGATTTCTTTTTTGACTACATACCGTTCCATTTCTTTTAAAGGGTCCTGACAGGGATACTTGTTGACCGTTTTTTCCAAAAGATCCTCCACTTGAAAAACACCATCCTTAAAGGTCAGTTTCTGAACAGGATCAAAGGTGAGGATCGAATAGCGTCCCGTATCTTCTTCTCTGGGAATACTTTCCAGTAAACATTTATGCGCCCCTTGAATCCGTAAAAACACTGAGACAGGTGTCAAACAATCGCTGTTGATTCGTTCCATTCGATACATAAGCTGCTCCTTTCTTTGTAAACAAAAAGCCCTCAAGCAAACATCATAAAAACGTCTGCTTGAGGGCGAATGACCGCGGTACCACCTCAATTGAAAGTTGCCTAAAAAAACAACTTCTTCTCTATCAACCGTCTAACAACGGTCTTCCTCTATAACGGGAGTTCCCGCATTTTCCTACTGCCAAAAAAAGGGTTCAAAAAATGATCGGCTAAGGCCATTTCCTTGATTTCTTGGTATCGGACTCTCATCACCGCCGACTTTCTGTAACCAAAAAAGACTCAAGTACTTCTCTTAGTTTGATTTTACGTTTATTTTTTTATTGGTTGAAGGGCAAGAAAAACAAAAAAGCCCTCATGCAAACAAACTCGTCTGCATGAGGGCGATTACTCACGGTGCCACCTCAATTGGTTCTCTAGATCGTCTATCAACGATCGTTCTCTGTAACGGGAGATCCCGAAAAAAGCCTACTGATTTCAGCCTTTCGACACAAAAGTCCATTTCTGAAGCGTCAATCTGCTGATTTACACCACCATCAGCTCTCTGCAAGACGAACGTCCTCATACTTCTCTTTTGTTTGGTCTTTACTAGTTATTGGTAGCTATATTACGTGGCTTTTGCTGATCTGTCAACAGAAAAAAGCGAATTTTCTTTTTTTGTCTCCTTTTGACAATACAAGAAAACAACCTACAATGGGTTGCCTTAACCAAAATAAAAAGACATTCTTTTGGACAAAAATCTCCTTCACTTCTTTCAGCGTACTTAATTATAGCTGCTACTCCATTTAAATAATATTTGTTTTTTTTATAACCCTTACGTGAAGATCAAAGAGTGAAAGCTTTGCTATAATTTTGCCAAAAAATCGACATTTATCCAAAATTTTCATAACATCATGAAAAAACAGAATTGTTATTTGAAATATTCTTCTATATGATTGAACCGAATGTAAGAAAGGGTGATTAAATGCACATAGACAAATTATATTTTTCCACCTTTATTTATAAAATGAGCTGCTTAGAATTTACTTACTCTCTCATTCAATCCAATGAGAAAAAAGTCGAATTATCCGAGGAAGAACAAGCAGAAATTGAATGGATCATCAATTCTGCGCTCCATCGAAAACTCTACGCCTCTCGCAAAAAGAGTCTTTTTTCCTCAAAAATAAAATTGTCGAAAGAAAGTTATTCTATGTATTTGCGAATGAAGAAATACGAACACATGATAGACCTCTAACCGTTAAAACACATAAAACAAACGCATTCCTTTAGACAGTTACTCAGAAGGTTGCCGATCCCAGCTTTTTTAATAAAAAAAACATCATCCAGTGAATTGGAAATAGCAAAACTTGCCTTTTTCGTATAAAATCAAAAAGAACACGAAAGAGTTGTCTTTCATCAAAACAGTCAATGTGACTCTTTTGACCTTCAAGACTCGGAAAGGAAGTTTTTGTCATGGATGGGATGATGAAAAAAATCATTACGGAGAAGGATTTATTACGTCAGATCCTTCTCTTGGAACAACTGGCGAATCACAAAATGATCACTGCCAAGCAACTAGCAAAATTGATCGATACGACGGAGCGAACCGTTTTTTCCGATCTAACCTATATTCGCCAACAATTGCCTGATGGTTGGCAGATCGAAGCTGCCAGTAGTGGCTTTGCTCTGACCCATGATGGGCCATTGTTGATGAGTCAGCTCTGGGAAACGTTTTTCCCTCAATCGATCGGTGTTTCTTTGATGAAAGCATTGCTTTTTTCCAGCGAACTCCGTACGCAAGATATTCTTAACCAAACAGGGACATCCTATGAGACCTTGCGACGACATGTGACAAAATTAAACAAAAGTCTCACTGATTTTTCGTTGCGGATTCGGATCACCAATCGCATGATCCGCTTTGAAGGAAGTGAGATCAACATCCGTGTTTTTTTTCATCGCCTGTTACTGCCATACACCCATAACAATTACTTTTTTGAGGAATATACGATTCATGAGTCCCACTATTATCATTTCTTGGATCGCTTAGCAAAAGCCAAGCTGCAGATCGAAGTGGAACAAATCTACGGTACCTGCTGGTTTTTTATCAATACGATTCGCATCAAAGCCAATTGCCGTATCGATTCCTTTGAATTTCAGGGGGACGATCCCCTTTATAGCCTTTTCCAACAGCCATTAAGCCAGCTGTATCAAAAAGAAGGCGTTTATTTAGAACGCAGCGAACACTTCTTTAGCTTCTACTGCTTCTTAGAAAGTTGGAACTACAATAACGACTGGTCCGCAACGATCCAAGCAACCCTTGAATCCTACCAAACCATTTATCAGAAAACGACCCATTTTGTTGGAAAACTAGGCCGCTTGTTGCAGTTGTCTTTAGCTAGTGATACACAACTGATTGAGAATCTACTGTTGCTTTTGATCAAATCGCAAGAGTCAGCCAAGCTCTCAGAACTGTTCGGGCTCGAATTTCACGAGATCCAACGGTTAAATCAACCCTATTCGCTACCGATCGAAGCGACGATCCATGACTTTTTAGAAGAGCAAACAGCCAGTCAATCGGAAATGAGTTTTCCATTATGGTCAACCACCACCTTACTGATCCAACAAGCGATTTTACAAATCAATCCCATTCGCGCAAAAGGGTATTTTGTTTTCCAAGGTGAGCCTGCCTGGAAAGCTTATCTCCTGCAAGAATTGAATGACTTCCTCGGTGCCCGCATCCTTTTATCGGCGATCGAGCCTGGTCAACTAGAAGCGTTGGCGAAAATCGAGGTTGATTTTATTCTCTCAAATTTCCCTTTAGAGGAAGTATCTGTTCCAGTTTTTTACTTATCGATGGTACCAACGAAAAATGAGCTCAATCAAGTGACTGAGCTCATCCAAACCTATTATTTAAGCTATCGCTAGAATCATCAAGCTGCCGCTACTGCTTCACTGGAGCGGCTTTTTGCCGTCCTTGCAGCTTATTCGTAATAAATTTCTCACCCTCAACGACTGCGAAAAGGAGTGCGCCGTTAGCAGCGATACTCAACTGCTGCATCAAGGTCAAAGAACCGATCCCTAAAAGCTGGTGTCCTAGAGGGGTTAGGAAAATCGCTGCCTGTAATACGATCAGCAGTGAAAGAGAAACGAATAGCGCTCGGTTGGCAAACAGTTGGCGATTCAAGGCTGGCTTGACCAGCTCCCGACAGTTCAACAAGTAGACCGCTTGGGCAAAGACGATACTTTGCAGCAGCATGCTTTGCTGAAGGACCGTTCCCTCAAATTGAACCGCTAAGACGTAAGAAGGAATCATGATCAACAGCGAGACGTAGAAGATGCGGAACAAGCTGTACCAAGACAAGATGCCTTCTTTGATTGGCCGTGGTGGTCGATTCATGACATCCGCACTTGCCTTTTCAAAACCGAGTGCGTAAGAAAGCGTGATCGTTGTCACCATATTTACCCATAAAATTTGGACAGGTGTCAGTGGCAGTGGTCGGTTCAACAAGAGTGCCGCAATAACGATCAATCCTTGAGCAACCGCAGTTGGTAAGAAGAAGTTGATGGTTTTCTTCAAATTATCGTAGATTCGACGACCCACTCGGACGGCATTGGCGATCGTATGAAAATTATCGTCTGCCAAAACCATATCGGCTGCTTGCTTGGTTACTTCACTGCCTTTGATCCCCATAGCGATCCCAATATCGGCTTTTTTCAGCGCTGGTGCATCGTTTACGCCATCACCGGTCATTCCGACGATCTCTTCATTCGCCTGCAAAGCACTAACGATCCGTAATTTATGCTCAGGGGTCGTTCGAGCAAAGATGTCTGTCTTTTGGACTGCTTGCTGCAATTCTTCCTCCGACAACAGATCGATTTCTAGCCCTTCCAACACGTGATTCGTGTGCTTCAAGCCAATTTGCTTGCCGATGGCTTGAGCGGTCTTGCCATGGTCTCCTGTGATCATTTTGACTTGGATGCCCGCTTGCAAGCACTCTTTTACCGCTTTGATGGCACTGTCTTTCGGAGGATCAATGATACCAGCGATCCCGACAAAGGTTAAATTGGTTAGCCCTTCGTGGGACAAGGACTCCTGTGCCGACAGCGTCAGATGCGCAAAGCCGATCAGCCGCTGCCCTTTCGCTGCTAATTTTGCACTTTCATCTAACCACCATTGCTTTTGATCTGAAGTCAGTTGGCTTTTCTCAAGCAACACTTCGGGCGCACCTTTGACAAAAACTACCGAGGCATTCGGCTCTTCTTGATTTTGATGGCGTGTTGCCATGTACTTGTAAGAGGAACTAAAAGGAATCTTATCGACTGTTTTACGCAATGGTTGCTGCGCTGATTCTGCGTATTGTAACAAGGCTTTTTCGGTTGGGTTCCCAACGAGATCCGCAGCCTTTTGTCCTTCGTCTTGCTTCAAGTCTTGACAATTTGCCATGATATCAAGCACCGTTGCTTTATCCACGTTTGACTCAACTAAAACATTGACGACCGTCATTTCATTTTTGGTCAAGGTTCCTGTTTTGTCTGAACAAATCACCGTCATGGCACCTAGTGTCTCCACTGATGGCATCGTTTTGATGATTGCTTGCTCCTCAGACATTTCCTTGACACCCATCGATAAAATCATGGTCAGCACGGCTGGCAAGCCCTCAGGAATCATCGCTACCACTAAGGCGATACCTGATGAGAACAAGAGATCAAGATCAAAGCCGTAGCGGAAGGTAGTAAAGAAGATCAAGAAAACCACTAATCCGATAATGCCTTTAAAGATTTGGTGATTCAATTGCTTCATTTTTTTGATCAACGGGGTTTCTTGCGCTTTCACAGACTGAATTGCTTGATTGATCTGGCCGATTTGTGTATCGTCGCCTGTTTCAACGACGATCCCGCTGGCAGTTCCGCTTTCTACATGGGTACCAGAAAACGCCATGTTCCGCTGGTCACCAATTGTACTTTCTTGAGTAATAGGCTCGGTCATTTTTTGAACAGGCTCAGATTCGCCAGTTAAAATCGACTCTTCAATCACAAGATCATGGGTTTCGATCAAGCGCATATCTGCTGGTACAACATCTCCTGGTCCTAAAACGACTAAATCTCCATTTACTAAGGAAGAAACAGCAATTTTCTTTTTGCGGCCGTGAACATAAATCGTTGCTTCTTGCCCCATGAACTGCTTCAATCCATCCAGTGATTCTTGGGCTTTACGCTCTTGCCAGTAGCCGACGAATCCATTGATGACGACGACCGCCATAATAATGCCGCTTTCGATATAATCACCAGAAATCCCTTTTAAGACGGCTGCGACGATCAAGACCAACATCAGTAAGTCGGTAAAGTGCTTGCCGACTTTCTTCCATGTGGGGATCTGCGCTGCCTCAGTAATTTTATTTTCACCTTGCTTTGCTAAACGCTGGTTGCGTTCTTCGGAGGAAAGGCCCTGCCGTGTTGTTTGCAACGTGTGTAAAAGTTCTTCTGTTGTGTTTTTGTACCAATTCATATTTTTTTCCTCCTTGTTTATTTATTTGATCTGAACATAGTATAAGACATTGAAACCATAAAATTCTGGCGATAATTTCAGCGGGGCCTGAAAAAAATGAGTGCTTTTCTTAAAGGGGAAGAGCGGCTTGGTCTCGTGGCTTCACACAACCAACTGAAAACGTCCGTTGATTGTTTTTGCAGGTGGAATCAAGTAAACTAGGACACACCCAATCAATTTCTATCTGTCCCATCATCCAAAGGCAAGATAGACGAAAGGAGCCAAAGAAATGGCAATCTATACCGATACAAAAATCGCTCAAGGACCTTTTCTTTTCATTTCTGGTCAAACGCCGTCGCAAGACGGAGCCACACCTGAGGACCCGCAAGAGCAAACAACCATCGTTTTGAAAAAGATCGAACAGCTTCTATCAGCCAATCAGTTGACTTGGTCATCAGTGGTCAAAATGACCGTCTTTTTAACAGATGCTGCCTACTTAGCTGCTGTCCGTACGGCGTTTACAACTATTTTGGCAGAAAACAAACCAGCCATGAGTCTCGTCATCGTTGCCGGCTTGGTTGCCCCTGAATTTAAAGTAGAGATTGATGCACAAGCTACCTTGGCTTAAGCACAGAGAAAAACACCAAAAAAACTTCGTACAAAAGGCAGTAGCCAATACGAAGTTTTTTTGGTATTATCTTCTTATTCAGTCCTATTTGAAGCGTCTGATTCAGTCTTTTTTTGCCACTGCTCCACAAAACCAGCGATGGCTTGAGCAGTCTGTTGAGCATTCACTAAGGTTCGCTTTTTCTCCATCGCTTCTGTCAACGAAATCGGACCTTGCTGGATACAAAAGACGGCAGATAGTAGTTGCGGCAGTTTTCCTAGATCGTCGCTTCGGGAGCCGCAGATGGCAACAACCGGGACCTGATGTTTGTGGGCGAGCAACGCGACGCCATAGGGTACTTTTCCCCCAGCGGTTTGCCCATCGATGCGTCCTTCACCCGTGATCAACAAATCTGCTTCTTTGATTTTTTCCTCAAATCCAATCAATGAAGCGATCGTCGCAAATCCTGGAACCAATTGACCACCTGCCAAACGAACAGCACCACCAAGCCCACCTGCCGCACCAGCGCCAGGGACTTCCAGATCGATCCCCGTGGTCCGCTTGATGTGCTCAGCCAAGCGCTTTGCCTGCTGATCCAACTGCTGGATCGTTTCTTGGGATGCCCCTTTTTGCGGACCAAAAACCTGCGCAAATCCCTGATTGCCAAAATAGGGATTCGTTACATCGGCCAATGCAAACAGGTCAATTTGTGCAAGCAGAGGGTTCAACTGGCTGAGCGCCAGAGATTCTGCTTGCAGCAAAGGATTGTTTTCCATCCGCTCGTTTCTTTGAATGGTTGCTCCTAGCGCAAGTAAAAAGCCTACGCCCCCATCAGAAGTGCCGCTACCGCCAAGAGTCAGGTAAATTTTTTTCACACCTTGCCTGCAAGCTGCTAAGACCATTTGGCCTAAACCAAAAGAAGAGCTATTGCGGGTGGTCTCGTCACTAGGTTCCACGAGTTGCAACCCAATCACTTCTGCAGATTCAATCAGGGCAATTTTTTCTTCCTTGATTTTGGTGACCAACATACGGGCTTGCAACTTACCGCCTAATGGAGCGGTCACTGAAACCGTTTCGTAATTGCCTCCCAGCGCAGCAATGACTGCTGCCATTGACCCTTCTCCCCCATCAGCGATTGGGATACTGCGTGTTTCCCACTGGTCTGAAAACCCGCTTAAGACCGCTTGATTTAGTTCTGCGGAAGTGGCACTTCCTTTGAAGGAATCGATCGCTGCTACAACTTTCATTTTTCTACCTCTCATTTACGATCATCTCTTTCCCAAAGATTGGAATACTTCGCCTTATAATCAACTTTTAGTTAATTAAATCAACCAAAAATTAACTAGCAATCCATTGTAAGTCATCTCTTATCCTCTTATGATAGAAGTATACCAAACAAACCTATCGGAGGTGCACTATGGACTTACCAATTGGCGAGGAAATCGCTCGGAGAAGAAAACAACGAGGTATTACCCAGCAAGAATTAGCAGTGTTTATGAATGTGTCCAAAGCATCCGTTTCGAAATGGGAAACGGGACAGTCTTATCCAGATATCACCTCGCTGCCCTTATTAGCAGCGTATTTTGATTGCAGTGTCGATGAATTATTGATTTTGGACTCGCAGCTATCTCCTAAAGAGATCCAACGAATCTATCAATTACTAAAAGACGCCTTTCAAACAAAAACACCAAGCGAAGTCCTCGCGCTGGCACAAAGTTTTACCAAACGGTATTACTCTTGTTACCCGTTCTTGTTACAGATGGGCTCCTTTTACTTAAATCATTGGGATCTTTTGCCAGATGTCCCTGTAGCAGATAGCTCAGAAGGACACCCCTCTGAAGAAGCCTTGATGGAAGCGAAAAAAACTACCTATTTGAAAGAAGCAGAAATCCTTTACCAACGGATCATTGCGCATGGTGACAATGCGTTAGCACAACAAGCGCAACAAATCGAAGCCTATTGTCTGCTGATGAGAAACCAACCCGATGAGGTCTTGGCGATCCTTGGCACGAAAACTCTCTCTTTTTTACCTAGCGAACCGTTGATTGCCGCCGCATTTCAGCAAAAAAATCAGTTGCAACAAGCTGAGATTGTGACGCAAAGTGCGATTTACCAATACTTGATTCTTTTTATGAGCTTACTGACAAATTATTTGGCAATGCTCACACAAGACGAGGAGCAACTGGAAAAAACCTTTGCACGTGGGCTGGCACTCAGCGAGAGCTTCCAACTGGCCCAGCTGCATCCTATTTCTTTACTGAATTTTCTAGCCGCTGGGATGGTTTCTTTTGCCGCTTTGGGAAAAGAAAGCTTATTGCTGCAAGCATTAACGCTGTATGTGAAAACATTAGCAGACACGCCTGAGGAAATCGTTTTGAAAGGAGACGATTATTTCAACAGCATCGATGAGTGGATCAGCGAATTAGAATTAGGCAGTCAGATCCCGCGGAACTCAGACAATGTCAAAAAGCAATTTCTCGAAATCGCGCAGTTCACACCATTATTTGAACCTTATCTGAAGCAACCACTATTTGAAGAATTATTTCAGCAGCTGCAAAAACTGTCCGAACAAGAAAATGAGCCACAAAGGAGGGCTTCACATGAATAGTGTTTCACTAAATATACCAGAAAATATGTCTGATTATTTGCCCGTACTGATCCCCTTGATTGTTTTGCAATTGGTCCTGATCATCTTGGCGGTTCGCGATATTTTAAAACAAGAACAGTTTAAATTCGGCTCCCGCCTTCTTTGGCTTTTCATCGCCTGTTTTGTTAGCCTGATCGGTCCTATCCTTTATTTTGCTTTCGGAAAAGAGGGTCAACAATGAAGATGATCGAGATCAACCATTTATCCAAGCGTTTTGGGCGCAAGCAAGTGCTGCAAGACCTAACCTTTTCGGTTCCAAAGGGCAGCGTTGTGGGGTTTGTCGGGGAAAATGGTGCTGGCAAAACAACGACCATGAAAGCGATTTTAGGATTGCTCCCCATTGATGAAGGCGAAATCACCGTTTGCGGCGAAGTGGTGCAATTCGGCTCAGCCAAGACCAATCGCTGGATCGGCTATTTACCAGATGTACCGCAGTTTTACTCGTTTATGACAGCTGTAGAATATTTGACTTTTTGCGGAAAGATCCAGCCCAATCAAGAACCTTTTCAGCCTCAGCGGGTGATGGAAGTTTTAGCGTTGGTAGGCCTGGAAGCTTCGAAACAAAAAATCGCTGGCTTTTCTCGAGGCATGAAGCAGCGTCTTGGATTAGCTCAAGCATTGATCAACCGACCAGCTATCTTGATTTGTGATGAGCCGACCTCTGCACTTGATCCTTTAGGTCGCAAGGCCTTTCTTGATGTATTGGCTAAAATCAAAGAAGAAACGACAGTTCTTTTTTCATCCCATATTCTCGCAGATGTCGAGCAGCTGTCCGATTACATTGCGATTTTGCACAAAGGCCAGATCCAGGCGTTTGAACCGATGGATTCCTTAAAAAAACGTTATCGAAAAACCGCCTTTGGGATCGTCTTTACCAACGAAGGTGAGCATGTGAAATTTGCCAATCTGTTAGCATCCCACGGCATTGCGGCAGAAAGAAAGAACAATCAATTACTGATCGACGAAACTGCCGACACGAATGTTGGAAAGCAGTTGCTGCGATTGCTCAATGAACAACAGATAGTACCTGAATCCTTTCAACGGATCGAACCGACTTTAGAGGCGATTTATTTGGAGGTGATCAAATGAAGGTGTTTCTTGTTTTCTTAAAAAAAGAATTTCTCGGTGGTCTTCGCAGCAAAAAACTGCTGATTTGTTTGATTCTGTTTGCGCTGATTGGTATGCTCTCTCCCTTTACCGCGAAAATCATGCCCGATTTGATGGCCAGTATGATGCCAGAATCGATTGAGGTCACGATTGCTGATCCGACTGCGATCGATGCATGGCTGCAGTTTTACAACAATATTGGAACGATTGGTCTGCTGGTATTTGTGGTTCTTTTTACCGATACGCTCTCTGCCGAAATAGCCCAAGGGACCTTTATTCAGCTGATTACGAAAGGATTACCGAAAACGACGATCGTCTGTGCCAAAGCTGGCTATTTAACGATTCTGTGGTCTTTGAGTTACCTCCTAAGTGCCAGTGTCAGTGCTTTTTATACGATGATTTATTTCGATGATTCCAGCGCTGCTCAAGTCCCTAGCGCATTGTTCAGCTATTGGCTGTTTGGTTTACTAGCAATCAGTATCCTGCTGCTAGGCTCCAGCTTTGCTAAAAGTATCTATCAAGGTTTGTTGTTTATTGGCGTCTGTTATCTGATCGGACTGTTAGGTAGTTTGTGGAGCCAATTAACAAATTGGAACCCTTATTCTCTTTCTAGCCAATTTCCTAACTACTTAACCAACCAAATCAAACTAGGAGAACTACTGCCAGCGCTGCTGCTGAGTTGCTTATTGATCATCAGCTGCCTAGCGGGGGCTATTGCTGTTTTGAGAAAAAGAAACTATTAAAAAACCATCGGTGCAAATGTTGTACTGACCTCCTGTAGGTAGACGTTTCGTCTAACTCTTGGGGGTCACTACCTGTTGCACCGATGGTTTGCTTCTGCTAGTTTATTCTAGTTCTGCTGTTTCTTGAACGTTCACTGCTTTTTTTGCCTGTGTTTTTTGCTCGATCCGCATAAAGCAGCGCATGAAAAAGGCAATCAAATAGATAGAGAAAGCGGAAATGAGGGCTTCTTGCCAAGAAAAAATCAGGAGATTCAACAAGATGATGATCAGATTGGTTAAAAAGACACCACTAGATTTTCGAATGCCATAGTATTTTTCCAAAATCAGCGGCGGAATCGTGACCCCACCATTGGAAGCACCGATTTTATAAAGTGAAAAAATACCGAAGCTAAAGAAGAAACTACCTAAAATCAAGGAAACAGAATAAAAACGCAAGAGCATGATCTCTGGTAAAAGCGCCAGAAGAACGGGAAATGCCAGACTGCCGATAACCGTATTGACAAAGACCTCTCGCTTTAAAAGCAAAAATGCCAATGCCAGCATCAATAAATTAATCCCCCAGACAACGATATGACGATTGATCGACCAGCCGGTTTCGATCAGGTAGCCGATCGACCCGACACCAGCAGAAGCAATACTGTGAGGCAAAAGGAAAAAGTTTAATGCGATGCAGATCCACAGCACCCCAAGCAATAAAGCAAGATTTTTTTTGATAAGTGATTCCATCAACGTTCTCCTTTCAATCTGGCAACTAATTTTATGGATAAAAGCTTCTGTCTATTCTATCAAAAAAAGCTCAAAAGAAAGAACCATTTTTTTCATGAAAACATGAAAAAAATGATTCTGAACTTCAAGAAAGCATGTTGGTTTTCATCACAAATGCACAGGCTTTAGGCTGTATAGCAGTGATACATCGCAAGCATTTCTTCTGCGACTGCTTCTTGCCATCCCCCTGGCTGTAACATGCATTCTTCCATTGATGGCAAATGAACAAAGCGAACAGCCAACTCTGAGCCTACAATCAATTGGTAGGACATTAAGCGATTTTTTTGCTGCAAGAGCAGCTGATGCTTTTCAGGGGCAAGAAAAGGCGCTGTTAAGTCTGCCAATTGCTTCAATGCCTCCGATGTACAAAGTCTTTTTTCGGGTGCGACACTGATCAATTGGTTGACCTCTGCTAATTTCATTGCCTCGATCACCCGCAGCGTTGCCCGAGGATCATGGATATCCGTCAAAAAAACCGACTGGCAGCTTTGCAATGCCCGAACGAGTCGTCCTAAATCGAGAAAGTCACCATCAATGATCGTCTCACGCGCAGCATCGATCTCATGCAAACGCTCCGTTGCACGGCGGGCATAGAGTACGAGTGGTCGATTGGTTCTTTCCAAAAGTTTTTGCCGTGATCGCTGACCGATCGTGCCAGCAGCACCTAAAATCGCAAGTCGTTTCATAAGCTCCCTTTCATTTTTGAAAAATTCAAGCCTCGTTCTTTGAGTAGAAAAAATGGCTTGTCATAAAGTCTGGTTGACGAGATTGGCTTTGCGTTGACGCAGTCGTTCTTCAGTCGGCAGAACATGCTCGTCGTAATGTTCCAATTTGTATTCTAAACGTTCAACAGCTTCCGTCATATCTGAGATTTTCTCCCGCAAAACTGCAATTTGTTCGGCTAACAGCTGCTTGCGCTCAGGAACCGTCCCTCGCCCTTCTTCAAATAAAGCCAGGTAATGACTCAGCCCATCAATCGATAGTCCAGCGTTGCGCATTTGCCTGGTAAAGGTGATCCATTTTAAGTCGTCATCATCAAATTCACGAACACCGTTTTTATTGCGTTTGACCGGCGGAATCAGCCCAATCTTTTCATAGTAACGGATGGTATCAGCTGAGACGCCGCTCAGTTCACTGACTTTTTTGATATTCATGGCTTCACTTCCTTGTTTTGCATTTTTTCCTAGATCGTTTTGTATGCTACGAGCCAGAAGCCCTTTTGTTACTCGTTATTCCGCTCCTACCACTGCATGAGGCAAGTAAGGCTCTTCCAAATACGCAATCTCTTCGGCAGTCAGCTTTAGATCAAGGGCAGGTAATGCATCTAATAAATGGCTTTCTTTTGTTGCGCCGATAATTGGTGCGACCACTTGTTCTTTTTGTAATAACCATGCCAAGGCGATTTGTGCCCGTTTGCTTTGGTGTTTGTCAGCGATCTGTGCGACCCGCGCCACGATCTCTCGGTCTTGTTCCATCGTTTTGTCGTACTTTTGATTGGCGGTTTTATCCGTTAAGTACCGTTTGGTCTCTGCACCCCAATCTCTTGTTAACCGTCCGGCAGCCAATGGGCTATATGGCGTCACGGCAATTTTTTGATCGGCACACAAGGGCATCATTTCTCGCTCTTCTTCTCGATAAAGCAAGTTCAAGTGATTTTGCATCGAAACAAATTTGGTCCAGCCATTTTTTTCAGCGACTGCTTGTGCTTTGGCAAATTGCCAAGCGTACATCGCAGATGCGCCGATATAGCGTACTTTTCCAGAAACTACCAAATCATGTAATGCCTTCATGGTTTCTTCAATTGGCGTGTGGTAATCCCAACGATGGATGATATACAAATCAATGTAGTCCATTTGCAGGCGTTTTAAGCTTTGTTCGACTTGATAAAAAATCGCTTTTCGGGACAAGCCTCCACTGTTAGGTCGCTGTTTCATTTTAGAATATAGTTTTGTGGCAACCACGATCTCATCTCGTGGCGCAAAATCATTCAATGCTCGACCGACGATTTCTTCGCTCGCTCCATAAGAATAGACATTTGCCGTATCAAAAAAGTTGATACCCAGATCCAAGGCTTTTTTGATGACTTCACGACTGTCGTCTTCTTCTAACACCCACTCATGAAACCCGCTGTTGGGATCGCCAAATCCCATTGTCCCTAAACACAAAGGTGACACATCAAGTCCTGTATTGCCAAATTTTACATAGTCCATTTGTACGTCCTCCTGTTTTTTTAAGTTACACTAAGCATACAGGTTGAAGTGCACTCTAAGTCAAGCGAATCTATAAACTTTTTTTTATTTTACTGTCAATTGACTCAAAAGGACATGCTTTTTGTCGTGCGTTTCATTTCAAATCAGCTTTTGGTACACTAAAGATAAGTATTGATACGCTATCTAGCCGAGAAAAAGGAGCGAAAGATTTTGACTTGTATTTTTTGTACTGCCTCAAAACATGCGATCATTGAAAACGAACGCTTTTATGCGATCGCTGATAAGTACCCCGTCACCCCTGGACACTTGCTATTGATCCCCAAAGCGCATCGCAGGGATTATTTTGCTCTCACCCAAGAGGAATTACAAGACTTGCAGGCTTTGTTGCAGGAAGGCAAAGCTTATTTATTGGAAACCTATCGACCAGACGGCTTCAACATCGGCTTCAATTGCGGGGAGGCTGCTGGACAGACGGTCTTTCATTGCCATTGTCATTTGATCCCACGCTACCAAGGCGACGTGGAGCAGCCAAAAGGCGGCGTTCGAGGCGTGATTCCTAACAAGCAAGCCTACTAAACACAAACAAGCCGTTTCTCCAGCAAAGGGAAACGGCTTGTTTGTGTTTGTTAAAATGAGGACGCTTAGGAATTGATCGCTGAATGATTCATCAATCGATTGATATGAACGCCTAGATAGACGATTTCATTGACAGGGATCTTCGTTTGGTATTCTTTATCGATATAGGCTTTGACTTTTGTCGCAATCTCCATAGCATTCGGATAAAGAGCCCACATTTGACGGTATAGTCCTTCATCATCTTCTTGCAGCAGCCCATCCAAAAAGAATCGGTCAACGAAGAAACGCACGTGGGTGATAAAGCGATTGTAATGGATCGAATTGGTGTTGACGTCTTGCTGGATCGAGTAGCGCACCATATTGACGATCAACCCGATCAATTTGGCCTTTTTCAACCCATCTTGATTTTCCTCGGTGTTCGACTGGGCATTGATCAAATGAAACGCGATATTGGAGGCTTCTTCTTCTGGCAGCTCAATTTGATACTTCTCTTTCAACAAACGTAGTGCCTGTTCGGCGGCTCGAAATTCATCTGTATAGTAATTCTTGATTTCCCAATAGAGCCGATTCGTCACACTCAAGCCTTTTTGCTGACGTTCTACAGCAAAGTGCAAGTGATCCGATAAGGTGAGGTAAATCGTTGAATTTAGCGGATATGGCAGCATTTTTTGCGCCAGCTGGACGATTTCTTTGGTCATTTCAAAATAGTACAACGGAATCTCATCCACTAAATCGGCAAACTGACCTGATTTTTTTTCATCGATTGGCAGAAAAACTTGATCGATCTGGGTATCGGCTATGCTGTCGCCGACTTTCTTTCCATAGCCGATGCCTTTCCCAAGTGCAATCATTTCTTGGCCTTCCTTATCAACAAGTACGACACTTGAATTTAAGACTTTCTTGATGTAAATCATGCACTCTCGCTCCTCACTGTTTATTCTGCCAAACTTGCGCCATTGGTGGCGATCACTTCTTTGTACCAGTCGAAGGAATCTTTTTTCAAACGGTCATAACTGCCGTTTCCTTCATCATCGGCATCCACATAAATGAAGCCATAGCGTTTCGTCACTTGTGACGTACCCGCACTGACCAGATCGATCGGTGCCCAAGAAGTATAACCAATCAAATCGACCCCTTCATCGATGGCTTCCTTCATTTGTTTGAAGTGTGCCTTGAAATAATCGACCCGATACGGATCATGCACTTGGCCGTCTTCAAGGACATCCACGGCGCCCATACCATTTTCAACGATCATTAATGGCACTTGATACCGATCATACAATGAAAGCAAGGAGATTTTCAAGCCTTTAGGATCGATCTGCCAGCCCCATTCAGTTGATGGCAGCTTGGGATTTTTTACCCCTAAAACCGTATTGCCCGGTGTCCGTTCGGCATTTGGATCACCTGATTCGGCCATAGACATATAATAACTAAAGGAAAGAAAATCAACGGTGTGATCTTTTAAGATTTGGCGGTCTTCTGGTGCCATTTCAATCTTGATGCCGCGTTTTTCCAGATCTTTTTCAATCATTCGCGGATAAGCCCCTTTGACTTGAACGTCCGCATAAAAATCATTTTCCAAGTTTTTCTTTAAGGTCAATTCAACATCCAATGGGTCACAAGTCAATGGATACGTCATTAGTTTCGTTAACATGCAGCCAACTTTATTGTTTGGGTTTTTCTCATGAGCGATTTTGGTCACTAATGAGCTGGCCACAAATTGGTGATGGAGCGCTTGATACACCTCTTGCTCTTCTTTGCCTGCTTCTGATTGTTCTGGAATGATGCCTGCTGTTGTAAAGGGATGACGATGGATACTGTCGATTTCGTTAAAGGTCAGCCAATACTCCACATACTCCCCAAATTCTTCAAAACAGACGGTTGCAAAGCGGACAAAGTCATCGATCACTTTGCGTTCCACCCAGCCATTGTACTTCAAGCTAAGCGCTAGGGGCATTTCATAGTGAGACAACGTTACGATCGGTTTGATCCCCAAGCGCTGCATTTCTTGAAAGACATTGCGGTAAAAAGCGATCCCTTCTTGATTGGGTGTCGTTTCTTCCCCGGTTGGGAACAAACGGGTCCACGCAATCGACAATCGCAAAACTTTAAAGCCCATCTCCGCAAACAAAGCCAAATCTTCTGGATAGCGGTGATAGAAATCGATTCCTCGCCGTTTTGGATAGATGGTATCTGTTGGATCTGCCATCGCTTCTTTGACGGCTTCTACGGTCACGCTCATGTGCGCCGCATAATCTTTGTTATCGACATGAGGTTTGTAGGTCGCCACATCTGCCACCGACAAGCCTTTGCCGCCAAGATTCCAACCTCCTTCTACTTGATTTGCGGCGATTGCGCCACCCCATAAGAAGTCCTTTGGAAAAGTTGTTTCAGTCATTTTTTCAATCCCCTTTTACATTGTTTTTGTTGCATTGCTCATTTGTTTAGACGAGTGGTGCGATCGATAGGACACCTTGGTCGCTTTGCTCATCGGTTGATTCGATCGTTTTGACCATAAAGTTTTCTTGATTGGTGACCACACAGATCACGATTGGATCAAAACCAGCTGCTTTGATGGCATCTAGATCGAATTGGATCAGCGGTTGCCCTTGTTTCACTTGATCCCCCGCTTTTACGTAAGGGGTAAAGTGTTTGCCTTCTAATTGGACGGTATCCAAGCCGATATGAAAGAGCAGTTCTGCGCCATTACGGGTTTTTAACCCGATCGCATGGTTGGTTTCAAACAACATCGTGATCTCGCCATCTTCAGGTGCGATCAATTCGCCAGACGTCGGAATGATCCCGAACCCTTCTCCGATCATGCCGCTTGAAAAGACTTCATCGTTGACTTCAGATAAAGCTACCACTTGCCCATCTACTGGTTTGCTCAATACTTCGGCTTTGGGATCGGCAACCGTCGTCTTATTTTCTACCACTTTGTCTTTGAATAAGAAAAGGACAAGGACAAAAGAAACAGCAAAGGATACCCCTAACGTGACCATTGCCCACACAAGATTCATCGGGTTGGCTTCATCCACGAACATAGTGATACTTGCTAGACCAGGGCCAACTAATGCGAAGGCCTTGATGGCAAACAAACCAGCCACCGCTCCACCAACTAGGCTGGAAGCCATCACGCCGTAAAGCACTCGTTTATGCAGGATCGTCACCCCATACAAAGCAGGTTCGGTGATGCCAAAAAGGGCGGAGATGCCTGCAGAAACAGCGGTTGAACGAAGTTTTTGGTCTTTGGTCCGAACACTCACCGCAAAACAAGCACCAGCTTCTGCAATGTTATGTGCCAATGAGGCAGGCAAGTATAACAGCTCTGCCCCCATCTCACTCATGGACGAAACAGCATAGGGAATCATGGCTTTGTGCATACCAGTAACCACCATCAATGGTAAAACAGCGGCTAAAATCCCTGTTGCCACCCAACCTAAATGGGCATACAGCCAAATGATCGCTGCTGAAAAAATCGTTCCGACTTCAAAGCCTAATGGGCCTAAAATCAATAAAGCAACTGGAACCGTAATAACTAAGCTCATCATTGGAACAAAGAAGATACGGATCGGTTTTGGTGAGATTCGGGTAAACAGCTTTTCAATTTGAGCGTAAAATAAAACCGTTAAAATGGCTGGAAATACTTGTGACGCATAGGCGATATTTTGTAAACCGAAGCCCATGAACGCTGCGCCATCTGTCAATAGTGTCGTTAGTTCAGGCAAAATCAAGGCACCGACAGCGGAAACCGCCACCAATTGATTGACCTTTAATTTATTTGCCGTGGTGATCGCCACTAAAATCGGTAAGAAATACAATGGTGCGCCACCGATCAGATTCAAAATTTGATACGTCTGGCTCGTATTGTCCATCAATCCGGTGACAGAAGCAAGTAACAGTAAGGATTTCAAGACGCCCCCTCCAGCGACTGCTGGAATCAACGGTTGAAAAATCGAGATAATAAAATCAAGCAGGACCGCACCCCACGATTGTTTTTGTTTGCCTTCACTTCCTCCATCCGCTGTTAGCTCATGACCTAACACGTTCATAACCTCATCATACACTTCGACGACATCATTGCCGATGATGACTTGGCATTGGACATTTTGTCGCACCCCAATCACGCCATCGACTTTTTCCAAGGCATCTTTTTGTACGAGGCTATTGTCTTTTAAGGTAAAGCGCAAGCGTGTGGAGCAATGTTCCAAATGTGCGATATTTTCTTTTCCGCCAATCAACTCAACGATGGCAGTTGCCGTTTCTTTTACATTCATAATTTTCTTCTCCTTTAATTAGTTTTCCTTTGTTGGCCAAACAAAGAAAAAAGCAGGCAGCACCTACAAAAACATTGAACGGAATCCAACGATCCCTTCCATGTTTTTTATAGGTCCTGCCTGCATTACCAGTCACATGCCTGTTTTATTACTTGCATAATACCATGCTTTATTTGAAAACGCAACCACCGTTTTAAAAATATTTTGCTAAGCCTTTTGCTGAAACGAGAAGTTTGCTACACTTAGTGGATAATCAGTTGTTTCGTCTTCCTTGGCTTGCACCAGAAGCAAGAAGAACATCGCTGGCTAAACGTATCACAAGAAAGGATGAATCGGATGACTTCATTGAATCACTCACTGCATGTTGCCGTCCCCACAGCATTTGATCATGCAGAAAGACTTGACACGAAAAGGACGATTGCCCATATCTTGCAACTGCAAAAGCAAGGGATCAAATCGGTTTTGGTGTGCGGCTCCACCGGTGAACAGCACTCATTGACCTTAACAGAAAAAAAACAGCTTCTACATGCCTTAGCGCAAGAAACCAGCTGGGCAGCCGATTTCGAAGTCCTCTTCGGTTTAGCTGGCATCGTATTTCATGAAACGCTCGCGTTGGCAGAAGCAATCAGCAAAAATCCCCGAATCGATGGTGTGGTTTTAGGCTTTCCCCCTTATCTTTGCCTGACCCAAAAGGAAGCTGTGCTCTATGCTCAGGGATTGATCCATACTTGCGAAAAACCAGTTATTTTATACAACATTCCCCGCCGCACGGGCTTTGATTTATCTGCAGAAAGCCTCTTGACCTTGATCGCTGACCCTCGGGTGATCGGCTTAAAAGAAGCTGGCAGGAAGGAGCGAGTGCCTCAACTAAAAACAAAGACGGCTGCCGATTTTCGTTTTTATGCTGGTGGTGAAGCGGACTTGGCGGAAAAGGTCGCACTAGGGTTTAACGGGCTGTCATCAATGGCAGGAAACCTTTGTCCCAAGGAGATCCAGGTGATATGGCACGGCTTATTGAAAGGTGATGCAACGATTTCTACGTCGAATGAATGGCAGAAAATGGAACAAGCAGCTGCTGGCGATCCAACCAATACCATCAGTTACCTTCCGTGGCTCAAGCAGCAAATCACCATTGATGGACAGCCCTTTGGCTTTTGTCGTCAGCCGCTAGGTCTAGCAACAAATGATCGGTTTGGCACTGGCTCAATTCCCCCTCATCTAGCACATGAAAGGCAGGAGAACCAGACAAATGAAGATTGATGCACCGATTGATCCACAACTAAAGCACTATATTGAAAGCTCCATCATCCCGCAATACAACCAATTGGATAGCAGTCACTCCCCAGCGCACGTCCACCAAGTGATCCAAAATAGTTTTGAAATTGCTGAAACATTGCCCGTTGACCTGAATATCGTCTATACGGTAGCTGCCTACCATGATATCGGCTTGCTCTATGGCCGCAAAAACCACGAAAGCAATTCCCGCAAGATCGTTGAACAAGATGCTGTGTTGCCACGCTTTTTCTCTCCTTCAGTCATTTCAATGATCGGCGAAGCTGTAGAAGATCATCGCGCCTCGTTGCCCTATGAGCCTCGCTCGCTTTATGGCAAAATTATTTCCGAAGCCGATCGCGACTTAGATTTTGAGCGAATCCTCAAGCGAACCTTGCTTTTTGCTTATGAGAAAAAGCAGCTGACAGATTTAGAACAATTGCATCATGAAGCGTATCAGTACATTTCAAAGAAATACGGTCCTCAAAGTGAGCTGAAGGTTTGGTTGGATTATCGCAAAAACCAAGACGGTTTGGCGATCATCTATCAAAAATTAGCACAACCTGAAAGCTTCCGTCACTCCTTTGAAAAAATCGTGCCGTTAGTTATCGCTACAAGCAAAGAAACTGACGATTGACACTTTGATCCAGCACCAGACTTCAAATAGGAACCTTCTGATTCAGCGCCGCAGTTGTGTCTGCACTGAATCAGAGGGCTTTTACTGTTATTCTAAACGTTCTTTCTCCACTAAAATCCCCCGCCCCTTCGCTGCTCCTACGCGCCTATTCAAATCAAAGGGCAGCAAGTGGTTTTCTTCAATCAACAGACGCCCCTTCTAAATAACCTTCCTTTTTTCTCCGAATTTACTCTTTGTAAGCAAGATAGTTTGCTGAAAATAAAAAAAATGGTATTTTTATTTTATCAAGTGATAAAATATTAGGAGGAATCGTTATGTTTTTGGCAATCAATGAAATACGCCATTCCAAATTGCGTTACGCCCTAGTCACAGGGGTCATGTTTTTAATCGCCTATTTGGTCTTTTTTTTAACTGGGTTAGCTTATGGGTTGGCTCAAGATAATCGGATGGCGGTCGACAAATGGGAGGCAGATCAAATTTTGTTGACCGAAGAAGCAAATGATAATTTAAACATGTCGATGCTTCCTCGCAGTCTTTATGATGAAGTCGATGCACCAGAAAAAGCAGTTTTGGCGCAAACCGCTGGAGTTGTGACCAAAGAAGACAACGGTGAAAAAGTCGATGTCACCTTTTTCGGCATTGATCCAGATCAATTTTTAGCACCCAATATTACCGATGGCGAGATGTTTGCTTCAGATGATGAAGCGGTCGCCGACAGCAGTATTGAGGAAGAATACGGGATTTCCATTGGTGACACCATCAAATTAGCAGGCAGTGACAAAAAATTGAAAATCGTCGGTTTTACAGATAACGCCCGCTTCAGTGTCGCTCCGGTCCTCTACACCTCGATCGGTGCTTATCAAGAAATTCGTTTTGAAAAAGAAGATGATTCTGAAAATGCCCGTATCAACGCGATCGTGACTCGCGGCAAAATCAAAGAAGTGCCAGATGATCTGGTCGCTACGGATATCAGCAAATTTATTAATGAATTGCCTGGTTACAACGCACAAGTGCTGACTTTTGGCTTTATGATCGGGTTCTTGATCGTGATCGCTGCCATCGTTATCGGTATTTTTATCTATGTGCTAACGATGCAAAAATCAGAAATTTTTGGTGTCATGAAGGCTCAAGGGATCTCTAGCCGCTACATTGCTTTTTCGGTGATCGCCCAAACGTTCTTATTGGCAACCTCGGGTGTTTTGATCGGTGGTTTGGCAACGATCGGTACCGCCCTCGTGTTACCTGCGGCAGTGCCATTCCAAATCAATCTATTATTCTTTGCTAGTATCAGTGTCATGATGATTCTGATCGCGATGCTAGGTGCTTTCTTCTCGGTGCGAACGATTGTAAAAATCGACCCATTGAAAGCAATCGGATAGGAGGAAAAAACATGAGTGCCATTGAATTCAAACAAGTCAAAAAATCATTTAAAGATGGGGACGCGACAATTGAAGCCTTGAAAGAAACCAACTTTTCGGTAGAAAAAGGCGAATTTGTCGCCATCATCGGTCCTTCTGGCTCTGGGAAAAGTACCTTTCTAACGATCGCCGGTGGTCTGCAAGCCCCCTCTGAAGGCGAAGTGTTTATCAATGACGAACCCTTCAGTAAACAAAAAGAAAAGCAACGGGCAAAAACTCGTTTCAAAAAGATCGGCTTTATTTTACAAGCTTCCAACCTTGTCCCCTTTTTGACGGTCAAAAAGCAACTCCAATTAGTGGATAAGGTCAGCAAAGAAACCCAAGAGCAATCAGCAACTGAATTGTTTGAACAACTTGGGATCGAAAAGCTGCAGAACAAATATCCCGATGAACTTTCTGGTGGTGAAAGACAGCGTGTGGCTATTGCCCGAGCGCTCTATCATGATCCCACCATCATATTGGCAGATGAACCAACGGCGAGTCTTGATTCAAAAAAAGCCGTCGAAGTCGTCAAAATCTTAGCAAAAGAAACCAAAGAGAAACAAAAAGCCACCATTATGGTGACCCATGATACCCGTTTAACAGATTATTGTGATCGGGTTCTCGTCATGAAAGATGGCGTTTTAGAAGAAAAAGAACACACGAAAAAAGAAGCCGAATCAGATGATTCGCAGAAGGAGCAAGCATGAAAAAAATTATTGTTGTCGGTGCGGGCGTGTCAGGATTAGCTGCTGCTGTCCGTTTGCAAAAACTTGGCTATGACGTCAGCCTCTACGAAAAAGAAGGTCAACCTGGGGGCAAAATGAATCAGATCAAGGAAAACGGCTTTACCTTTGATGTGGGCCCCACCATCGTGATGATGCCTGAAATTTATCGTGAAGTGTTTGAATTTGCTGGCGTTGATCCGAATGACTATATTCCTATGGAGAAAGTCGATCCGATGCTGCAGCTGTATTTTGCCCAAGACGAACCGCTGACCTTCTCAAATGACTTAGTAGAATTGACCAAAACGCTAGAAGCGATCTCAGAAGAAGATGCTCAAGGCTATTTTGCCTTTTTAGCAGATATTTACAAACGCTATGTGATCGCCAAAGAGTCCTTCATCACCAAGTCGTTTCGGACATGGCGAGACTTTTACAATCCCAAATCATTATGGGCAGGGTTAAAGCTGCGAACGTTTAGTGACGCCTACTCTTCCATTTCTAAATTTGTCAAAGATGATCGCCTTCGAAAATCATTGGCGTTTCAAACCTTGTATATCGGCGTCTCCCCTTATCAAGGGCCGTCTCTTTATACGATCATTCCTATGATCGAATTGATGTATGGGGTCTATTTCATCAAAGGCGGCATGTATACGTTAGCCACTGGTATGGCACGTTTGTTCCAAGAATTAGGCGGTACGATCCATTACAATACGCCGATCGATGAATTATTGATCGAAAACAAGCAAACCAAAGGCGTTCGTGTCAATGGAGAAACGATCACCGCAGATGCCGTGATTTGTGCGGCTGATTTTCCTTATGCCATGGAAAGCTTGATTCCTGATGAATCAAAACGCGGCAAATACACCAATCAAAAAATCGCTTCGATGGATTATTCTTGTTCTTGTTTCTTGCTTTATTTAGGTCTGGACAAAAAATATGAGGATAGCGCACTCCACAGCATTTATTTTGCCAATGATTTCAAACGCAATGTAGACGATCTTTTCGAGGCTGGCAAACTGCCAGAAGATCCTTCCTTCTACTTGTATCGTCCAACCCTGAAAGATGCTTCCTTAGCACCTGATGGTCAAGAAGGTCTTTATGTTTTAGTCCCAGTGCCTGAATTATCTAAATTTGATCAATGGACGGATGAAACGATCCAAAGCTACCGCCAGCAGATTATTGGATTATTAAAAGAAAAAACGATCTTTACGGATATCGATGAACACATCGTGTATGAAAAAATGTATACGCCAGATACGTTCAATGATCGGTTCAATGCCTACAATGGTGCGACATTTGGCTTGAAACCGACATTAGCCCAAAGCAATTACTATCGTCCCCATAATAAATTTGATTATGCAGAAGGCCTATACTTCTGCGGCAGCAGTACGCATCCAGGAGCGGGTGTGCCAATCGTGATGCAAAGTGCCAAGTTAGCTGTGGAGGAGTTGTTAAAAGATGACCGTTAAATCATTAAGCGTCTTTGATGAATACGACAACGATTTTTTATACTGTGAGGCCATCATAAAAAAGCATTCGAAAAATTTTCATACCGCCTTTTCTCAATTGCCAAAAGACAAAGCCCGCGCCGTCTATGCCGTCTACGCCTTTTGCCGACGTGCCGATGATGCCGTCGATGAAAAGCAAGACCCATTGTTGATCGAAGCCATGAAAAAACGCTTGGAAGAAATGCAAAAACAAGTATCAGACGATACGATCGACTTGCCGCAAGCCGTCAAGGATGAAGATCCTGATGAAGCCATTTGGCGGGCATTGACCCTTTCTTTCCAACAGTTTGATCTGCAATTTCAACCCTTTTTCGACCTATTGGTGGGGCAAAAACAAGACCTTGACTTCCAGCAGCCCACCTCTGAAAAAGAGCTTTCTGACTATAGTTACTACGTAGCTGGCAGTGTAGGTCTGATGCTCTTGCCGATTCTCTCGCAAGCAGCCGCTGCGATTCAAGAGCCTGCCATCAAATTGGGTGAAGCGATGCAGCGCACCAATATTTTACGTGATATTGGCGAGGATCTGCGGATGGGCCGCATCTATTTGCCGCAAACAGTCTTGGCGCAATACAACCTTTCGCGAGAGGCTTTAGCAGCTGGCAATCAAAACCCGCAGTTTATCGAGATGTGGGAACACGAGGCGCAAATGGCAGAGACGCTTTATCAAGAATCTTTTGTCATGATGCCGCAAATCGATGAAGATTGCCGTGAAGCTCTATTAGCAGCTGCTTTGATCTATCGGGAAATCTTGACTGTGATTCGCAAAAACAACTATCAAGTATTTGCTGAAAAAACAGCGGTACCGAAACAACGGAAAATCCAACTTTTGTTTACCGCGAAAAAAATGCTTCGTCAGGAACGTTGGGAGGGCTGACTTTGAACTTGCGAGAAAAAATTTTACGAGTCGCAGAGAACCTGTTTATGCAGCAGGGGTATCAAGCAACTTCTACTAGACAGATCGCAGAAGCCGTCGGCATCACCCAACCCAATCTTTATTATCACTTCAAAGGCAAAGAAGCCATCTATTATGAAGTGATGGTTTCTTTGGCACAAGAGGTTTCTGGAAAGCTAAATCAGAGCGTTGAAGATACTTCCTTGACGATCTCTGAAAAAATCTTGAACATGTTTCTTTTTTTAAGAAGTCGGCATCGGATCAATTTTTATATGATGATGCACGACATTCAGCATACCGTTTCTGAGGACACTTCTAAAAAACTGTACTTGCTTTGGCGGAAAAATTATAAAGAACCGTTTCTTGACTTGTTTCGTCGCAGTGATTCCAATCTCCGTTCGGATGTCGACCCAGAATTTGTCACCAGTCAATTGTTAGTACTGATGGCGGCTCATTTGGACTCACCAGAAAAAGAAGACAAGATGCCAGAAGCGATCGATTTGTTTTTATTCGGTGCACTAGGCAATGGGCCAATTGCGAAATAGCTGGAACGTTGGCTTTTGTCCCGAGAATAATCATTCGACGAATTTCTGACAATCGCGTACACTGATCCAGTAAACAGAAACTTAAAAGGATGGATGTACATGTCAAAAAATCGAATCGAAGCCTTTACCGATGCGGTCATTGCGATCGTAATGACCTTATTAGTATTGGAATTGCACCAGCCCGAAGGCGATACATTTGCTTTTTTTTTAGGAGTGGAACAGCAATTTATTATTTATTTGATCAGCTTTGTGATGTTAGCGATCTACTGGAACAATCACCATCATCTATTTCAAGTAGTGTCTAAAATCGACGGTTGGACCTTGTGGGCGAATCATTTATTGATCCTGGCACTGACCCTCTTTCCTTTTGTAACGTCATGGGTCAGTCGTTATCCAGTCGCTCTTGCCCCTCAGCTGCTGTACGGGGCTGTCATTTTATTGACGGATTTCAGCTATTTCCTTGTAGGAAAGTCCTTGGTGCGTGCCAACCCTGATAATCAAGCCATCGTAGAACTGTTTCGCGGATACAAGAAACTCTACTTTACGTTGTTTATCAACGTGCTGGCATTGCTCCTCGGCTGGCTGATCCATCCCCTATTCATCATCACACTGGATAGTCTCGTGCTATTGTTGTGGGTGATCCCTGAGAAAAAAGTAGAAGCCTTTTTAAAACAATAAAAACACTTGCGTCCTTCTCCTAAAAGCGGTGAATGATTGCGCAAAAGCAGCCGATTGGTCTACTTTTGCGCAGTCATCCATCAAGAGAAGGACGCAAGTGTTTTTTCTAGCGAATCAAGTCTTTTCCTGGTGCCTGTAAGACTTGTTCCACTTGTTCTTTGGTGGTTAATGGGACATCTCCCAGCATCGTATGAGCCAATACAGCATTCGTGATTGCAAAATCAGCGGTGCGTTGGAGCGACCATTTTTCGGCATAGCCTAATAATACACCAGCGGCATAGGCATCCCCTGCCCCGATCCGATCCAATACTTGCAGCAGCTGCGGTGCCGTTTCATAGGCATCCTGCGCCGTAATGATTCTTCCACTGATAAATTGCTTGTCTTCCACGGCTAGACGGCGTGTCCCGCAGAACCATTCTAGTTGATACTGGTCAATAAAGGATTGGATCAACGCAAGCTCGGCACCTTCTGTTTCCTCTAAGGGATATGCCAGCAGCTCCTCCAAGTCACGGACAGAGCCGAAAACTAGGTCACAATAGGGTAGGATCGTTTCATACCGTTGTTTCAGTACCTCCCGATTTAATTCTTCATTCAAGCTTGGACGGAAGTTGAAATCAAAGCAGACGCGAATCTGCTTGGCATGGGCCTGTTTCGCCAAAGCCAAAGCTGTTTGCCAGGTTTTCTCAGTCAAACTAAGAGAGATCCCGCAAATATGAATGAGATCGACCGTTTCTAAAAATCCATCGATAGCATATTCTTCTGGACCAGAAACGCCAAAGGAACTATGATGGCGATTTTGATACGTCACATAGGTCGGACGAGCGCCGTAGCCGATCTCGGCGAAATAACTGCCGATATGACTGTATTTTTTGCCAACAAATGCCGTCTGGATTCCATAGGAACGCAAGCTGGCTTTTGCCGTATCTCCTAATCGGTTGGCTGGCACCTGTGTCAGCAT
This sequence comes from Enterococcus sp. B2E4, assembly GCF_030499455.1. Classification (NCBI taxonomy): domain Bacteria; kingdom Bacillati; phylum Bacillota; class Bacilli; order Lactobacillales; family Enterococcaceae; genus Enterococcus; species Enterococcus sp. B2E4. Next base: position 231,147 of record NZ_JAUKPK010000001.1, read on the forward strand.
CGACGTCGTCAAGCCGAAATGCGCCAAATTACCTAACAGATTGACCCCTGTTCCCGTAAAATCCATTCGCAAAGAGTGAGTCTGTTCCAATGTTCGATATTCTGGTGGCGTCAACCGCATCATTACCTCACCGTAAGCACCGATCCGCATCATTGATCCCCCCTATTTGGCTGCTGCCAACACCTTTTTCGTCATTTCTGCTAATGTCTGTACATCTCTAGGGCGTGTGTCCCCTGTTTCTCCATCGATGATAGAGCTGTAAATATGCGGAATGATTTTTTTCACGCCTGCATCAACAGCGATCTGCAAGATTTCTTCGAAGTTTTCTAAATCGATACCGCCGGTCGGTTCCAAATAAAAATCATTCGCAGCACAAGCCTCGGCTACCGCTTGATATTCTGCTTTATGAGCCAACCCTTTCATTGGAAAATACTTGATAGAACTAGCGCCCATGTCTTTTAATAAAGCGATCGCTGTTTCGACTGGGACTTCTGCAGCTGGAGTTTGTGAACTCAATGGACCAGTCGCAATATTGACATAGCCGACTTTTCCCGTTGGTGAAATCAGGGCATTGACGATCGTTTCAGATTGTCCTAGCAAAGCTCGTGAGGTCCCCGCTCCCGTGAACACTTGGTTAACATGCTGTGGTTGAAGAACAGCGGAAATTCGGGAGACCATTTCACTTTGATTGGGGTCGCCAGCACCAAGCCCTACAGAAAGGGCATTATTTGTTGCCGCTTGGTAGTTCTTCATGTCAGCGATAGCCGCCTCGTCACTATCATAGTTTTTTGATAAAACACCTAGGACGATGTTGCCCTCTGCTGCTTCGTAACAAGCTTTCGCATTGTCGATGGAGTTTGCTAACACATTTAGACAGACACGGTCAGCGAAATAATTGGGTGAAGTTTTCATTTTTGGGTTGCTCCTAACATAATTTCTTGTAAGCGATCAGTGATCACTGCCATTTCTTGTTCATTGACTGCTCGGATATCAAATTCAATAATGCCGTTATTGGCTTGGTACTCACGGGTATAAATCGCTGGTTCTCCTGCTTTTAGCGCGTCGATCACTGCTTTGGCACTTGGTTCTTTCACTTTGACACTCGCCCGATAAATGTCTCTGCCCGCGCTGTCTTGAACGATTTTTGCTTCGAAACCAGTGATTTCATTGATTGCCGCAATAAATGGTTGCAGACGCTCTTGCATCGAAGCGCCAGATTCTGTTCCCTCCGCTAGATAATCCGTCACGGCTTGGGTAAATCCGAGAATATTGTCTTTACCGATTTTCATTGCTCGACCTATCCCTTTGGATTGCAGGCGCACCCAAGAGACATAGGGCTGCTTGCCGATCACTAAGCCAGCACTCGGTCCTGACAGTGCTTTCGCACCTGAATAGATCACTAAATCAGCACCAGCTTGGGTATAGGCAAACAAATCTTCCTCAGCAGCCGCATCAACGATCAATGGAAGATCGTGTGCCTTGGCAACTTGGGCCGTTTCTGCTACCGTCAGCATACTTTTTTGAACGGTGTGATGACTCTTTATGTAGAGGATCGCCGCTGTTTCGGGCGTGATCATCTGTTCAATGTGCTCGGGTGTACACATATTGGCATAGCCTGCTTCCACGACCTTCCCACCGCCTTGTGCTACCATCACTTCCACTGGTGTGCCATAATCTACGTTGTGGCCTTTGGGCAAAATGATCTCCCGCTTACTGATTTTCTCACTGTATGGGTGGTACAAATGATAGCTGTCGCCTTGACCGATGAGTGCCGCCACTGATTGGGCGATTCCCGCCGAAGCGGAAGAAACGATTTGCGCATCTTCCGTTTTCAACAATTTTGCTAAATAGGCACCGGTTTTTTCTGCTAGATCTGCCATTTCAAAGAAATGCTCCCCGCCATAGCGCTGGGCTGCAAGCACGCTTTCGCTGACTTTCGAGACACCTAGAATCGTCATTTTGCCAGAAGCATTGATGACTTCTTTCAAGCCTAGTTCTTCAATATTCAGTGTCAAAAAGTTCCCCTCCTATCACCGCTTTTTGCGGCACGATCTGTTGTGTCGTGATTCGACGATTGCCGTTAGAATCCGTCAATTCCTTTTCGCCCGCTTCAAAGCGGAAAATCGTAAAATCAGCATCATATCCCAATGCGATCTCGCCTTTGTTTTGTAAATGAAATTGCTTCGCAGGGGCACTGGTCACCTTCTCGATGATCTCACGCCAATCATACCCTACGACCGCTAATTTTTCCATAGTCGTCGCTAAATCAAAGACTGGTCCATTGGTACGATTGCGAATGTAGATATCTGTACTAATGGAAGAAGCCTTCAGCTGATTGGCAAAGGCTGTCTCCGCCACGTCAAAATTGAAACTGTCTGTCCCATGACCAATATCGAAGACCAAGCCTTTTTCATAGGCAGCAAAGACGAAAGGCTTGATGGTATGGTTCGTCTGATCCAAAATCCCATTGGCTTTGCCGTTAAAGCAATGGGTCACCACATCGCCTGTTTCCAATTCAGCAAGAATCTCTGCTAAATTCGGTGGTGCTGAACCAATATGGACCATCAAAGGCAGCGGTTGATTTTCAGCTTGGATCGCTTTGGCTAATTTCAACGGCGTGATGCCATTTTCGCCGATCACCGTTTTGCTCATTCGGGCTTTGATTCCGACGATAAAGTCAGGAAACTTCTGCAGCGCTTCTTTGACCAATTCTTTTTTGACTTTTGACAGATCCGCAAGTTCATCCTGCTCTACGATCCCCCATTTGGAAATGTTGACTAAAGCAAAGACATTGGTTTTGGCTTCTTTGGCTAAATCATAAAACCGATGGATATTTTCGGCGCCAGTCGTCCCCGCATCGATAACGGTCGTGACGCCTTGTTTGACACCGATCTCGTCTGGATAATCATAATAGAGCGTCATTTCCTCGAAACAATGGACATGGTCATCGATCCAACCGGCTGACAAGAACTCCCCTTCTGCTAAGGTCAGCTCTTGTTTCGCCTGCTCCTGCAACGTTGGTGCCAAAGCAGTGATTTTCCCGTCTTGAATCCCAATATCAAATACTTCTTCATTGATCGTGCGGGCTTGACGAATAATCAAATCAAACATCTCGTTACACCTTCCTCTCTGTGAAAGTGAATTTCGACCAAGGATGGATAAAGGGCAGCAGAACGAACTCTTGTTCGACGATCGAACCGATTTTATTTTTTCGTGGATCTGAGTGAGGCTCTAGCACGACTTGCAGCTCGTTTTTGTACTTGCCAAAACGATCATTGCCAATCACAACGTCCCCTCGTTGAAAGACGCCTTCGTGGTCATGGACAGGATTGTCATGGTTCTTATACTTTTTACGAACTTCTGTGGAACGGATCATCCGATCGGTGATGTCGCCTCGACGGTAATGCTGCTCATCCAGGGCGATTTGGCGTTCAACTTCATTGATTTCAGGCACAAATTCAATAGCAAATGCGGTCTGGTAGCGATCAATCGCTCCTAGTACCGCCAATTCTGCTTCCGAAGCATAAGCATTGCCGATAATGACATCGTCGATCAGGCCTGTGGCAAACAAATGCTTTGCGGCAGTTTCTACAGGCATTTTCCGGTGCATTTCTAAGGTCGGTAAGCCATCATTGATATCCCAAGGTCCGATCGTTCCCGTTTGAGAAGAGATAAATGCGGCGGTTCGAATGCCTTTTTCCTTGAAACGACGACTGCATTTTTCAAAGAAATCATAGGGCAAGGCAGTCCCTTCTTGCGGATAGAAATTGTGGCAGCCGTATAAGTAAGGAATGTTGGCTTGATAGGTCAAAATATTGTCTAAATACGCCACATCATTGCTCATATTCAATTCAACAGCTAAACCAAAGGGATTGTAGGTCAACATCGCTTCTTTATTGCCGTCAAAGCCTAAATCTAAACGAATCCCATCGGCACCTAGTTCATGAAAAAAGGTCAAGTCATCATAGGAGATGCCTAGTTCCGAAAAGATGGCTGGTGCCACGTCTAAAATCGTTTCATAGCCTAATCCTTTGGCAAAATCAATCAACGCTTTAAATTTTTTCTGCACGTTTTCTTTGCCGTCACTCACTTCCAACATACTCATAAAAATGCGGCTAAAGCCATAATCATGGGCTAATTGCAGATAGGCTTTGTCTGTTTCAAAATCACTGTGATCGGGATACACCGATACTCCTAGTTGTCTTTTCAACTTATCTCATCCTCATTTCTTCATAAAAAGCAGTAAAACGTGTCAGTAAAAGCGAACTGCAAACAATCGTCGCCGTCATCGTCAAAAATGGTCCCCACGGAAACTGACGGCTCAGTAGGATCGCTGCAGCAACGCCAAGAATCCCGAACAAAAGCATCCGCCAAAACGGCACTTCTTGAATTTTTTTCCCTTGTGCTGATTTTGTTAACCAAATTTGACAACCAAAAAATAAACAAATGGCATAAATCCCCATGTTTGCACCTCACTCTTTTTTTCTTGCTTAAGCAGCTGTTTCTTCTTCTTGTTCGCGGGCAATCTGCTGTTTCTCAAAGACTTTAAAGAATGGGTAGTAGATTGCTAGTGTGATAAAGAAGTTGACGATCACTAAAATCGCTGCTGCGATACTCCAGTCCGTACTCATCCAGGCGGCGATTGGTGCTGGAATGGCAAACCCAAGTCTGGCAGCCATCATCGGTACGACGCCCGTAATGGTCGCGAAGTAAGAAATCGTTGTCGTAATCAACGGTGCCACCAAGAACGGAATGCCTAAGATTGGGTTCATTACGATCGGTGCACCGAAAATCACTGGTTCATTGATATTGAATAAGCCTGGCAAGATGGATAAACGGCCCAATTGTTTCAAGTATTTTGATTTGGAGAAGAAGAACAAAACGACCAACGCTAAGGTCGTACCGGCTCCACCGATCCACACGAACCATTGTAAAAATTGTTCTGTAAAAATATTAGGCAATTCATGCGCATTGCCAGATGCTTGGAAGGCTTCCATATTTTCAGCAATGGAAATATCCCAAAATGGACGAATGACAGGACCCATGATGGCTGGTCCATGAATCCCCAGTACCCAAAAGAAACAGATCAAGAAGACAGTCAATAAACCACCAAACAAGCTGTTACCTGCTAGCACGTCTTTTAACGGCATCAACAAGTTACTTAAAAAGCCATTGATATCAAAGCCTAACATATGACGGATCACCCAGAACAAAATCAGGATCGCTCCTCCAGGAATCAACGCCATAAATGAATTCGTCACTTCTGGTGGCACACCATCTGGCATTTTGATGGTAATGTTTTTTACAATAAAGAAACGATAGATTTCAACGGACAAGATGGCCGTGACGATCGCGCCAAACAAAGAGCCTGACCCTAAATTTGCCACATTGATATAACGTCCCGCATCAATGATGCCTTCCACAGAATCAAAGACTCGCAACGGTGGTGCAGCGGTTACAAGAAAGGACATCGTTGCTAAGATACCCGCAGTCAATGAATCCAGCTTGTAGCTTTTGGCTAGCGATGAAGCAATCCCATATGTTGCATACAATGCCAATAATCCGACTGTATAACGAAAGGGAATATCCAAAACTTCCCGATACGGTTCGATCACCGCAGCGACTGATTCGATGGGAAAATTCAGTAAGATCGTGAAGAAAGACCCAACGATCGTTAATGGTAACGTAGCGATGATCCCCTTACGAATCGCTACCATGTGCCGTTGCATCCCCACTTTATTTGCAATCGGCATCAACTTCTGTTCAATAAATTCTACAAACCCTTTCATAATTGCCTCCTTAGTTTATAACATTATAATGTTTATACAAGGATAATAGCACAGTGCTTCCTGGGAGTAAATATGTTTTTTACGAATAGACGAAACTATTTTTAACAACTCAAAATAACATTTATTCATCGTAATTTTACACAATATCAAAACTTAAAAATTTATGTGTTGATAAGGGATTTTTGAATAGCTTGATACAAAAAAACCTATTGGCAATGTTTTCCAATAGGCACGATATTAAAATCAAAAATAGTATTCTTGATTCATTTAATGTTTTTTAGTTTTTCAAATGAATTTTCTACTTAATTAAACTTTCTTCTCATAAATAAAATCATCCATCACAAATCCCGAACCAATCGTAACGGTGCGTTCAGAAACACGCGTAAAGCCGCGATGCTCATAAACAGCGATCGCTTGCTGGTTTTGTTTGTTGACGTTTAAATGCAGTGTTTTTCCTGAGGCGATCTCCTCATACCAATCAAAGACTTGGCTGGCATAGCCTTTGCCTCTAGTGGATTGATGGAGATACAATTTACTTAAATAAATCTGCTGCTGCGTTTCTTCATACGCTGTATATCCTACTGCTCGGTCTCCTTCTAATAACAAAAGATAGACTGCTCCTTGCTGGACTTCGTTTTGAATCGCTGCTGGTGATTGGTAATGAGCCAGCATATACGCGACTTGATCGGACCCAATGATAGGTGTAAACACTTCTGGCCAGATTTCTTTGATCAAACGATCCAACGTTTGGAAATCTTCAGGTGATTGAATGATTTTTTTTGTGATTGCCATAAGAACCCCTTCTTTCTGCTGCACGAAACAAAAAATCGTTTATAAATATCTCTATTATAAGGGATAAGGAAAAAAAAGAAAGGGCACGTGGAACAAAGACCCCAAAATGTCTCAAAAGATGGTAAACTAGAAGTGAAAAAATGGTGACGAAAAGGAGGTAGCAACACCATGCAGCTCTTGCAACTACTTTTACTGGCAATCATTTTTGTTTCGTTCTTCATGGCGTTGATTGGCTGGGTTTTATCGATGACCAATGGCTTGATCTTCTCTCGTTCTCCTCAGCAATTTAAAGCGCATGCCCATGATCCTAACTATGAAAAAGAACGACAAGCAGGCAAGCGCTTGAAAGAGATTATATTCCGACGCATTGTTCCTCTAGGAATAGCCTCTTTGTTCGTCTATGGGTTAATCGCACTATTAAACGTCCTTTAAAAGTTTTTAAAAAGACTCAAACAAATCAAAAAACAACCGGCATCTTTTCCTGTTGATCAATGCGCCTTTCGCTTTCGCTGAGGGGAACATCAATGCATAAGATGCCGGTTTGTTTTTTATTTGCTTACTGCTGCTTTAGAGGCTTGAACTTTTTTCAGTAAAGCGAAGAGGACTTGGCTATCATCAATAGCCGCAATATATTGTTGGCAAAGTGCCATCATTTCTGTTTCATCCATTTTATCTAAAGAAATAACTAACTCATTTTCTACTACCTGCTTATTATTCATAGGGCTCCCTACTTTCTTCCTTTGTTACCTCTAGTTTGCCATGAATGAGCAGGTTCCGTAAGAACTTTTCAGTTTACAAACAGGAAACGGGTGGTTTACATCCTTGTCCTATCAAGGTTTTTCCAGAAAATTTATTCGGTAGCAGGCTCGATGTGGATGTCAGTATCAAACACCTGAAAACGATCAGCTAAGAGATCTTCAATAGCATCTGCTACGTTATGACTCTTTTCAACCGTCAAAGATTTGTCCATCGTCACGACGACATCGAGAAAAACATTGGCGCCATACATTCTTCCTCGAATCGATTTGACAGATTTCACTTCAGAAAAACCAGCGATTGCCGCTTCATACTCCACGACTAACGATTCATCAAACCCATCAGAAAGTGAAAAGGCACTCTCACGAAAAATATCGACGGCGGTTTTGATAATCAAAAGAGCTACCACGATCGCAGTCAAACTGTCCAACCAACCGATACCAAATGATGCGGCAAAAATAGCGATCGCAGTTCCAATACTCGTCCACGCATCGCTGCGGTTGTCTTTCGCAGCTGCTAGCAGAGCGGAGCTTTTTACGCGAGCGGATAATCGCTTATTATAATAATACATGCCATACATCAAAATAGCTGAAATGATACCGACGACTGCCGCGATCATATCGGGACTTTGCGTTTCTCCGAGTAGAATCGTTTGAATGGAAGACCATAAGACCTGCAGACCGACTGCCAGCATAATCAAGGACGTTACGAGACTCGCAACGTTTTCTGCTTTCCAATGACCATATTTATGGTCTTCATCTGCTGGCTTTTGAGCCAAACGCAAACCAATCAAGACAGCGATCGACGCTACGATATCCGTCGCATTGTTCAACCCATCTGCCCATAGTCCTTCAGAGTTTGCCAAACGACCGATGACAAGTTTGGCGATCGAAACCAAAATGTAAGCAACGATACTTAAGATGGCGCCTCTTTCTGCTTGTTTTAATTCTGCGTATCTTGTTTGATTCATGTCATCCCCTCCAAATAGTCAACTTGAAAATAATAGCTGAAATTTTCACAGTTTGCATCATTTATTTGAGAGATTTTATTTTTTAGGAGCGGCAAACATTCACTTCTAGTGAAACGAATTTCTGTTCTGAGGACACCAAAAAAGCAGGACCCATAAGGGACTCCTGCTTTTTCTACTTTTTCTTTCACAAAGAAGCATGGCTACTCATTCACCAACAACTGGCGATTTCTTTCACTGAATTTCTCATTGTGGGATGAAACCATCGCCTGTGGGACACTGGTCGGCTCTAAATAGTGTTTGATTTGGTTGACTGCTTGCGCAGCATCTTGAAAGGCTCCCGCCAAAAGATTCACTTTGCCTTTGAAATAATGAATGTCGCCCGCCGCAAAAACACCAGGATGGCTAGTTTTTGTAGGAATCTCGCAATTGAGGTAAAAGTCTTCATGGCGTGCAAGATCAAAGGAGACTTTATCTAACAAGCCACTGTCACGGTCATACCCGTGTTGGATCAGTAGATGATCACATAAAAAATCGATCGTTTCATGGTTGGCACTGTTTTTTAGCCGTAGAACCATATTGAATGTTTCTGCTTGATTCACCCCATCGATGGTGTGATTCATCAGCACTTGAATCCCTTCTGCTTTCATCTTCTTTACTTGTGCTTCATGGGCTTTCAATTTTTCTCCTCGGTAACACAGGGTGACTTTGGCACCATAAGACACTGCTTCGATCGCATAATCCACTGCCGCATCACCGCCGCCAGAGATCACTAGATGCTTGCCTTGGATCGCTTGCTGGTCAGGAAACTGATAGTGGATATAGTTGTCGACATTATTATGGATGAAACATGGCAATTTTTGCGGAGAAACGACACCGCCGCCGATACAGACTAAAACGGTGCGTCCAACATGGGTCCTCCCTTGGTCATCCACTGCATAAAAAAGGTCGTCTTCCTTGGTCAATGAAATGATTTTCGTTTTCAGATAGATCGTTGGATCAAACAACTTGGCCTGTTCAATCAAGTGTTCTTTGACTTTCTTTCCCTTGGTGGGCGGCAATGCACCCACATCCCAGACCATTTTTTCAGGATAGAAATTGATCTTCCCGCCTAATTCGGCTTGTGCTTCAAACAATACGACCGATAGATCACGTAATCCAGCATAAAAACTCGCATAGAGTCCAGTGGGTCCTCCGCCGATAATCAGAACATCTGCTATAGTGGTCATTGGCTAGCCTCTCTTTCGTAAATGAAAATCATTCTCAATTAGTTAGTTCGATTATAGACAACGATCGTCCATTTGTAAAGAATTTTCTGAAAATAAATTAATTATGTTTACCAATTATTTTTCTTTACATTGTAAAGAAAAAAGCCTTTTCCTGAACTTCTGGTAAAAAAAAGATGAGCAGATTGTTATTTTTTCTCATTTTATCTAGTGATATATTTGTGATCGTCCCTGACTTCAAGGTATACTCTTAGAAAGTAGGTGAAAAAATGGAAGTTGAAAAATGTTACGCGCCCTTACCGGACGGGTCTGTCCTCTATTACGAGAAAACCGGTTCAGGACGCCCTCTTTTTTTATTGCACGGAAATGGCGGCAGCAGTGCCTATTTCTCAAAGCAGGTCGACGCCTTGCGTCAAAAACATCAACTGTATTTAATCGATAGTCGAGGGCATGGCAAATCCACTAATACGCAGAAGAAAATCGATTTTTTTAAAATGGCAACAGATCTTTTAGCAATTATTCAGCAAGAAAAGCTAACGAAAATCGCCTTACTAGGATTTAGCGATGGTGCCAATCTGGCGATGGTCTTTTGCCATCTCTACCCAGAGCATGTCAGCTGCATGATTTTAAACTCTGGCAACACGGAACCGCGAGGTGTGAGGCTCTTTTCTCGAATCGGCAGTGTCTTGCAATATCTGATCGTTTGGCTTTGTTCCCCATTCTCCAAAGGCATGCGGGGCTTTCTGCCTATTTTGGGATTGTTGTTTCGTCCAATCGGTTTATCTACAGCCGATTTGAATCACCTCAGTGTGCCGACATTGATTTTGGTCGGCAAACGTGATTCGATCAAGCTTTCCCATTCTTTTTATATTGCAAACAGTATTCCTCAGTCCAATTTTATCGTCGTCAAAGGACAAGGACATAGTTTTGCACGAAAAAATCCAGAAGTATTTAATACGAAAGTTTTATCTTTTTTAGAAAAGGTCGGTGAATAACTATGAGAATCTTTACTTGGCTCCGCGACCACCGCTCACTGTTTAAAACCCTCTTCTTAATTGCAGTCGCCGTGATCGTGTTCGGCGAGCTGCTCTCGTTAAGCAAGACGATCTCGATTGATCAACTAAAACAATTGTTTGCGCAGCTATCCCTTTGGCGAGTGGCTTTAATGGCTGTCATTGGCTTACTGTGTGTCTTTCCCATGGTCTTATATGATATCGTCTTGAATCGCTTGCTAGGGGAGAAACCTGATCGCCGTTATTTACTAGAAACCAGCTGGATCATCAATACCATGAACAATTTGATCGGCTTTGGCGGTTTCATCAGTATCGGGTTACGGTCGGAATTTTATGGCAAAGGAAAAAAAGGCAGAGACGTTGCCCAAGCAATATCGAAGATTTTTATCTATTTGATGTCTGGTCTTTCGATTTTATCGCTTGCTGCGCTGGCATTCGTCCTCTTCGGTCCCACGACCGATTATCTCCAACAGTATTGGATCTGGCTTTTAGGCGGCAGTCTTTATTTTCCAATCGTCTATGCGCTTAGTTTTTCCAAAAAAAATGCCTACTTAGGTGGGCTGCAACGACGCGATCGTCTGCAGCTGATCGCCGCTTCCTTATTGGAATGGCTAGGTGTTTTTGCCGCCTTCTTTACGACGGGTCTGTTGATGGGTCTCTCGGTCGATGTGTTTCAACTGTTGCCGCTTTTCATCGCTGCTTCCGTGATTGGGATCGTCTCGATGATTCCCGGGGAACTGGGAACCTTTGATGTCATGATGATCATGGGAATGGGTTCACTACAGATTCCCCGTGAAAGTGTCATTGCCTGGCTCTTGCTGTTCCGCCTGTTTTATTACATCATTCCCTTTTTGATCGGTTTGCTTTTTTTCTCAAAAAATGTCGGTGTCTCCCTCAACCAGCGCTTTTCTGGTATTCCAAAAAGCTTGTTGTTGGAAGTATTCCACAAGATCGAAGTGTTGTTGCTTTATCTGACTGGAACGATGTTGGTGCTTTCCGCCACGATCCCAGAAGCCTTTGATCAAATCAAATGGTTAGCCCACCTCAATCCGATTCGCTTGAATTTTGTGATGCAGTACCCGAGTATCTTTCTCGGCTATCTCTTTTTGATTGCCGGTCGCGGCATCTCTGCCCGTGTCAGTCGCGCGTATGTGCCGACGCTTTTGTTGATTGCAGCAACGATCGGCTATGCTATTTTTGCGGGGTTCCGCTTTTCGACCATGCTGTTTCTTCTATTATTACTGGCGATCATGATTTTTTCAAAAAGCGAGTTATTCCGAAAGCAACTGGTTTTCGCTTGGGAATGGCTAACGATCGATGGTTTGCTGATTGGTTCATTGACGATCCTCTATGTCATTATCGGGGTCTACAATATGCCCCATATCAATCGGCATCCGACGCATCACCATTCGATGGATTTTTTGCTTTTCCCTTCTGAAAAATTATGGCTCCAAGGCTTCGTTGCGATTTTATTCGTCGCCGTTGCGATGCTGCTGTTTGCACGCTACTTGATGGGACCAAAGCACCAACTCGGTGTCAGTGCCGCCACCGATAAAGTGAAGCATATTTTGAACACTTATGGCGGCAATAGCGATAGCCATCTTGTCTATTTAAAAGACAAGCAAGTGTACGTTTATCCAGAAATCGGCGAGCCGACGGTCTTTTTTCAATTTACGACCTTTAATAATAAATGCTTAGTCATGGGGGATCCTTCTGGGAAGCAAGCAGACTTTCCCCAGGCACTGGAAACCTTTTTAACAGAGATGGATCAGTGGAATTACTTGCCAGTCTTTTATGAAAGTAGTGAAGAAATGGTGATGCTACTGCATGAATTCGGGTATGACTTTATCAAATTCGGTGAGAAAGCCTATGTGGATCTGCCTAGCTTCACCCTCTCAGGAAAGAAAATGAAGGGACAGCGGGCATTGAACAACAAGATCACCAAAGAAGGCTTTACCTTTGATGTGCTCACTCCACCCTTTTCAGCCGAAACCTTTGCCACCCTTAAGGAAATTTCTGACAACTGGCTAGATGGACGGAAAGAAAAAGGGTTCTCCCTTGGATTCTTTTCAGAATCCTATCTGAGTACCGCACCAATTGCAGTCGTCCGTAATCAGCAACAAGAGATCGCCGCGTTTGCTTCCTTTATGCCAACCTATCAGACAGGCTTAGCTTCCATTGATCTGATGCGTCACGATCCTGAAAAAGCCCCGAACGGAACGATGGATTTCTTGTTTATTCAGCTGTTTGACTATTTTAAAGAACAAGGCTACCAACAATTCGATTTAGGTATGGCACCATTAGCCAATGTTGGTACTTTCCGCAGTAGTTTCTTACAAGAGCGGATCGCCTATCTCGTTTACACTTTCGGGTCTCGCTTCTATTCTTTTGAAGGATTGCGGGAGTACAAACAGAAATATGCCGCTTCTTGGTCCCCTCGCTACATCTTATATTCTCGAGACAGTTGGATCGGTTATGTCATGATTGCTCTGTTGATCGTCGATAATCAAGCGGCAGACAAAACGAAATAAAAAAGCTCAAATGCGCCGGTTTATTCTCGGAGCATTTGAGCTTTTTTCATTTGTTGCGCTTCAAAGTTATTCTACTGATTTAGATTGTGCGTTTTCCCAAAGTTGTTTGACGACTGGAATATTTCCTAGTTCCGTCATATTGGATGGCAGAATGACCGTGTTGGTATTGCTGTTGACCACGTCTTTAAAGGCTTCGATCCCTAGATAAGATAAGGAGCGCTCGTCTAGCTGGCTTTCTTTGATTGCTTCATTGATAGCTAAAATCCGTTTGCGTTCAGCTTCAGTGATTTTCGCGATTCGTTCCGCTTCTGCCTCAGCATCGATCCGTACACGTTTTGCCCGCGCCTCTGCATCGATTTGGGTTTGTTCTGCCCGAGCTTGCGCGTCGATCGTCATTTGCGAAGCTTTGGCTTCGGCACTTAAGACTGAAGAAGATTTCTCCCCTTGGGCTCTTGTGATCATGGATTCTTTGTCTCTTGAAGCTGTGATCAATTTATTCATTGATTCAATGATTTCTTGGGAAACTTTGATTTCCCCGATATTGATCCGGTCGATCGCTAACCCATAGCCAGCAGTGATGTCTTTGATTGAAGTAAATAGAGCCACGTTGATTTCTTCAGTTCCATTTAGAACCTCGTTCAGATCCATTTTCCCGATGATCCCCCGTAAGTTTGATTGGGCATCTTGAATCATTGAGATAACGGAGTTTTCATTTTCGTAAACAAAAGCACGAACATCAGTGACGTGGTATTTGATTGCTTCATCGATCTGCACGATTACGTTGTCTTTCGTAATTGCACTTTGCGGTTCGATCTCCAAAGGAATCTGTTTCAAGGACACTCTTTCTCTAACTGTATACAAAATCGGAACAAGAAAATGAAGACCTGGCTCCAACGTTCGAACATATTTCCCAAAACTTTCCACAACTTTGACTTCCCCTTGACGAACGATCACAGCAGTGCTTGCGATCAGCCAAATCAGAACCACTAATACGAAGATAACTAAAATAATTTGGATAATGATCATTGTAAAAACCCTCTTCCATTTTCAAATAATGTATTGTTAACACGGGTCAATAAGACACCGTTTTCAACCCCGATAATCTCTAACATGACATTTTCAGCAGGAATCCCTGCAATCACTCGATATTCTGTGTAGGTGCCATAAAGACGGATATAGCCTGAATAATGATCCGTCAGCGATCGAAAATAACGTCCAACCGCTCGTTGTTCCATGTAGTCTACGATGATTTTCCACCCTCTTTGCCTTCGTGCAGGTTATTTTTCGTTTCAATTGATTCGTTCATTCTATGACAAGTGTTACTAACTATAATAGCACGTTTCACCCAAGAGGACAGTATACATTTCATAATTCCCTCCTTTTTAGAAAAAAAAGACGAGCTGAAAACAAATCCCTTGCATTTGCCAAATAAATTGCATACAATCTAATTGTACAAAATATAAAAATCAGGAGTGAAGAAATAATGAAAAAAATGTATTCGACAAAAATGATCAACACTGGCGGCCGCTCAGGAGAAGTTCATAGTCCCGATCATTCATTTGAACTAAATATTACTGCACCTGGCAAACGTGTTGAAAATGCCACCAATCCAGAACAACTTTTTGCGGCTGGGTTTAGTGCTTGTTTCAATAGTGCCCTTGAATTAGTAAAAAGCAACAAAGGAATCGACGGTGCTTCGACTGTCAGTGCACAAGTGACGTTATACGCAGAAAGTGAATCAAGCTTTGTTTTAGGCGTTGAGATCGAAGGTCAAATCGAAGGTTTATCAACAGAGGAAACACAAGAATTGCTTGAAATCGCTCATACCGTATGTCCTTACTCAAAAGCTACAGCTGGCAACATTGAAGTGACTGTCAAAGCCGTTAGCGAGTAGACTTTCGTTGAAAAAACAGCTATGATAAGAGGCGGATGTTAGAAAAAGGGGTGAAAACATGAATGTCTTAGCGTTAGAAAACCAATTGTGTTTTCCTCTATACGCCGCTTCAAAAGAAATTATCAAACAGTACAAAAACTTACTGGACCCGTTGAATTTGACCTATACCCAATATTTAGTGATGTTGGTGTTATGGGAAGATGAAGCGATCAGTGTCAATGAATTGGGGAAGCAATTATGTCTAGATTCTGGCACACTGACACCGGTTTTAAAAAAGCTTGAAGCAAAAGGATACCTAGTAAGAAATCGAAATCAAGACGATGAACGTTCCTTGCGGGTCACATTGACTGATTCAGGCAAAGGACTCCATGAACAAGCGCTAGAGATCCCCTGCAAAGTAACGGAATTCTTGCCCCTTGAACCGGAAGAACTGTCAGTCCTCCACGAATTGACGACCAAAATGGTCCAAAAATTTCAAGAACAAGAAAAATGATCCGCTGTTTTCACAGTGGATCATTTTTTTATCTTTTAAACCTTCACTAACAAACAGCGAAGAAAACGGGATGACCTACGAAGCTTTGGTTTTCAATTCGCCAATAACATTTCGCAACTGAGTTAATTGTTCTGGGTCTTCAATTTTTTTGATCGCAATTTTTACCAGTTCAAAAATTTGTTCCTCCGTCAAACCACTTTGCAAAATCTCCAATTCGGTGACGGCTGGTTGGAAACGACGAGCCAAAACTGACCCACTCATCTTGATACTTGCGATCTCAAGTATCCCTTTATTGACTAACTTACGAATCACTGACAATGACGTGTTGCGATTCAAGCCGAAGCGTTCACTAAATTCGGTACAGCATAGCGGCTCATCCACAGCCCAAAAACAAACTAAGACTTCCCACTCTTTTTTTGAAAAACTCAAGTAATTCATAACTGCTCCTTTCCATGCCAATCAGGCTGGTTCTTATTTTCTAATCAAAACAATCGCAGCTATTGACATAAGCTATCTATCCTCTTCATTTTACGATTGTTTTTTCTTTCACTAAAAGGATTATATACCAATAATAATCTATTTTATTCATAATTTCAAAATAATTTTTATTTTAATGATAAATAACACGTTTAATTCTCCTTCTTCTCCATAAAAAAAAAGCGACTAGATGCGCTAGTCGCTTTCTTTTCTATCAAGTGATCCTAAGAAGAACCGCTTATTGGATGTTGAAGATCAGGCTTTCGTGCTCTTTTTCTTTTAAGGAATAGCCACAAAACTCTTTATTCAAATTCGGATAATCGCGTTCGATCATCTGAATAACCTCGATTTCCGTCAAAAATTTGTCTTCTGACAATTGCAACGAGTTCAACAAGACAAAGCGTGAATCATAGCCTAAAATCTCTGGCATCAATTGCCAAAAATTTGAGTGATCAATTTGTTGGATCGTTTCTTCAAAGTTAGCAATCAATTGTTGTACATGATCATAGACTTTGGGATAATCAGATTTTAACAAATCCAACAGTGCTTGATCGACCACCTTATCCAAATAAGCCTTTGTGTCCGTATAGATTATTGAAGAAATCACTTATTTCATCAATCCTTTCATTCAAATGCCATATTCGACATCGTCAAGGATGGCTCCCTGTTCCTATATATAGCATACTATCGGTGATTTTCGTTCTCAGATTAAGGATAGAATCAAGAAAAAAAGGAGAAGTCGTTTTTTGATTCCTCAATCTTACTCCACAATAGCAAAATTTTGCTGAACTGATAAGCAAAGCGAATCAGCAACATCTGAAAATGAGAAATTTGTCAGATTTCCCTCCTTTTTTAGATAGATTGCCTCTCTTCTATACGAAAAATCAGCCGCCAAGGATCGCATCCTTTAGCGTGATCGATTTGAAACAAACAACCAGCAGCCCTTATTGCCCTTCACAAAAAACGGAGACAGCATAATCTCAGACAGAACCTTCAGCAACATGTATAATTAAAGTAGAGAAAGTCATCAAAAATAAACGAGACGAGGAGTGGAGCAAAGATGAAGAACCATTGTAAATGCGGCAAGAAGTTAACTGGCAATGAAAAAAGCTGTCCGGACTGTAAACACAAAAAACAGCAAACTTTAGATTCCTTGGAAAAATTCGTTAAATACGGCAGTTTTGCTTTAGCAGGCCTATCATTAGTTTTAAAAATTGCGAAAAGTCGACAAAGTTAGCAGTGATCGACTGAGAACTTTAATAAAAAAAAACGCCGTAATGGCGTTTTTTTTATTAGTCTACAATCATACTCTCCAACTGCCAATTGACCGTACCAGTATACGTCCCCGGTTGAATCAAATCAAAATCAGGAACAAATCGTAAATAGCAGTTGTATTCATTTAAAGCAAGGGTCAAATCAGCCTCGCCGTCGGGAAGCTGCTGAAAAAGGATCGTTTCTTCTTTCGTAACTGTTGCCACCAAGTGATCGTCGAGCGGATCATAGATCACGAATTGGACTTCTTCTGCCAACTGCTGCTGGTCTTGCAAGAAATCAGTCATTTGCCCACTAAGCTGCCAAGTCCCTTCACTGCTGTTACTGATAGACAGCAGTGCCGAGGTTTGATCAAACGAAACAGGAAGATAGGCAAAGCCATCACTTCGGATCGATCGTGCGAGCTCATTTACATTGATTGTCGGTCCGTTGATCGACTCCGGCGCACTGAGAAATTGTACACTGCCTCGAAAATCAATGCCATAATAATGGGTTTCTGATTGATTTCCTTCTGCATCGATCACAAAAGCAGCAAGATAATAAGTGGTTCCCGGCTCCAGATTCGCGGTATCTCGTTCCAACGTGTATGTAAAGGGATCTGCCAATGTGGCACGCTCTATCTGAGCTGTTTCTAAGAAATCTGCCTCCGTCACCGTCTCTGCTTCCGTAAAAAAATCCGTAACATACAAGCGTGCTTGCGTTGAATTGCGGTCATCGATGGTAATCGGGGTAAAGCACAAACGGTTTTCCCGCACGATCTGCTGGGTTTCTTTCGCTTCTTCTAAGGTAGGCACACCCGTTGTCAGCGTGGGCGGAAACACACCGGTCATTGTGTAGGAATGCGTCTCAGGGCTGCCAGATACGAGACTCGATACAAAGGCATTCCCTTGGAAGGTCGTTTGCACAGGCACTGTTTGATTCAAGTTCTCATTGAGCGGCGCCCCCGTATAGGTAATCGAATAGTGGATAAGATAGTCATTCCCTTTGGCTAATGCAGGTAGGGTCGCGACCAACTCACCAGCTTCAACGCTAAAATCAATCGGCGTGCCGCCTTCTGGCATACCATTTACCATCAAATCAGAACCACCGAAATACACTGTCTCATCGACTAAAGAAAAGCCTTCTGGAAGAAACGAACGCAGCTTGATGCCTGCTTCCAACTCCGTTAAATCACTGGTGTCCTTATAAGAAAGATACGTGGCATAAGTAATTGTTTTTTGCGCATCAACGACTGGTGGTTGACTCAGAGCTGTCTCAGTATCTAGCAAAAGCTTGTTGGGGTCACGTTCAAATACGCCTGTACGCAATTCCATATCGACCAAGCCTTCGACATCAATGAATGCCACTGCTTTTTCTTGGACATTTCCACCATTAGCACCAGTAAAACCAAAATAAACTGGCGCATTGTTGGTCAAGTTCAAGTTCGTTTTGAACGTATCATCCACGGGTACCGTGACATCGACCCCAAAATCTGGGACAGAATAATGCAAGGTTTGATTGGGCTGATCGAAAGTAACGGTAAACGTATGCCACTGGCTATCGGAAATATCAGTGACCGCAACAGTATCAAGATGGTTGACGACTTTATACGACGGCAGCCAGCCTTCCGTCGTATAGGCGTCGTTTGAACCTGGAAAATTCCATGCGATATGATGACTATTGGGGGCATCACGATCTATGGCACCATGGAGACCCAGACTACCAGAATTGTAGTAAGTATCGAATTCGATGGCAAAGCTTTGCGGAATCGCTCCGGTATTCAGTGGGTCGGTTCCCCCTACATTCGACCAAACACCAATCGTTGGACCGGCTTGTTGAGCAAGTGCATTTAAGCCAATGCTTTGCATAACAAAAGCTAAGCCATCGCTATCAGCAGCTGCATTTTCAATGCAAAAAGCCATTTCTAAACGAAAAGATCGGGTAAAAGAAACCGCTTTGTTGAACCAAACGCCCCCACTAACATTTGATGTCACCCCATCATTTATCTGAACATAGTTATAGCCATCCGATCCTTGCGGAGAACGAGCTTGCCCCACCGTAGTGATCAAGGTCTCATCGATCGGCAACGTCGCAAAATCTGGCTCAACGACGGTCGCCTCAACAGATGCGTTTCCTGTATAGCATAAGGCGATACCTAACAAGAAGAAAAGTAAAAAACGTGTCGTAAGAAATTTTTTCATCGTCATCCTCCGCTTTGTTTGATCAAGTGCTTAAATGAAGTCTTCTCATTCCTGCTCTGTTGTTTCCTTTGATTTTTTTCGTCGCAAATACATCAGGAGCAATAGACTGGAAATAAGCAGGAGAATGACCACTGCAACAATATATACCCAACGGTTGCTGTGAAGAGAGCCTGATCCCACGATCGTTTTTCGATTGATCGATTCAGCTTCTGGGCGAGAAACAGTAACGCTATCCTCAAAAACCCACGTTCCACGTGGGGCACTCAGCTCGATTTGAATGTGATAGGTTCCTGGCTCTACAATTTCTTCATCAAACGCGCTATAAAGATCCAGTGTAGAGTTTGGGCCAAATTGAAAACTTTCCGCAGTAAATCCCCCCACAACCCTGTCACTGTCTTGCTCACGAATCACAGTCTTAACAGCAATCTTCCCAAAAGCAACTGGCTGATCATTTTCAATGCGGCTTTTTAGGGATGCGATGCCGTCTTTTTCTATCGCCTCACTTTCGATCAAGGAAAGTTCAGGATCAGGTAGCGGATCTAACTGCTGACGAAGGCGGACACCTTGGACGATTTTATAGGTTGACGTAAGACTTGTTTCCTCCGCCTCTTGCCCCTCCTTTTGTTCTTCTTCAAAAGAAAAGGCACCTAAGATTTCACCTGTAAAACGCTTGTCATTCATTGAAAGAGGAAATACCACTTGGCGTGTTTCCCCTGGTGCAAGCTGAATCATTTGATTTGGTTTCTTTATCAAGGTCGTGAAAGACACCCCGCCAAAATCCTCTGCTGTTTCGGCTGCCTGATAAGCGATGATCCCAGTAGCAGCTGTGTAACTATTCAGTGCGGATGCTTGTATCGTAAGGGTTTCCGAACTCGTGTTATGAAGGGCAACGGTCAAATTCTGTTCGGTCTCATGATTTACCAGTAAGTCGAAATAAGTGACGTCACTGACTTGATTTTGGGGAAGTTCAGGGGTTACAGTGAACCGTGTGGTCTGTGCATGACCGGTGACTTTCGTAACGCAACACAAACTGATAAAGAAACTAATGAGTACGAAGCACTTGATTTGTTTTTTCATTGTCGCCCTTTCTTTCCTACTCTGCTTGATACGTGTTCGCTAATGTCCAAGTGATCGTGCCGCTATAAGTGCCGCTGTTCACATTTTGCTTTGGTACGGTTAATGAAGCATTGGAAAAGTTAAAGTCATTGGTTGCTAAGCCAGTTGTGCCATTAGCAGAAGCGATCAATGTAGGTTCTGTTGCCCCTACCATCAATTCGGTGCCCGATACTAGCGCTGCATCGCCAGAAGCCGTTGTACCATTTAAAGTGACTTTGGCATTTGCCAGCTCGTTATCGCTAGCATTCGTCATTTTCGATAATTGCGCCGTCAACTGCCAGCCAGCTTGATTCGGCCCACGGTAATCTGTGATCGATGTCACTTCATTCGACGTTGTTTGAATCACTTGTTCATCGGTAGCGATCTCTTGGATACTGCTTGTACCGAAGTTAAAATTAGTCACCTGATCCAGTGACAAGATTCCTTGCTCGATCGTTAGCGTTGCTTGACTCGTCATTGAAGCCGTTGGATTCGCTTCTGCTGCAGCTGCCGCAGTCGGCGCCATTCCTAAACCCATTCCGACCAAACCTAACATTACTGCCTTTTTGTTCATTTTCATCTCTTCCTTCACTTTTTTTAATGAGAAACCGAGGTTAATCGAAAAAAACAGCCTTAAAAAATAATAATTTAATTGGTGTTTTTTCATTCTATTCTCATCTATCATAAGTATAATCCATCATGGTTATCATACGGTTCACAGATTTAGCGTAAAAAAAACGCCAAAAAGGAGAATCCCTTATGTATCGAGAATTCATTTCTCCCGCAGAAGAAAAGAAATTAGAGATTTTCAAAGTTGTCTGTAATTCCAATGGCGTGACATTGGTCCAACTGTCAGAAGTTTTGAACATCCCACAAAAAAGTCTGCAAAAATATATTTATTTTTTAAATGAAGATTTGCAGCTGCTCTCCCCTCACCTGCTTCTATCAAAAAATCATTACAATCAGTATTTTGTTGATCAAGCAGAGGACGATGAACCTTTCTATGCAAAATTGATGTATCATTATTTGCTCAACTCCACACAATATACCTTGATTCACTACTTGATTGGGCGCCCGCAAATGACCTTGACGCAATTATGTTTGGATTTGCATGTCAGCCAATCGCATATGTATCGGTTGATCAAGAAAATCAATCAACTATTGGAAAAGTTTCAAATCCAAATTCGAACAGACCTGAATAATCGCATCGTTCTTGCTGGAAAAGAGCTTGATATCCGTATTTTCACCTACAGTTTCTTGACCCAAAGTGCGCCTGCTGATTTGTGGCTATTGCCGAGCGTTTCCCATAAAAATGTCGAAGAGTTTACAGCGTTCTTTGCTGTTTCTCACTTTGATCCGTTAACGAAAAATAAACTCGCTGCATTTTGGCAAGCAGTGGTCAGCCGAACGATCCAGAAAAAATATTTGCCAGCGATTCCTGAAAAATACATGGGATTGATGAATTTTTATTGTTTTTTACCAGAGGAAATCCTCGAATCGCTTTTTTTGAGTGCCGATTATGCCTCAGAAAAGACGCTTCAGTCAGAATATCTTTACTTAAATTTCTTTTTGCATGTCTTTTTGCCAGGGGTGATTCCCCAAGAGAAGAATCAAGCGATCATCCAAGAGATCAAACACTCTGATACCGATCTTGTGCGCTTTTTCACCGCAATGATCAAAGATTGGCACGATACCTTTGCTCCAAGTCAAGAAGTCGCCGAATTTGAAAAATTATTAAGCAGCTGTCTGCTGGTCTTCAATCTATCAATCATTATCGGCATCGATCTTCTGGAAGTGTGGCAACTAGAACACCAACTGTTGACCGAAAACACTCCTTCGAATGACAAAACCTATGAAGCAATCTGCAAGCTTTTACTGACCCATGTTGAAAGGTATCCATTTGCTGACTTGGACAAAAAGTATTTTGAACAGACACAGTTGCCTTATCTTGCGCATCTCTTGTTTTTAGAAACACAGATGAATACGCCCCCGACCGTGTCGATCTATATTCAAACGACGATCCAATACCGCACGAAGCAAATGATCGAGACAAGGATCCGTTCGATTTATTCCAAAGCTTCAGTGACTTTTATTAACCAGATGGAAGCAGCCGATCTATTGATCACCGATAGTTATGAAGAAGTGATTTTTTCCGAAAAATTAGTCTTACTGTCTAACCTACAAGCCGAACAAGAGTGGGCAGCCGTTTTTGCAAAGATCAATCAACTGATGATGACCAAGATGTTTGCCAAACAAGGAAAGTAAGCTGCCGATTCCATTTCCATCCACAAAAAAAGCCCGAGCATCTTTGCTCGAGCTTTTTTCCTACAAGTTTATCCAGGGTTGTTAAGCGAAGAAGCTACCACCCGTTACACTGTACACTTGACCAGTTACATAGCTTGCTTCATCAGAGGCTAGGAAAACGTAGACTGGTGCTAATTCGACTGGTTGTCCAGCACGTTTCATCAATTCTTTTTGACCAAATTCTGGGATCGCAGATTGTGGTTGGCCACCAGAAATTTGAAGTGGCGTCCAGATTGGACCAGGCGCAACGGTATTGACCCGAATGCCTTTTTCACTTAATTGCGCAGCTAGCCCTTTACTAAAGGAAGTAATGGCACCTTTCGTGGCTGCATAGTCTAAAAGATGGGCGCTTGGTTCCGCACTTTGGATCGAAGTGGTCGTGATGATGCTTCCACCAGCTGGTAAGTAATCCAATGCTTCTTGGACTGTCCAATACATCGAGATGATATTCGTTGTAAAGGTGTCTTGAATTTGTTGCGTAGTCAACTCTTTGATGTCCTTCACCGCTTGTTGCATCCCAGCATTTAGAACCAACGTATCTAACCCGCCTAATTCTTTGGCTGCTTCATGAACCAATTGACGAGCGAAGGTTTCATCTTTCAAATCTCCTGGGATCAAGACGGCTTTGCGTCCAGCTTTTTCAATGACTGCTTTGACTTCTTGCGCGTCTTCTTCTTCAAAAGGAAGATAGTTGATTGCAACATCGGCGCCTTCTTTGGCAAAAGCGATCGCTGCTGCTCGACCAATACCAGAATCACCACCGGTCACTAATGCTTTGCGTCCAGCTAATTTGTCTGAACCTGAATAGCTTTCTTCCCCGCAATCAGGTACTGGCTGCATCTTTCCTTGAATCGCCGGTGCTTCTTGCACCTGTTTTTCAAATTTGCCATCATAATACTTCGTTAACGGATTGTTGATTTTTTCTGACATGCTCGTTTCCTCCTTGATTATTTCTACATCTTATTTGTCATCGTTTGTTATGACCTTACTTAAAAGTGTAAAGGAAGATGGAGCGAATGAGAAACGAAACGCTCACCAGAAAAAAAGCATCTGTAAGAAAACAGATGCTTAGTAAAACGAAAATGATGCATGACTCAGTAGTGAAAACGCCCCCAGGCATCTCATCATTCTGCTGGGAAATCGTAATGAAATTTTTGTGTGCAGTGGTTGATTTTGCTACTTTTCTAGCAGTTCGAGGAGTGCCCGACGAAAGGCCTCCATCTCCTTTGCGGTCTGTAGAAAAACATCGGGATGACTGTGGTGGCTGTCGATCATCCAGTGTTTGGTGTCTGTAATATGTGCTGAAACTTTCTAAAGTAATAAAAAGCATACTCGTTTTCTAAAAAATAAGCTGTTTATTCGCGGTACTAAAAACATTAGCGTGCCTTCACATATCCTTCTGATTATTAACTATTTTTTTCACAACCAATGGATATGATTTTAAAAAATTGAATATTTACGTTATCCTTTTACTCAAATAAGAATGAATGAGGAGAGATAAAATGATCCAACTTGCTCGCTTGATCTTTTGGGTACCAGTCATCTTTTTTTCGTTAGGTTTGGTCTTCCTGACAAAACGACTGCCGCGTTTCACATGGGTTTCTCTAACGATCACTGTTTCTTTGATCCTCTTTGTTTGTAAAATCTTAGAATACTCCTATGTCATGCCAGATATGAAACTAACCGTTTATTTTATGGGTTTCCTGATTTCTGCTAGTCTGCTTGGGTATATTTTTTATTTGCGTAGTAGAAAACGTTGACTGCAGCTGCGCCTCACTCGCACCAAAACATCCTCTTAGTGAACACTCATTTGACTACAACAAAGACGAGCTATACCTACGAAACAGCTCCTTTCATCCCCTTCGTAAGGATTGCGGCTCATGATCCCCTTTCGAGGGGATTTTTTTATTATTCATCCTCACTCATTCTTATTCAGTCTGCTTTGATGAAAAAATCACTTTTCGCCGATCACGGCATACCAAGCCTTTCTCTCTGATTCCTTTCGTTGTGACACTTGCGATCCCCAAGAACACATTGCCTTCCTGAATAATTAAATATATAATAAGATTGTAAATTACCACATCATAACAAAGAATCTTCAAACCTCTTGAAAGGAGCGTTTCCTATGAGCTGGCTGACCTTTGTCGTCCAACCACTGACCCTGCTATTTTTTCTCACGGTTTTTTCCCTTGTGTATTTAATGCCTGAATCCGTTGTGCCTAAGCCAAAAATGAAGAAGTGGGCGTTGACTGTTTCTTTGATTTATCTGGCATGGCAGCTGCTGATTCCCTTTTTCTTCTTTGTTCTCTAAACCCAGCAAAAAAAGCGGCGCTCACAAAAGAGAGCCGCTTTGTTTTAGTTTTTAATCCTGTAACAAACTACCGCCATTGGTGGCAATGACTTCTTTGTACCAGTAGAAACTATCTTTGCGGGAACGGTCAAAGCTGCCGTTTCCTTCATCATCCGCGTCTACATAGACAAAGCCGTAGCGTTTCGACATTTCTGACGTGGAAGCCGATACTAAGTCGGTACAACCCCAAGGCGTATAGCCCATCAATTCCACACCATCTTCGATCGCTTCATACATTTGTTCGATATGCGCCTTCAAATATTCGATGCGATAGCTGTCATGGATTGAACCATCTTCTTCCACTGTATCCAAGGCACCTAAGCCGTTTTCAACGATAAACAACGGTACTTGGTAGCGGTCGTACAAGTTATTCAAAGTCACACGCAAGCCGATTGGATCGATTTGCCACCCCCAGTCAGAAGCTTCCAAGTAAGGGTTTGATTCGCCTAAAGAAAAGTTGCCAGCAGTTGCTTCGCCGCCTTCTTCAGGATTGTGGCGGGCAATAGAACTCATGTAGTAAGAAAAGGACATGAAGTCGACAGGGTATTGCGCAAGAATGTCTAAATCGCCGTCTTCGAAGGTCACTTCGATGCCGTTTTCTTTAAAGAAGCGCTTCGTATATGCGGGATACTTCCCACGAACTTGAACATCAGAGAAGAAGAGATTCTCGTGGTCACGCTTGATTTCTTCCATCACATCTGCTGGATTTGGTGTAGCTGGGTAAGCTTGCATTCGTGCCAACATCATCCCTACTTTGATGTCAGGATTGATTTCGTGGGCAAATTTTGTTGCTAAACTAGAAGCCACAAATTGATGATGCACGGCTTGATACATGTCAGAAAGGTTTTGTGTGCCGTCTTCGGATAATAAGGCACCGCCAACATAGCCAGAGATCCCCATAATATTGATTTCATTGAAGGTCAACCAGTATTTGACTTTGTCTTTGTAGCGGGTCAACACGGTTTCTGCGTATTTGACGAACAAATCGATCACTTGGCGATTTTTCCAGCCGCCATAGTTCAACGCGATCCCGATAGGTGTTTCGTAGTGAGAGAGGGTCACTAAGGGTTCGATCCCGTATTTCGCACACTCATCAAAAACATTGTCATAAAATTGCAAGCCCTCTTCATTTGGCTGAGCATCGTCACCATTTGGAAAAATTCTTGACCAAGCGATGGACAGACGGAAGGTTTTGAAGCCCATCTCTGCATACAAGGCGATATCTTCTTTGTAGCGATGGTAGAAGTCTGACCCCCAACGTTTTGGATACAAGCCTTCTTTGTCATTTAAGGCAAACAAAACTTTTTCCCGTGTCATTGGTGCAGCAAATTCTGCCATGTTTTTGCGGTCTTCTGGTTTGACAGCGATCGCTGTATCGGATGTCGCTGGACCACGTCCGCCTTCGTTCCATGCTCCTTCAAATTGGTTGGCTGCAGTGGCGCCGCCCCATAAAAAACCTTTTGGAAATTGTTTTTCTGTCATGATTAGCCTACTTTCTTTTTCTTTAATGATCGACACAGCAGATCAGCAAGAAAGCATTCTTACTGATCCTGCGACGTGCCGTTAAACGCATTTATTTTACGACTTCGATCAAATCATCCTGCGCTGTTACTTCTTTTGACTGTGTCGTTTGGATGTCACTGTAGTCGTTAGAGTTCGTGACGATGACTGGTGTCAGCAAGGAATAGCCTTCCGCACGAATCGCCTCTGTATCAAAAGAAATCAATTTTTGACCAGCTTTGACTTTGTCTCCTTGGTTGATGTAGGCAGTAAAGTGATTGCCTTCAAGTTCTACCGTATTCATGCCGATGTGGATCAATAGTTCTGTTCCATCTTCTGTCACTAAACCGATGGCATGTTTTGTTGGAAACAAGATTTTGACTTCTGCATCTGCTGGCGCAGTGATTTCACCGATCGCTGGTTCAACTGCGATCCCTTTTCCCATAGCACCTGAAGAAAAGACTTTGTCTTCCACATCTGCTAAAGCAACCACTTGACCAGTTACTGGGCTTTTGACTGTTTCATCTTTGACGCTGGCAGAAACAGTTTTTGCTTCTGGCGCTGGCGCTGCTGGTGTTGCTTGACCGTCGACTGGTGAATCAACAGTTGTATACAATGTTGGTACTTTCAACAACATCATGATGATAAATGACGCTACGATCGCAATCACTGTACCGATCGCCAAGTGGATCACACTATGGAAGCTGCCTGTTGCTGGATCGATATATGCAGGATACAAGAAGATCCCCATACCACCCATTGCATAACCAGTGACGTTAAAGATTGACAAGTAGATACCGACGAAACCTGAAACTAAACAAGAAACGATAAATGGTGTTTTCATTGGCAACGTGTACCCGTAGATCGCAGGTTCAGTCACACCGAAGATTGATGAGATCAAAGCTGGCATTGCGCCTTGTTTGACTTTTGGTTCTTTCGTTTTCAACCAAATCGCTGCTAACACACCCGTTTGCGTGAAACATGGTAGCACTGCTGCGGTCAAAATAATCGAAGAGCCGTTTTGCGCCATATCCATGATCGCCAATGGCACAAGACCCCAGTGAAGACCAAACATAACTAATACTTGCCATAATGCCCCTAAAGCAAAGCCGTAAATAATTGGGCTGAAATCGTACACCGCTTGGAAAGCAACACCGATCCAGCTAGAGGCTGTATTTGCGACTGGACCGACCACAAAGAAGGTCAACGGCACAGTGATCAAAATCGTTACAAACGGAACCACAAACATTTTGACTACGTCAGGTGTGACTTTGCGCATAAACTGTTCAATTTTTGAAGCGACAAAAATCGCTAAAATAATTGGCAATACGCTGTTGAAGTAGCCGCCTGCTGGCAAGGTCAAGGTTAGACCGAAGACTTTGCTCGCTTCAGCCACGCTTTCTGCTAAGCCAGGATAGACCATCGCCCCTGCGATCGCTAATGCTGTATAGGTATTCATCTTGAATTTCTTCGCTGCAGTGACGGCTAAGATCATTGGTAAGTATTGGAACAAACCATCGCCTAGAGTATTCATTACTACATAGATACCATTGGTCGCTTCCATCCCAGTTGCTGCCAGCAACGCCGTGATCCCTTTTAAGATACCAGCTGCCGCTAATGGGCCTAAGAACGGTTGGAACAGGCTTGAGATAACATCGATAAAGCGGTCAAACAAGCTGCCTTTTTGCCCGTCGCCTTCATCGATATCAAGACTGCCGCCATCGGCTAATCCGCCGACTTTCAACACTTCATCATAAACATCTGGCACATGATTGCCGATAACGACTTGGTATTGTCCGCCTGCTTTGACGACGGTCACGACACCGTCACGTTTTTGCAAATAATCAGTGTCCGCTTTGCTTTCGTCTTTTAAGTGGAACCGTAAGCGAGTCACACAGTGTTTTACAGATGAGACATTTTCTTTGCCACCAACGTGGGCCAAAATGTCTTGCGCTAATTCAGTATATTTTGCCATTTTGATTGCTCCTTTTTTATTGGTCATTTAATAAAAATAAAAAGACCAGCCATTTCTACAATAAACAAGCATGAGAGATCCCCTAAAAAAAGAGTGACGGGTTTCCTCATCTAGTATTGTAAGAAAGTGCAGGTCTTGCCAGCCGAACTGTAACGAATCCATTTCCATTCTTAGGTTAATTTTGAGTGAGCGGCTAAGTTACCGATATGCAGAATCAAATACATCAATTCCATATCGTTGACATGCCAGCCCTTTTGTTCAAATAAGTATTCTTTGATCGAATCTGCGGTTTCTTTTTCTTTTGGATAGCTGCTGAAGGCCAAGGCAATCATTGGATTTGCCAATACTGGCTCTTCTTTTTCTTGACTTTGTCGAATTAAATAATAGCGAATGTGGGTCACGAACCGTTGGAAGTAAGAAGAATTCTCATCAAACTCGATGTTCATGCTGTACTTAACGATCCGTAAAATATTGTTCGTCAACTCGGTGTGCTCATAAGCACTTTGATTGGCGCTTTTTTCAATTTGCGCATTGACGAAATGCAAAGTGATAAACGCAGCTTCTTCTTGTGAAAAATCGGGATACAGCTCTTTGCGGATCAACTCCACCGCTTGGACACTGACCGCATATTCCTTGGCATAGATTTTCTTGATTTCCCAATGCATGGGATTGGTCAAAACAATTTCTTGCTTTTGACGACTGATGGCAAACAAGATATGATCCATCAGTGTGAAATAAACATTTGGATTGAAATCGGTTCCAACACTTTCCCGAAAGAGACGCACGATTTCATAAATGACGGCCATTTGTTTTTCGTCAGCCTTCGTCATGACTTTCGACATATGTTCCACTGTCAAGTCATCTTCTGGGTAGTATTTTTTTTCGATTCGCTCAGCCGGAATCAGGTCACCCGGTTTCGTTTGAAAGCCGATCCCTTTTCCCATTAGGATCACTTCAACTTCATCTTCTTTTGAAAGTACAACATTGTTGTTGATCCTCTTGATAATCTTCACGAACGATCCTCCTTGATCAGCATAGCCCGTAAAAAACTTTGTATCGTTTGACGTCTATGCAGAAGGTCTTTTATTTTTTTCTCTGAATTGCCACTAAGTGATAAGGATACTAACTGTACCATACAATGATGCAAAAATTATTCAAACCTAGCTGGCAGTTCATTGCGTTTTACTTCTCCCCTCCTTTGATGATCAATGACTGGACCTTACCTTGGAACCGGTTCTTTTTTAGCGAATAGAACCAATGGAGCAAAAAAAGAAGACCAAAGCAAAAAAGTGTACAACCCAAGAAACTTTGGGTAATCAACGCACTTTTTTCCTCTGGTCTTGCCTGCCGAACAGTAACGAATCCAGTAATGAGAACACTCTCATGTTCCGTTGAGATAATAGTACTCATTCTGAGAAAAAATGTCAACACTTTTTTTGCAAACGTTTTTCTTTTTTCGTTTTTAACTTTTTTTCAACATCTTCCCTACTGAATTTCTTGTGTAGTTTTGGTCTTTTTGTTCACTTGAAATGCACAGTTTACTGTGTAGCACAATAAGACCGCAAAAAAACCGTAATCTTCGTGCATTACGGTCATAGCTAGAAGTATGATGCTTTACAAAAAACGATCAATCACAAAGAATCAAAGAATTGGGGAAGGTCTGGTGCATGACAGACATTCAATGTGACTGACCGCTTTTAGCGATTCATGCGCTTCATGACTTCCACAAACGAAAAGGTGTCTTTGAGAGGGGGAAGCAATCAAATAACCTTTCGATTCTTCAAGATGTTGCTCGATCCTGCGATGAAGACCGCAGTGAGCAAGGAAAATGCTGTTCCTATCACAAAGGAAACAGTCACAAGACTTATCATTGAAAGGTCAACGATAAGGTTTCGCAGAAAAGGCAGTACTAGTTTTTAAATGGGTTGATTTCCCAAGGGCCGAATGGTTCAAATTCCATGAAAAACTACCTCCTTTATTATTTGCTATACCTTATTATATTTGATAACATGTTATTAAAATCACATTGTTCAGAAATGCGTCACAATTAAGGAGGTCCCCCATGAAACAGCAAGGCTCTTTAATCAAAAAACTGCGCACAGATCGCAAAATCTCGCAAGCCAAGCTTGCCGAAGGTATTTCTTCACGTACTACCCTTTCTTCATTCGAAAATCGTAAAACAAACCTCTCTTCACAAACCCTGTTTGACTACTTAGACAAAATGAATATCACGGTTCATGAGTTCAGTCTGTTGATCGACAGCGAAGCCACGGATCAGAAACGTCAGCTGGTGCAAGATTTCTATACCCGTTACTATGAGCGAACACTGACTCTCGACTACTTGACTAGCCTGGAAAAACGCTACTTTGAGACACAAAATTTTTTCTATTATTCTTTGTATGTCCAAGGATTGCTGCTGCTCAACCGTGAATCATTTCTGATGAATCAAGGAGCTTACACCCAAGAAGTCGAACTGGTAAAGCAATACTTGTTTGATATCGAAACCTGGGGGCGCTTTGAGTTAAATTTATTCTCAAATTTGTTATTTATTTTTGACCAAGAAACGATCAGTTATTACTTAGATCATGGGATCAAAAAAATCCTGCACTACGCCAATGATCCATTTTATGCAAATCTGTTAAGTGTCGTGATCTTAAACGGCTGTGCCTTTGCCAGCGAAAATAAAGATGCCTATCTACTAAACAAGTTTCTGCTTTTGTCTGAACCGCTACCCAATACTCCTCTCTATTTTTATTTAAAAATCCATCAAGTGCTGTATCAGGAAATATACTCGTATTTGCAATCCGCTCAGTTGAACAAAGAGATTCTAAAAAACACCTTAGTCGTTATTGAACAAGCCGGTTACCAGAACCATAAAAACGATCTCCAACAGTTGCTTGCTGCTGTTACCAATCGTGCGATTTAGCCGCTTATTAAATGGACATTTAGGTAATGTTATCTAACAAAAAAAGCTGATCTTCCAACGGAGCTCAGCTTTTTCGTCAATGTCACTCCAACCTGCCCACGAAACAGCCGCTCAAAATGAAGGGTTCAACATTCGACTTGCTTCTTCCGTCTGCATGGACCAAGAAAAAAACCAATTAGGTTTTAGACCTAACTGGTTTTGTTTGGCAAAAGCAACGAGCATGCTGCTGCCGATTCATTTGTGTAATTTACTAACCGATTAACGAGATTCTGAAGTCACACCGATGGTTGCCCATGGGTTATGATCGGCGTCAAATGCCCAGGTAAAGTTTGCGACACGATCAGAGATCGGTAAGATTTGATTCCGATACAACGTTGGGATCGCAAAAGCTTCTTCAATCGCATATTCTTGCCATGCATCAAAAGCAGCCTTCCGTGTTGCTTCATCAAAGGAATCGATTGAATCGATCGCAGCTAACAATTCAGTATTTTCATCTGACTCAAAACGAGTGTAGTTAAATGCTGAATTTGGTCCCCATAAGCTGGTTGGTGATGGATCTGAACCAGTAGACCAAGCAGCTTGGAAGACATCGATATCTGGATCATCGTTTTTCAGCTTGTCGTAGAAGGCTTGGAAATCGATCAAACGACCTGTTGAATATTGAACATCTAAACCGATTTCTTGCCATTGTTGAACATAGTAATCCGCCAATGGTTGGGCAACTTCCCCACCAGACATTGACGCAAAGTTGATGGTCAATTTGTTGCCATCTGGATCTTCTCGGAAGCCATCGCCATCCACATCGATAAAGCCAGCGTCATCTAGAAGTTGGTTTGCTTTCTCCATATCTAAGTGGTATCCTTCGGCATCGCTATTGTGCAACGTACCATAAACAGGTGGGATCAATGTTGAAGCATTTGAACGCAAGCCGTGGTAGAAACGCTCACCGATCGCATCATTGTCGATGGCATAGCCCATTGCTTGACGCAATGCTTTGTTCGCCATTTTTGCATTTGGATCAAAATCAACACTGTTTGTTTCATCATTCCATGAACCTAAATTAAAGCCAAGATACGTGTAAGATTGTTCTGGACGACCTAACATTTGGTAGCCATCCATGTTTTGATACGTATCAAAGGTATCTGTTGGCATTTTTAAGACTAAATCGTATTGCTTCGCGTTTAACGCTTCATTGATTGAAGCCGAAGGGACGTTACGCATCACGATTTTTTCTAAGTTTGGTGTATCGCCATAGTAATGTTCATTCGGTACATATTCCACCGTTTCACCTGGTACGATATTACTCATTTTGTATGGACCAAAACCGATTGGATTGGTTCGAACGGGATCACTTGAAGGCATATCTGCCACTTCAATGCCTTCAAAGGCATGTTTCGCTAATGCAGAATGCCAGATCGCTCCACCGGATTGCTGCATACCTGGATGCATTTCTTTAAACTCGATTTCAACGACTTTGTCGCTGACTGCTGTGATCCCTGAGATCGTATCAGCTTCGCCGCTGTGGTATTCTTCCATACCAACGATATTCGTAAAGTCATTGTTGTAACGAACGCCATCATAGTCTTGATGTCCGATGACTTCATAAGAGAAGATCACGTCTTCAGCCGTTACATCGACCCCGTCAGACCATTTCAAATCTTCACGCAAAGTGATCGTTGCTTTGTTGTTATCGACATCTAATTCTAAATCAGCTGGTCCACCATTCACAATTCGGAAATCTTCATCTTGTAGGAACAAATATTCATGGCTTGGTAACATGAAGTCACGGTCATAAGCATCTTGATAAAACTCCCATTGAAACAACCCTTGAAATTGCGTATCTGTTACTACCGCAACATCTAAGACGCCCCCATCGATCACTTCATCGTTATTTTCAACTGCAAGCTGCAAATCATTGATATCAAATCCAGCTGCCTCAGTTGATGATTCTTGTGTATCTGTCGAACCTGTTCCACCTTCGTTACTTTGTCCGCAAGCCCCTAAAACAAGCGCTGCCAATAAAGTAATCATGCCAAACTTCGTTTTCTTCATACTCTTCCTCCTTATTTAAATCCCTTCCTCGTGATTCAGTGATCACTCGATCTTCGAATAAAAAAACCAAGCAAACAGTTTTTTTATCTTAAAATGGCTTTTTTATTAGAAAATCTGAACGAGATTAACTAAATTATAACAATTTTCGTAAAATTCTTTCTGTCAATAATTTCACCGATTGATGAAATTATTGAAAAAAGGGCGATTCTCCTTGATACATCGCCGTTATTTTTATTCGCATTTTCTTAAATTTTTCTTTTTCTCCCTTTTTTTGTTCTCATTTCTCTCGTCGTCCTGCTACTTAAAACTGTCAAAAAATACTTTTTTGTCGCTAAAAGGTGTGATACTATGAAAAAAAGGAGCGTTCAATGAAACTATGGCAGATAAACGAGTTTTCTTACAAACAAAATTGAAACCCTTTGCACCTATCTCACAGCTCTTAACCCAGCGCTTGCTTTTGGCGTATAGCATCGTCTTGATCCTCATTGGCTTGGTTGCTTCCCCTCCTCAAGCTTTGTGGCAAGGCTCGCTGGCAATCTTAAATGCCCCCAGCAATTTGATTTCTGATTATTTTGCGATCGGCAATCTTGGAAGCGCCTTTTTAAACAGTGGCTTATTGACATTGATCAGTATCCTCCTTGCGAAAAAGCAAGGAACGATTATTAGTGGACCAATGATCGCTGCTTTTTTTACCATATCTGGCTTTTCTTTTTTTGGAAAAAACATCTTTAACTCGATTCCCATTCCACTTGGTGTCTATTTATACTCTTACATACAGCAACGCCCCGCTACACAATATTCACTGGTTGCCTTATTTGGCAGTGCCGCCTCGCCGGTCATCAGTTACTTAGCATTCGGTTTAAGGTTGCCTTTACCCGTCGGGATCGCTTTTGGTTATGGCATCGGTCTATTAATCGGTTTGGCGCTCCCTCCTCTAGCAGCTCAATTTTTACAATTCCACCAAGGTTTTTCTTTGTATAATATCGGGTTTGCTGCTGGCATCATCACTATGTTTTTCACGAGTTTTTTACGGCTGTTCGACTTGGAAGTCTATTCAAACAAACAGTTGACGACGGAGTATCACTATTATCTGACTGGGTTCTTGCTCATTCTTTGTCTTGCCATGTTTCTTATCGGTTATCTTCTAAATCAGCGATCCCTCAAAGGCTTGCCTGAGCTTTTTCAAACGTCAGGGAAATTAATGACGGACTATGTCACGATTTTTTCCCTTGGGGTCACGATGATGAACATGGCGATGATGGGGATGTTGATGCTGTTCTTTGTCTTCTTCTTACAAGGCGAACTATCTGGTCCCCTTTTAGGCGCAATACTGACCGTAATTGGTTTCAGTGCTTTCGGGAATCACTGGAGAAATAGTTTGCCTGTCATGATTGGGGTGGTTTTAGCAACCAAGGTCGGTTTGACCTCTGATGTCTCGACCTTCAGTTTATTGCTGACAGCGATCTTCGGCACCAGTCTAGCCCCCATCAGTGGGTATTATGGTCCAGTTGCTGGCGTAATCGCTGGGGTGGTCCATGCAGCCTTGGTCACAAATATCACCTATTTACATGGAGGATTGAACTTATACAATAATGGCTTTTCCAGTGGATTTGTCGCGGCAGCAATGGTACCATTGTTAGATGAATACCAGCAAATCAGAAGGCGGAGAAGAAAATGATTGAAAAAGAACGGGCACGGCGAATCGTCGATGAAGTGGTCACCTACTTTTTGTCCCATGACTGTCAAAAGATAATAAGTGAGATGGCCTTTGAAGCAGAGGGGTTTAAAGCAGTTGTGCAAGGTCAATTTCCAGAGCAGCCCTCTGATTTAGAACATTTTATCGACATGCTCAACACACCAAGAGATAGCACGTTAGAAAATTATTATGTGGAGCTGTTAGGCGGCCATCAAACGATCCATGAAGAAAAAGATTACTATCTATTAGGATTAATGATCGACGAAGCCGCCATTATGTACGAGGATGAGCAATTGATCGTTGAATTGTATCGCAAAAAATACAATTGAAAAGCCCTACGCAAAAAACGTTTCTAAGCGGTGACCTTCACCCTTTAGAAACGTTTTTTGTTCGTTTGTCGTGACAAAATTGAAAGTTTATTGATAGATTTTTCACACTACTTTTCAGAAAACCAGCGTTATACTTTCATCATAATAAAAAACGAGGTGACCGATAGATGAAAAAACTTCTGATTGGACTTGCAGCGCTCCTCCTCATAGGGTTCGGCGCATTGCAAGTCGCACAAACCGTCATCATGGGCGGCGACAGCTACTATGTCCAAATCACCACAGATGGTGAAAAGACGACTTCTAAGGATGACAATGGGAATGTCTATACTCAATACCATTACGAATTGCCAGGGTATGATGAGAACGGCAAAAGCAAAACCCTTGATTTCAACGGTTTCCAAGAACGACCATTGCGCAAAGAAGCCTATTTGAAGCTTACTTGGAACGAAAAAAAAGGGGTAACTGGCTATGAAGAGGTCAAAGAAAAAGACATCCCAGCCAAAGCATTAACCCAATTAAAAGGAGCGTAACGCAACGATGGAAAAAATTATTCAAGCAAATGAACTGACCAAAGTATACGGAAAAGCTAACGAAAAACAAACCGAAGCCTTAAAAGGTATCAGCTTTGATATTGAAAAAGGCGAATTCATTGGGATCATGGGGGCTTCTGGTTCAGGGAAATCCACTCTACTCAACATTCTTTCAACTTTGGATCATCCGACAAAAGGTGCCATTCGCATCAACAATAGCGATATCACCAAACTAAAAGGCGATGCCTTGGCAGATTTCCGCAGCCGTGAAATCGGCTTTATTTTCCAAGACTTCAATCTATTAGAAAACTTAACGGCTTCAGAAAACATCGCTGTCCCGTTGTCTTTACAAGGAGTCAAACCAAAGATCATCCAACAACGAATCAAACAAGTCGCAGAACGCTTGTCCATCACACATATTCTCGACAAATATCCAGCAGCGATCTCTGGTGGACAAAAGCAACGGGTGGCAGCCGCTCGAGCCTTGATCACGGAACCAACGATCCTTTTTGCGGATGAACCGACAGGTGCCTTGGATTCAAAAAGTGCGAAAGATTTATTGAATATGATGGACGACTTGAATACCAATGACCAAGTGTCGATTTTATTGGTCACTCATGATCCCCTTTCTGCCAGCTATTGCCAACGTATTTTATTTATCAAGGACGGAAAGATCCATCAAGAAGTCAAACGTGAGGATGAAAGCCGCGAAGCATTTTACCGCCAGATCCTTGTCATTCTAGGAAACTTGGAACAATAAGGAGGAAGAACACATGCTTTGGAAACTATCACTTACCGGGATCAAAGCTCGGTTGAAGGATTATATCGTCCTCTTTTCTGGTTTAGTCATGGCTTCAGCCATCTTTTATATGTTCGAATCAATGGCGAGCAATGAAGCCTTTTTAAAAAGCAACTCGATCATCAGTATGGTGGTCTTCGTCTTTCGTTTTGGCTCGGTCCTCTTAGGGATCATTACCTTTGCCTACATCTTATATGCCAATTCTTTCTTGATGGCGATGCGCCAAAAGGACTATGCCATGTTTATGATGTTAGGAGCCAAAGGACGAAAGATCGCCCAAATGATTTTTATCGAAACCTTTATGGTAGGTATCGTTGCCACCGCTGTCGGCTCTATCTTAGGGATCGGCTTAGCAAGTGGTGTCAATACTTTGCTAGTCAATCAATTAAACTTGCAGATCACCCATTATGCAGCATTTAGTCCAGAGGCATTGATCGTAACCGTCGTCTTCTTCTCGGTTCTCTTTTTGATTGCTGCCATCTTCAATGCACGGGCAATTGCCAAAAAATCGATTTTAGCATTATTACGAGAAACAAGCACGCCGGCACAAGTCAAACAACGGCCATTCTTGCTCTTCTTGCAAACCATTTTAGGTCTTTGTTCCTTAGCCATCGGCTATTATATGATGAGCGATTTGATGACCTTCCAATTGATCGGGATCGGCATCGCCCTTGTCACGATTGTTCTTGGCACATACCTAGTCTTTCGTTCGGTGATCATCGCTCTTTTATCCCTATTAAAGAAGAACGATACGATCGCATTGAAAAAGTTAAACAATTTCACCTTGTCGCAATTAAGCTTTCGGATTCGTGAGTATACCCAGATGCTTTCGATGGTGGCGATGCTTTTTGCTCTAGCATTAGGTGCCTTGACGGTTGGTCTTGGCTTTAAAAACGAGATCCCTATCTTGGCAAAAACTGTTGCCCCTTATGACTTGTATTTGAACAATGCCCAAAACGCCTCTGACGAAAAAGTCAATGCGTTAAACCCGACCCTTGATGTGACCTACAGCATGAAAGAAACGGATGACACCATTTATTACGTGAAGGAACAATTCAACGAAAACAACTTGCTCAGCTCCAGTATGGATCAGTTGAGTGTCGATGTCACTTACAACAAGCTGACTGGCGATCAATTAGCTTCTGATGTGACCGCCCAAGACCAATTGCGTAGCTACCTCTTACCAGAACAACGAGGTAAGGAGATCCAAGTCGTCGATCAAACCGCTTTTGGTGCGGTCAATGCATCGGAAACCAGCTTGCGAATGGTACAAGTCAAAGACTTCCAAGCAAGCTACGATGGGCTGCGTGATTTGGCGCAAGCAAATCAAGACGCAAATTCTTCAGAAACCGCCGATATGAATTTTTCCCAACGGGTCTTCGCTTACGACAGCTATAACGGGATTTTCTCTGGTTTTGAATTTATGGGCTTCTTCCTGGGTATCGCCTTCTTGACGATGTTAGCTAGCTGCCTGATGTTCAAAATTCTTTCAGGGGCAAACAGCGACATTCAACGTTACACGATGCTGAAAAAAATCGGTACCCGCACGCGTTTACTGAAAAGCTCGATCCGTAAAGAGATTGGCGTGCTCTTCCTAGTTCCTGGCATCTTAGGAATGATCCATGTCTTGTTCGGTCTAAAAATGTTCACCACCTTGATGATCGATCCGTACCATGACCTATGGCTACCTTTTGGCATCTTTATCGCCCTCTACGCCATTTATTACGTGGTGACCATCTGGTTATACACCAACATTGTTTTAAACCCAAAGAAAAAATAACAATCACTCTCTGAATTGCTCAACGCAAAGAGACCATCAAGCCATGAAGGGCATGATGGTCTCTTTCATTTTTCTTGTTTTTTCTCGGACAAAGGGAAGGCAATCTTAGGGTTTGAACCCTAGATGCATCGCCGCCGCACCTCCTGCATAGCTTTTGACTTGCAACACATCAAAGCCAGCTGCCTGAAATTCTCGTTTCAATGCCTGCTTGTCAGGAAAATCCCGTGCGGACTCCTGCAGCCAGGAATATTCTTGATAGCTTTTGGCGAACAGTTTGCCAAATAACGGCATGACATGGTGAAAATAAAAAGTAAACAGTTGCCGCCAGCCGATCAGTGTGGGCTGTGATGTTTCGAGACAAACGATTTTCCCGCCTGGGCGCAGCACCCGATGGATCTCTGCCAAGACTTGTTGGCGATCCGCGACATTTCTCAACCCGAACCCGATCGTCACATAATCAAAGTGCTCGTCTGGAAAGCTTAATGCCATCGCATTGCCAGTCTGCCACTGGATCTGCGTTTGTTGCTTTTTCTGGGCCTTTTCTTTGGCAACCGTTAACATTTCTTCGCTAAAATCAACGCCGGTCACTTGCCCCGTCGGACCGACCGCTTCATTCAATGCAAACGCCCAATCCCCGGTACCGCAGCATAAATCTAATATCTCCGCACCCATCGGTACTGCCATTCGTTTCATGGTATCCTTGCGCCACCGTTTGTGCAGCTGAAAGGAGATAATACCGTTCATTCGATCATAACGGGAAGCGATCGATTCAAATACATCATGTACTTTGGTTTCTTTGGCTGTTGTTGCCATTGCGGCACGTCCTTTCTTTTCCTCGTTTTAGACCCTAAATTCTCAACGTTTAGCTGCCAGTTGCTAAAAGCTGCTGATAATTTTAGTCTAGCACGAAAAAACGAGGGGAACAAAGACCATGCTTGCCATCGTTTTTAGTCGATTTGCATTGTTAATAACTTAAAGTATTATCTTTTTGTGCATATACAAGGTTGCCATCCGATAATCATAATGAATCATCGAAAATGCCAATAGTTCGCCATTTTTTAAGTAACTATCATCCCTTACAATCAGTGCGGGCATGCCTTCTTCTAGATGAAAAAACGCTGCTTGTTCCTGTGATAGCGGTTTGCTTTGGATGAACTTGTCGATGAAGGCGGCTGTCAGTTGTTTTTCTTCTGCCAAAGCTTGGAACATCGACCCCTCCATCATTGTTTCGGAGATCTCCCCCACGATTTCAGGTATATAATAGGAACGTTCAATCAAATAGGGTTTGTCATCTAATGTGCGAAAACGTTGGACTTCGATAAAGTGTTGATCTTTCGCAAATTGTTTTTGACTTGGAAGAAACAGCGCCTCTGATACTTTGACCAGCCGCTTTGAGGCTTTGACCGTTCGAATGTTTTTCTCGCCCCGTGTCAAGTCTTCATTGAAGCCAAGATCACCTTGTTCAATGGCCGGTTTTTGGTTGTTTTGAAAGCGAATATACGAGCCGCGGCCTTGCATCTGGTAGATCCAGCCCATCTTGCTCAATTTATTGAGGGCTTGACGTAACGTATAACGAGAAACTGGATAAATCGCCAAAAGCTCTCGTTCACTAGGCATCTTCCCCTGCTCATTTCCTATGTCACCCGCTTCGATCTTTCTGATCAATTCCGCTGCTAAGTCTTCAATACTGAGTTTCGTCATTTGCCTACTCCTTTCCTTCGGATTCTCTACTACTATTATCATCTTTGGCGTAAAAAAAGCCAGCTATTTTTCATAGCCGGCTTATCAAAAAAACAGATTGATTATGCCTTCGTTGCGTTTGCTTGTTCGTCCTTGTATAATTTGCCATCATACATTTTGATGAATGGGAACCAAATCAAGAAAGCAACGACTGCACAGATGATTGCTAAGACAAAGGCACGCCAGTCACCACCTGAACCAATAAAGCCAGATAATCCAATTGGGGTCGGCCACGCTACTTGAGCAATCGGTGGGTTAACAAAGCCTAAGTTGATGCCAAAATAAGCAACGGACATTGAAGCCATTGGTGCTAAGAAGAATGGGATCGCTGTGTACGGGTTGTATACCACTGGCATCCCGAATAAAATCGGTTCATTGATATTGAAGAAGGATGGCACGATCGCTGCTTTTCCTAAAGCACTTAACTGCGCTGATTTTGCAAAGAAGGCGATGAAAATCACCATTCCTAACGTCGCTCCTGAACCACCGATCGTAACAAAACTGTTGTTAAATTCACCCGCAAAGGCAATGTTGGCACCATTTTGGTTTTCCACCATATTTGACAACACGATTGGCGTCAAGAATGAGGTCACGATCGTTGCCCCATGAATACCGACGATCCATAGTGCATGCATGAAGAAGTAGATAACAAGCAGTCCGATCCAGGTACTGGTCAATTGCGTCACGAAACTAAACGGAATCGCAATGACTTTGAAAATATCTGTGCCCATTGCGACTAATGCACCATTGATAACGATCACAGCTAATGAAGTCAGTGCCGTTGGAATCAATGCCGTAAAAGAGGAAGATACTCCTGTTGGCACTGTGTCAGGCATTTTAATGACAATATTGCGTTTCACACAGAACGCATAAATTTTTACGGCAATGATCGCCATGATAATCGCTGTAAAGATCCCAGTTGTTCCTAAACGAGTAACGCCGCCAGCCATTTCCCAGCCATCGATGATTTTTTGGTCATCAGAAATCACATTGACTAGTGTTGCCATACCGCCTTCAAAAACTAATTGTGGCAAGCACATAAAGAACGCCATCATAGAAAGTAATGCTCCATTGACTGGGCTAAGAACGATTTTCTCTTCTTGCGCTTGGATTTTCGTGTACTCGTAACCAAACACGACACAGAAGTAAAGTGCTAAAATCCCCATTGTTGCGGTATTACCTAACATGTAAAGATTTTGGATTTTATCGAATGACGCACTCCAAATACCCTCTAATACAGGAAAACTTTGTGGCAAAACGCTGATGATCAAGAACATTGATCCTACGATAGTGAAAGGAATCGACGCCATCCCGGCTGCCATGACCCCACGAACGATCCGTAATTGTGAGATTTTCCCCATTGGACCCATTAAGTAGCGGTCCAAGAAGGCAAACATTTTGTTATTTTCTGAATCCATTGACTGTTCCTCCTTGAGTTTCAAATGTAGTCAAATACGTGAAATATTTGTCGCGGTCATGCTCGATCATCCACGCTTTACGCTGAATGAACAAACACGCCATCATGCCGACAGAAAACAAGGCAAGTAAGATCCCTCTACCCGATTGATTCATAAAAGGAATCAACGTTGCTTGCTGCCCGATCAAAATACCAAAAATTGCAATGAGATTGACGCCGAATTGGAGCCAATAACCGATCTTTGTCACCAGTAAACGATTCGATTGCTGCCAATATTTTTGAGTTTGTTCAATAAGTATAAGTCCATCAACGATCAATAAGGCAATGGGAATCAAACCAGCCCATGTCCATTGAGACAGACTCAATAGGGCCCAATAAAGATTGACAAAGAAAAAGATCGCAGTCATATAACGAAAAAGTAAAAAACGATT
Source organism: Enterococcus sp. B2E4 (assembly GCF_030499455.1). Lineage (NCBI taxonomy): Bacteria > Bacillati > Bacillota > Bacilli > Lactobacillales > Enterococcaceae > Enterococcus > Enterococcus sp. B2E4. The sequence continues at coordinate 273,461 of NZ_JAUKPK010000001.1, forward strand.
AAACCGCATACTTTTGTTTGCATATTCTTTCTTGGCTGCTTGGGTTACCGGTTTCCTTTTGGTCACAAGTCCTCCTCCTTTCGTTTTGCTTTCGCTCAACAACTTGTTCGAACAAGTTATATTCTAGCAGAATTCTTGTTGAATGCAACCGATTTCTTTTAGAAAGTGTTCTCTGAAAATAATCTGCCTTTTCATTCGTTATTTCTGAAAAGTTAAGTGAATCGCAAGGAACCTTGCAGGATAACGAGGGAATGTTCCTGACTCTTGGCTTTTGTTCGAGTAGAAAAAAGTTATTTTTAGCATTCGTTTTTGCAAACAGTGTTTGTTCCTGAAGGCTTTATCCCCCAAACAAGGCAACAGGTTTGTAAACTTGCTAACTTTACAGTACACTCTAAGTAACAAAATGTTTGATTTCGAGCACGCGTTATTTTTAGTGATCGACATTCCCTGTACTCGTTCCTTAAAACGAAAGGAGATCCTCCCAATGGATGTATTAGAAACTTACTTAACCAGCATTGAAGATCCAGTAAAGCAAGAAAAACTGCGTGCCTTATTTGCCGCTATTACCAAGAAATTTCCTGACCTCGTTCCAGTCATCAAGTGGAATCAGCCGATGTTCACCGCCCATGAGACCTTTATTATCGGTTTCAGCGTTTCAAAACCGCATTTTTCTGTCTCCCCTGAAACCAAGTGTCTTGAACAGTTTGCCGATGCCATTGAAAACGCCGGTTACAGCCATACGGATAACATTTTTCGCATCAAGTGGACTGAGCCGATCGATCAAGCATTGATTGAGGACATGATCGCTTTCAACCTGAAAGACAAAGCGGAGATGACCCGTTTTTGGCGCTGAGCCAATCGAGACTTTGTAAAAGAAGAGCAACCAAAAAACCGCAGAAGCCTGTTCGCTTCTGCGGTTTTTCTGACTATTATAAGCCTAATTCTGGCGCCGGATCAAAGAATCCTGACCATAAGCTTGTTGACATCCCTAAATGTAGATGGACGCCAGTTGAATTCCCAGTCGTTCCCATACCGCCAACATATTGTCTAGCTGAGACGCTTTGTCCGACCGAAACAGCTGGCAGCGTACTAAAGTGCATGTAGTAGCTGTAAACGCCATTGGCATGTTTGATGATCACATAGTTACCAGTTGACGGACCATAGCCCGCTTCAACGACTTCGCCTGCTTGGATCGCATAGATCGGCGTTCCTGTCCCCCCAGTAAAGTCGATGCCATTATGTTGATTTCCTGATGCACCTGTTGGATCTGTTCGATACCCAAAACGACTCGAAATATGAACCGAATCGACTGGCATTTGCCATCCACCTGTACTTGCTTGTTCCTTTGGCTCAGCTGCTTGCTGCACAGGTGCAGGCGTAGCTGCAGTTTTTTCTGACGACACCGATGTTTCTGGCGCCACTGCGGCTTCCGTCTTCGGCTGGGCTGCTGCCACTGCTGCTTGTTGAACGGCAGGACTTTCGGCGGTTTCAGCTGACTTGGCTTCTGCTGCTTGCTGACGTTTTGCTGCTTCTTCTGCTTCTTTGCGCGCTTTTGCTTCTTGTGCTTCTTGCTCAGCCAGTTGCTTCAACGCTGCTTCTTTTTGCCGTTGTGCTTCTGCTTTGTCTGCTTCCAATTGGTCTTTTTTCTCTTCTTCGGTGTTCAACGCCAAGGCAAGGTCGGCTAGTGCAACTTCTTGATTCAACTTGACATCAGCTAATTCCGCTTGTTTTCCTTGCAATGCGTTTGACTGCTCTTCGATTGCAACCAATTGTTCCTGCAACTCTTTTTCCAATTTCTGGCTTGTTGCAATATCTTCTTGCTGTTGTTCGACAATGCTATTGCTGGCATTCATGATCGTTACTGAAGCGATCGCCCGTTGAATAGCTTCTCCGATGGACTCCGCATCAACGATTTTTTGGAACAAACGATTGGAAGGTTCCGACGTTTGAATGTCACGCGCTTGATTCGCCAGTACTTCTGTGCGCTTGATGATTTTCTCTTCAAGGACTTGGATTTCTTGTGCCAAGGCATTGACTTCTTCTTCCGTCGTCGTTTTCTTTTGTAGGATTGCTTGGATTTCTCCTTCAATCGATTGAATCTCTGCCTCTGTAGATCGTTTCAGTGATTCTAATGAGGTGGATTCATTTTTTATGTCATTGATTTTTTCATTTTGCTGCTGGATCTTCTGATCAAAGCTGTCTGCGGATACCGTCACGACAGGCAGCGTCAGCAAAACAAGTGAACTTGCAACCAAAAGTGTCTTTTTCATTTTTTCTCCTTAACTAGATGTGTCATATCGCTTTCTCTAGCATACCGAAAGATTTCACTCTTGGGGCTGTTTTCACACAAATAACATCTGGCTGCAAGAAATTGACATCTAGCTGAAACAAAGTTGTTAGAATATTTCAACGAAAAAGATTGCTTTTCTTCGCCATTTAACCTTCGTTACTTATCAATCGGTTCATCTCCTGTCCGATTGCCTATGAAAATGCCGCGATTTGCAGTAATCAGCAGTGAACCTATGCTATACTGGATTAAAAAACGGAGGTTCTCATGATACAACAAGTGACCACATTTACCGATTCTGAATTAGAAACTATCACCCAGATTTGGCTGCAAAGCAATTTGGATGCCCATGACTTTATCTCAGCTGCCCATTGGCAAGATAACTATGACTTTGTGAAAAAAGCCTTTGCTGATGCCCTTATCTACACCTATTCGGTGGATGATCAGCCTGTCGGCTTCATCGGGATGTTGGATGAGTATATCGCTGGTATTTTCGTTTTGAAAGACTATCGTGCCCACGGCATTGGCAAGCAGCTTTTACAAAAAGTACAAGCAGAACACGAGAAGCTGACTCTGAACGTCTACCAAAAAAATACAGCTGCTATTGCGTTTTATCTCAAACATGGCTTTACCATCGTTTCTGAACAAGTGGATTCTGATACCAATGAAATCGAAAACATCATGGAGTGGCATCGTTGATGCTGCTTTTTTTCACCTTCTCTTTGTCCTTTTGATCAATCGTGCGACCATAACCGCTGATCGGCTTACCCGTCGAATCAATGGATACAATAAACGACAAAAAGCATTGCCTTCCATTTGCTGGATCGGCAATGCTTTCTTTATTATTGACTTTAGTCAGTTTCGTACGCTACGCGAACGAAACTGACTAAAGTCAATAATAAAAAAAAAGGAAGCGATGATTGCCATCACTTCCTTTTTCAGCTATTAGCTAACACTGCGTTCATTTGTTGCACCAAAGTATTGATACATTGGTTTTTGGCTGCCATTGAGCAATTGATCGACCGTCACAAATTCATAGCCTTGCGCTTTGAGTGCTTTGATGATGCCCGGTACGGCTTGAACAGATTTCGGATGAATATCATGTAGCAAAATAATCGATCCATCGTAAACATTGTTTTGGACGACCTTCAAAATCTTGTTCGGATCTTTTAGCTTCCAATCCTCGGTATCAACACTCCATTGAATGATCGATTTTCCTGCCGCTTGGGCGCTTTGTTGATCGATCGCCCCATATGGCGGGCGCAAATTCTTAGGCAAGACCCCTGTCGCCTGATAGATGGCTTTGTCCGTTTTGGTTATTTCCGCTTTGACCTCCTCTGGCGACAACGTATTTAATTGGGGATGAGAATAGGAGTGACTGGCAATTTCATGCCCTTCCTCATGGACTTTTTTCGCGACCTCAGGGTATCGATCCACCATCTGGCCCAATTCAAAGAACGTTGCCTTCACATCATTATCTTTCAAGATTTTTAAGAGATCCAATGTCGAAGTATCATTTGGTCCATCATCAAAAGTCAACGCAACATATTTTTTGTTTTCGTCTAACATCGCTTGTTGCTCTTTCAATTGATCCGCATTGACAAGCTCTGGATCAATAAAGGGCGCAATCTCTTTGTAAGCCAAAGTGATCTCGGATACACCTGTTTGATTTTGCGGCAACTGGAGCGTTATTTTTTCAGGATCATAAGTAAATTTTGAATCATAGGTGATTCGGTCCATCCCCAAGACGGCATCAATGATTTTAGTCGGTTCTTTGGCTTGATCCAAAAGCTTTTGTTGAATCACTTGCTGGATTCCTAGCAAGCTGCCTTCATCTGGAACCAAGTCTTTCAAGGATAATTCATTGCCGGTTTTCTCGGAAATAAAAATTGGATCGGCAACCACGCTATCCGCATCTTCAAACCGCCCAGTCTCCCGATTCCAAACATAGCTGTCCGCTTTTAAGGAATAGGTTGACACTTTTGATGCAACTGCTTGTGCTTGAATCCGAGCGATCGTAACGGTCTCTTTGTCGGCGTGCTTTTTGCATAGCTTGTTCGCCATGGTCGATAATTTCTGACTTGCATCCTTTACAGGGATGGCACTTTCTTCTTTTGGTCGGAAAATCAATTCTTTTTTGCCCCCATCAGACAATGTTTCAAGTTTTGCGGGAATTCCCTCTTTGGCTTGTTCTTCTTGGATGGATGCTAATAGCTTTTGCGCGGCAGCTTCATATTTTTCGCGTGCCAATGCTTCTTGCTGCTTCAAAGTAAAAGCGATATAGCCGCCAGTGGCGATAATGACGATTGTCAGCAGCGTCATCAATGAAAAGAGATATTTGCGATGAGTTGGCTTCTTTTTAGAAACTTGACGATTGGCGGTTGGCGTGCGTCTTGTCGTTCCCGTTGTTTGCTTTTGATGTGATTCGACCCTCGAAATAGGTGCTTGTTTTTCAGAAGTCGCTTCTCTATGTTGTGAATTATTTGAATCATTGCTTGATTTCTTCATAAACATTCTCCCTCAAACATAATAACGTAAACAAAATGTAACATAAGCGTAATAATATTTCAACAGTGTTACAGAGATTCTTATAAACTTCTCTTTTTGTTCACAAATTTTGGGAATTGTTCTTAGAAATCCTTTATTCTGCTTTTAAGAAAACCACTTCTGCCAAGTATGATATCGTGTTCACTGCTTTTTCTTTTTGTTTAAAAATAATGAGAGATATCTTTTTGTACTTTGATGTTTTTTCTGTTTATAATTCAGCATGTGGCAATTACTATGAAGGATGTGTTCAAAATGAAACACAAATCAGCAGTTTATTTATTCGTTCTTACCTTAATCATTGGGTTAACCTATCAATTACTTCCATATACCCCACTAAACGATTCCGTGTTATCGATCGTCGGTACCATCTGGAATCTGGTCTTCGCATTTAGCGCAGGGTATTTTCTCTTACGAGCAACCTTTTTGGAGCAGTTCAAACATTTTCGGTTTACCGTTTTATTGTGGGGTGTCCCTCTCGTCATTTTGACTGGCGTGTTCTTTTCCTTTGTTTATCCCGCTATTTTTGGACAACCAACAACCAACTCGATCAGCGAAACCATCACTGTCCAAATGGTCTTTTTGCAAGTTCCGTTTATGCTGATGGGAGAAGAATTGCTAAGTACCAACCTCTTGTTGGCGTTGCAGAAAAGAGGCCTTTCATTTGCCTGGTCATCCATCATTTGCAGTGTGCTATTCGCTTTATGGCACATCCCAGCGTACGGCTTTCATCCAGCCCAATTATTGATCACCTTGATGACTGCCAGATTGGCACTCAACTACGTTTGGAAAAAATCCAATAGCGTATGGGTCAGCTGGATCTGCCATTTTCTCTATGACTCTCTGGGATTCATTTCATTTTTAGATAAATAAGCAACAAAAAGGACAGCTGAAGCCTAGCTGTCCTTTTTGATAGTTAGTACCGCCTTTCTCCAAAGGCTTACTTAATCACTATTTACGCTTTTTGAAATAAAGCCAGCTTGCCGTGGCGATAAAGAACAAACCAACTACAAACGGGAACAACGTCCCCTGTTCATCGGTTTGCGGCAATCTTTGTGCAGAAGCGCTTTTTTTCGAAACAACAGTCGCCGTTGGTTCTTTTTCTTTTTTATCAGAAATAACGGCGGTTGCTACGTTTTCTTTTGTATAAACATACGTCACAGTTGCCTCTTCCTTACCGAATGTGCCTTTGGCATTTTGCGGCAGTCGACTTTCGTCTACTATGTAGCCGTCGATTGTTAGTTGATATTTTTTTGTGCTGGCATCGTAAGACTCGCCTACGTTTCCACTGATCGTTTGTGAAGGATGAATTTCTTTGCCTTCTGTATCTACGTATTCGACCGTTATATCCGCTGCTGGTATCGGATTTTTTGTGTAGATGTAGGTGACGGTTTGCGCTGTTTCGCTAAATACGCCTTTAAGATTTTCTGGTAATTGGCTTTTATCTATGGTGTAACCGTCGATTTTTAGTTGGTATTGTTCTGTGCTAGCATCGTAAGATTCGCCTACGTTTCCACTGATCGTTTGAGGAGAATGAATTTCTTCGCCTTCTGTATCCACATACTCGACCGTTACATCCGCTGCTGGTATCGGATTCTTTGTATACACATAGGTGATGGTTTGCGCTGTTTCGCTAAACATACCTTTACTATTTTCTGGTAATTGGCTTTCGTCTAAGGTGTAGCCTTCAATCACTAATTGATAGTTCTTCGTGCTGGCATCGTAAGACTCACCTACATTTCCACTGATCGTTTGAGAAGCGTGAATTTCGTTGCCTTCTGTATCCACGTACTCCACTGTGACATCCGCTGCTGGTACGGGATTTTTTGTGTAGATATAGGTGACGGTTTGTGCTGTTTCACTAAAGACACCTTTAAGATTTTCTGGCAATTGGCTTTCATCCAATGTGTAGTCTTCGATTGCTAGTTGATATTTTTCTGTACTAGCATCGTAAGAGTCGCCTACGTTTCCACTGATCGTTTGGCTAGCGTGAATTTCGTTGCCTTTTGTATCCACGTACTCGACCGTCACATCTGCTGCTGGTATCGGTTTTTTTGTGTAGATATAGGTGACGGTTTGTGCCGTTTCGCTAAATACGCCTTTACTGTTTTCTGGCAATTGGCTTTCGTCTAAGGTGTAGCCTTCAATCACTAATTGATAGTTCTTCGTGCTGGCATCGTAAGACTCACCTACGTTTCCACTGATCGTTTGTGAAGCGTGAATTTCGTTGCCTTCTGTATCCACGTACTCGACTGTTACATCCGCTGCTGGTATCGGATTTTCTGTGTGGATATAGGTGACGGTTTGCGCCGTTTCGCCAAATACACCTTTACTATTTTCTGGCAATTGGCTTTCGTCTAGTGTATAGCCATCGATCGATAGTTTATATTGATCTGTGCTTACATCGAAAGAGTCGCCTACATTCCCGCTAATCGTTTGACTAGCGTGGATTTCGTTGACTTCTAAATCTACATACTCAATCGTGACATCCGCTGCTGGTACAGGATTTTTTGTGTAAATGTAGGTGATGGTTTGTGCTGTTTCACTAAATATGCCTTTACTGTTTTCTGGTAATTGGCTTTCGTCTAGGGTGTAACCGTCAATTGATAACTTATACTCATCCGTACTAGCATCATATGAAGCACCAATGGTACCAGATAAAGTCTTCGTTTCAAGGATTTCTTGCCCTTGAGTATTAAGATATCTGACAGTTACCTCTCCCACCTGCTCCGGGTCAACAATGACATTGACTACATGGGTTGTATATACACTATATGAGGCTTGTCTAGCCATAAAAATTGCTACGTAAGTCCCCGGTTTGCTCGGATCAACATTTGTGTAGTACGGAAAGATCTGTGAGTCAGAAATACTTTTTTCTATGTTGCCGCTAAAATTTAACTTAAACGCCTCGATCCCTAATGCCTGTGTTGAGAAATCGAAGTTACTGTTTACAGGAATATGAATCGTATCGGGGCTATCTCCAAAAGCATACTCGCCTACAATTTGACGCTCATAAAGTGCCAATGTTTTGGTTTCTCCTGCTTGCAAATTGATAGAATTTCCAATCGATGTAAATGCGTAGTTCAATCTTTGATTCGTTGTACCCACTTGCTTAATAAAGTAGCCCCCTGAAGGAACCTGAATCGTTACCTTTCCTGAACTGTCCGTGACTAACAACGTCACTTCACCAGATGTCGAGGGGGTCAATGTGAAATAAGCGCCTTGGATTGGCTGGTTTGAATTACTATCTAAAACTTGAACCGTCAGTTGCGCATTGGCAGCTCTTGCAGACGACGGATCAACAGAAGAAGGGACATTATTTACAGGGCTTGCAGCAGGTTCTTCTTTATTTTCTGATCCGCTGATGGCTTCTTTACTGTCACTACTTGCTTGTGTTCGTTCGTTCTCAGCATCCACGCGCGCTGAGGTCGTTGTTGTTAGCGTAGGATTTTCTACTTGAGAGGTAGCTTGTCCAGCATCCGCAGAAGCATTCGTATCATCAGATTGTACAGTTTTCACTTCTTCCTGATCCACCTGCGGAGATTCTGAAAACACTTGGCTTTCCGCCACTACCTGAAATGCTGGCGTTACCACCGCAGCACTTAATAAGATTACTAAAGATAGAATAGATTTAAACTTCTTTTTCACAAACTTTCACCTTAACCTTCTTTTTCAAAATTAAAACCTTTTTATCCAAACTTTTTTTACGCCTAAAAATCATTATAATTTATTAATTTTTAATTTACAAACAATTTTTTATTTAGCGTATCATCCACTCCTATCAAAAATTTTTTATGCGGACACATGAAATACCATTGATCGTATGTATACTTAATTCACTTGTCATCGCATTGCATCACCTCTTCAGAATTTTATAATTCAAGCACCCTTACCTTCAAGCAAATCCAGTGCAAACCAGCGCAAATCTTCTTTGCATCCTTGTTTTATCAATGATTTCATTTTCAAAAAAGGAGACTATTTTTTACTTGATCGTGACTTTCTTTTTTTGAATGATTCGAGCAAGTCTATCTTCTACTCTCAATATGTGCTATCTTTGAACATTTATTACTTCATATATGACAATTGTTACTTATTACAGGTGAAGGATTCACTGAAAAAAATCGAGCACTTTCAGGAAATTTTTTAGGAATATCTGACATAAGCTCATTTAAATTTAATCTTTTAAGAACAAAGAAAAGAACTTGTGCATTTTTTCGTTAAATCGAGCTTTACAATTGTTTCTTTGAACCGCTTTATGATAGGATAGGTCAGAAGGAGCATTGAAATGACTATAGCTGAAAAATTAAAAGAGAGTCGCTTGAAATTAGGACTCACCCAACAAGAAGTTTCCGAAAAATTATTTGTTACTAGACAAACGATCTCAAATTGGTAAAACAACCGAAGTACCCCAGACATCGACACACTGATCAAATTAAGTGATCTCTATCAAATCGATTTAGAGTCACTACTAAAACCAGAACAATTAGCAGAAGAACCAGGAATAAAGAGTGAAGAAAAGAAACCAACCTTCCGCCTTCCTCTATACTTGCTAAATTTGACTGCAGTCGTCGCTTGCGTTTTCACCGACTTCTTTACACCTACAGGAACAATGACCTTATGGACAGCTGCTGCACACTTTTTGTTACTAGTTAACTTTGTCCTTTTATTCGGCTTTTTCCTCACAAAAAAAAGACCCCTCCCTGCAAAAACAATTGTCTTTGCATTAGGAAAAGGTCTGATGATCTTAGCCATTATATTAGGTTTTACTCTTTGGTCGAATAAAGGAGCTTCCGCAGATGCGTTACATCTGATTGGCCATAATTATGGTCATTTTATCTATTTGACGTTTAAAGCAATTGGGGTGATTTATTTGTTTGATTGGCGGAAGTTTGAGATGTAGCATATTAAATTGATAGTTATACCAGTTAAAAGATCATTCAAGTAAAAGTTTTTTAATATACTTAATCAAAAAGCTTTTTCTCCAAAATTCTTTTATCTTATATTTTCCCATATAATTAACAGAGTAATTATTTATTCGTATTATTAAAATACAATCCTGAATTAGTAACAAGAATTTTTTAATAATCTTCATAATATTGTAAGGATTACTAAAATCATATTTAAATAACATTGATTCTTCTATGAATATAAATTCCATAATCAGTTTTATTTATTCATTCCATACTTTACGTTTCACATAATCTGTATAAGAAACAATAATCCGTAATACTTTTTCAGACACATTTGGCATTGAATAATCTGATACTTGTCGGAGAGTATCATCTTCTTGTGTCTCTATAACTTCTAATCCTTCAAGAATTCTGTTTTTCTTCAACCCAACCATCATCACACTAGCTTCTTCCATAGCTTCTGGTCTTTCATGTGCCTGACGGATATTTAGAGCTTTGAATCCAAGAATCGACGCTTCTTCACTAATCGTACCACTATCACTTAAAACAGCTTTAGCATTCATTTGAAGCTTATTGTAATCATTAAATCCCATAGGTTTCATGGTTTGAATCAATTCGTGGAATTGAATACCCTCTGATTCTATCATTTTCATTGTCCGAGGATGGGTACTGATAATAATTGGATATTGATATGCTTCAGCAATTGAGTTTAGTGAATCCACTAAATCATGAAAATTTTCTTTTGAACTAATATTTTCTTCCCTATGTGCTGATACTAAAAAATACTCATTTTGCTTAAGACTTAGTTTTTCCAAAATAGGTGAGTTCTCAATATCTTCTTTTCTAGAATTCAGCACTTCAAACATGGGACTACCGGTTTTAATGATTCGATCCGCTGGAAGCCCTTCTCTCAATAAGTATTCTCTGGCGATATCACTATACGTTAAATTAATATCAGCTGTATGGTCTACAATTTTTCGATTTGTTTCTTCTGGTACTCTTTGATCAAAACAGCGATTTCCAGCTTCCATATGAAAAATTGGAATATGTCTCCTCTTCGCTGCAATTGCACATAAACAACTATTAGTATCTCCCAAGACTAAAAATGCGTCTGGTTTTACTTCATCAAGAATCGGATCAATTTTGATCAATATATTCCCAACGGTTTCAATGGCTGTACCTGTTGCTGCATTCAAAAAATAATCTGGCTTCTTTAATTTAAAGTCTTCAAAGAAAACTTCATTTAGTTCATAATCATAGTTTTGACCAGTATGTACAAGTACATGGTCAATCGCTTTAGAACTCTCTAAACGATTAATAACTGCAGATAAGCGAATGATTTCAGGACGAGTCCCGACGACTGTCATAACTTTTAATTTTTTCAATGCTAGACCTCCAGGTAATAAGTATCAGGATTTTCAGGGTCAAACGTTTCGTTTACCCACATAACAGTGACCATGTCAGTATCCCCTAAATTTTCAATATTATGGGTATAGCCAACAGGTATATCGACTACTTCTAAATTCTCACCAGAAACGAAATACTCAATGATTTCTTTAGAATCAATCTTTCTAAAGCGGATGACGCCTTTTCCACTTACTACCAAAAATTTCTCATTTTTGGTATGATGCCAGTGATTACCTTTAACAATCCCCGGCTTTGAAATATTAATTGAGACTTGTCCGCGATCTTCAGTCCTCAAAAATTCGGTGAATGATCCGCGATCATCGATATTCATCTTTAAAGGATATGAAAACTCATCCTCTGGTAAAAAGCTAAGAAATGTACTATACAGATTTTTTTCTATTCTACGATTCAATTGAGGTACAGATAGATTTATTCTACTTTCTTTAAAAGAAAGAATTATATCTCTCAAAGTGCCCACAGTTACTGTATCCGTTTCTCTTACTGAACAAAAGTCGTCGACAATAAATGGTTTTGCTTGAAGGCAGTGCAGCAATTCCTTAACAACATCATCAATATAGCAAAGTTCAATTTCCGCATTTTTATCATTAACGGTTATTTCTTCACCTCGAGCCACTTTATAACAAAAAGTCGCTACTACCGTATTATAATTTGGTTTCGACCATTTTCCATACAAATTAGAGAATCGGTAAATGTAGACTTTCGCTCCAGTTTCTCTTTGATATTTTCGTAAAAGATCTTCTCCAGCTTTCTTACTGCGACCATAAGCATTGTTAAGAGCAGCTTGAATAGAGGATGATATCATTACTGGACAGGTATTGTTGTATTCCTTTAGTTTATCTAGAAGAACTGAGGTGAAACCGAAATTTCCTTCCATAAACTCTTCTTCTTCCTTGGGACGATTCACGCCCGCTAAATGGAAAACAAAATCTGCTTTTAAGCAATATTCATCTAATAAATGTGGAGGAGTATCTATATCATATTCAAAAATATTTCCATAACCTTCATTTCGAAGCTCTGCAATTAAATTTTTACCTACAAATCCATTGGCTCCTGTAACTAAAATATTCATCGACTTTTCCACTCTTTCAACTCTTCTTGAACATAATCTAATGCTAATAATTTTTCCTTGATTTGTTCTACAGATAGTCGTTCTGTGTTATCAGAATTGTATTCACCTTCGTGTGTCAACTCAGTACTGCCTTCACTAAAATATTTCTCGTAGTTAAGATCTCTAGTATCAGCTGGAACACGATAGAAGCCGCCCATATCTTTCGCAACGAGATATTCTTCTTTTGTAAGAAGCGTTTCATATCTTTTCTCACCATGACGTGTACCTATAATTTGAATCTCATTTTCGACTTTAAAAAGTTCTTTCACTGCTTGTGCTAGATCACCAACCGTTGACGCAGGCGATTTTTGAACCATGATGTCTCCTGCTTTTGCATATTGAAATGCAAAAACAACTAATTCAACTGCTTCTTCTAAACTCATCAAGAATCTAGTCATGCCCGGGTCCGTTACAGTTAACGGTTTTCCTGCTTTTATTTGCTCAATAAATAATGGAATCACAGAACCTCTGGATGCCATGACATTACCATACCGCGTTCCGCAAATCATTGTATTTTCATCTGTCACAGTTTTTGCTTTTGCTACAAAAACCTTCTCCATCATTGCCTTTGAAATCCCCATTGCGTTGATTGGATAAGCTGCTTTATCTGTTGAAAGACAAATAACTTTTTTTACCCCCATCTCAACAGCAGCTGTCACAACATTATCCGTACCCATGACATTTGTTTTAACAGCTTCCATCGGAAAGAATTCGCATGAAGGAACTTGTTTTAATGCAGCAGCATGAAATATGTAATCTACTCCGTACATTGCATTTTTAACACTATTTTTATCGCGTACATCCCCAATATAAAATTTCAATTTTTCATTGTTGTATTTCTTTCTCATATCATCTTGCTTTTTTTCGTCGCGGGAGAAGATACGGATTTCTTTTATATCTGAATCTAAAAATCTTTTCATTACTGCATTACCAAAAGACCCAGTTCCTCCTGTTATTAAAAGTACTCTTCCAGAAAAGTGATTATTCATTTTTTATTCTCCTTTTCATTTTCTTCATTAATATTATTGGCTGAAATATGCTATACGGGATTAAACATAAAATTAAACTTATCGGTATCGAAATCCACCCAATATCTTGGTCTTTTAATAAGTATAAAAATATTATACGCAATAAACAAGCTATACTAAAAAGAATTAATTGACTCCTTATTTCTGACAATCCATTTGCAAAACTTGAAAATACGCTATTAAGAATTAAAATACCTCCATAAATAGCAAAAATAAATGAATATACTCTATTGATATCCACAGTTTGAGAACGCAACCAAACATCCACTATAGATTGCAAAAAGAAAGAAATTATGAGTTGTATTACTATACCTATTATTGATAAAGAAACTATCCGTTTAAATAAAACACTCATCCATTCGTATCTATTTTCAGCAATTGCTTTAGTAACTGCAGACCAAACAGGTGTAAGAATTAAGATAAATATGGTACTTCCCAATGTGAAAATTTTATTATAAATTTGAAATTCTACTACAAAAGATGGGTTGAACAAATATGAGATAAAAAATTCATTAGTATTAATTAGAAGCATATATAGAATTTGCACAAAAAAGAATTTCAATCCCAATTTCATAGTTGACATTGCTAAGTTTTTTTCCCAATATTTAAACCTAGGAAAGAAATTCTTTAGAGGTCCCAAAAATAAATAAAAAGTAGCTAATAAATATGGAAGGTTCATGTTAAGAACAAATACAATTGAAAGAATATACAAACCTTCTACATAATTTGACGATGAATAAAAATAGATAAACAATAAATTAAACAAATTAGTTACAAAAGACATCGCGTTTACAATTGCTGATTTTTGTAAAGCGTAGAGTATTGAACTTGATAATTTTAAAAAGAATTGCAATACTAGGCCTAATAAGATAGTCAATACAATTTTTCTCAATGAGTCGCCGGAAATCAAGTCATAGGAAACATTAAAAAATTTATTCCAGTGAAATGTATAACCAACGATAATTGATGTAATCCCAAGAATACAAGATATTAAGGATGATAGAATATAGCTTGAAGAAATTGTCTGCTGTATCTTATCAGGATCATCTTCTACAAGGTAATATACTAATTTGTTTCTTAATCCATTTCCTATACCTAGATCAAAATTCAATATCCATGACAATACTGATACTAAAGTAAACCATAACCCCATGATCACTTCATTACCAAAAAATTTCATGTACAAAGGAATTGTGAATAACGATATAAGAAGTGAAAAACCTTTAACTATAAAAGCTCCGCATATATTTAAAACCAAATTTTTACTGTCTTTATCTAATAATTTATTAATATCACTTCACCAACTCATTTATTTGTTGTAATTTTTTTTCGTCTAACTTTTTTAAAAAAGAACTATTTTTTTTCTTTTGCTCCACTACACTAATCGACCTTAATACATCATAAAAATTATTATCCTGATAAAAATGTATCAAAGGCGAAACTTCTGAATTTCTTATCGACTCTTCATCTACAGACAAAACTGCAAGACCATTTCTTAAGTAAGACAATATTTTTGAAGGAAACGATGTAGAAGAATATGAGGCGTGTATATCTTGACATATTAACCCTATATCACAATTTTCACTTAAATATACATCAAATTCTTCTCCTTTTAGCAACCCCAAATACTTTACTTCACATAACGAATATTCATTGATTTTATTAATTAGTGACTTTACCTCAGTCACTTCCTGATTATTTCCGTAACCAAGAATGTGCAGACAGTATTCCGACGGTAATTTTTCTGCTAAATGAATTGCTTCTATTACCCCTTTTGATTTTTCAAATGTACCAGAGTATACCAAATTTATTGTGCTAGATTGTTTTTTTTTCTCATTGAAATTATTATTAAAATAATTTCCGTTTATCACAACTAAATTACTCTTATTTTCTATATATTTTGACAATGATACATTAGATAATATGAATTTTTCATACTTATTGATGTATTTAATTTCAATTTTCTTCATCTTTCTTTCTGATTCCACTAAATCTGAATATAGTTCTTCTAATTCTAGAATAACATCACATTTTAACAACTTAAGAAAAAAAATTACCCACCGCAAACTCATTGAATGATAAATTATTACTGTTCTAAATTTTACACAGCTTCTGATAAGCTCAATCATAAAGAATATCCTGGTAAAAATTCTTGAGAAATAATTAATTATACGTAACTCAGAATGATATGAAGGAAAAAGGAATAAAGTATTATTTTCAAATCTACGTATTTGACGTGATTGAAATCCTTTATATTTTGATTCTGCTGGTGAAAGTATATTAACGATATATCCATTTCTATTCAATAAGCTTATAATGTAGTCGATTTTGTTAGCTGCAGAAACAGCAACATTTCTATTGGAATTGACCATTAAATCATAATAAGCAACGAACAAGATATTATTTTCTTTATTAATTATAGGCACCTTCTTTTGAAGAATATATATACATCGGTAAAATAAAACCTGTAATAACTCCCACACTGGGAGATAAATTATTCAGTATTATAAATAGCAAAAGTACAGCAGCGATTATAAAAATTTTTCCCCTTAAAATTTTTGTAATCGTCAGTTTTGATATTTTCAGTAAGGGATTGAAGAGTAAACTATGAAAAAACAATGTATAGAAAAAACCCATTAGAGCTAGAGTATCTAAAATAAAAGAATGTTGTCCAACTAATAAATCTGAAATTCCAGATCCCTCATTTTTTCCTACTATTCCAAAAAATGGATTATGAGAAAAAGTACTTAAGCTCGTCTGCATCCTTACCCATCTGGTAGTCTCTAAAGAAAGTGAATTGTTTGAAGCTAATGAATTATTTAACTCAAGCAAAGCTTCATTTACTCTACCATCTTCGAAAATTCGTAATAAAAATTCAAAACTTATTTGAATAATACTATCTTTAAAAAGAATAACTAGTAAACCAATAAAAAATAAAAATAGAATTTGAATCCATTTCTTTTTTTCTATCAAAACCACAAAATAGTAAAGTAGTAACCCAACACAAATTAAAATTAGCGCAGTTAGATAATTAGATAACAAAATAGTTATAAAAATAGTTAGCCCTGTGATTAAAATTAATGGATTTTTGAGAGACACATTTTTCTTATTATGACTTGAAAACAAACCGATTACTAAAAGCAAAAATACGGAAAAGTAAATGAAATCATATCCTCCAATCCCTTGAGCTAGTAAACTTGAACTATATATCCCCTCTGATTTAATACTTCTAGAAATATAGGGATTCATTATCAAGTTATAAGAAGTAATTATAGTTGTTAAAATAATAAAGGGTAATATCAAAAAAAAAGCAAATTTATTGATATAATTTTTTCCGATATAATAATTATACTCCGCAATTAGACTAAATGTTAGTATTAATGAAAAACTGAAATATCTATTACCGATAGTTGGATTTGATAAGAAATATGGTATTAAAATTGTGTATAACATAAAGTACATTAGTACCCAGAAATATTTGGATTCAATAAAATATTTTGGACAATAAACAAATGAAAATATAATCCAAATCAAAAATATGATTGAAGATAATATTAAGTTAAGTTCAAAATTGGATCTAAATGGCGGAAAAATAAATAACAATAAATATATAGTTATTACTAAAATATTTATAAAATCCCTTATAGTTATTCCTTTTTTTATATTAGTCATTCATCATAGCCTCGCATATTACTTGATCGATCTTGTTTAAAATATCATCTCTGTTAAATTTAACATTAGCTTTCATCCTACCATTTTTCCCCATGTTAATTCTTAATGACTCATTATCCATTAACTCACAAATTGCATTAGCAAATTCGTCTAAGTTGTTTACGTCAACAAGTTTTCCATTATGGTTGTTAACTACAATTTCTGGTATTCCCCCAACATTAAAAGCAACAATCGGTAATCCAAATTCAGTCGCCTCTAAAATAGACATCCCAAATGTCTCATGCTCGCTTAGAGAAAAATAGATATCCGAATTATTATAGAATCTTTCTATATTTTTTTGGTATCCTAACAATTCTATCTTATCTTCAAGCCCATTAAGGTTTATATCTTTTTGTAAAATTTCTCTATAATCTCCATTACCTAATATTTTAATTTTAACTTTTTTATTCGTGTTCATGCTAACCTTGTTGTATAATTCAACAATCTTATCCATACCTTTTTCTTTTGTTAATCGTCCAGAAGTAATCAAACTCACTTCATCATTTTCATTAAGAAAATTCTTTTTTAAATATCCTTTATTTCCTAAATTATAAATTACACCTAATTTTTTTTTTCAAAAAATCTTAATACAGACCAATTGTTAACATAGTCGCTTACTGCACAAATATTTGTAGCAAAGGATAAAGTAATAAGCTCTATCATTTGCATTATTACTTTTTTAGATCTTTTTATTGTAGTAGATTCAGTACTACTCCCATGAATTATTAACAGTGATCGAGTTTTTGTTATTCTACTAGCTAAAGTATAGTAAAATCCTTCTAATTGTAATCCGGTACAGTATATAAGATCTGGTTTATGTTCTTTTATACTTTTTATAATATAGATTAATAATTTTAAATTGAATATACCAATCGACCCATTTGTAATATATATAGGAATAAACTCATATTTATCTTTCAATCTGCTTTCAATTAACCTTTTATGACTATTATAAGGACCCCCATTTTCAGCCCCCTTTCTAAAAGTCACCATAATTTTTTTCATAAATTTGTTGATCCCCCTTAGATTTATACAAAATTATGCTTATATTTAGTATTTCATAAAACGAAATATTAAACATCTTTGAGAAATTAAATTTGAAATCAATTGCTTAAATTTTCTAAAAAGCTTTTTAATTTTGACTCGTAGTTTTTATAATAAAAAATATTGTAATCATTTTTTTCTACATTGGTCATGCTTTTTATACTTCTTAAAAAGTCATTAACATAGTCAACGTGAGTATTTATATTTTCTTTATTTGATAAGATTAAACCGATGTTATTATTTTTTAAGTATCTATCAATATCTCCCACATCGGTGGTAATTACTGGAGTTCCAAGAGAAATACTTTCGACTAATTTAGTTGAAAAACCTGCTCTAGAAACAAGATTATCATCTCTCAATAATATTGAAGCGTCCGATTTAATTATTTCTTTTAAAATAAAATCATTTTCTAATTCCCCGTGAAATTTTATCCATGATAAATTCTTTTCAATTATACTTCTTTGTCTTGGAACACTAAATATATAATCTTCATAAGTTATTCCATAAATATCAAAGAGTAAGTTAGGATTAGATTTTTTTACTAAAAGCAAAATATCTATTGCTTTATCAAGTCTATCTTTCATAGCAAGATGGGAAATGTTTTTTATACCTTTTCTAAATGGAAATCCTGCATAAATAACTTTTATATTTTCAGAAGTTTTGCTTTTGCCTGAGTAAAATAATGAGTCTACCAATGGAGGAATTATTACTGTAGGAATTCCTTTTTCACTATAGAATGTCATCAAGTAATTACTAATTGTGATTATGCCATCAGCTTTTTTATTAACATATTTGATTAAAAAATTTGTATTTAAATTCTTAACGGTTCTAAATATAATGTTACCATCATTTTCAGACCACCACTCGACACAATCAATTAAAACTTTAATATTATTTTTATGACACCAATTTATTAATTTTAAATTCAAGAAACTATTATTTAATTCACCGTACAATATTACAAATTTAACGTTATTTATTCCTATCTCAGATATAATATCTTTAATTTTTTTTAAAATCTTTCTATTTGATAACAAATGCGCCTTTATATTTTGTTTATTATTATAAATTTCGAAACTCCATGGAAAAGATTCTCCCATATTATTGGCGTCTTTATTTTTTCCTCTACCAATATAGTATACCTCGTATCCCTGGGATGATAATAACTTACCATTTGAAGATACTCTTTTACCCGCAGCATTACCATCTGGATATATAAAATTCCCTATATAAACAATTTTATTTGCCATTACTTCAACACTTCTTTATACCATTCGATTGTTTTAGCGATTCCATCACTGAAGCTATAATCTGGATTATAATGCAATTTTTCTTTAATTTTTTCAATTGATGCGTTAGAATGCATAATATCTCCTTTTCTTGATGGTCCATATTTTAGATTTATATCAGACAGATTCAATGATGATTTAAGAAACTCCACAACTTCATTCAAGCTAATTTGATCCCCACAAGCAACATTAAATGAAACCCCAGATACATTACTTGAGCTTGAAGCAGCTTTCAAATTAGCCTCTATAACATTTTCAATATATGTGAAGTCTCTAGATTGATTACCATCTCCATTAATTACTATCTCTTTATTATTCATCAGTAAAGAAATAAATTTAGGTAATACTGCCGCATAGGCACCTTTAGGGTTTTGTCTACGGCCGAAAACATTAAAGTATCTTAAACCAATAGTTTCTAAACCATAAATAGTAGAATAAATTTTTCCATACTCCTCAGCAACTTTTTTTGTTAAAGCATATGGGGAAAGTAGGTTACCTTCATTTCCTTCAATTTTAGGTAGATTAGGACTATCACCATAAACTGAGGAACTTGAAGCATAAACAAATTTTTTTACATTATTTCGGTGCGCTGCATCCATCATATTTACAGTACCCTTGATATTTACCTCTTCATAAAAAACAGGCATCTCAATACTTCTAGGTACACTTCCCCATGCAGCCTGGTGCAAAACATAGTCAACATCTTTACATGCATGATTACATACATCATAATCGGTGATAGTGCCATTAATAAATTCAAAATTCATATTATTGATAAATGGTTTTATATTCTCGTAAAAACCATTTGATAAGTTATCTAAACATCTTACTTTATATCCCATGTTTAATAATACTTCACATAAATTACTTCCGATAAAACCGGCACCGCCCGTAACTAAAAATTGACTATTTTTCGGGAAAACAACTTCGCTATAACTCAATTTTATAACCTCCAATAAGCGACATCTAATGCTTCTACTTCGTCTTTATCCAACATACCTTTTAAATCCATAATAACTTTTTTACTTTTAATTCGGTCTAACCAATAATTTATATTTTGATTAACAAAGCTATCATGATTGACAGCAATAATCATTAAATCTAATTCATTCATCTCTTCTTCTTTTACAAATTTCAATCCATATATTTGATCAGCTTCTTCAGCATCTGCCTCTGAATCAAAAACTAGAGGTTCAATATTAAATTCTTTTAATTCATTTATGATATCGATAACTTTTGTATTTCTAGTATCTGGACAGTTCTCTTTAAATGTAAAACCGAAGATCCCGACTTTGGCATGGGCAACATCTTTTTTATTTTTGATCATTAGTTTTATAGCACTTTCAGCAACGACTCTTCCCATATCATCATTAATTTGTCTTCCTGCTAAGATAATCTGTGAATGATATCCTAATTGCTCTGCTTTATGAGTCAGGTAATATGGATCTACTCCGATGCAATGGCCACCAACAAGTCCAGGATAAAATTTAAGAAAATTCCATTTTGTACCGGCAGCTTCTAAAACTTCTTTTGTATCGATTCCCATCTTATGAAAGATTAGAGAAAGTTCGTTCATAAAAGCGATATTTATGTCTCTTTGCGAGTTTTCAATAACTTTTGCTGCTTCAGCAACTTTAATAGTCGAAGCCTTATATACCCCGGCTTCAACAACAAGCTCATATGTTTTTGCAATAATATCCAAGGAATCCTGGTCTATTCCAGAAACAACTTTTACAATTGTCTCAAGACGATGAACCTTATCTCCTGGATTAATTCTTTCTGGAGAATAACCTACTTTAAAGTCTTTTCCACAAATTAATCTCGACTCTTTTTCTAAAATTGGTATGCATATTTCTTCTGTAACTCCAGGATAAACAGTAGATTCAAAAACAACAATTGAGCCTTTCGTTAAATTCTGTCCAACTATTTTACTTGCTGATTCTACTGGTGTTAAGTCTGGTGTATGATCTTCATTGACAGGAGTAGGAACTGCTACAATATGAAACTTTGCTTTTTTCAAATCCCGTGCTTCAGATGTGAATTCAACCTTTGTATTTTTAATTATATCATCTCCAACTTCTTTTGTTGGATCAATTCCATTTTTATACAGTTCTATTTTTTCTTTATTTAAATCGAAACCAATTACGTGGACTTTATGTGCAAAAGCAACAGCGATAGGCATTCCAACATATCCTAAACCTATCACAGAAATTTTTTCTTTTTTTCTTACTATTGCATCATATAAATTATCCATTACAAATCTCCTCAATTCTTTCAACATATTTATTGACAACAATTTGACGATCAAAATATTGTGAAACTTTTTCTCTTGATGCGAGACCCATTTTTTTACGAATTTCATAATTTAATGTTAAATACTTTTCAACTGCTTTAAATAAACTATCTTCATCTTTTGGTTTACAAAGAAAACCGGTAACGCCATCTTCAATTATTTCTTTACAGCCCGGAATATTGGAAGCAATTGAAACTCTCCCAGACGCGCTAGCTTCTAAAAGTACGTTTGACATCCCTTCATGATAACTAGGTAAAATTACGCAATCTATCTCTTTTAACAATTCTTGAATATTATCAACCATACCATGATAAGTTATAATGCCCTGTGATTCTTTTTCACTAATTATCTTTTGGTAATCACCATCAATAAAACCAGCAACATGGAATTCTACATTTTTGTAGCTTTGCAAAATTTTTTCTGCTACAAGAATAAACTCATTAATACCTTTTTCTTTCATCACTCTCGAAATAAAAACAAACTTGGTTGTATTGTCATGTTTGTATTCCAGATACTTATAATGCTCAAGATTGATTCCTGATCCTGGTAACAAAATACTGTTATTTATTTTTATCTTATTAAGATAGAAAAATTTTTTATTTTCTTCATTTTGAAATACAACTGTATTGATTTTTTTGAAAGTTATACGATACATTCTTATTAGAATTTTTTTTAGTAACCCATCATTTTGAAACGGGGAACCTAACCCCGTAACATTTGCAATGCTTGGGATATTCCTTTTACTTGCTTCAAGACCAGCATAAACATTAGGTTTTATTGTATACAACAAAACAATATCAGGCGTAAAGGAATCCATTACTTTACCGAATTCTTTTTTTAATTTAAGTTCAGTGAGAATATTTTTTCCATGTCTATCTAATTTACTGTTAAAAAATACACATCCTAAACTAATAAAATAATCTACTTCTTTTCCGTAGGGACAACAGATTCCCACAGAAAAATCTTTTTTAATTAGTTCTTCTATCAATTCTCTTCTAAGGTTATATACATATTTTGGATGATTTGCAATAAGCAACACTTTAGTCATAATAATTCTCCTGATTTTCTGTAAGTTTTATGCTAGTATCAAAATTTATATAGGAATAATCCATTTTGATTCCATCAACATACGAACCTGGCGAACCTAAAAGCGAATGATCATAAAATAAATCACCGAAAACTTTAGAGAATAATGTAATATTTTTCGTAAATAATTTTATAAGCGGCGAAAATCCTTTAATAAAAAAAATATTAGACTTATTTATTGCAGCTATTAATGATACCATTTCTGTTGTATTAACATATTTTGAATTTTGAGGATGTAGTATTCCTACTAGCTTATAATCTATAATGGTTTTTAAAAAAAGATTCATATTATTTATAAACAGCATACTTCTTTTATTGTTCACTTTAGGAAATACATTAATTTTTTTCACCACATTTGATAATCTTTGGTAATTTCCAACACATTGCGGACCGTAAATCATAGGAGGTCTGATTATCGCTACTTTGAAAGAATCAGTTGCTAACCTTTCGATCTGTATCTCAGCTTCTCTCTTAGATTTACCATACGGTGTTTTAGGATTTATTTTAGTCTTTGCAGAAATAGCTCCGCTCTCTACTCCGAAAACAGACATCGTGCTAAAAAAAATAAAATGCTTTACGTGTTCTTTCTTTGCTTTTTCTGCTACTTTAATAGCTAAATCACGATTTACTTTGTAATACAATTCTTCATTTGATTCTTTGACGTGAACAATAGCTGCAAGATGAATCAAAACATCATATACAGAAAAATCAACATCTTTCCAAGTACTCTCCCTAACACTAATCGTTTCAATTTGATAATAATCTTTATATTGCTCTATCCATGTTTTAAATGATGTACCAACATAGCTATTTTCTCCTGTGATGAGGATACGCTTCATTGCCCATCCTCCTTCTTAATACTACTTGTTCCGCCTTCTATAACACCCTCACTTTTAAAAACAGAAACAATCGTTCCAAGAAAACACTTCAGATCCATAGATGGCGAAATGCTTTCAGTATAATTCCCATCTAAAAGAGCTTTTTGTTTAATTTCCAACTCATCTCTACCACTTATCTGAGCCAACCCAGTCAATCCTGGTCGAATATTATTTGCCCCATACTTATCACGTTCTTCAATCAAATCATATTGGTTCCATAGCGCTGGACGAGGCCCAATGACAGCCATATCACCTTTGATAATGTTGAACAATTGAGGTAATTCATCTAAACTTGTTTTTCTTAAAAATTTTCCGACCTTGGTGATATAAAAATCAGGGTCTGCTAATAGATGTGTCGGCATTTCTTTTGGTGTATCAATCTTCATTGTTCTGAATTTATAAATATTAAAATAGGTTTTATTCTTTCCAACCCGTTTTTGCTTGAAAATAATTGGTCCCTTAGAATCTAGTTTTATTGCTAAGCATAAAAGTAATAAAACTGGTGATAACACAACGATCCCCGTTAACGATAAAATAAAATCAATGATTCGTTTCAATCCATCCTTATACAACAAAACCCACTCCTATTTGTTTGAAGCATTTGCAAATTTCACAATTTCATTAGCCAAAGTAGCACTTTCTTTAGGAAGTGCTTCTACAAAATAAAGTACCTCTTCCAAGGAATAACCTTTGATATTGCCAACAAAGATTTTCTCGAAGACTGCTTCATCATTCCGTTCTTTATCCAATAATAGTTCTTCGTATAATTTTTCACCAGGTCGAATCCCAGTCTCAATAATCTCAATATCTTCTTCGCTATAACCACTTAGACGAATCATATTCTTCGCAAGATCAACGATTTTCACCGGTTCGCCCATATCTAAAATAAAGATTTCGCCACCTTTAGCAAGTGCGCCTGACTGAATAACTAAGCGGCTAGCTTCTGGAATCGTCATGAAATAACGGGTCATGCGAAAATCAGTCACCGTAATTGGTCCGCCTTTTGCTATTTGCTCACGGAATACTGGAATCACACTGCCTCTTGAACCTAAGACATTACCAAAACGTACAGCAGAAAATTTCGTGCAACCTTTTTCATTTAAGCCAGTAACAATCATCTCGGAGATGCGCTTTGTTGCCCCCATGACGTTTGGCGGATTATTGGCCTTATCTGTAGAGACCATTACAAAGTTTTTCACCTTCGCAGCTTTAGCAGCTTCAGCAGTATTCTTCGTCCCGTAAATATTGTTTTTGACTGCCTCTTTAGGATTGTATTCCATCAACGGCACGTGTTTATGGGCTGCCGCATGATAGACGATATCCGGTTTGACTTCGTTCATGATTTCAAACATCTTTTCACGATCTTGTATATCGGCTATAACGGGAACGATTTCGGTAATATTGTCTTTAAAATTGATTTTCAGTTCACGGTCAATTAAGTAAATCGAGTTTTCTCCATGTCCTAATAAAACTAGTTTTTTAGGATTGAATTGAATCACTTGGCGACAGATTTCGGAACCAATCGATCCTCCAGCACCAGTCACTAATATGGTCTTTCCCGTAATTTGATCTTTGATGGAGTCGATATCCAATTTGACTTCATCTCTGCCTAGCAAATCAACGACATCGATTTTCTTCAAACGTGAGGTGCTGATTTTCCCAGAGGCGATTTCTTCCATTGATGGCATCGTGTTGACTTTGACATGCAAAGGTTCAATTAAGCTAAAAATACTCCGCAGTTTTTTCCGTGACAAAGAAGGAATGGCGATAGTGACCATATTGATCTCATACTTTTGAATCAAATCAGGTAAATCAGTGATACAACCCAAGACTTTTTTCCCAGAAAGATACGTGTTTCGTTTATTCGGATCATCATCGACAAATCCGATAATATTAATGTCACTTGCCGTTTTAGAACCTACAAAGCTATTGTAAAGAATACGGCCGCCTTCACCTGCCCCAACGATCAAGGTATTCTTAACAACCTCATTGGATGTCCCTCTCATGTTTTTTCTTTCTATATAGATCCGCCAAACCAATCGACTAGCTATGATCAAAAAGAGCGAGAGAAAGTACGTAAAGATCACTAAGCGCACGCTATAGGTTTCATCACCGAAAAACAAGATCACATTACATGTAAAAGCGCTGCATGATACAGCCAGGAAGATAGCAATCATTTCTTTCAAGTTTGTGTACCGATTGATTCTAGAAAAAACACGGAACACGGAACCATAAAACAGGTAGAAGCCGACAGAAAGGCTCACCGACATCAATGTAAATTCTTTTGGAATCGCCACAAAGGGTTTCATAAAATAAACTGCTGCTATATTCGCTGCTATGATCAATAAACTATCTAAAACTATCAAAATCACAATTTTTCTTCTTCTCGTTAAATCAAACAACCCAGTCTCCCCCTAAAATAACCCGAATTTCTTTTTTTTCACTTCTATATAACTTGGAAAACTGATTTGATCCCCGTTTATCAAATCTTTTGCTACTTGTTTCATCAATGTTTCTTTCTGCAAACCAAAATCTTCTCCAATTTGCTCATAAGCTTCTTTCAAATTAAAGGTGCGTTTTGTGACGCCATGGGCATCCGAAGCGACCATCTGAACAAGATTATGTTCAACCATTGTTTTTGCTGTTTTTTGGATCTCTTTTCCAAATACGCCGACATAACTTGGCGCAGTTAACTGAGCTAAACAGCCCATATCCAAAAAAGGGATGAGATTGTTAGGGTCTTTTCTAAAATGAGCATTCCGCTCGGGGTGGACAATGACTGGAATCTTTCCCAGCTGTAGTAAATCGAAGAATATTTGTTCTGTATACGTAGGTACTTCAATCGTAGGAAATTCTATCAAGATATACGTATCATCAAGATCTGTAAAAAGGATGTCATTTTTCTGTATATCCTCAATTAAATCTCCTGTTATCCTAACCTCTTGCCCCTCAAGAACTGTCAAGGGCAGGTTCCGTGCGTCTAATTCTTCTTGTAAAGAAGTAACGAGAGAAATGACCTCTGACTTCGGATTGCGGTATTTTCCATTGTTATGATGTGGGGTACAAAGGATATGCGTGATTCCTTGGCTAATCGCTTTTTCAGCCATAGCAATGCTCGCATTGATGTCTTCTGCTCCATCATCAATTCCTGGTAAAATGTGGCAATGTAAATCAATCATTTCTCTCTTCTCCTCCAAATTAATTAATTTCCATAATAATAGTAGTAACCTGAATCTTTCGAGTGTTCAGCACCGTTATAGACCACACCAATGATTCTTGCTTGAACCATATTCAAAAGATCTCTCGCTTTTGTTAAGGATTCTTTACGTGCAACATTTTCTCGAACTACTAAGATCGTCCCATCTGCTTTCGATGCCATAATTTGCGCATCAGTGACTGCTACAACAGGTGGCATATCAAAAATAACCACATCATAAAGGTTTTTCGCTTCTTCCATCACTTGGTTCATTCGTGCTGACCCAAGAAGCTCAGATGGATTGGGTGGTTTTGGTCCACTTGTTAAAACAGACAGATTATCAATCACCGTTTTTTGGGCTGCTTCAAGGACGCTCGTTGAGGTACTTAATACGGTACTCAATCCACTAGCATTATTTAAGCTAAACGTCTTGTATACAGTAGGCTTTCGCATATCGGCATCAACTAACAATACCCGTTGTCCTGATTTAGCAAAAACAACCGCTAAATTGGCCGAGGTTGTCGATTTCCCTTCACCTGGACCAGAAGAAGTAACAACAATGGTCTTGATTTGCTTATCTGCTGAAGACGCAAATTGAATATTTGTACGGATCGTACGATATTGCTCTGAGATTGGTGAAGAAGGATCAATTAGCGTGATCAAACTTACTGCATGCGTTTGTGTCCCAGTTCGTTCTTGTTTTTTTGCCATCATTGTTCCCTCCTAGACCCGACTACGACTGCGACGTGATTCTGCCGATTTGTCGCCTTGCGGTTTCTTAATAAATGGTGCACTTGGTTTTTTCTGAATGGTCGCAGCCAATTCTTTTGGTGACATTTGGGGTACGGTACCTAATACGGTAAAGCCTAATGTTTCAGTTACAAATTTATCATCTTTGACAGTTCGATCTAACAACTCCAATAAGAAGGCTAAGCCAACGCCGACCATGATGCCTAGTACTAGACCAATGGCTAAGTTTAGTTTGTTGTTAGGTGAAACTGGTGTGGTACTAGCTACCGCACTTGAAATGATTGAGATTTTATCAACATTCATAACATCTTGGGCATTTTCTTGAAAGACCAATGCGGTCGTGTTGGCAATATTTTGCGCTGACACTGCATTGGTACTAGTTGCCTGAATGGAAAACATTTGTGAGTTTTGCGATTGATTGATCGAAATGGATTCCTTTAATTGTCCGACAGTCAAGTCAAGGTTGTTTTCGGACTCCAGACGATCCTTTACTTGTGTCATAACTAAATCACTGACGATCATATCCTTATACGTATTGATCATTTGCAGGTTTGTATTTACATCGTTTGCATTGGTAGTTTCTGATTGAGGCAATGTCACAATCAACTGGGCTTGTGAACTGTATTTTGGTGTAATGACAAAGAAGGTGAATATACCTGCTAAAGCTAAACCAGCAAACATTGAAATAAAAATAGCAGCTAAGTGTTTCCGTAGAATTGCGAATATTTCTTTTAAGCTAATTGTTTCTTCCATCTTTTCTCCACTTTCCTATTCATTCTCTAGATTTAGTTGAGCTTTCAACTCTTTTTGAACTCTTGCTAGTTCTTCGTCACTCACACGCTGATATGAGATGCCGTCTTGCATGAATCCTTCCCCTTGCAACTGATCTTGTTTGATCGTTTGAAAGGCACTGCGATAGTTAAACGCTAAGGTTCGCATGTCATCGAAACTCATATCTGTTTTCATGTTTTGCTCAACGGCATTTAAGATTGTTTGATATTGGGTGATTCCATCAAGGCTCAAGACTTTCTTAACGATCCCTTCCACGATTTTCCGTTGGCGTTCTTGACGGCCATAATCGCCGTTTGGATCTTCATAACGCATTCTTGAATAGGCAAGGGCTTGTTCGCCATTTAGTGACGTACGTCCGATAGCAAAATCAAAGCCATCTTGCGAAAAGGTGATCTCATTATCAACTTCAATGCCGCCAACTGCATCGACTAAATCTTTTAACCCAGCCATATTGATTGATACATAATGATCGATCGGAATATCCAAAAATTTTTCTACGGTGTTCATTGCCATCGCTGGTCCACCAAAAGCATAGGCATGGTTAATTTTATCTGTCGTCCCGTGTCCAACGATATCGACATAGGAATCTCGTCCAATACTCACCACCGTCGTCTGATTGTCTTGTGGGCTGATGGTCGCAACCATCATGGTATCAGAACGGCCTTGTTCGACTCTCCCTAAATCACCAGTATCGATCCCCATCAGTAAAACCGAGAAGGACTCTTGTTGGGATAGATCAACATCATTTTCACGTAAGCGATCTTCTCGATCACGCTCGACTGATTGATAGGTTTCTTGAATTGAGTTTGATACATCAAAATATAGTTTGGCAGCGACACCGATCAATCCGATGACTAACACTGCGACGATTGAAAAGATAATCAAAAAAATCTTTTTTCCTTTTGACATTTGCTTTCCTCCAGTTATCTAAAATTTCCTTCAGCAAGATTCAACTTATTTAATAGTAAGACGCTGAACTCATGTCTGTTCCAGTACCGTCTCCTGTTGATGTATCGTCAGAATAACTTTCAGTTGAAGCTGAGGGTATATAACTGGTATAGCCTGTATACCCCATTTGTGCCGCAATTGAATTAGCGGACTCTAAAAAAGAATCTTTAAGTACTTGATTTCGCACTTGATTGATGCTGTCAATCAGAGCTAAATAGCCATCCAAAGTCACCTCGCTAGTTACAACATTTTCTTGCAGCATAGCATTCAAGCTGGCTTGAATTTGTGTAATGCGATCCAATTGAGTGGTCGCAAACTCTAAATAAGCAGAAACAAGGTCTTTCCATGGACCATCTTCAAGAAAATTTAAATCCTCACGAACATTCCCTAAGTCCGTTTCTTTTAGATCCTCTTTAATAGTGACATTGTTCTCAGCTGCTTGCCAATTCGAAACACCTTCAGTAAACAGCGCTGCTGTCTTAGCTTGTACTTTCACTTTTGCCTCGATCTCTTTTAGTTGATCATCCAGCGCTTGTTTCTTTTCTTGAATCTCAACAGATTCGCTCGGCAATGCGCTCTCTTCGATTCCGTAATCATCTGCAGATACTTTTACTGCTGATAGTTTCGCGACAGTTTTCAAAACCTCTTCTTCGCTAAGATCACTTCGTAAAAACGTTTGCTCTTCGTTGCTGTACATACCAGCAATTTCTCCGGACAGTTCATTTAAGCGCTCTCGCTCGCTTGCAATCGCTGTCTGTGCGTATTCGACTCGTTGCTGATATTGTCTTTGGTTATTTTGTCGGTAACCTATCAAACATATTGCGATGGCTCCGATTCCCACAGCTAACACAGTCAAAGTCTTTATTAACGGCTTTCCCATGAACACACTCCCTAATTCAATTGTGCTTGTTTAAGCATTCTGCCTTCGTCTCACATAATAAAGGCAATTCTAGTTTATTATAAGAGAAATGTATCATTAAATAAAGGAAATTCCTGTTTTTTCTTTTTAAAGGTATATTTTTCATCAACAAAAGACTTATATAATGGCAAATATCAGTTATTTTAAATATACATAAATAACGTGTAGCATACTTGACAGTTTTTTTAAACCCTCATTTTAAATAATAAATAATTCAGTGATAATCGTTATTCTCATCGTCTTTGAGAGTTGTCACATCATAGAAAAATAACCATAAGAGATTATATTCATTCATTTTCTCAACATCTTTTCATTATAAATAGAAAAGATAAGAATTTCAGAAAGAAAAGTTAAATGCTTTTGTTGTTATTATAAATCGGTTGGACAAAACTGAATATTTTTCTTGGGGCACATAGGGTTTCCTTCGCAGTTACTATTTATTTACACCAATCGTTCCTGTTAAAATTATAAGTTATCTTCCATAAACTGACTTTCCCCCTCAATTCCGCCCTTTCATCAGCTATCGGTTTGTTTCAAATATAGTTAATCATTCAATTTTTATTTTGTCGTAATAAAATTATCACCTCTCTCATACTATTCAATGCCCATCAATTTCCTTTTTTGCACTGAAAAAACGTGTTTCTACCTATATATATATATATATATATATGCCAATCATCAGTTGATTTATAAAAAATGCAAAAAATCTTGCACATACTCAGGTATAGATTTCACCAACCGATGAAATACGTGATTTGTTTTTTCTTCCCTATCTTCATTAAGATGAATAAGTAAGATTTGCGATTTTATTCATGAAAGGAGCCACGTCTTGAGAAATTTTCAAATTAATTTTATTACCAATACTGCAACGATTCGATGGCTGAAAATTTTGATGGCATTCGAGAAAAATTATCAATGTTCGACTCAAGGTTTGGCAAAGATTTCAGGAAGTACCACGCGAACAATCGTTACGGACGTGACGGATCTAAAAGAGTATTTTGGCGACTGTTTATCGATCGACTCTTCTCACAAGGGGTATATTTTTTCAATCAAACATTCCGCTGTGTATTTAACGAAAAAACGTGCGCTGATTGCCGATGAGATTTTGTTCCATATCATCGAAAGTATTTTCCACAATGATCTTTATAGCTCATCAGAATGGGCCGAGAAATACCATATATCAGAAAGCACTGTTCTTCGCTATTTACGGAAAGTGCAACCGATTTTTTCTTTCTATCGTTTAGAGATTCAAACCAATCCTATTTGCTTTCTCGGTGAGGAGATCAATATTCGCAAGTTTTTCCATGATTTCTATTATGAATCAGAAATTACTGCCCATACGATCTTTCCGCCGATCGCCATCCAAAATATCACTGCTAGTGCTTTTTCAAGATGTTATCAACTCGACCAACATGCTTGTTCATTTGGTGAATTCAATTATTACTTGTATATCACCTTTGAGCGCCATTGTGCAGGTCAACGTATCGAGTTGCCTAAGCAAATAAAAAAAATATTCGAGCAGTATAATGATTTTCGGCTATTTTCTGAAATCAACGAGGCAATGAGTGAACAATACCAAAAAGAACTTCCCTATGAGGAAGTCCTTTATTTGTTCTTACTAGTGAAAACCCGTCGCTCAATCAGCAACTTGGCGATCGAACAAACCTTTTGCAGAGAGTATAATCATTGGCCTGAAATTAAGCAGCTTGCGGCAGCCTTTGTCAAAGATTGTTTGCCGGATACACAAGATAGCGCTCGTGACCGGCTCTTAGTGGAGTCCTTTTTTACGGTAGCAAAAATCAAGCAATTATTATCCCCTTTATTAAACCATATGATTTCTGATACCGTTCAATTTGTCGAAGAGGCATATACGGATGATTACCATCTATTTAAAAACTATCTGTTGACGCAACCATTAGCCAGAGAAATTTGGGACAGTAACACACTGGAGCACTTAGGAACGAGTCTTACGATGTACGTTACTTCTATTAAATCGTTGTACTGGCAAGCAAAGAAAAATATCGCTTTTTTATTCGAAGGCCCCTTTTATTTATGCCAATTATTAAAATGCAAATCTGTTCGTTATTTGCGCAGCTCTCGGACATTTTATTTTCCAGACTCCAATGAATTGTCGGCAGGCTATTTGGAAAAAAATCAAATTGATTTGATCGTTACCAACTATACGGAATATATTACCGAATATGCCCAAGACATTGATTATTTGCTATTCAAAACCTTTCCCGATGAGCACGACTGGGAAGCATTAGAAGAGAAATTGAATGCCAATTTCAATCCTTGATAATCGTGCACCCTCTGTTCTCCTCCTTCTGACCAAGCTGTTCAAAAAATGCTCCTGAGAACGATCGTAAGAGCTTGTGAGCAGTTTAACAATAAATCCAGAGCGGTATCGTTCGTGTCAGAACTGACGCAGCGATACGCTCTCTTCTTATGCCTTCCTCCATTAAAAGCAAAAAAAGAAGCAGCCACTTCATTCAGTGAGCTGCTTCTTGCTAGTTAATTGATTAATCAAGAATCGTTACTTTTACTTGACGACGTCCCCATTGTCTACATTGTGCGACGTTATCAAAGTGAACATCAATGATGTTTCCTTTGATTGCACCACCCGTATCAAGCGCTAGTGCTACGCCATAGCCTTCAACATTGACTAAGGTGCCTAACGGAATCACGCTTGGATCAACGGCAACTGCCATTGGATTTTTACGTAAGTCTGTCCCACTTGCTGTAAAGAAACTAGAGCCAGCTTCTTTATACGAGTAAGCAGTTGATTCCATCATCAATGTTCGACCACTACTTGTATTGCTGTTGTTGCTATTGTTATTACTGTTGTTAGTTGTATTGCTTGAGCTGCTGTTCGGGCTATTGTTGTTGCTTGAAGAGCTGCTTGATGATGAGCTGCTGCTTTCAGTCGTATTGCTGCTCGATGAAGCAGACGCTTGGGATTCAGAAGCGCTTGAACGTTCGGCAGCTTGAGCTGCTTCTTTTTCAGCTTTTTCTTTCGCTGCTTGTTCCGCTGCTTCTTTGGCTGCCCGTTCTTCTGCTGCTTTTTCAGCAGCTAAGCGAGCTGTTTCAGCTTCTTTGCTGGAAGCGATTTGTGCCAAGGTTGCTTCGTTTTCTTTCAATTGGGCTTGTAGATTCGCAATTTTTGAATCCAATGTTTTGGCTTCTGATTCTAATGCGGTTTGATTTTCTTTCAATGATTGCTGTGTTGACTGTGCTTTTTCTTCTAAAGCTTCCAGCTTTTCTTTTTCTGCTGTCAATGAATCGATCTTTTCTTTTTCCAAGTTTTGTAACATCGTCATCGCATAGGCACGATTGATAAAATCTTGGATGTTGGATGATTCTAATAGTACCGTCCAGTCTCTGGTAGCCCCGCCATTGACTTGGATGTCTTTCATACGTTCCGCAACGACAGCTTCACGCTTTTCAATTGTTTCTTGTGCAGTTTTGATTTCTGCTTTGGTTGTTGCTAATGATTCTTCATTTTCAGCGATTTGAGCTTTTAGCTCTTCTACCTCACTGTATTTCGCATTCACATCAGTCAATGCAATCTGTACTTCCGTACTGATTTCCTGACTTTGCTGCATGACGGCACTTTCTTGCTCTTGCAATGATTCAAGTGACTCAGCCTGCGCAAAGATTGGAGAAACGATTCCTGCCGCAAAGACAGCGACAACGATTGTTCGTAGTTTCTTTGCCTTCAAAAAATTCCCTCACTTCTCACTATGGTTTCCAACATATCCTATTATACAAATTCTTAAGAAGAATTTTATTGCAGGACCTTTACAATTTATTACAAATTATCGTAAAAGTGGGTGTTTTCATCGTCTTTTCCGACTGAAATTAGTCAGAAGTGGGAAGAATCAGCATTGATAAGGGTTTATTATTTGTAATCTAACCGTAACAAACCTATTTTTTCCTACGAATGGCTTCAATAAATCGAGACAATTCCTGACTGCTTTTTATCTGATTGATTTCTAACTTTTGAAAGTTTTTTAAGAGTCTTCTTTGATGGAAATTCAATCTCGGTAGATTTTGTTTTAAAACGCGCCATTCTTCTGGAAACGCTGCGAAGCGCCCTTGCCAATCGTTTTTATATTGCTCAATATTTTCAGCCAATTCTTTTTTGTGCTGTTCAAAGGCTTGATTGACCTGTTGCACCGCTTTCTGAAAGGCAACCAAGTTAGCTAGGGTATAGCCCATATCAAATGAGAGAACCATTAATAAGAAAACGGGCAATAAGAATCCTACTCGAGCACTCAATGTTTGAACAATCTCCAGCATTTGCGGATGAACAAATCGAACAATCAGCACACAGCACACGCCCCAAAAAAGAGAAATCGGCAATGCCACCCGTCCATTGATATTCAATGGGACTTCTTTATAATCCCACCACGAGGCATGAAAAAAACGCTCAAGTAAATAACTTGTCACATATTCAAGCACGGTAACCAACAACGCTGCCGCAAAGAACAGTGGAATCACTTGCTCATGCAATGGCCGTAAAAAATAGACAACGCCAAGAATCCCAAAGCCGTAGATGGGTGTGATCGGACCAATAAGGAAGCCCCGATACACAAAGTGCTTGGCTTTTAGTGAGCAATAAATGGTTTCCCAAAGCCATCCGATAAATGAGTACAAGAAAAACAATAAAATGATCCGTTCAAATTGAACCATACCTATCCGCTCCTTTTCAAACTGTTGCAATGATCTGTGCAATCGTACTTGTCATCACAATCATACCACAAATCAATCGGTCTTATTTTGAATCAGTGTAGGAGCTTATTCCTCGTTTGAACGGTCTTTTTTGTTGCTTATTGATCACCAAAAATAATTGATGGGTGCACCTGTTCTTTCAAACTATAGCCACACAGTTCTTTGTTAAAGGTAAAATGATCTTGTTCCACATTGGCAATGATCTCATCTTCGGAAAATCCGTGAAAATCGTAGTCATTGATGTAACTGCGAAGTAATACTAATTTTGCATCGATCAAGAGAACTCGTTGGATGTCCATCCAAAAAGCCATGTCTTTGTTTTTCAATATTTTTTTCAATTCTGCTTCCTGTGCTAACCAGTACGCATAGACTGATGGCATTTCACATTTAATGGTTTCAGCAGATAATCCTTCTCTCATTTTTACTAGATACTCATTCACTGATTGATAAAACAATTTCCTTCCCCCTAGTTCCATTATTTTTAAACGTTGATCCTATGTTTCTTCTATTTCCTCGCCGCTTTGAGCTATCTTTCTCTATCCGACTGTTGCTGATGTCGCCTTTTTTGTATCGAAAGAAGCCATAGTATTTCGCAACAAAATTCTGACAATTATTCAAAACAAATAGATACATAAAAAACACACTATTATTTTATAGATATAACCGACACAATTTTTAACTTCACTATTCTTTTAATGCTTCCTTTCTTTTCTAAAGCATAGCAAAAGTCGCCCCGTATTTATAATCAACTTTTGCATCAATCTAAGAAAAAAGTGAAAATAAGCGGTAATAGTCAGTTATTTCCGCTTCATTTTTTTAAATTTACTATTTAACATTCCTTTATTTTTTTCGATTCATGCAATAACTGAGAATATTTTATTGCGTTATTTCCTTTCCTATTATACGATTAACTAAATAATGTTGGTTATTTGAAAATAAAAAACAAAGGGGAACGTGAGAATAATGAGAAAAAGTGTTGTTTTTAGTTTATTGGGGTTCACACTTCTTTTTGCTGGCTGCACGCCAAAAGAGGAGAAACCAGCTTCAGAAAGTACGGAAAATGCAAGCGCTACAAGCTTATCTATGACTTCGTCAACAGAAGTCGCCCAAGAATCGACGGTCTCTTCCAGCGAAGCGGCTTTACCGAGTTCGGAACAAACTATCACAGGCGTGAGCGGAACAAACTATACCATCGATTTACCTAGCAATTGGCAAGAGGTACCTGATTTCACTTCATTAAATCCTGACAATGATTTCATGTTGTCCGATGCGTTAGAAACAAAATACTTAGCTGCAGTCGTTGAATCGAAACAAGATTTTGCCGATTTAGAAACTTATCTCGGATTGGTTCAAGAAAATTTGGCAACGAGCTTCAATACGACTGCCACCTTTTTACCAATTCCTGACACGAAGGCCTATTTCGTTGATTTCCCTGCGACAGTTGAAGGGCTAAATATCCACTATATTTATTATGTACTTGAAACCGAAAATAATTACGTTCAGTTGTATGGTTGGACGTTAGAAAGCTTATACAACTCTTCAAAAGAGGAACTAACAGCGATCATGAACAGCTTCAAAGAAGAATAAACAAAACATCTGTAACCATTTTGGCAAATAGCCACAAAAATGGTTGCAGATGTTTTTTCTTTTTATCTACGGACTACAAGTCGTTGCCCTACAAGAATCAATGAGCCAGAAAGATTATTCCACTGCATCAACTGATTGACAGTCACACCATAGCGTTGCGAAATCCCCCATAGAGTGTCTCCCGAACGCACGGTATAGGTGGTGCTGTTTGATGAGGAAGCGTTCGTTTCTTGAACATACGCTGCACTTACCCAGCCACGCCCTTCAATTCGATACCAGACATTGTTACCATTGACGCTGGTTCCGGTCTTTTGCGCAACTGCGCGAAAAGAGGAGTTATTTAACAAAGAACCAACAATTCTAGCACTGGTAGACGCATCAGAGCGAATATTCAATGTTGCGGTGGTGCGAAACTCTTTATTGATGCTTTGTTCAGAGCTATTACTTCCAGCGGTCACTTCTGTCACGTACGCAGCGCTCACCCAGCCGCGTCCTTGGATTCGATACCACACATTGTTGCCGTTGACACTCGTTCCCGTCTTTTGAGCGACTGCTCGAAATGTTGCATTGCTTGCCAAGGAGCCGACAACAGAAGCGCTAGTCGATGCGTCGGAACGGATGTTCAAGGCGGTGGTGGTGCGAAACTCTTTGTTGATGCTTTGTTCGGCACTGTTGTTATTGTTATTATTATCGTTGTTATTATCATTATTATTGTTGTTATCATTCCCACCCGTATTCGATGAGATCTCCGTCACGTGAGCGGCACTTACCCAGCCACGTCCTTGAATTCGATACCACGTCGTATTACCGTTCACACTGGTGCCGCTTTTTTGCGCTACTGCTTCAAATGTTGCGTTGGCAGCCAATGAACCCACGATCGAGGCGCTGGTGGAAGCATCTGAACGGATATTGAGTGCTGCATTTGTTCTGAATTGCTTATTGATCGCCTGTTCAGAATTGTTATTGTTGTTATTGTTGTTATCGTTTGAACCGCCACCACTTGATGTATCGTACTGGGTCAAATTGTACGTTTCAATCAAGTTGTTTAGCTTACTTGCATAAGCCGTGTCGGTGGCATAACGTCCTTGCAGCCATTGTGTCGCGTCACGATAAGAATTCGTATTAGACTTCCATGCCCCATGGTAGAAGAAAACACCCGGCGAGAATGAGGTGGTTCTCAAAACGTGCGCATTGTCTTGAAAAGATTCTTTTAATGAGGGGTATTTACGAAACTTCGCAATAATCGGATAGAGATTGCCATTCCCGTCATCTTCCATGGTTTGCATCTCTACAAACTGTCCATTGTAAGATCCCTTGATACCAAACATATTATTGGCAAGAGTAGTCAGCGTGGATTGCCCCCAACCTGATTCTAAGATCGCTTGCGCAATCATGACTGAAGCGTAGAGGTCATTTGCCCCCGCAACTTCTTGTGCCATTGGTCCTACTTGCTGAATAAATGCTTGCTGATTATTAGAACGTGCCATTGAATTGTTGTAGTTGGGCATGACCTTCGTTTCAATGGCGATCCGCTCTTCTTCTGACAGAACAGGAATGTCACGATCGATTTCTGCTTCATTCTGTTCAGAAGCATCATCTGCTGGTTCATTTTCGGGTACGTCTTGACTTTCTACTACATCCGAACTTTCAGCTTCTGATGGTTCGGTACTATCTTGCGTTGCTGGTGATCCCTCGTTGACTTCTTGATCTTCTACAATGCTCACGGAATCTTGCGTCGATGTGTCTTGGGTTGACTCTGCTGTTTCAACTACTTGAACACCATTTTGGGTTTCTGCTGACTCAAGTGTATCTGCTAAGACATTCATCGGCAAAATATTCACCGTACTAACAAGTGCAGCGGTTGCCGCCGCACTTTTACGGTAAAGAAGCCCTCTTTTTTGTTTCTTCGCACGATAACGAAGCTGTTTTCTTTCTTCCATTTGTCTCTCCTTAAAACTACAGCTAGCTATTTCTTACATTCTTACTGCAAAGCTAGGTGTAAAATGAGCGGTACTGCCAACAGAAACATTTTGTCCTGGGCGTGGTGCATGAATGTATTGTCCGCCACCTAAAGCAATGGCTACATGATAGGTGCTGCCTGATGAACCCCAGAATAATAGATCTCCTGGTTGTGCTTGGCTAACGGAAATCACTGTACCTGCTGTTTCTTGTGGTACCGTCCATCCACCAATATCTCTCCCTGTTACTTGTAAAAAGACATAGCGAGTAAAACCAGAACAGTCAAAGCTGTCCGGTCCTTTGGCACCCCAAACATAGGGTTTTCCGATATGCTTATAAGCTTCTGCCACGATTGCAGCCCCATTTGTTGATGCTGGTGCAGAAGGTGCTGGCGGCGTCACGATCGGTGCAGGTGACGGAGCAGGCGTTGGCGCCGGTGTTGGTGTAACTGGCGTCGGTGCTGGCGTTGGTGCAGGAACTGCAGGTGCACTGTCCGCTGGCGTCTCCGGTGCTGCAGGTGTCACTGGTGTTTCTGGCTCATGAATTTCTGGTGTATCTACTGGTGTTTCCTCTGGAACCTCTGGTGTTTCAACCGGTTCAGATTCTTGCGTTTCCTCTGGTTGCGTTTCTGCTGGTGCTTCTGGCTCTTCCGCTGCAGCTTGTTCTGCCTGCTGTTGCGCCGCTTGTTCCGCTTGGGCTTGTAAAGCAGCTACTCGGGCAGCTTCTTCACGAATTCTCGCTTGCTCCGCTTCATAGGCTTCTTTTTCCGCACGCAGCTGTTCTTTTTCTTCTTCTTTCGTTGCTTCTTCGTAGGCTAAATTACTAACTAAGACATTTAATTCTGCTTGGCTTGCTTCCAAAACACCTTTTTGTGCTTCCAGATGGCTCTGTGCTGCTTGCAATTCTGCCACTTTTTCTTGTGATTCCGCACGCTTTTGTTCAACAGCTTGTTGGTCGGCTTTTTGCTGTTCGATCACTTCATTATTCGCTCGAATGATCGTCGTCATCGCATGCAAACGACCGACTAGATCACTGACAGAGTCCGCCTCTAGTACCGCTGTTAGAAAATGGTCGCCTTTTCCATTAACTTGTGTTTCTCTGGCTTGCTTTTCAATGTTTTCTGAGCGTTTGGCAATGCGCTCTTCTAACTGACTGATTTCCTGATCCAATCCTTCGATCGCTTGCAACAAATCACTTTGCTGCGCTAAAATGATTGCTGCTTCTTGATTTAACGAATCAATTTCTGCAGACAATCCGTCAATTTCCCCTTGTACGCTTTGACGTTGCTGTCTCAACTGATCAATTTCGTTATTTTTTTGTTCGATCAATTGATCGTGATTCGTAGCAAAAACGGTCACAGGTCCGCCGAATGATGACAATACAATGCCGCACATACACACTGTTGCAAAGATTTTCTTCTTCATCTGATCCTCCAAATTCAATTTTAAAACTTTTTTTTCATTTATTTGACCATTTTCATTTTACCATAGTTCAGCAACAAACCCAATCCGTAAGCGATTTACATTTTAGTTACATAAATAAGCTCTGTTTTTTTATTACATGTTCCCCACTCCTATCCCACCGACACGCCGAGTGAATCCCTATGTATCAACTGTTCAAGAAAACTTCATAGAAAAAGTCCTTTTTCTTAAGAAAAAATAAATAATGTTGTAGATTTCACTTTTATTACATTAATTTTCTGCAAAATATGCTTGATTCACAAAGTTATAAACAGACGAAAAAAGCTCCTTCCTAGTGTTTTCTAGAAAAGAGCGAGTTTTTTTTGTCTGTGTTATTCACGATAAGGGAGTAGTTGTCTCATTACGGCGATTTGGTCATCAATGGTCTGTTCTGTGATGTGACCGGTCAGAGCCAAAATCCCTAATCCTTCAATCACGAACATATAGTTTTCTGCAATCACTGCCAAGTTTTCATCTTTTAATACACCTTGCTGAACGCCCACTTGAAAAATCTCATGGATCGTCCGTTTCGTCTCAGCGAGTTGAGCTTGCTGCAGTGAACTGGAGGCTTCGGTTTTATGCGTATAGTAATACTCGTAGACGGCTCGCAGCATACCGTCAGAAATGCTGTGGAGTAGACGCTTGCGATGGTCGGAAAAATATTTGTTTAAAATCGTTTCAAAGGGCACTTGCTCCATGATCATCTCTCGTACATCATCAAATTTTCGTTTGGAGCGCTGCTCTAACACTGCCAAAAAAATCTCATCCACCGAACGAAAGTATAAATAAATGCCACCACGACTAATGCCGCACTCTTCGATAATGTCCTTCATTGTCGCATCGATCAAGCCTTTCTTACTAAAGACAACTTTGGCACTTTCAAGAATCAAATCACGCTTTTGTTGTTTTTTCTTTTCCGCTGTAGTCAATTCGCTCTGCTGCTTCTTCGCCATTTTTTGGCTCCTTTCATCACATTATTAATGACACTCGTGTCATTTTGTTGTATAATCAACCTAACTTAAAAATGACACGAGTGTCATTATAAAAAAAGGAGTTTTTACAATGAATACAAAAAGCAAAACCTATCGCCTTGTCATTCGTGCCATTTTGACTGCTATTATTATTTTACAGACGATGGTGCCTTTTCTTGGATTTATTCCGATCGGTATCACTAGTTTGACGATCATCCATATCACGGTAATCGTCGCTGCCATCGTTTTAGGGACAAAAGACGGGATGTTCATTGGCTTAGTCTGGGGGATTTTTACCATGATCCGTGCGTTTACTTCCCCGACAACGCCTTTGGACATTGCCGTTTTCACCAACCCAATCATCTCGGTGGTCCCCCGTGTGTTGGTTGGCTTAGTGGCTGGTCTCTTGTTTACGATCATTTACAAAAAGACCAAAAAAGTCGTCGCTGCTTCGATTGTTGCAGCAATCTTTGGGACCATCACCAATACAGTTTTGGTCTTAACCCTAATGGGAACCTTGTATACTGGCTTAGTTGCCACTACCTATGGTGTCGATGCTTCGGCTTTATTCGTGACCCTCGGTGGAATTGCAGTAACGAATGGAATCTCTGAGGTGATCACAGCTGCGATCTTAACACCCATTCTAGTAAAAGCCTTATTTGCAGCAACTAGCTTACGTCCCGAAAATCGTTAGTCCCTTCTCTTATCCTATCATTTTTTTCACGTTCTGAGTACTCTTTGCCCAAACATTAAAAGCCCCCGATCGAAGAAAGCTTCTATTGTATAGAAAAGCTTTCTTCGATCGGGGGACTTCTTCTTTTATTGGTTAAAAAAAGGTGGACAGCAAGGCAAGGATCGCTAGACCGCCTTGGGTCAAAATAATTTTCTTGTCGCTAGTCACACTGCCATATGCAGCTACTAAGATAATGTAGATCAACAGCAAGCGACTGATTTCCAATGGCGCTGAAGCAAAGGTAATACTATACAGTAACCCCAAACCGATCAGCCCATTGTAAACCCCTTGGTTTTTGAACAAGGTCACGACGATCGGTCGTTCAAGTTCTGCTTTCGTCACGTTGAAGACCCGCGCTGTTGCTTTGGACGTAGTGGCAAATGTTTCTAAATAGAGAATATAGAAAAACTCTAAGGCAACCAGTACAATCAAAATCGTCGATAAAATCGTCATCCTTATTCTCCTTGATGAGCGACAACGATCTCGCTCGGTTTGGCTGCAAAGTCAGGCATTTGTTGGAATAATTGTTGCAGCAGCGGGTTTTGATTGTGCGCGCTGATCGCTTCTTGGTTCGCCCATTTTTCGACCATGACAAACCGATTGTTCTCTTCCAATGATTCATAGAGATGATAGCCGTGGCAGCCTTCCTCAGCTCTCGCCGATGCTAATAATGGCGTAACAGCGGCTAAAAAATCTGCCCGCTTTTCTTCTTTGATGTAAAACGTTGCATTGATGATTTCCATCGTTTTCCCTCCTCTTATAGAAATGTCGTAATTTGTTCTGCGTCTAACCGAACGGATTCATAGCCTAATTCTTTGGCTTTTCCGACTGAAAGGATCATGACAGGAACATAACGTTCTTTGTCTAAGCCAAAAGCTTCGGCTAATTGATCTGCTTCAAAGCCGCCGATTGGGTTGGTTTCATAGCCATGCGCCCGCGCAACTAACATAAATTGCATCGCTGCTAAACTAGCGTCGATCTTCACCACATCATTCATTTGTTCTTTTGTAAGATTTTCGTAATGAGGAATGATCGCTGCTAATTGTTGGTCACGTACTTCCGCTGGCATTTTGCCTTCTGCTACTGCTTTGTTATAAATTTCTTCTCCTAGTTCATGACAAAGCATATCGCCAAAAATCAAGACCATTGCAGAAGAGGTATCATTTTGTCGGACGTTGAAACGAATCAACGGTTTCAATTTTGCTTTTTGCTCATCGCTTTCCACAACGACAAAGCGCCAAGGCTGCATATTGACTGAGGAAGGTGC
Source organism: Enterococcus sp. B2E4 (assembly GCF_030499455.1). NCBI lineage: Bacteria > Bacillati > Bacillota > Bacilli > Lactobacillales > Enterococcaceae > Enterococcus > Enterococcus sp. B2E4. Next base: position 316,383 of record NZ_JAUKPK010000001.1, read on the forward strand.
TGTCGTTGACTCTTGGATCATGGTCAACATTTCTTCATGGGGGATTTTGTAGGTTTCATCATAGACACGAACCGATTTTCGGCCAAAGGTGATCTCTGAAAAATTGTTATTGCTGTATTCTGTCATGGGTTTGCCTTCTTTCATGGAACTAATTTCATAAGTAATGTTAGAAGCTGTTCTTCTTCTTCTTCGGTCAAATTGATGCCTAACGACTCCTCAGAGCTGGCATGCTTTGAAGCACAACTAGCCAAATCGGCTTGTGCTTTCGGTGTCAAAGAAACAAAAATCTCGCGGTTATTGTCTTTGTTTCGTTCCCGTGTCACAAATTGTTTTTCTTCGAGAATCTTCAAATGCCGAGTGACCGCTGCACTATCGATCTTCAATTCATTCTGTACTTGATTTTGGGTACAGCGTCCTTGCTCATTCAAAAACTGCAGCAACTGATAACGGGTCAGACTAAAGCCAGTCTCTTTTTCAAAGATCGCCGTTAATTCTTGATTCACGATTTTCATCCGATACAGCAATCCGCTTAGCTCACGTAAATTCATTGCATAAACCGCTCCTTTCATCGTTGACTTATCAACTGTTGACTAGTCAAGTATAAATCATTTTCTTTTGCTTGTAAAGAGTAAGCAAAAAAGACCCGCAGCTAGGCGAACTTCATCAAGGATCGAATCAAGAATCCTTTGGCGAAGTTGCGCCATTAGGCTGCGGGTCTTCGTTACTCCGGTATTGAGAAAATACTGGAGAATTTATTTTATTTTAATTGGAAGAGTTTCTTCAAGCCCATCACGATCAGTGTAGAGATCGCTGCAGCAGCGAAGATAATGCCCCACGTACCAGCTTGAATCGGCATCGTATCCAATAGCTCATTCATAAACGGTACATAGACCGCTGAAAGCTGTAAGCCGACGGAAAGGAGCAATGCCCCCATCAATGGTTTGTTTTTCAAGAGGGTTTTGTCTAAACCAAAACCGCTGCTCTTACGAACGTTGAAAATATGCATCAATTGCGCCACTGCCATAAAGGTAAAGGTTGCTGTTTGTGCATAAAGCAACTCGTGATCCGTCAGCATCAGGAAGTTGAAGAAGCCAAACGCCACCAAACCAATCACGACCCCACTTAAAATAATGCGTCCTAAGAAGCGCTTGTTAACGAGGCCATCAGCTTTCGACCGTGGCTGGCGCTTCATAATGTCGTCTTCAGCTGGTTCAAAGGCTAACGCCATGGCTGGAGCAATATCGATGACTAGATTCAAGAAAAGGATATGCAGCGGTTGGATTGGCATAGGCATCAAGAAGATGACACTTAGAAAGATCGTCACGATCTCAACCATATTACAAGAGAACAGGAAGGAAACATATTTTTTGATGTTGTCAAAAATGATGCGTCCTTCTTTGATGGCATCGACGATCGTTCCAAAACGGTCATCCGTCAAAATCATATCGGAAGATTCTTTGGCTACTTCTGTCCCACGAATCCCCATGGCGATCCCGATATCGGCGCCGTTGAGTGCTGGCGCATCGTTGACCCCATCGCCAGTCATTGAAACGATATCGCCTTCTTCACGCAACGCTTCCACAAGCTGTAATTTATTTTTTGGTGAAACTCGAGCAAAGACAGCGACTTCTTCGATTTTTTCGTTAAAGCCTTCTTGCCCTGCCAATTCATCGATCTCACGACCCGTCATGGTTTTTTCATGGTCTTTTAAGCCAATTTCTTTGGCGATCATGGATGCCGTCTTCGGATGGTCCCCGGTGATCATTTTCACTCGAATCCCCGCTTCTTGTGCGACCTTCACTGCTTCTTTGACATCTGTTCGCGGCGGGTCGACGATGCCCGCAAAGCCTTGGATCTTGATTTCCTGCAGTGCTGCTTTCAGCTCTGCTTCGTCCGTTCCACCTTGATAATCCTTGATGCAACCGACAGCGATCACTCGCTGCCCATGACTGGCTAACGTGTCATTGTATTCATGAAGCTGTTCTTTTTCTTTGGCATCCGCATCGGCTAAATCAATCAAGACATCTGGTGCCCCTTTGATGATCAATGTCCGTTGCTTTCCTTCATACACGGTCACCATGTATTTGTTGTCGGAATCAAAGGGCATTTCTGCGATTTTCTTCAGCCCGCTGTCCTGCTCTTTTTGGCGATCGATGCCGATTTTTTGACCTAAAACGACAAACGCCCCATCTGTTGGATCACCGAGGATCTCGTATTGCCCTTCGTTTTCACGTAAAGTGGCGGTGGTACATAAAGCACCGTTTTCGATCATCCCTTGCAGCGCCTCATGATTGGCTGCATCGATCTCGGTTTCATCCTCCGAGTCTGCCTTGTAAAATTTTCCGTTGGGTTCATACCCATTTCCTGTCACTTTGAACATTTCTCCTGAACCTAAAATGATCTCAGCAACCGTCATTTGGTTTTCTGTCAGCGTCCCCGTTTTGTCACTGGCAATAATACTGGTGGCGCCCAGGGTCTCAACAGCTGATAACGATTTGACCAGTGCTTTGTGCTCGGCCATCGTCCGCATGCCTCGGGACAATGTGATCGTCGAAACGGCTGGCATTGCCTCAGGTATCGCTGCGACCGCCAAAATAATCGAGATATGGATCATTTCGACAAAAGGTTGATTCGTCAAGACCCCAGCGATCAAAACTGCCACCGCAGCAAAAAGCGCGGCAATAATGATTGCTTTTCCTAGCTTGTCCAATTCGATATCTAACGGCGTTTGACGCTTTTTGTCACCCGTCAGCATGTCACTGATTTTTCCGACCTCGGTCTTCATACCGGTTTCTGTCACTACCGCATAGGCATTTCCCCGAGTTGCCGCAGTTCCTGCGAAAACGACATTGCGGCGATCGCCTAGTGGAACATCTTCTTCATAGGTTTCTCGTGCATCTTTTTCAACAGCTTCTGACTCACCGGTCAGCGCTGATTCGATGCAGGCAAAGTTGCTCGTTTCAAGTAAGCGGGCATCTGCCGCAATGGCATCCCCTTCTTCCAGAACGAGAATATCGCCTGGAACGATTTTTGCCGACTCGATCTCCATTACTTCTCCATCACGAATCACTTTTGCGGTAGTGTAAATCATGCTTTGAAGAGAATCAATTGATTTTTGTGCTCGTAACTCTGTGATAAAACCTGTCATTACAGCAATCACCACGGCAATCAATACTGCAATTCCTTCAATCGTTTCCCCCATCGCAAAAGAGAGTAACGCAGCTGCTAGCAATAAATAAGCAATCAAGTTGTTCAAGTTATGCCACAGCAATTCCCATACAGAAAGGGATTCTTGTTGCTGGATCGTGTTTTCTCCGTATTTTTCTAAGCGTTTGTCGGCTTCTTTCCCGCTTAGGCCTTGCTTGCGGTCACTTTCAAAATGTTTCAAGGTCTCTTCAGTCTTTTGCTGGTAAAATTTTTCCATCAAATTCCTCCTTTAAATTATAAACTTCTTGCCGAGGGTTTCCACGTTTCTGAAGGGATAAATCGGTACAGATACCTTGCACAGTCATTTTTTGATTTGAATCGGTTCAGGCAATTGCTGAGTGAAGGGAATATAACCAATAAGAAAAGCAAGCGCAGGTTGACTGGCTGAGGGAAAAGGTATGTGTGTTGAGCATCGATCATTTTGCGAGCAATGAAGTCGCTTCTTTTAATCGTCGCAAGTGATCTTTCTATGTACGTACTTTGTGAAAAAACCATCCGGCCTACTTCTAACCTATCATGGATGAAGATGTTCGCAAAGGATTTTGCTTCACAAGTGGTGTAAAAAAACAGTCGTAACAAAATTAGCACCACCGCTTTTGATGACGATTGGGCAGCATGTCAGCAATGCCAAAACGGTACTCGTTTCGGTGTTTTCTTAATAAACTAAACTTCTGCTATGTTGTGATTTACAATGTTACAACTCTAGCAAAAAAATAACTTTAAAAAGAGAACGCTTGCTGTCCTTACTTTATTTTAACAAAAAACAACAAACTTTTGAACAAAAAAAGTGTTTATTGCTAAAAAAACAATTAAGTTTCGACATCTCGCTGACATTCTCCTTCCTGATCGCCAGAAAAGGTTGAAGCAAAACAAGCCATTGATCCATTGTGTTCATATAAAACAAGCACGCCAATACCCCAAAAAGCATTCCTCGTTTGAATGATAAATCACCAACCGAAGAATGCTTCGTATTTATTCTACTTTATGAGGGAACTTCCTCACTCTCGATATAGCAATAGACTCGCAGATCAGGCAAAGCCTGTTTGATCTGCTGTTCGATGGTATCGATAAATACGCTTGGTTCTTCGGGTCCTAGCTTCAAGGTAAGGTCGGCGACGATCAAAAGTTCTTCTGGGCTTAGATGGAGGGTTCGCAAATCTTTGATTTGAATGATGGCAGGGTCGGCTAAAATTTGTTTGATCGCCATTAAATCAGAAGCAGAGGCGCCCTCACCAATCAAGAGGCTATAAAATTCTTTGGCTAAAAAGACAGCAGCAGCAATCAGCAACAATCCACCTAAAATGCCGCCGAGGGAATCAAATACTGGATTGTCCGTCAATGCGGTCAATAAGATTCCTGCGATGGCGATCGTCACACTACCTAAGGCAAACAAATTTTCCGTGAAACCTAAAAGCAGGTCGGAATCGCGGCTTTCTTTTAAGAAACGGACGAGGGGCTGTTTTTGCTTGTTTTGTTCTTTGACTTCTTGCCATCCCTCTTGTACAGCCGTCACTTCAATAAACAAACTGACAAATAAGATCGCTGCCACCAGCTGGAGCTGTTCCACTTCGTGGGTGGGGTCTAGCAGATCACGGCTGGCTTCAACAACCGCTAAAATTCCACCACCTAAAAAAACTGTCATGGCAACTACAGTACTAAAAAAATAGGTCGCTCGTCCTTCACCAAACTGATGCAGTTCGCTGCGTCCTCGCTGTGCTCGGTTTTCACCGATGGCTAGAAGTCCTTGATTGATGCAATCGATCAGACTATGGATACTTTCATTCATCAAGACTGCACTGCCGCTAAAGAAGTAGCCGATGGCTTTCATGATCAACCCTAAGACATGGGTCAGCAAAACGATTCTACGGGCTTTTTGCTCTTGCTGTTTTTCCATCATGGTTCCTCCTTCGGTGTCGGACTCGCTGTAACAAGCTGTCTCTTTTCTTAAGCATAGCACTGCACTTCCTAGATGAAAACGAAAGTGGCTTGCGACAAAGATTTACCATTTGCTCCCCTCTTGAACGCAAAAAAACCAGGATTTCTCCTGGCTTGCTTCTGACAATTATACTTCATTAATAATTTGAATCTGATCCATACTCCGTGCCATAGCCCGTTCCGTTGTCAGTACCGTACTCGTTGCCATAACCTGTTCCTTGAGACCCGTCGTCGTATCCTGTCTGAGCACCTGTGTTTTGATTTTGGGTACTCTGTTCTTCTGTCTGCTTGCCTAATGCCTTAAGCATGTCGTTTCGGATTTCATTGTAAGAGTAGTCTTGGATGTACACAATGGACTGACCATCGTAAGACTCCCCATCATACCATTCAAAGGTATGACTATTGATTTCAAACCCTGAAATCATATTTCCAGCAAGGGAAACTAAATCTTCAAATTTAAAGTTTGTATTTACGTCTTCGCTGACTGAGTCTAAGATTTCTTGATACTTGGTGACATTATTGATTTTCAAAGCCTGGTGGATCGCTGCTTCAATGACTTCTTGCTGACGATTTCCTCGATCCACATCGGTATCCATTTTACGGATGCGGGCAAAGATCAAGGCTTGCTCACCGTTCAACAACTGACGACCTTCCGGAATCAATGTTTCCCCAGAGTTATCTGCGGCATAATCTTGATTTATGTCGTAAGGGACATTTACAGTTACACCACCAATTGCATCAATAATTTTTTTAAAGCTTATGAAATTCACATTTACATAGTAATCGATTGGTAATTGCAAATAATTTTGAACGGTTTCGATCGTGGCATCTTCTTCTCCGACTGTATAAGCACTATTGATTTTTGCTGTGGTATAGATCGTACCCGTTCCAGTTCCATCATAGATATTCGTCCAAATATCCCGCGGGATGCTGACCATATCGATTTTTTTATTTTCGCCATCATAAACCATGTAGATCAAACTATCAGTACGTGCGCTGTCTAAATGATCTGTTTGTTCACGTTCCTCATCATTATCGACACCCATCAATAAAACACCGAACTTAGAACTTACATCGGATGTTTTGAGTGATCCATCCTCTTTTCCTTTGTTAGAGGTTATCACAGCGGATTCTTTAAACATTTTATCCACTGAATTTTTTGCTGCATAATACGTATAGCCGGCAAATAAAACGATGCCAGCAATGGCGAAAAGAAAGATTCCTCCAATAATCACGCGTTTGTTTCGCGCTTTGTGGGCTCTTTGCTGTTTATATCTCGTCTTTCTATCCATAGTGCCTCCTTCATTTCTCCTGAATTGCTCTCCCCGATTGTACCAGAATTTTTACGATCCGCCTATTTTTTTAAGAAGTTTTATTCTTTTTCTGTGAAGTCCTTTAAACATTCCTTAAAAATAATTCTAGTAACGAAAGAAACTTGGATAATTAGTCAACTTCTATGGATATTTTATTAAAAAACGAGTTTTTTCATTCACCCTTTTTGGATGGATCAACTTCTTTTTCGGCAGTAAGCTGAATAATTACACCAAAGGGATCGCGAACACTTGCATAAAAAAACGCAAAAGCATTCTCACTTGGTGCTTGGATCGTCTGACTGCCTTTTTGCCTCAATCGTTGATAAAGCTTCTGAGCTATTTGGCTCTCCGCTAGCGTCAAACTCAGCGACAAGTGATTGCCTCGCTGAATCGTCTCTCCTTCAACTAATGGATTGTCTGCCAGCTGTAACTGAAAATCTCCGATCTGTAGGATGGAGTGAGAAAGATACTGTTCTTGTCCCGCAAGAATCTCCAGCGTTGGATCAAGTCTCTCACGATACTCCTGGTTGGTGATGGCAAATAAGAGGGTTGCGTCTAGTGTTTCTTGATAAAATTGAATGGCTTCTTGGGCTTTGCCGTCTAAGGTTAAAAACATAGCGATTTTTGGTTCGATCATTTGTTGGTTCCTCCTTTTCTTGTTACCATAAGTGTAACTGTGAATATTGCCAAAACTTGGCACCATTGGAGAAAGAAATGAAAAAATCAGAACGCTTAACGCAGGAACTATTGTATTTACAAGGAAAAACCACTTTTCAACTAGCCGATTTGATGGAAACCTTCGCAATCTCCAAACGTACAGCCGTCCGTGATGTCCAATCATTGGAAGAGCTGGGCTTGCCTCTCGTGGTAGAAACCGGTCGTTATGGCGGCTATCAGATTTTGAAAAATCAACTGACCCCCTTGTACTTTGATAAAAATGAACGGTATACCCTTTTCTTTGCTTTGCAGCTCTTACAAAAATTAACCGATTCTCCTTTTGATCGGAGCTATCAAGGGCTACGGCGAAAATTGTTGCAGTCTTTTTATCAAGGAGACACCGAGTGGTTAGAAAAAATGGAGACGGCGGTTTCGTTTCAAGGGGTGCCTCAATTGACGAGTGCGCCGATCCTCTCAACGCTTTTTTCAGCGATCGTACAAGAACAAGTCATCCAATTTACCTATCAGCGTTATCAAAAAACGAACAAGACCGTCCAACCCTATCAGCTGGATTTTCGTGCTGGCTACTGGTACTGTTTGGCCTATGATTGTCAAAAGCAGGCTTTTCGCCGCTATCGCTGTGATGCAATGCAGGGACTTGCTCCGACTGAAAAAACAGGCTATACCTTGCAGCAGTTAGCTGAAAAACAGCTGCAGCAACAAGTGTTGACACAAACACTGGGCTATCACATCCGCTTTGATCTATCGGCAAAGGAACGCTTGTGGCAAGAAAAATATCCTGACATGGCAGTGGTGGAACGTCCTAGTGAGCTTTGCTTAGAGGGGCACATTGCCGACAATGAGCTGGGTTTTCTGGCTGATTTTCTCTTACAATTTGGTCCAACTATTAAAGAAATCCACCCGTTAGTCCTCAAACAAGCGTATACTGAAAAAGTTCGGCAAATGCTGCAGCCATTTGCACCTGACTGACCGCTTTCCTGTATTGATTATTGATTGCTTGCGCCGAAACTGATTCTAACTGATAAGGAGTTTTCTATCTATGTTTCTTTTAAATAAAAAAACTTTCCAAGCGTTAGCAGCCCCCTATAGGACAGAAGGGGCTGCCATCGGCTATGCAAAATGGCAGTCCTTCAACGCCATCACCAGCCGTAGCCTGCTCGTCTTGGATGATCAGCATTTGACGATTTTGGCGTTGAATCTTTTCTCGACAAAAGTCGTGCAGCACAAAAGCGTGCCGCTTGCTGAGCTGAAAAAACAGCACAAAGATCCTATTGTAGGAATGCTCGTCCCGATTCGCTTTACTTATAAAGGGGAAACCTACCGTTTTCAAATGCAGCGAGTGATCTTGCCCTTGAGAGATTGGCAAAAAACCTTTCTTGCCCGCTGGCAGTCGTGGTAAATGAGCAGCAACTGGCAAGGTTCGTTTCCTAGAAAAAGACTTTTCCAGTGATTTACATTTTTTTTGCAAGAAAATGAACAGATTTTTCAGGGGATGTTTTCGGCTATTTCGTTCTATGGTAAGATGTCCCTAAAGAATTGGAGGCTGTTATGGATTTTATTGAAAGCGAACGTTTACTGCTCCGTCCGTTTCAAGAAAGTGATTTTGCCGATACCTTTGCTATTTATCGGCAAGCGGAAGTCTGCCGATTCTTACTTCATGAGCCTTGGCAGACAGAAACGGCAGCTGCGGCTTTTGCCAAAAAATGCCAACAGCACGCCTTGACGGACCAAGCAGGCCTTTCTTTGGCGGTACTACACGATCAAACGGTCATCGGCGATTTGTCGGTGTGGTTTACTGGTCAGCCGTCTTCCGTTGAAATCGGCTATGCCTTCCATCCGTCATTTGGCGGACAAGGGTTTGCTCAAGAAGCATTGAAAGAATTGTTGGACTGGTTGTTTGCCAGTCAGAAGATCCATCGGGTCCAAGCGACGCTAGACGCCCGCAATCAGGCCTCAGCTAAGCTTTGCCAACGCATTGGATTACGCCAAGAAGCACATTTTATCCAAGACTGGTGGAACAAGGGGGAATGGACCGATAGTTTGGTTTATGCCTGTTTAGCCAGTGAACATCCTGCTCATCCGAAATAATTTAGGAGGTTTTTTATGATTAGCTTGTTACGCTATGCCAAGGATTATCGCAAACAGATTATTCTTGGTCCGTTTTTCAAATTTTTAGAAGCGGTGTTTGAATTGGTCCTGCCTTTGCAGATGGCCGCTTTAGTCGATGAGGGGCTGCGGCAAAACAATTGGTCGAAAGTCGTTGAAATGACGATCTGGATGATCGTGATGTCCGTGGTAGGCATGATCTGTGCCGTCATCTGTCAGTATTATGCTTCCGTCGCTTCTCAAGGCTTCGGAACGGAATTACGCAATCGCTTGATGAAAAAAATCAACACCCTCTCCCATAGCGAACTGAACTTATTCGGGACGGATACCTTGATCACCCGAATGACCAACGATATCAACCAGATGCAGATTGCTTTGGCAATGCTGATTCGGCTGGTGGTCCGTGCGCCCTTCTTAAGTATCGGTTCGGTGATTATGGCCTTTGTCATTGATTGGCAAGCTGGCTTGATTTTCCTACTCGTCTTACCGCTCTTTTGTATCGTCTTATTCTGGATCATCGCCAAAACCGTGCCATTATATAAGAAAGTTCAAATTCATCTCGACGAATTAAACGAACTAGTGAGTCAAAATTTAAGCGGGATTCGGGTGATTCGTGCTTTTGCCCGCACAAAAACGGAAACGAAACGTTTTGATAAAGCAACTGATGATTTAAGTGATGTCTATTTACGGGTCACAAATCTCTCTGCTTTATTGACGCCTGCCACCACCTTGATCATGAACGTCGGCATTATCGCGTTGTTTTATATCGGTGGATTCAAGGTCAATATTGGCAATTTGCAGCAAGGACAAGTGCTGGCACTGGTCAATTACATGAATCAAATGCTCTTAGCATTGATCGTGGTTTCCAACTTAGTGATCATCTTTACCCGTGCGGCAGCATCAGGTTCACGGATCAACGAAGTGTTAACCACTGAGCCATCGATCGGCGATGAACTTTCAGAAGTCTTTATGGATCAGCCGAAAAACAACGTCGGAGCGATTCGCTTTGAACATGTTGATTTCCGCTTTTCAAAAGAATACGGATTAGCTTTGAAAAACATTGATTTCCAAGTCGCGCCAGGGTCTATTTTAGGTATCACTGGACCAACCGGTAGTGGGAAATCTGCCTTGACCCAATTGATTCCCCGCTTCTACGATGTAGCAGATGGCAAAGTGATCGTTGACGGTCACGATGTGCGGAAATGGCCTTTACAGCAATTACGCCAAAAAATCGCTATGGTGCCTCAAACCGCCGTGCTGTTTACGGGGACGATTCGGGAAAACTTGCAATGGGGCAAAAAAGAGGCCACCGATGAAGATTGCTGGCGCGCTTTAGAGATCGCTCAAAGCCGTGACTTCGTTGAAGCCTTGCCACAGCAACTGGATACCCCGATTTTTGAAGGTGGCAAGAACTTTTCTGGGGGACAAAAACAACGGTTAACGATCGCCAGAGCGTTGATTGCTAAACCAGATATCTTGATTTTGGATGATTCTCTGAGCGCCCTTGACTATCAAACCGATCTTGATTTGCGGATGGCTTTAAAAGAAAGCATTCGTGGCACGGTCATCATTATCTCTCAACGGGTTCGCTCCATTCAAGACGCGCAGCAGATCTTAGTCTTAGACCAAGGGAATTTGGTAGGCAAAGGGACCCATGAAGAGCTGTTGGCATCTTCAAAAGAATACCAAGAAATCGTCGCATCACAGGCAGAGGAGGAAGAAGCATGAAAAAGAAATCATTCGATTGGTCGGCCTTTCGTCGCTACCTCCCTTATTTGACTGCCTACGCGAAGGAAACTTGGGCAGCAGTTGTCCTCGGGATCGCTGCTGGCGTCTCCTCGGTTTATATGACGTATCAGATCGGTCAAGCCGTCGATCAGCTGATAGGTGCCGATCAAGTGCAGTTCAGCGCCCTCTATCGCATTTTGCTTTTGTTTGCCGGAGTGGTTTTAGTGACTGTGGTCAGTCAATGGTTGATCCAACGACTAGGCAACCGCGTGGCGTATTTATCCGTCGCCGATTTGCGCAAAAAAGGCTTTGCCCATCTCAATACATTGCCGTTACGCTATTATGACCAAAACTCCCACGGCAACATCGTCAGTCGTTTTACCAACGATATGGACAATATTTCCATTGCCGTCGCTGCAGTCTTTAACCAGCTGTTCTCTGGTATTTCGGTCGTCTTGATAGCCTTAGTCGTCATGCTGCAAATGAGTGTGCCCTTAACGTTGGTCGTATTGGTTTCGACCCCGATCATCTTTTTGGTCAACTGGATCGTGGCACGAACGTCTCAATCGCATTTTGCTCGCCAACAAGAAATCGTCGGCGAAATTTCTGGCTTTGTTACGGAAATGATCGGCAATCAAAAAATCGTCAAAGCCTTTGATCGAGAAACCATCAACCAAAACCGTTTTGAAACGATCAACCAAGAATTGAATGTCCGGGGGCAAAAAGCACAGTTTTCTTCTTCTTTGACCAATCCCCTTTCACGATTCGTCGATCACTTGGCGTATCTGTCAGTCGGCTTTGTCGGCGGTCTGCTTTACTTTTCTGGTTCAGGTGCCGTCACGGTTGGGGTGATCTCCAGCTTTACGATCTACTCCAGTCAGTTTTCGAAACCATTCATTGAATTGTCGGGAATTACCACCCAGATCCAAACGGCGTTGGCTGGACTTTCAAGAACCTTTGAGCTATTGGATCAAGAGCCCGAAACAGCCGATGACCAAGAATCTCAATCACTGGGTGAGATCAAAGGCGAGATTGCCTTTGAGGAGGTTTCTTTTGCTTATGATCCTGGTCAAAAATTGATTGAAGATTTCACTTTTACCGCAAAACCTGGAGAAACCGTCGCGATCGTTGGAAAAACTGGTGCTGGTAAATCGACGTTGGTCAATTTATTGATGCGTTTCTATGATGTCGATAAAGGGGCAATCAAGATCGATGGCACCGATATTCGTCAGTTGAAACGAGAAGAATTACGGCAAAGCTTCGGAATGGTCTTGCAGGATACGTGGCTCTTTGATGCCTCTTTACGAGAAAACTTGCAATACGGCAATGACACTGCCACAGATGAAGAAATCTACGATGCCTTAAAGCATGCCTATATGTATGAGTATGTGATGCGCCTACCAGAAACACTAGATACACCGATCGGTCATCAAGGGATCAAGATCTCTGACGGGCAACGGCAGCTCTTGACGATCGCCCGCACGATGATCAGCAACCCACCAATGCTGATTTTGGATGAGGCAACCAGTTCGGTTGATACTCTGACTGAGAAAAAAATCCAAGATGCTTTCTTGAAAATGATGGAAGGCAAAACCAGCTTTGTGATCGCCCATCGCTTATCAACGATTCGAGCAGCAGACAAGATCCTGGTGATGGATGCCGGTCAAATCGTGGAGCAAGGAACCCATGAAGAACTACTAGCAGAACAAGGCTATTACTATCGCCTGTACCATGCACAATTCCAACATTGATCAGCCATACCACAAACCCCCATCAGCTCAAAGGTACCTGCTTGAGCTGACGGGGGTCTTTTTTATTTATTGGTTCCAAACATCGGCATATTCTGGTTTGTGTTCAAATTCTTTTTTGGCAAAAGGACACAAAGGAATGATTTTCTTTTGTTCTTTGCGGGCTTTTTCCACCCCTTTTGCCACTAATTTTTCGGCCAGACCTTGGCCCCGATAAGCGGGATCGACAAAGGTATGGTCAATGATCAAGCGCGTTTCGCCCGCTTCCGACCACGTCATTTCACCAATTTCTTTGTCGCCGTCTTTTAACACAAATCGAGTGTTTTCTTCTAAGATTTCCATGGTTCTTCCTCCTTTAATATGTACTTTAATGCACCGCTGGGGCAAGTGTGGATCACTTGTGCCGCTTGCGCTGCTTCCCCGTTATCAGGAATCACCCATGGGCGCCGTCCAACTTCAAAAATAGCGGGATTGCCCCGCACACAATTGCCGCTGTGAGTGCAGATTTCTTTGTTGTAATAAATATCGATCGCTTCGCCACGATACTTCCGATATCCTGCAGCGATCAACCCTGCTTCTGTTTCCTTGCCTAGTGGCTGTTCGTCCATGTTGAACACCCTCCTCTTATTGATTGTCAGAAGCAAACTGCCTGCCTCCTCCTTCATCATACGACTTCTCGAGAAAAAAATAAATCATTTGTTCAAAAATAACCTCTCAGTTGCCGATCATTAGCCAAATGCTTGCGGCAGCACAATAAAGCGTCCCGTCAAAGCATGTTGCTTTGACGGGACGCTGATTTTCATTCGTGAGGCGCTTTTGCAACAAAATGAAACCGCTGCGTGGCGTAATCCCCTGCTAAATGAGGATCGATATACAACCCGAGCTGCATCAATTCATCGCCACCGAAGGTCTCTCCCCCACTTTGATAGGTAAGGTCAGGATCTAAGCCCGCCAGTTTTAAAGTAACCAATGGTGCAGAGGCTTCGGCTAAGACTCGGAAGTAAAAGACGATCGCTTCTTTTTTATCTGGAGAAACATACAGCCAGGCGGCGTCATTGCCTTCATAAGGGCTGAGCAGTCGAACAAAGCGGCCCAACTGCAGCAGGCGCCGATGTTTTTTATAAAAAGCGATTTGTTCTTTGATCTGCGCTTTTTCTTCTTTTGTCAGCTGTGTCAAGTCAAGCTCATAGCCCAGCAAGCCAGACATTGCAGCATTGCCACGAATCGCTAGATCCGTTGCCCGTTGGGTCTGATGGTTCGGGATTGCTGAGACATGGGCACCCATGGTGGATGGCGGATAGACCAGACTGGTTCCGTATTGGATCTTCAGGCGGGCGATGGCATCGGTGTTGTCGCTGGTCCAAATCTGCGGCATATAATACAAGAAGCCAGCATCAAAGCGCCCACCGCCACCAGAACAACCTTCAAACAGGATCGTCGGATAGGCAGTGGTCAGTTTCTCTAGGAACTCATACAAGCCCAGCAGATAGCGGTGCGCGACCTCCCCTTGCTGGGCAGGATCGAGGAGCAAGGAATAGACATCCGACAGACTGCGGTTCATGTCCCATTTGATATAGTCGATGGCAACCGTATCAAACAGTTGGGTTAACTGGTGATAGAGATGGTCTCTGACATCTTGTCGAGAAAAGTCCAACACATACTGACTGCGGCTAAGTGCTGGCTTGCGATTGGGTACTTGTAACAGCCAATCGGGGTGCTGTCGGTTTAGTTCACTGTCACCAGAAATCATTTCTGGTTCCAGCCAAAGCCCGAATTGCAGCCCTTTGTCATGGACTTTTTGGGCAAATCCTGCCAAGCCAGAAGCTAGCTTGCCTTCGTTTTCAAACCAATCGCCTAATGAGGTTTGGTCATCTTCTCGCTGACCAAACCAGCCGTCATCCAAAACAAACAGTTCGATTCCCAGCTCCTTAGCTTCATCAACAAGGGCATCCAGTTTTTCTTCATTGAAATCAAAGTACGTTGCTTCCCAGTTATTGATCAGGATCGGCCGTTCTTGCTTTTTGTATTTGCCCCGAATCAAATGCTCATCATAAAAATCATGATAGGTGGCTGACAGCTGATTCAAGCCAGCCTCACTATAAGCAATCACGGCTTCTGGGGCTTGAAAGCTTTCAGTTGGCGGCAATTGCCAGGCAAATTGATGGCTGTTGATCCCCATGATCACACGGGTTTGTTGGTAAGGATCTTTTTCGATGATGGTTTCATGGTTGCCGCTATACAGCAAGCTAAAACCATAACACTCCCCAGCAAACTCCGTAGCATTAGGTTCCAGCAAGACGGCAAAGGGATTTTGCTGATGGCTGCTGGAACCCCGCTTGCTGTCTAAACGCTTGATGCCGCGATGGATGGGTTCTCGGGTCACTTGGCGTTCCTTCGCCCACGCCCCTGGCAAGTGGATCAAATCAAAGGGACGGTTAGGAAAATCCAGGGCTTGACTCGCCAGCTGTTCGATGGTAACAGGCTGGTTTACGTGATTGATTATTTTACTTGAGCGGACGATCACTGCCGCCTCCTCAAAAATCGTGTAAAACAATTGCAGTTCGAGTCCCGCCACATCATCTTTTAAGGACAGAATCAGTGTTTCGATGCCGTCGTCGACCCCATGGGTCTGAGGCAATCCTGCTAAGGCTGGTTTGCCTTGTTGAATCTGGTAATCACTAAAGACAAAATGGCTGACTCGGCTGCCGTCAGACTGGCGAATCGTATAGGCGGCTTCTCGAAAGTCCCCGAAGCCATTACCAGGAAACTCCAGCATCAAGGTGTCTAATGAGAAAAGCCGATCGCTACTGTCTGGGGGATTAGGTGAAAAGGACCGATCAAGGCGTGGGTAGCGATAGCCACCAGAATAATGGGAAATTTTTTTTCCAAAATAAAGGTGCGCCACATTGCCCCCTTCCTCTATCTGTAAGAGATAGCTGATTTGATCGTTGCTTAAATGAAAGACGTTTAGTTGTTTGTCAAAAAGAATCATATCGTACCCTCTACTTTATAATTGTTCGCTGATGCCCCGATTATTTCACGGAGCCCAGCATCCCTTGGACAAATTGTTTTTGTAAAACGAAGAAAATGATGGCCGTTGGCAGTGTGGCGATCACAATGCCGCACATCATCATGCCATAATCAGGTGTATAAGAAGCACCCATAGCCGAAAGAACCAGTGGAACGGTCCGTTTGTCTGGTGATTGCAAGGCAACTAATGGCCACAAATAATTGTTCCAGCTGCCCATAAACGTAATGATCGCGGCAGCTGCATAAGTATTTTTAGCCGTCGGCATGTAGACTCTAAAGAAAATACTCAGTTCATTCAAGCCATCGATCCGAGCAGCTTCGACTAATTCTCTAGGGAATGCCTTGATGTTTTGGCGGAAAAAGAAAATCAAAAAGGCGGTACAGATCGAGGGCAAAATCACGACAGCGAAGGTATTGATCCCGATTGGTGTGCCGCTAAGCTTGCTGAACATCCGATAGAGCGGGATCATTAGCGCGGCAAAAGGCACCATCATCGACAGCAGTAGAATATTAAAGATGCGGTCTTTGGTTTTCGTCCGATAGATCTCAAAGCCATACCCTGCCATGGAGGAGAACAACAGCGCAAAGACGGTCGTAATCACGGCAATCACTGCGGAATTGCCTAATGCCCGAGTAAAATTCAAGTCGGAAGAAAAGAGATTTTGGAAGTTGATGACCAATTGATCGCCAATCATGATTTTTCCAGCAACGATATCAAAGGTTTGATTGGTCATCCCTAGAATCATCCAAACAAATGGAAAAATAGAGATGAAAGCCAAAATCGCCAGAAAGACGTATTTTAAAGTGAGTGAGATTGTTTTCAATTTTCTTTTCCTCCTATTTTCGTTTGGATGATCGATAAGATCACGATCGCAATCACGATAACAAAGGAGACCGCAGCGGCGTACCCAAAGTTTGGCGTGAATTTGTAACTCAAATTGTAGATATATTGCGACAAGGTCGTCGTAGCATTGGCTGGTCCACCGCCAGTGATATTTTGAACTTCATCGAATAATTGCAGCGTACCGATCGTTGAGGTGATCGTGGTAAATAGGATGATTGGACGCAAGTTGGGAATCGTGATTTTGAAGAACTGATCCCATTTTGAAGCGCCATCGATCTCTGCCGCTTCATAAATACTTGGATCGATATTCTGCATGCCTGAGATGAAAAAGATCATATTGTAGCCGGTCCAACGCCACGTGATGGCAAAAATGATCAGTACTTTTGCCCAAAAAGGATCTGTCAACCATTGGATCGGTGCATCGATCAAGTGTAGCTGTGTCAAAAAGTTATTGACTAACCCATTTGCCGAAAAGAGACTTTTCATGATCAAGGAATAAGAAACCAAGGATGTGATACAGGGTAAAAACAAGGCGGTGCGGAACAGCCCTTTAAATTTCAATTTTTTGTCATTCAAT
The DNA here is from genome assembly GCF_030499455.1 of Enterococcus sp. B2E4. Taxonomy (NCBI): domain Bacteria; kingdom Bacillati; phylum Bacillota; class Bacilli; order Lactobacillales; family Enterococcaceae; genus Enterococcus; species Enterococcus sp. B2E4. The sequence goes on from NZ_JAUKPK010000001.1 coordinate 333,549, forward strand.
ATGTTCGATACGATCAGCGCCAAAAAGAGCATGATCGGAACTTGGACTAATAAGTATAAAAACGTATTGCCAAAGGCTTTTTTAAAGGTTGAGTCGCTCAACATCCGCTGATAGTTGCCAAGACCGTTAAAGGTCATCGCTGTTGGTGGTCCTGATTGGAATGACGTGAACAATGCCGAGACCATCGGAATAAAGACCAGCATCGTGATCAAAATGACGGGTAAGGTAATAAAGGCATTGCCGTTTGCAAACCAATTTTTTGTTTTGTTTTTCATTGTAATTCCCCCTTAACACAGAAACTCGCGATCGCTCACGAGTTTCTGCAAAGTTGTTCGATTAGTTTGCAATTTGTGCTTCCACTTGTGATTGTGCTTCTTCTAATACTTTATCGATGTCTTCGCCGTTGATCACTCGTTGCAAGCTTTCAGTCAAGACAGATTCAATGGCATAGGTGTGATTGCCGTAGTTCACGGCTGGAATTTCTTGTGACCATTGAGAGAAATCTTGGAAGACTTTTTGACCGCCATAGAAATCAAGACCCGACGTATACTCTTCCGTTTCTTCTGCAGCATTCATGGTTGAAACCAAACCGATCTCGGTAGCTAATGTACCCATCAATTCTTTGTTTGAAGCAAAAGTATTGGCTAAAAAGTCTTTGGCATTTTCTTCGCCGTCAACCCCTTTGATCACGTACCAGCCTGCTCCGCCGATGCTGGAAGCATTGACTGAATTGCTGTCGCCAGCGATAGATGGGATTGGAGCGATCGCCCATTTGCCGCTTTGGTCTTCCGCGCCTTGAATCGTGCTGGAATACCACGCACCAGTTGGCGCAGAAGCGACATTCCCCGATTGAACGGCATTGACCCCGCCATCCCAATCAGAAACTTGTTCAACTAAGCCTTCATTCAACAATGTTGCTAAGACAGTTAGACCGGCTTTGAAGGATTCATTGTCTTTGATGGTTACGGTGGAGCCATCTTCACCGGTATACCATTCGCCTGCCGATTGCATAATGATTCGTGCCAAGCCAAGATCGCTTGGGTCTAACGACATCATAGCGTGACCCGTTTTTTCTTTGACGTCTTTGGCGATGCTGATAAAATCATCCCAAGTAATATCTTGGAGATCAGCCTGCTCATAGCCTGCATCGGTTAAATAGTCTGTGCGGTAAAATAGTCCTGCAACGCCACTGTCAAATGGCACCCCATAAATGACATCGTCGACTTTATTGACCGCAAATTTATAGCTGGAGAAATCCTCCTCATTCACGATATCCGTTAGATCACTAAACGCATCTGGATAAGAAGAAAGGTATCCTTGGATGCGGTAGTCTTCGATCAAAACGATATTTGGTAGTCCGTCCGTATTTCCAGATGCCAGACTCGTATTTAATTTTTGGACGATATCATCTTGCGACATCGTCACGACTTCCACATCGACATCTTGATTTTCATATACTTTTTTGGCTTCATTGACTGCCTTGATGTTGAAGGTCTCATCCCATGCCCAGACCGTGACTTTGTTTGAGGACTCGCCAGAATCCCCAGAGCTTGTGTTGCTGTTTCCGCAAGCCGCCAAAGTCAGCACTGCAGCCGCCGTTACCATCGATGCAAGTAGTTTTTTCATTTTTATCCCTCTTTCCTTTTATTTACATGGCTAACTATACACTGACTTTGTAACCGTATTCAACGATTATGAAAGAGCTTACTAAATTTGTCCAAAAATAGAAAAAAGTTACAATACCTTTCTTTTTTGAAAGCGTTTATAATAAAGAAGAGATATAGGGGGGATACCATGACTATTTTACGCACGGTCTTAGTCGTTGATGATGAGGCAACGATCCGAGATGGATTGAAACATATGATACGTTGGGAGCAAGAAGGGTTCCGTCTCTTAGGCGATGCAGCGAACGGGCAAGAAGCATTGGCGCTGATCCATGAACTGAATCCCGACATCGTGATCACAGATTTGAAAATGCCACAAATGGACGGTCTTCAACTCACAACGATCATTCAACAACAATATCCAGAAGTCCATTTTTTGGTCTTGAGCAGCTACGATGATTTCCAATACGTCAGTCAGTCTTTTAGAAATGGTGCCGTAGATTATCTTTTAAAACCGACACTGACACCGATACTCTTGTTGAAGACACTGCACAACATCTCACAAAAGCTGTCACATACAAAAGGCTCCGTGACTGAGGAGACGCAGCTGCAAGAATCGTTGAATCGCTATTTAGCAGGGTATGAAGAACCGTTGGCTCCTTTGGCGGACTACCTTGCATTAGATCAGTCGCAACAGCAAGCCCAAATTTTGACCACCAATTTTAGCGGCTTTCGTGCCAATGATCAGCTGCTGCACGCATTAACGGAATTTACTCAATCACAACCGCAAGTAAAGACGCTCTTTTTTCAAACCAGTAACAAAGATGCCGGCTTAGTGATTAGTTATCCCGAAGGAACGGATGTTTATTCTTCTTTGAAAGAAACGTTGGAACAATTGCGTTTTACCGAGCCAGACGCCTTCTTTACTCTCAGTGTGCCCTTTCAAAAGATTGAACAGTTGCGGGACCATTTTGTGACGCTTAAAGCCAAAAGCCAAGGACAATCGTTTTTTTATAAACGACAACGGCTGGTGCCAGAACAAGAACTCTTTTTGTACATTGAAAGTGATCGCTTTGATACGAAGAAGTTCTTACGGGCTTTGTTAGACAACAACTTTTTGTTAGGAATCACCAGAATCGAGGAATATTTTAATGACATGATCTTATCCAATGTCGATCCGACATTCTTAAAACAGCAGGCCAGCAGTATTTTTTACACGTTACTGTCCCGCTTGGAAGAAGAATTTCCCACTGCGCCACGCTTTAGCCGCTTAAAAGCCGAATTTTTGCATGCCATCGGTCACGTGCAGTATTTGGAAGATTTTTCTGATTTGTTGTTGGCGACCATTGATGATATTCGTCAACAGTTGACGACCTTATCACCGCTGGATGAAGATGATCTACTCGTTGCGATTCAGCGCTTTATTCAAGACAACTACACCAAAAGTCTGTCTTTGTCTGAACTAGCTGAAACCTTTCATTTTAGTTACACCTATCTTTCGGCTTTTCTTTCTGCGAAACTGAAAATGAGCTTTTCTGAGTATGTAAAGAAAACCCGCTTGGATAAAGCCAAAGAACTACTGACACAATCTGATCTGAATCTATCTGAAATCAGTGAAGCGGTCGGGTATTCGGATATCAGCTATTTTTCTCGCATCTTTAAGAAAGAATGCCAAGTCACCCCATCGAAGTATCGGCGGTTGAATCAATTATGAAAATCAACCAATGGATTCAGAAAAATGAATTATTCAGTCGGATCTTCCTCTTTGTTGTCGTCGGGGTCATTAGTGTTTGTCTGCTAACCGTCGTCGTAATCTATGGTCGCTCGAAAGATGCCTATGTTGCTTCGTACCAGAGTTCCAATCAGCTGCTACTGGAAAAAATCCAAGAAGATTATGAGCGTCTGAACGAGAATATCCATCGGATTTTTGATATCGTCGATGAAAGCAAAGCCGTTGAAACATACTTAGAAGGCGACATGAATCAAGGCCGTACGATTTTAGAATTAAACGAGCAATTAAAAGACACTCGCTCTTTGTTTCAAGACATCCCCTCGAATTTAGTGTTGATTGGGGTCAACGGGGGCACTTTCTTTCAAAACGATGCGGTTCGCAATCAATCAGTAGATGATTTTCTCGCCAGTGCCTTTATCCAGCAGATCAATGACAATGACGCCATCAGTCAGTATTATTTCTTGGACCAAGGCTTGAGCACCTCCACCAGCGACTCCCCTGGCTTGATGTACGTGCGCAAATTAATGAAAGAAGAAACGATTTTCGGCTATGCCCTGATTTTCTTAAAAGAATCCGATTTTTCTTCGATCTATCGTCAACTCTTAGATACCAGTCTCCACTCGATCTATATCGTCAATGAACAAAATCAAATTCTTTCTACTTCTGATCCGAGCCTTTTAGGCAAGCCGTTTGAAGATCGTCTCGTCACGGTCAAAAGAGATACTAGCATCAATCAGCTGCCCCTTTATTCGTATCATTTTACTTTTTACGATGTTTTGGATGAATCGCATCTAGTACGCAATATGAATCTGATCAAGCCAGCTCTTTTGATTTCTGTCGTCAGTATTTTACTCTTTAGTCTGCTGGCATTTTGGATCATCCGCAATATCACCCAACCGATTTATCAGCTGATTGCCAAGCTGCCGGCGGTCACACAAGGCGATTTCAGCGACAAGGTCACCATCAACGGGACGTACGAAACGCGAGAATTGGGGCGTGCCTATAACTTGATGCTAGAGGACTTAGAATCTTATGTCGATCATTTAATGGTTACAGAAGCCGAAAAACGCAAGTTCGAGATCCGCTCGTTGCAAATGCAGATCCAACCGCATTTTGTCTACAACACATTGACTGCCATTAAGTTTTTGATCTGGCAAAACGAACAAGAAGCCGCAACCCAAGCGATTGAAAGCTTTGTCCAATTGTTGCGGCACACCTTTAACCGCAAAGAGATCGTCCCCTTAAAAGATGAGCTAGCGATCGTGGAAGAATACCTCGTGTTAATGAACGTACGTTACGGCAATCGCATCCAATCGACGATTTTTTCAGAAGATGGCTGTGAAGATATTCTCGTACCGAAAATGATTTTGCAACCGATTATCGAAAATGCCTACCTGCATGCCTTTCCCGAAGAGGATTCAGGATTGATCCAGATTTTTTCTCGCGTCAGTAAGGAAGGCCTGAAAATTGAGATCATCGATACGGGCATCGGGTTCAATGAAGAGCACCCAACCAGCACCGCCAACCACTTTGAACACTATTCGGGTATTGGTTTAGACAATATTGATCAGCGTATCAAGCTGCTCTATGGGGAAAAATACGGATTGACTGTAGAATCACGCATCAACGAAGGAACCACCGTTCGCTTGCTGCTGCCGATCCAGCGGGAGGAATCAGAGTAATTTCTTTCATTAAATAAGAAAAGCGCCAACAGAACCAGACAGCTTCCAAGAGCAGTTCTGTTCCGTTGGCGTTTCTTTCCTTAAAAATAATCGTTGGTTAACTGGCTTAAGCCAAATCTTCTCCATTTGAGGCAATCACTTTTTTGTACCAATAAAAAGATTGCTTCTTGCTGCGGGCTAATGTGCCATTGCCTTCATTGTCGCGATCGACATAGATATAGCCATAGCGTTTCTTCATTTCTCCGGTTCCTGCTGAAACCAAATCGATACAGCCCCATGAAGTATACCCCAGCAGTTCCACACCGTCTTTATCAATGGCTTCTTTCATCGCTGCAATATGCGCACGTAGATAGTCGATGCGATACACATCATTGATTTTTCCATCTTCGTTTGGTGTATCCACCGCTCCTAGACCGTTTTCGACGATGAAAAGTGGTTTTTGGTAACGGTCATAAAGATCATTCATCGTGATCCGCAAACCAAGCGGATCAATCTGCCAGCCCCATTCCGACGCTTCTAAATACGGATTTTTAATGGTCGGGAACAAGTTGCCTTCCGTTTTTTCAACACCGGAATCTTCTGAAGCAGCGACCCGAGAGGCATAGTAAGAAAAGGAAATAAAATCGACGGTATGGGCTTTTAATAAAGCCGTATCTTCGGCGGTTCGTTCCAAAGTGATTCCTTTTTCCGCTAGCATCTTCAAACCATAATTTGGATATTCTCCTCGCGATTGCACATCGATAAAGAAATAGTTGCCGCGATCGCTTTTTTTGCTTTCCCAGACATCTTTCGGATTGCAGCTGTAAGGATAATAACTAGCCGCTGCCAGCATACAGCCTACTTTGTTTTCTGGATCGATCTCGTGGGCGATTTTTGTTGCCAACGCACTAGCGACTAACTCATGATGAGCAGCTTGATATTTGATTTGTTCTTCATTTTCGCCCTCAGCAAAGGTCAGCCCTGCACCGAGAAACGGGGCATGCAAGATCATATTGATTTCATTAAAGGTCAGCCAGTACTTCACCAATCCTTTGTAGCGAGTGAAGATCGCCCGACAAAGGTTTTCGTAAAAGGCAATCATCTTACGGTTGCGCCAACCGCCATATTCTTTGATCAGATGGATCGGACAGTCAAAATGCGTGATCGTCACCAAAGGTTCGATTTGGTATTTGCGACATTCTAAAAACAGTTCTTCATAAAAGCGCAAGCCTTCTTCATTAGGGGTTTCTTCGTCGCCCTTCGGAAAAATTCTTGACCAAGCAATCGATAAACGATAGGTTTTAAAGCCCATCTCCGCAAATAAGGCGATATCTTCTTTGAAATGATGGTACATATCAATCGCTTCTTTTACTGGATAGAAATACCCTTCTTCAAAGGCAAGCATCTCACGCTTGCCGGTAATGACTGCTCGTCGCTCCTTGCCAGTCGGAATCACATCGACATTGGCAAGTCCACGCCCCCCTTGATCAAACCCGCCTTCACATTGATTGGCGGCTGTTGCGCCGCCCCATAAAAAGTTTTCTGGAAATCCCATGTCTTATTCTCCTTTTTTTAGCCGATCACTTTGATGATTTGATCGCCAAACGTAATCGGACCACTGTTTGCCGTCAAAATGTCGCCCACTTCTGCACTGTTGGTGATAACGATCGGCGTGATCACTGGATAACCTTTTTCTTTGATAAACTCGATATCAAACGTAATCAATGGGTCACCAACTGATACTTTTTGTCCTTTTTCTACTTGATAGGCATAGCCTTCGCCATTCAATTGCACTGTATCGATCCCCACGTGAATCAGCAGCTCAATGCCTTCCTCACTGGTCAAGCCAATGGCATGCTTGGAATCAAAGACTGCTGTGACAGTCCCGTTGACTGGTGCTAGTACTTCTCCGACGGTTGGCTCGATCGCTACCCCTTGTCCCAGAATTTCTTCTGAAAACATGCCATCATTGACTGCTTGCAGGCTTTTTAGTTCCCCTTTTAAAGGTGCTTTGATCTCTGCACCGCTGATTTGATGGGTTGGTTCTTGCTCTTTGTCTGCTGGTGTTGCTTCAGGTGCTTCTTCTGTGACAGGGTCTTTGTATAAGAATAATGTCGCAATAAATGTGACTACGATACTGATTGCCGCACCGATACAGGCATTGGTCAAATGACGTAAGGTGTCATCGCCGATATAGCTTGGCAAAGTCAATAGACCTGGTGAGCCGCCTGAGAAATTGCGGACACGCATGATTCCCATAAACAGACCCCCAAATCCGCCACCGATCATTGCTGCATACAAAGGTGTTTTAAACCGTAAGTTGACCCCATACAACGCTGGTTCAGTGATGCCGAATAGACCTGTCAGACCTGCAGAAAATGCCAATTGTTTGATCGTAGAATCTTTGGATTTGAAACCAACGCCGATAGCTGCAGCTCCCTGACTGACGTTTGAAGCCAGCATGCCAGGATAGATCACTGTATCATAACCTGTGGTCATTCGGTTGTTGATACCGATAGGAACCAATCCATAGTGGGTACCCGTTGCCACGAACAATGGGGTGAAGGCACCGATTAATAACGGAACGATCCATGGGCTGACCGTTTCTAAGGCTTGGATCCCTGCGGAAATCGCTTCACTGATCATATAGCCTAGAGGACCTAAAGCAACTAATGCTACCGTCCCTACGACGAAGATCGTCAGCAACGGTTTGCTAAAGAATTTGATTGCTTTTGGTGAGACCTTATCAGCAATCGGTTCAACGTAAGACATGAACCAAACACTTAAGATGATGGGGATCACCGATGATGAATAGGTGACTGGTGAAATCGGCAAACCGAACAAATGGATGCCGCCACCTGACTCATTGGCTGCTGTCACCATACCGATGAAGTTGGGATGCAGTAAAATTCCACCCACCATCATCGCCAGATACATGTTGGCTTTGAACTTTTGCGCAGAAGAAGCAGCCAGTAGAATCGGTAAGAAGTAGAACGCAGCATCTGCCATAAAGTTTAGAATTTGGTAACTTTGACTTTCTGCCGTCAAGACATTGAAGACCACCAGCAACGAAAGGACCGCTTTTAACATCCCAGCTGCCGTGATGGCTGGCAAGATCGGGGTGAAGATCCCAGTGATCGTATCGATAATTTTCGCTACACGTCCCCGATCGTCTTCTTCTGTTTCTTGATCACTAGTCAAATTAGTTTGGGCAGTGATTTCGTTGTAGACATTGCCAACATCACTGCCGATGATCACTTGGTACTGTCCGCCCTTGTTGACCACACCCATGATGCCTGGTGTGTGTTTTAAAGTGCTTTCTTGTGGTTTGCTGTCATCTTTCAAGTTGAAGCGCAAGCGGGTCGCACAATGGGTCAAGCTTTGGATATTTTCTTCCCCACCAACATTGGTGATGATCGTTTTTGCTAACTCTTTGTAATTCATGTCGTTCCTCCTATTTTGGTCCTTCGTTTGCTTTTCGTGTGTCAAAACATAAAAAAATACCTAAACGAACCCCTTGGGAGTTCATTTAGGTATAGCCTGCCAATCCAGTAACAATCCTAAGCACTTGTTATTCGTTTGATGTGTATAGTTAAATAGATCAATTCGTCTTCTTCTAACGGTCTACCGAATTCTTTGTTGATGTAGTCGCTGATTTTCAGCGCACACGCATATTCCTTCATATAGCGGTCTTTCAACATAAAAATAAAACTGCCGGTTCCTGCATCATCGAGCTTTGTTCCGCTGAATAAGCGCTGGACAAAAAATTTCAAATGGGTCACAAAGCGTTCGTAGTTCAATGAATACTCATCAAGCTCCATTGAAAAATGATATTTAACGATGTTTAGGATATGCTGAATGATCTTCGCCATTTCCGATACTTGACTGACCTGCGCCATATCCAACTCCGCATTGACGATGTGCAATGCAATGAAGCCGGCTTCATCTTCTGGCAGCTCGATCGCCAAGCGATTTTTGATGATCGATAACGCTTCTTTGCCAATGAGGTATTCATGGTTATAAAACCGCTTGATTTCCCATAGCAAGGCATTTTTGATTTCCATGCCATTTTGATAGCGCTCGATAGCATAATTGATATGATCGGTCAGCGTCAGAAACAATTTTTCGCTCAATTTTTTCCCAAGGGAAACTTTTGCAAAACTGATGATCTCATTCGCTGCTTGAATATGTTCGATAGGGATAGAAGAAAGTAATTGGGTTAGTTTTGTGACATTCCACTCTTGTGTACTGAGATAGACTTTTTCAATCTTGGTATCGTCGATCACATCGCCTGGCTTTTTCTTAAAGCCTAAGCCTTTGCCCATGACGACCAATTCTTGTTTTTCCTCATTCTCAGAAATCACAATGTTGTTATTGATCACTTTTGTTACGTTCATTTTAACGACCCTATTCTTCTTTAGATTTCTTCACACAAAAAAATAGGTATAGCCCGCCTAAAGCGGTAACAATCCTCAGAGCCAGTGTAGCATGAGAAAAATCACTCGTCAATGGGGATTTTTAACCGCTTGTTTAAAAGCAGAAAACAGCGCTGCTGCCATTTGAGTCTTTGGCAGAACGCTGTTCAATGGTTTATGGATCACTAACTCTCTTTGTGACAGGTGAATTAGATACGATTTTCGTGGTCAGCAGTTTTGACTAAGTTTGCACCCACCATACCACCAATTGACGTAAGAACGAGTCCTAAGACCATTGCCACAAAGCCCCAAATGGACGCTTTGGCTGTTGCATCACTTGCTTCTTCCGCTTTTTGACGAGCGTCTTCCACTGCTTGGTCAATGTCTTGTTTGGCTTGTTCAAGATTTTGTTGTGCATTTTCGATTTGTTTTTGCGCTTCATCAGAAGCATCTTGTAAGCCGTTCACGATATTGTTCGTTGCTTCTTCCGCTTCTTGTTGGCTTAAATCAGTATTTTGAACGACCGCATTTGAAATTGCTTCTTCATCCACTGAATCACCGATCGTTGTAGCACGATCTTGTAATTTGCTTGCTAAATCATCAATGATTTTATCAGCATCATTTGGATTGGTTGCAATGTCTTTGCCGGCATCTTTGATGTCGTTTGTCGCATCAGACAATTGATTTTGCAAATAGTCTGGTTGCAATTCAGGAACATCGGTATCTTGTAAAACATCATTGACGTTCGCTTGTAATTCATCTGTATTGACGTCTTCCATGTTTCCTGTTATTTCATCGAAGGCTTTTGAAGCGACATCGCCAGCACCAGAGGCCACTGTTTCAACACCACTGCCGACAGCAGAAGCAACGTTTCCTAAAAGTGAACCGACTACAGAAAAAGCACCGATCGTTAAGTAAGAGAGCATAACCATCATCACGATCATACTTGTTGCCCATGTTAAGAAACCATGAACCAATCCGACACGTCGAGCAGCAACACCAGAAACAAAACCAGCACCGAACAATGCCAAGACGAAGGTAATCACTGTCCAAATCAATAATCCTGTCCCAACACCATCTAATGGGTTATTAGAGGTTGGTTCCACCATACCAAAACCGATTGCTGAGCCAATCATTGACAGTGTCATGAACAATGCGATAAATGTTACGACCCCTGCAAAGATAGACCCCCAAGACAAATTATAGCCTGCCTCCCGCTCATCTGAACCTAAATAATTTCTAAATCCTCTTTTCATCATTACATCCCCTTTTTGTTTTTTTAACCTGAATTAAGTCTAACAACTGATTGTTTTTTTATCAATCAACTCGACTTGCGCTATCTTTTTGTAAGAAAAATGAATGATTCTGAATTGTTTGACTATTTATTAAAATAATGCCTCTCAAGGCAATTGTTTTTTATCTGGGGAAAGCTATTTCCCCCCCTACGTCAAGCCTTCCCCAACCTTATGGAAAAGTAGCAAAGCTGGTTATTGCTACTTATAGTTTCAAAGAACCGGTCATGCCTTTCACAAAACCTTTTTGCATAAACAAAAACAATACCAACGTTGGGATCGTTGCAATCACGATCGCCAGCATTTGAACGCCATAATTTGGTACGTAACTGGCTGACGATAAATTCGAAATCAGCAATGTCATGGTTTGACGACTTTCCGTTTGCAAAAAGACCAAGGGTAGCAAATAACTGTTCCATGCGTTCATAAAGGCGTAGATGGCAGCGGCAGCATATGTCGAGCGCATCATAGGAAAAACGATTCGGAAAAATATCGTGTACTCTGTTGCCCTCTCGATGCGACTCGCATCTAAAATACCGTCAGGGAAAGACTTGAAGTTCTGGCGAAAAAAGAAAATCAGAAACAGGTTATTGACCAATGGCAAAATGACCGCCACGTGCTGATTGACTAGCTGCATTCCTGCCATCATCTTAAACAAAGGGATCAACAAAGTTGCCAGCGGCACCATCATACATAACAGAAAAACCGCATAAATCCCTTCACTCGCCCGCGTTCGAAACTTCTCAAATCCAAAGGCAGCCAAAGAAGTGACCAGTAGACTGACGAGGACGGTGATCAATGAAATCTTGATGGAATTCCACATGATCAATGGGATGTCGTAATTGCTGAACAGCACCTGAAAATTGTTTACTAGCTGATTCCCAAAAGTCAGCTTCCCTTCGGCAACTTGATTAGCGGTATTGGTAGAGCCCACCATCATCCAGTAAAACGGAAAAATCGAAAAAAACGAGACGATCAGTAAAAATCCATATTTTATGCATCCACTTAAAGTAACTTTCATAGCTGCTCCTTTCTATCGCTTTTATTGATTCGTTTTCGCGAGTTTCAACTGGATCACAGATAAAAGAGCGATGATGATCACTAAGACCCACGACAGCGTAGCCGAATACCCAAAATTTGACGTATAGACAAAGGAGTGATTATAGATCAGTTGAGCGACAGTCAACGTCTCATTGGAGGGGCCACCACCTGTTAGATTAACCACTTCATCAAAGAGCTGGATCGTCCCAATGGTGGAGGTGATGGTTGTGAAAACGATCACCGGCTTCAGCTGCGGGATCACTACGAAAAAGAACTTTTGAAACCCATTCGCCCCATCGATCGCAGCAGCTTCTAAGGTGTCATCAGAGATATTTTGCAATCCTGCGAAATAAAAAATCATGTTATAGCCTGTCCAACGCCAGCACAGGGCAATAATAACGGTCAGTTTTGCTAAAAACGGATTATTTAGCCAATCTAGCGGTTGCGTGATCAAGCCAATGTTCAGCAGCCCTTGATTAACGATCCCACCAATTTGAAACATCATTTTAAATAAAACTGCATAGGAAACCAGCGAGGTGACACAGGGTAGAAACAACGCCAATTTAAAGAAGGAGCGTCCTACAAGCTTCGGCGTGTTCAAAACAAACGCTAGCAGAAGACCCAACAACACCATGATTGGTACTTGAAAGATCAGAAAGATAAAATTATTGAGTAAAGCTTTTTGAAAAATCGTATCCTGCAGCATGCGCAGGTAATTGCCGAAGCCGACAAAAACCGATTGCAGTCCCTGCATCCGATGCAGGGAAAGGTATAAGGAATAAACGATGGGATACAGCAAAAAGACACTACTGAATATTAAAGAAAGGCCAATAAATCCCCAGACTTGTTGGTTTTTGGGGCGCTTTTTTCTGATCGTATTTTGCATATTCATCACTCCTTAAGCAACACAAGTCGGCTATTCGCCGACTTGCATCTTGTAGGTGTTTTCTGCTTCCGTCAACATATCCTCTAAGGACATGGCACCATCAAAATAGCTTTGCATTCCCCCACGCAAGGCATCCACTGCCGCTTGGGTATTTACCCCGTAATCAACGGCGGGGATGTCCGCCATCCAACTAGAGAAATCTTTATAGATTGGGGCGTCATTAAAGAAAGGATCTTCATATTGATAAGCTTCTCCTTCTTGTGAGGGTAGGTAAGTCCCCACTGCTCCATTTTCTACTAAAATCTCTTGGTAGAATTCATCGTTCCCAGCAAATTCTTGTTTGAGAAAATCAATGGCCAACGCTTTATTTGGTGAGTCATTGAGCACCAACCAGCTAGAACCACCCAAGTTCGAGTAAGGTGTCGCTCCAGACACTGTCTCTAATTGAGGAAGATTCGTATAGCCCCATTTTCCTTTTTGATCTTCTGCGGAGCGGATCGTCGCTGAAAACCAGATGGCTGAATTGACTGCTGCCACTTCTCCACTCGTCACTGCACCGATCCCTTCTGGCGCAAAATAATCTACTGGTTTTGCCAACTCTTTTTCTTCGATCGTCTTCAGGATCGGCAGCATTTCACGAATAGCAGGATTGTCTTTCAAGAATATGTTTCCGTCTTCATCAAAATACCATAATCCGGCTGACTGCATCGCCATCTGGATATAATGAGTGCCGCGATTTGGAATAAACGCGACGAACCATTTCCCCGTTTTTTCTTTGACTGTCTCACCAATCTCCACAAATTTGGACCAGGTTAGATTGGTGAGTTCACTTTCATCGATCCCCGCTTCACTTAAATAATCTTTGCGGTAGTAGAGTCCAGCAGAACCTGAATCAAAGGGAACCGCATAAACGCCTTCTTGATGGGTCGCATTCGTTACTTTGTAAGGAGCAAATTGGTCAAAGTCAATGTCTTCCGATAATTCTGCAAATTTTCCTTCGTAGTTCAGCAAATAGTTCTGCACGTCATAGTCATCCATCAAAACGATGTCAGGCAAACCTTCGGAGACCCCTGAAGTAAAGGATGAAACCATTCTTTGCTTGGTATCCTCGTTGGACATCTCGACGACATTAAGGTCGATTGCGTCATTGTCCGCATTGTAATATTCCCCGGCTTTTTCCATAATTGGAATATTAAAATTTGTGTCCCAAGCCCAAACAGTTAGCGTATTCTCATCTGTACTGGCAAAATCTTGTGAATCTGCTGTTTCTTGATTTCCTCCACAACCAGCGAACAACACCCCTGTGACAATTACTAGCAAGAACAAGCTACTTTTTTTTCATTTTTCTCCCTCCAATATGATTCTCTCCTCATCCCCCGATAGCAAAAAATAAAGTAAGCGCTTACCATTACACCAATTATAAAGAATGATTGTCATAATTGAAAATAATTGGATCGTTCCTCTCGTTTTACCAAAAAACCACCTTCGCCCAAGGCAAAGGTGGTTGTCTGCTTATTTTTCTTCATTTAGGCGATCTGGCATCATGTTTTCCATAAAACCCCAAACGCCGTTTTGTAATTCGAGTTCCTCACGTTCGTAAGTAGAAACCGTGGTGCGGATCAACTCATCTTGACCGTCTAAGACTTTTTGTCCCCAATGAGGATCGATCAACAATGCCCGGCCCACTGCTACAAAGTCTGCATGTTCTAGCAAGCCCGCGGCATCTTTCGATGTTCGGACATCCCCTACACCAATCAAAGGAACCCGCTGAGCGATTTTTTCATAGACATACGCCAACATCGATTTTTCTTGGTACGCTTTTGAAATCGATTTGCGGGTATAATCCGCAAGGGAGATGTGCAGATAGTCTAATCCTTTTTCTGCCAGTTGGTCCACTAAGAACAACGTATCTTCAAAGCGAATCCCTGGTTCTTCGAATTCTTCCGGTGAAAACCGATAACCGACGATAAACTCCTTCACACCTGATTGGTCCACTGTTTCCAATACTTCATCGACGAGCTTCTCAATAAAACGATAACGGTTCTCAAGTGAGCCACCCCATTCATCGGATCGACGATTTGAGTGCGGAGAAAAGAATTGTTGGATCAAATACGTATTGGCTCCGTGGAGTTCTACGCCATCAAACCCCGCCTTGATCGCCCGTTCGGTAGCTTTTTTAAAGTTTTCAATAATCGTTAAAATCTCATCTACTGTGACTTCTCGGGGAACCTGGGCATTTGGTCGTTCGGCAGCAACTGCGCTAGCAGAAATCGGTTGTGTTCCTCGTAGGACCGAGTCATCCGTCATCCGACCGGCATGAAAAATCTGTAAAATAGCTTTGGTCCCATTGGTTTTGATGGTGCTGGCCAATTTACTTAATCCAGGTAAAAAGGCATCGTCGTAAGCGCCTAATTCCCCTTCCCAGCCCTTGCCATCTTCTTGGACATTGGCTGCCGCTGTGATGACTGCTCCGACTTCCCCAGAGCGTAAGCCATAGTAAGCCAACTCATCTTTCGTAATCACCCCATCAAAGAAGGACATCTTGGTCGTCATTGGTGCCATAATGATTCGATTTTTCAACTGCAATCCGCGCTTAAATGTTGCTTTGTCTGTTACATTTCGCATGGGTTTCCCACCTTTTCCATTGGATTCATTTCGCTTTGTAGATCTGACTGGCTTAGTTTTTCAAGGAGATCCTTAAAGCAAATCGGTGCATCTTTTTTCCCTTTATTAAAATATACATGCACATGCATCTATATTACAAAAGAATCAAGGAGAAAACAAGTGAAAAACATCATTAGTCCAGCATTTCCTCCAAGACTTTTTCAAAAACGACTTTTGAACGCTGCAGTTTCTTTTCCCCTGATTGGGTCAAATCAATATAGATCCCCCGCTTATCATCTTGACAAGAATGCCGTTCGATCACACCGCACAGCTTGTCTTCCATGCGCATGATCATACGTGACATCGCACTTTGACTCAGATCAAAATGGGCGATCAAATCATTGAGGCGCATGCTATGATTGGGGGTCTTTTCTAAGTAATAAAGCACGTAATACTCATTCAAAGACAGATTGCTTTCTGCTTTGAGGGCTTGCTCCAAACGAGCTTCGATCGCTTGATGCTGATTCGTAAAGGCTAACCATTGCCCCATCCGTTCTTTTTCCATCCTCTTCACCACCCATTCTTCTATACCAAGGTATTTTAATCTAGATCCCTGCGTTACGCAAGTCGCCAGAAATGGCTAACACTTTATTATACAAAACTAACCAGCTGCTGCGGGCGTTAATGAATATTTTATGATAGAATTGACGAAAAATTCAGCAAAATCTTCCTATTCTTTTTCAGTGTTCTGGACTACAATATCTTTAACACCAAAGAATATTTAAACACTATATCAGCAAAATTGTGCATTTTCACACAATAATTTGTTTTTTTTAGATGTTTTAGTATTTGAAGGAAAGGATGAAACAAACGATGAAAAAAACAATTTCTTTGATTGGGACACTGACGCTGGTCAGTGTGGGGCTTTTGACAGGCTGTAACAACGAAAAAGATACCGCGCAATCAACCAGCGAGCTAAGCCAGAGTCATGTCTCTACTGAAAGCAAGCAAAGTACGACGATGCAAACGACTGAAAGCAGCTCCTTAGCGTCAACCTCTACTTCAGAAACTTCAACCACAAGCCAGCAATCGACGGACCACTCTGACGCAACGCAAACGACAGCAAGCTCAGTATCCAATGAGTTTCCATATGCGGTTGATCTTTCCCAATATGGCCCTTCACTGACTTTTTATTTCCATGGCGTCAATGTACCAGATGCTGTCACGATCAAAAATACGAGCCCATTGATCATTTCGATCGGCGACAGCGCAAGCTATGAAGCACAAGTCGATACGATCGCAACAAAGGAGATTCGCATCTTTTCAGCAAATGACAATGGGATTCGCACCGTAAAAGTGAACACTCAGTTGACCTTTGCAAAAGGGATCACTTCCAATGGAAATCCTGATTTTAGCCACAACCTGTACCTATTTACAAATAAGGAGGGTGGTCTATCTTTGATCACACCGAACTATGCGGGAAATGTCAGCGATGACCAACGAGATGTGATGTTAGAAGTACTTCAATAAACGAAAAAAAGGGAAACGAAGCGTGCTTCGTTTCCCTTTTTCGTTACCCGATCATCACGGTTTCATCAGGATATTTGTAGCCAGCTTCTTGTTTGTTGGCTTTTTTCATCAATGAAAAAGCAACGGTCATGATGCCGACTCGACCAATGAACATCAAAAAAATAATCAAAAGTTTGCCAAAAACCGACAAGTAAGGCGTCAACCCCATGGTCAATCCCACCGTTCCAAAAGCGGAAAAAACTTCAAAGGCAATGGTTGGCAACCCAAAGTTTGGGGTTTGCGGCATACTCTCAGTGATCGACAATAAGAAAATCGCTACGAAGCATAACGTCAAGGTAAGGAAGAACAACGTAAAGGCACGCGATACAGCAGATTCTTTGATCGTGCGACCAAAAACTTCCGCTCGACTGCGCCCTTTCAATAAGCTGCGGATCTTGATGATCAAGACCGCAAATGTCGTTGTCTTCAATCCCCCAGCAGTTGATCCAGAGGTGCCACCGATATACATTAAAATCATCGTCAGCATCAAGCCTGCTTGACTCATTTGTCCGTAATCAATACTGAAAAATCCCGCGGTTCTTGGGGTGACCGCTAAGAAGAGGTATTGGAAAAAACGTTCGATGACCGAATCACCCGTGATCAACTGTGAATTGGCTTCGGTCAAAAAGAACCCTGCCGTTCCAAAAACCACCAAAACGATCATAGCGATCCATGCCAAGCGGCTATGCAGGGACCGTTTTTTGGACGCCGTATGCAGGATATCGAACCAAACGAGAAAACCCAGACCACCGGCGATGATCAAGAAACTGATGACCCCCAGCACAAATGGATCGTTTTGAAACCCTACCATGCTGTTGCCGAACAAATCAAACCCAGCATTACAAAAGGCCGAGATCGCATGAAAAACACTGTACCAAAGGCCTCGCTCCCAACCAAAACGGGGCACGAATGCAAAAGCCAGCAAGATGATCCCACTGACTTGGATCAAAAAGGCGATCCGAATCAGGTACCATGCCAAATGGATCTCTCCAGACATTCGGTCCAGATTCAATGATTCCCGCAAAATCATCCGAGTACTAAGATGGACTCTTTTTCTCGCCAAGATGTAAAAGAAGACGGGAATCGACATGAAGCCGATCCCACCGATCTCAATCAGCATCAGCAAGATCCCTTGGCCCCACAGGTTGTAATGATCAGCTACTGTCAAGGTCGAAAGACCCGTCACGCAAACAGCCGATGTGGCAGTAAACAGCGCATCTAAAAAGTTGGTGCCTTCACCACTTTGGGTGACAGCCGGCAGCATCAGCAAGCCAGTTCCTGCCAATATCAGCAAAACGAAGACCAGAGTGACGATCTGCGGAATCAAAAAGCGTTGCGATGCCAGCTTTTTTTTCAAACGATTTCTTTTTTTCATTTTCATTTCCTTTGACCTTTTGCAAAAACCAATGTCTTAGTAATCCAAGTTTATTGCATTTGTTTTTTCTCTTATCATACCATTTTATTTTGATTTATTCTTCACTTTGATCATTCTTGTTACGTTTGCTCGTTCATTTTCTTCCAGCCGCATTTTGATTCCATAAATGGCTTCTTCCAGCTCGGGAATCGTCAAATATTCTAGGGCATTGACGCGTCGGCGCGTCCGTTCAATTTCCCCTGCCATCAATTGACAGGTCTTTTCGATTTCCGTTAGCTCCAGCAGCTTTGGCATGACGTCAGTAAAACGGGCGACCGCATTATCTAACGGAACATTGGAGTTCAAAAAGCCGTACTCGATCGGCGCTTGCATCACCGTATCGTCGTAATCAAAATGCATCACTGGCACTTCCACACTCATGATATTTTTCGTGGATAACTCAAGGGAGACTTCAGTTGCTGGTAAAATAAACATTTCTTCAATGTATTTTTCATTGATCGTGGCATTGGCTAAGCGAAATGCCTTCATGGCACGCTGCAATTGTTCTTCGACTTCTTTACGCAAGCGGTCATTCTTTTTGATCAATTCAATAAATTGACGCATGAGTTCGTCTTGTTTGTCTTTTAATAATTTGTGTCCGCGTTTGGCTGTCGCCAATTGTTTGCTGAGGCGCGACAGCTCCATGCGGGTTGGATTAACGGTTTTTTGCGCCATTGTTCTCCTCTCCCGGTAAGTATTCCGCCAGTAGGGCATCGCTGATCCGCTTCAGTTCGACTTTTGGCAGCATGGCCAATAATTCCCAGCCTAATTCCAAGGTTTCGATAATCGAACGGTTGGTGCGATACCCTTGGTTCAAGTATTCATTTTCGAAGCGTTCCGCAAATTTGGCATAGGTTTTATCTACTTCCGACAATGCCGATTCTCCTAAAACGACTGCCAATTCCTTGGCTTGCTTTCCTTGAGCATAGGCAGAAAACAACTGGTTCATCGTTGCGGCATGGTCTTTACGGGTTTTTCCTTCACCGGTCCCTTTATCTTTTAACCGTGACAATGACGGCAAAACATCGATGGGTGGCTGGATGCCGTTTTTATACAAATCACGAGACAAGATGATTTGTCCTTCGGTGATATAGCCGGTCAAATCGGGAATCGGATGGGTTTTGTCATCTTCTGGCATGGTCAAAATCGGCAGCTGGGTCACTGAACCTTTCAAGCCGCGAATCCGTCCCGCACGTTCATATAACGTGGATAGATTGGTATAAAGATACCCAGGATAACCCCGACGTCCTGGCACTTCACGACGAGCAGAGGAGATCTCCCGCAAAGCTTCACAGTAGTTGGTCATATCCGTCATGATCACCAAGACATGCATGCCCTTTTCATAAGCCAAGTATTCGGCTGCCGTCAGTGCCATTCGGGGAGTAGCGATCCGCTCGATCGCTGGGTCATTGGCTAGATTCATAAAGACGACAGAATGGTCGATGGCGCCAGTTTGACGAAAATCTTCCATGAAATATTCTGCTTCTTCAAAGGTGATCCCGATGCCAGCAAACACAACAGCGAAATCGTCTTCCGAGTTCAACACTTGTGCTTGACGCGCAATTTGCGAAGCCAATTCTTTATGAGGCAGACCAGAACCAGAAAAAATCGGCAGTTTTTGTCCCCGAACAAGCGTATTCAAGTGGTCGATCGATGAGATCCCCGTTTGAATAAACTCATCAGGATAATCCCGCGCTGCTGGATTGATCACTTCGCCGTTGATGTCCATAAATTTTTCTGGGACGATCTCTACTCCGCCATCTTTGACCCGACCTAAGCCGTCAAAGACTCGCCCGATCATTTGCTCGGAAACGCCTAATTCCAAAGGATGTCCTAAGAAACGCACCGCAGATTCCCGCAAATTGATCCCGCCGGTTCCTTCAAAAATTTGGACCAACGCTTTGTCTTCTTGGATCTCCAGTACTTGTCCTTGCCGCGTTTCGCCGTTTTGCATGCGGACTTCGATCAACTCTTCGTATTTGACACCGGAGACGCGATCGACGGCCATCAATGGTCCGACGACTTCTCCAATCGTTTTATATTCCTTGATCATCGGTGCGGTCTCCTTTCTGTAAAATTTCTTTCATCGTTGCTTTGATCTCTTGATGCAAAGCAGGAATTTTTGCTAATTCCGTTTCAGGCAGGTACTTCATACGTGCCACTTTGTCTCGCAATTCTTCGGTTCCTGCATAGATTTCTGAAAGATACGCACCTAGTGTCAACGCATCTTCCGCTTCTTTGTGGAGCAGCAAGATCGTTTCCAGCATTTTGAACTGCTTTTCACGAGAGGTAAACGTATCGACGTCGTCAAAAGCGTTTTGCTGCAAGAAATCTTCTCGCAATGATTTGGTGGTTTCCAGCAATAACTGATCTTTTTCGGACAAAGCGTCGATGCCGACAAGTCGAACGATCTCTGACAACTCAGATTCTTTTTGCAGCATCCGCATGGCTTCTGTTACTTGTTTGGACCAATCCACTTGCATTTGTTGGTCCAAAAAGGCACCCAATTCATTTTCGTATAAAGAATAGCTCTTCAACCAATCGATCGATGGAAAATGACGCTTTTGCGCTAAGGTGGCATCTAAGCCCCAAAAGA
Organism: Enterococcus sp. B2E4; assembly: GCF_030499455.1. Lineage (NCBI taxonomy): Bacteria > Bacillati > Bacillota > Bacilli > Lactobacillales > Enterococcaceae > Enterococcus > Enterococcus sp. B2E4. The sequence continues at coordinate 354,363 of NZ_JAUKPK010000001.1, forward strand.
CTTTTACGACCCGCAACGTATTTTGGGTAACTGGTTCTGAAATATCGCCGCCTGATGGTGAAACGGCGCTGATGGCAGTGATACTGCCTTCTTGATCAGAACCTAAGCAAATCGCTTTTCCAGAACGCTCATAATACTCCGCCAAGCGGCTGCCTAAGTAAGCTGGATACCCTTCATCCCCAGGCATTTCTTCCAGACGACCAGACATTTCTCGCAGTGCTTCTGCCCAACGTGAGGTGGAATCCGCCATGATCGCCACTGAATACCCCATGTCTCGGAAGTATTCCGCAATCGTGATCCCAGTATAAATCGACGCTTCCCGAGCGGCTACCGGCATATTGGAGGTGTTAGCGATCAACACGGTTCTCGCCATTAAAGATTCACCACTACGAGGGTCGATCAACTCTGGAAACTCGTTCATTACATCGGTCATTTCATTGCCGCGTTCGCCGCAGCCGACATAGACGACCAGATCGACATCCGCCCATTTGGCGATTTGGTGCTGAACGACAGTTTTCCCTGCACCAAAAGGTCCTGGAACGGCTGACGCCCCGCCTTTAGCGATTGGAAAGAAGGTGTCGATCACTCGCTGACCAGTAATCATTGGTTCGACTGGATTCAGTTTTTGCTTTACTGGACGGCTATGACGAACGGGCCATTTTTGCAGCATCGTGAAAGACCGTTCTCCTTTGGGTGTATCTAAAACATAAATCGTTTCATCGATGGTAAATTCCCCCGCATAAACAGCCTTGACTGTTCCTGAAACGCCATGAGGAACCATGATCTTGTGATTGATCAACGGTGTTTCTTGCACGGTGCCGATGATCATCCCGGTACTGACTACTTCGCCGACTTCGACTGTCGGTACAAAGGGCCACTTTTTCTCATGATCCAACGCAGGCAATTGCACCCCACGCGTCAAGAAGTTGCTTTGGGTGACAGACATGAAGGTTTCTAAGGGACGTTGGATGCCATCAAACATTTGTGACATGATCCCAGGCGCCAATTCGACGGATAGCGGTTCACCGGTGGTTTCGACTGGTTCACCAGGTCCGATCCCAGACGTTTCTTCATAGACTTGGATCGAAGCGACTTCGCCGCGCATTTCGATGATCTCACCGACCACGCCTAAATCTCCTACATAACAGATATCTTCTAAACTTGCATGGCCCATATTTTTGGCTAAAACCAATGGACCAGATACTTTAATAATTGTTCCTTTTTCCACAACATCGGCTCCTCTCTATAGTATGTTTTGTCCAACTGCTTTTTCGACATTTTCTTGAATCATTCGCTTGCCGATTCCTCGGGAACCATCATAATCAGGAATCAAGATGACTGCAGGTGTCATTTTTTGTTGGACTTTTGCTAATTCATCGGGAATCAGCTCGGCACATTTTTCAGTCAGGTAGATGATCGTACTGTTCTTCATTAATTTTTCCAGCGCCTGCTTCACTTCTTTTTCTTCCGAGGCATAGCAGACCTGAAAGCCAAATAGTTGAAAAGGAATGACGGATTCTTTCTCGCCGATTACGCCGATTTTATGAGTCATAGTGCCGCATCCTTTCTCTGAGTTGTTCTTCCGTAAAGCCACTGCGTTTGCCTACTAGCAAGATACGCAGATTTTGCAGTTCCAAAACCTTAGCATTCAAAAATGCGAGTAAAGGCAGTGGTCCCAAAGCATCTGTTTGGGCTTGGCCATAGCTTTCTGTGATCAAATTGTCTTGCAAAAGTGCCAAGCCAGCAAAGTCGATCACCTGTTCATGAATCAAAGGCCGCAACACTTCCTGATAATCACTTTCTAATAAGAAGGCTAAAAAGTCACTATAGGACGCATCCGCAAATGCTAAAAATTCTTCTTTCGGGATACTGCCGACACTCACTAAGACTGCCTCCATAAAACTACGCGATCGTTTTTGAAGTACACAACGAGCGGCAATCGTTATATTGGTCAGATCGATCATCTTGATGACAGCTTCTTGTAGCTCAGGGATCTTGATTTCATCTGCCAGTCGCCGTTGTTCATGTAAATACCGGCGATCGTAAATGATATCGATGCCTTGCAGCACGGCGCCGCCTTCTAAGTACTCCCGCACTTCTTGGATCGTAGTCACGATTTTCTCAGGCAATACCTCTGAGGTTCCCGTTTTGATGGCGGTCCGACACTCATCGATCGTGTAAAAACCATCTTCGATCAGTAGATGATCATAATCTTTTCCAGTGACTGACTCTTTGGTCAAGACTTTTAGATTATGGAAAGTAAAAGGCATCATATACAGTCGGAGGATCTCTTGATCAGGAACCAGCTCGGCCAATTCTTTGATCGTCTTTAACAATTCTTCATCGAGATAGGTTTCGAATCGTTCATGAAAATCTGGCTTCAAATAGCGTTGATAATGGGTCTGCTGCAAGACAGCTTCGACTTCAGCAAACCCTTTTGCCGCAATCATTTGCTCGACTTCTTGCGGCTTTAGCAACGTCATCTCTTTCAGCCGAATGATTGGATTCAATTGATGATAGTTCCTCATGGATCAACCTCCTTGTTGTATGATCTGCAACCACCGTTCCCGGGTTTCTTTCTTGTATTCATCAAGCAAAACCTGATAGGTAAAATTGTATTGAATGCCGTTGTCATCCACCAAAAAGCCTGCTTCTGTCAATGGTGCGCCTGCTTTGATTTGATACGGTAGTTTTGATTGACAAGACGTAAGCCAAGCGGCATCTAGATGGGCTGCTTGCTCAGGACCAGCGTGGAAGGTCACCGTCCCGCTGATCGGCAGCTGTTGCAGCACATTTTCAGCAAATGACTGCAGCTCTTCTGGCGTCCAGGCAACCATTTGTTGATACGCTTGCTCAAAAAGTTGTGTCAGGTATTCGTTTTGTTTCACCATTTGCTGCTGCTTAGCGGCACTTGCTTGGCGATTTTGCGCTTGCTGATAATTTTTTTCGGCTTGCTTTTTTGCTTGCTGGGCACGAAGCTGCAAGTCCGACTCTTTTTTCGCCCAGTCACGTGCCATCGTTTCACTGATCCTAGCACGTTCAGCGGCAGCCAAACGTTCCCGTTTTGTCTGCGCTTCTTGGTCTAGTTCAGCAATCATTTTGTCGATTGCATCCATACCTTCGCCCCCTTTAAATCGTTCCTAAAAGTAAGAAAGAAATAACAAAGCCTAAGATGGCATACATCTCAACCATTACTGAGAACATGACCCCTTTAAAGAAATGCTCTGGTTTCTTCGCTAAAATTTGAATCCCAGCTGCAGCGACCTTCCCTTGGGCCATTCCTGAGAATAAGCCAGTAAAGGCAACTGGCAGTGATGCCATCAAGTACGCCATCCCAGTCACTGTCGACATTTCACCACTTAAGCTACCATAGATCATAAACGCAATAACGAATCCGTATAGTCCTTGCGTTCCGGGAAGCAATTGTAAAATCAAGGCTTGTCCAAACTTCTCCGGCTGATTCGTCGTTAAGGCTGCCGCTGCTTCACCAGTTTGGCCCACCCCTTTGGCTGAACCGATCCCAGAAAAGATCGTAGCGATCCCCATTCCGATAATTGCAAACACCATACCACCATTATTATTAATTAAGTAATCAATCATTTATTGTCTCCTCCATTTTCTTTATCAAAATCAACGTATTTCTCACTTGGCTTAAAGGTTTCAAATTGGCGCCCCCCACCAGTGAAAAATTTTCCGAAAAACTCTACATATTGTAAACGAGCGGCATGCACATACGCACTCAGTAACGATAAAAAGATGTTTAAAGCTTGTAGGACAACCAATAAGAGAATGCCCACAGAAAAACGAGCGGCTGGCGGCAAATAGCCCACCAATAAGTTGAAGGCTGCTGCGATACTCCCACCAGAGATCCCTAATGCCATCAAGCGGCTATAGCTGACAAAGTCGCCGATGTAACTGGTCACACCGTATAAGTCATACAAGCCTAAAAAGAAGCCGCCCACTTTGGTTTTCCCTTTCAGAATTGGTACCACGATGATCAATAAGGCACTAAAGCCTGCTAAAATCAAGCCGACGGTTGTTAGTGCTGGGACATCGATCAAAAGATTGCCTGCGGCTGCCACTAAAAGACCACTCAAAAGGCCTAGCCACGCAAAGCCTTCGTTGACTGCACCTAAAAGATCCTTTTTGCGGATATTTTCTTTGGCTGCTAAATAAAGGCCTGTAAACAGTTGGATGCCACCAAAAATCATGGATAGACCAAAGATCGCCATAAAATCTTCGGAGGGCGATAAAAGTTGGAAGGGCAATGTAGCACCAAAGAAGGAGCCGTAGATTGCGCCCCAAATCATAGTTGGCACAGACAAAATCTGGAACAATTTCAGAAACCGTTTGGTCCCTTTGGGCAAACGCAAGGCGTGTAGCCCAATCGTGGTCGCGACAGCCATTAATGCACCATAACCTAAGTCAGCCACCATCATACCAAAGAAAACATAGTAAAAAGGCGTCATCCATGGGGTTGGATCGATCTCATCGTATTTTGGCAAGCTGTACATTTCCGTCAACATTTCAAAGGGTTGAATAAACGAGGCGTTTTTTAGCTTCGTTGGCACTTGATTGGCAGCGATCTCCTCTGCAGTGGGTTCTTCAAATGAATGGTAAATCTCGTTGGCAAAGGATTCTTGGACCATTTCCGCCACTAACGGCTGATCCTTTTCTGCAATCCAGCCGCGCAAGAGGGCAAAGGTCTGACCAGCTGCTAAGCGCTGTTGCATCATTGCCCGATTCTCACGAGTCAAAAACAGTTCTTCCGCTTGCTGCAGCAGGATCAGCCGTTGTTTGTGCTGACTGATTTCTGTAATCAGTTCTTTGCGCTGCTGCGTCAAGGAAGTCAAGGCTTGTTTCGCATTTTGCAAAACCACTTTTGGTGATTCGGATGTCAGGCCAGTTTCTTTCTTCACCCCATATCGGTGAAACAATTGGAACACTTGCTCTTCGATCGCTGTTAAAAACAGGCAGCTGAAATTGACTTTTTTGGGTTCAGAATAGATCACTTCGATATGAACCTCTTCCAATTGACGCAAGGCTTCAGCTAGATCTTCCCAGCGTGGGCCTTCGACACTCCCAGCAAAAAAACTTGTATGTGCAGGCGCTTCGATCTCCAAGGGTACGTCAAGATTTTGCCATTGTGTCGCCCATTCTTCCGACTGCGTCGCTGCTTCGATCGCTTCGATCGTCTCTACCCAGCGCTCCTGCAAATTCTCGACTTCAACCAGCTCCGTTAATGCTGCGGCTTCATCGAAGCTTGTTTCAAAGTCCGACAGCCGCAAGGCATCTCGTTGCCATTCCGTGCCTTTTTTCGCATCACCATTTTGACGAATAAAGCGGATCGCTTCTTGCAGTCGACGAATCATTGGTTGATGAGAAGCACCTTCTGGGGTGGCTCCTGCAAAAAATTCCCGCAGCCAAGTTTCGTTCGCTTCCTGCTCAAATACGTTCTCGATTTCAACAAACTGCATCGTTTGCAGCTTCGTCAATAACCTTTCTTGGTAGTGCTTCGGGGTGATCAACGTTAGTTTATTTAGTTTGGTTACTGCCATAAATCCCAATCACTCCTTCAACGATCTGTTGAACCGCTTGCTCTTGGAAGCTTTGCATATTTTTTTGGTAACGATCTAACACTTGCTGGTTCTCTTTTGCCAGCTGCTGCTTTTGTGCTGCTAGTGACTGTTGCAACTGCTCTTCGATTGTTGCTTGTTCTTGAGCAAGCGCCTCTTCCAAAGCGGCTGATCGCTCTTGCAATGCTTGTTGCTGCTGCGCTTCTTCCGACTGCAATTCTTTTTTCAAAGCGCGCAATTGCTGTTCATTGGCTTCTTCTGCTTCTCGTAAACGAGTCAAAGCTTCTCTCATCGATTCCCCTCCTATAATGATTTGTATTCTCAACTGAAAAATAAACAAAAAAAGCATACCTCACGAAGAAGTATGCTGATATGAAAAAAGGCCAGCATTCCTCCAAGAATGTTTGCCTCACCCCTTGGCAAACCTGATCCTTGAAGCATAAAAAATGCTCAACCTTTGTCTATTTTATTTTTCAATTCCTGAACTATTATAGCAAAAAACGGCGTTCTATTCAAGTGAAATCATCTTTTGTGAGAAAAAACCGTTTTTCACCTATTACTGATTCACTTGCTACCTGCCCAACTTTCCACCTAACATTTGCCAGGGATCGGATTGTTCTTACTAAATTGAAATCGGTCAAAATCAATTTAAGACTTAGAATGGTATGAATGAAGAACGTTGAGATTTTTTGAAAATGCTAGACATCATTTGATTGGTACCCAAAAGGAGATAACAGTTCCAACAACCCATTCGATCCCTGACAAATCTTAAGTGAGAAGTTCGCTTATTTCGCTTCTCTTTTTATCGGTGGCAGCGGTTGTCCCTTTTCTTCACAAATGAAATAACCGCCACGATAAAGGCATGTGTAAATTTTACCCGGTTCCATTGTTAAAGGAAGCCCATTTTTTAAATACATCGGTTTTCTTTCCATTGCGCTCACCTTTTCTTTCGTGGGAAAATCAGTCAAAATAAAAAACAACAGCTATTTCTAATCTTATTTTCAAGATTACCAAAAATCAAATCAATTTTCTAGTTTTTTAATCAAAATATCGCAAATCTATCGATCATTTTATAAAAAGATGGAGATTTAACAAAGTGTGTGTATAGAATGAACAGGAGGAAAAAAGGATGTCAGATGAACGTTGGTTTCAAATTAGAAGAAAGCGAAACATCGAATTGGTTCTTTGTTTGCTCGTCGTCCTGCCGATGGTATATGGCTTATGGTTTCAGCTCGCTTTTTTGATCCACTACATGTCGTTTTTGTTTCTGGTGGCAGTCTTCACTGCAATCTACGAAGGAATTCGTTGGATCTGGGCTTTTATTAGAAAAAACGAGCGTGAAAAAGCTTGGCTCTGCTATAATAAATGAAACGAGCAGAGAGGAGTGCTTCTATGAAACGAATCATTATGGCTTGTGACTTACAACATGCCCCCAAAGCTTTACAAGAATCCGCCCTTTCTTTTGAGCCGTTTCTCCCGAATTCTCGAAGTGTCGCAGAACTTTTTTATTCCGCCTATCATGAAACGACAGTTGACGAAGGGGAATCGCTTGCTGACTGGCAAAGAGAGCTGAGAGAGACCGCTGACGGAAAATACGGTCCCTTGATTCCAGAGCTTTCTTTTCAGTTACAAAAGGATGATCACCCTATCGGTGCCGTAGTAACCAGCACGTTTCAAGAGCTTCCCCTGCTATTATTTGTCGTTATGGGCGCAGCCTTTAAAGGCAACGGCTTATCCAAACTGCTGATGAAGGAAGTGATCCAACGAGCAAAAGCCATGGGGCTCACTCGCCTTTATCTGGTAGTGACGGTTGAAAACCAGCCAGCCTACAAGCTGTATGAAGCATGCGGTTTTTCTTTTGCGGGTGAAAGCTGGGCTGATCTTTCTCCTTAGCTAAGCTTGCAAGTTATCTAAGTCATTTTCTACTATTTGAAAAGGAGCTTCCAACCAATGAATGAACGACTAGCTGCTGCGATCCAACTGCGGGCTGAAAAAAAACTGCAACAATCAAATGAACAATTGATTCAATTAGCTGCCGAAAATCCCCAAGATGCCTTTATCCACTACCAAACGGCTTGGAGTTATGATCTTTTAGGGGAAGAACAACAGGCAATTCCTTATTATGAACAAGCAATCGCGTTAGGGTTATCAGAAAACGACTTGCCAGATGCCTACCTAGGTCTAGGTAGCACCTATCGTGCCCTAGGCAATTATCAAAAAGCCGAAGACGTGTTTTTACAAGCGATGAAGCAGTTTCCAAAAAATCATGCTTTGCAAACCTTCTATGCCATGACACTGTTTAATCTCGCCGAGTATGAGCAAGCCACTAAACGATTATTGACCCTGCTTGCCGAAACCTCTAGCGATCCAGACATCCAGTCTTACCGACAGGCACTTTTGTTTTATGCGGATAAACTCAATGAGACATGGGCATAAATTTCCCCTATGAAGCAGCTCCTCCGCTCCCTTTTCTCGTAAAAGGGAGTCTTTCTTTTGGATATCTCGCGATCATCCTTTGTTACCAAGGACTGTCCTTTGAACCTTTTCCTCCAAGCAACGCTACCCATCATTATCGAATTTTTCGATAAAAAACCAGTTGACGGCTCTCAACAAATCTGTTAGTTTATCTATGTTTTTTTAATAACAGATTGGAGGAATGACTATGCCCTTTATTGTCTATTTTTTCCTATCCTTATTGATCATTTATATTCCGACACCAACCCTTTTGCTGTTTTTTCAAAAACTCGCCTCGCAGCATGACAATCTGACGGCTTTCAGCAAACTTTTTCTATTATTGATGATCTTGCTGGATTATTACTTAAGCTATTATTGGTTAAAAAACTGCAAGGTCAAAAAAGCGCACTACCTTTATTTAGTCTTTGTCAATGTCTTCGAATGGCTGATCCACTTCTATCTTTATTCACGATTTGAAACGGTCAATCTACTAGTCATTTTGTTGTTCCAGACTGTGCTTTTGTGCTGCATGGTTTTCTTCCCTCTGTCGGAGAAGTTCCGCTCATTCCTTTTTACCTAAAAAAGAGCATCTTTGGTTTCCACATATGAAAAATTCCAGTTTCTCAATCGTTTCTTTCTAAGAACCGATTTACACGATAGCTCACCTTTGTTACGATTGATAAAAAGGATGTGTTGTGATGTCACTGATCGTCTTGATTGGCGCACAAGCCGCAGGGAAAATGACTGTGGGCAAAGAACTGGAAAAACGATTGGATGCAAAGCTTTTATTCAATCACCAGACCATTGATCTTTTTGCGAATTTTCTTGGCTATAGCCCCGCAGCATTCGCTTTGTCTAATCAAACACGGATCGAACTCTTCAAAGCCTTTGTTCAAAATGAAGCCAATAATACGACAAAATCAATCATTTTTACGGTCTTGATTGATTTCGATCAAGCGGGAGATTTAGCTTTTTTACAAGAGATCGCCCAACTATTTACCGATGCCCAGCAAAAGGTCTATTTTATCGAATTAGTGGCTGATATTGAGGAACGCTTAAAGCGCAATTGCCATGAGGACCGTTTAGCCGCAAAGCCGTCAAAAAGAGCGCTGGATTTTTCTAGAAACGAGCTTTTGTCTTCGTTTGAAAACTATCGTTTAGAAAGCCTGCCACAGGAATTAGCTACCCTTTTTCCAACGATTCCTTCGCTGAAAATCAACAATACCCACTTATCACCTGATGAAGTGAGTCAAAGAATTATTGCCCATTTTTCCTTGACTTAAGTCTAAAAGAAACGCCATTTTCAAGCTTTGCTTCAATACGAAATTGTCTATTGACTTTGACGCTGCGTCAAGCGGTATCCTCTAATTAAGAGGAGGTGTCAAAATGAACGTTTATGTTATGCCAATGTTTTATCAATTGAAGACAAAAGATATTGAACAATCATCAAAATGGTTTGCAGAAATCTTGGGGTTCCAGTCATTGTATCAGTTTCGCAATCAAGAAAATCAAGTGACGATGGACCATCTGCGTCTTGCTGACTACCAAGATTTGATGCTGATTTCCGCAGACTCGTTCACTGTTGGCGATGGGGCAATTTTGAATGTAGCGATGATTGATCTTCGGAATATCGCTCAAAAAATTCCCGAAAAGTGGATCGTGGAACCTTTGATGGAAAAGCCGTGGAATGCCCTTGAAATAACCATCAAAGACCCCAACGGTTATTTGTTTACCCTAACAGAGGCGATAAGAAAAAACGAATCAGACTTTCAAACCTTGATGGACCAAACCAAGGATTACTTACAATAAAATGGAACCGAGTAAGAAGGATGGCTTTCTTACTCGGTTCCTTTTTTATAAAACTTGATTCTGGCAACAATGACAAAAACGAACGCTCCCTAAATTTTACTAGGAAGCCTTTTCCCCATCAGATATACCAATATACCTTTTTAGTATATTTTTAAATATTGAAGGTAATTATTAACACACCCAACTCAGAACATGCTACACTATTTAAAAAGGAGGAGTTCCTATGGAAAAGAAATCGCAGCTTCCGTGGTACAAGCGCAAAAAGTTCTACCTTCCAGTTGCCGTCGTCCTCGGCGTGATTGGGGTTCTTCCCAGTCTCGTCTCTCTTTTCGGGGTCTCGATCGATGATGAATTCAATCCTGATTACTATTCTGATCCGAATGAAACAATGTTCAAGAAAAAGCAAAACTGACTGTTGCGATGCCGTATGCAGGTTTTTTGACCAACAAAAAAAGAGCAATCACTCGCTGTTGTGTTTGCTCCTTTTTTAAAAGGGATTCGGCAGACCTACGCACCTTGACAGGGTAAGCTGTTTGGGGAGAGGGCGTTTGAATGCGCGAATGAACAGTAACTTATTACGTGAAACCACTTATACTTTTTCCTGTTAAAAAATCAATTGCTAACCAATCACAAAGGATCGATTATTTGAAGAAAGAAAAAACGTTAGCCATTAGTTCTACAACTTCCCAGGGAAAACTAAAAAAATCAAACATCCATTTCTCCTCCTTTAATTGACTTTCTTCAAGTTTACCCGCAAAATAAAGCTGTAACATATTTGGACTATTTTTCCGTCCACTTTTTTTAGGAGGGATTTTTTGAAGGCCAATGACTTGTTAAAAGAGTTACGAACGGAACGAAATATCTCACAGCGAAAATTGGTTGAGAACATTTCAGAACGCAGTACACTGGCAACCTTTGAACAAAAAGGGCACCGCATCGCCTTTGATATTTTGCACCAATACTTGGACCGCTTAAATGTCACTTTGGAGGAATTTGAGTATCGCTTGGATGACAATCAAGTCAGCGAGAAAAAGCAGCTATCCAAACAGTTGACCACCGCTTACTATGAAAGCAAGTATTCTGAAGTCCTCTCTTTGATCAACAAAGCCCAAGCGCTGTATAAAACCACGAAGGATTTCTTCTATTATGTCCTGTATAGTCAATTCTTTTTGATTTTAGAGAAAAAAGGCGTGGTTACCGACGAGGAAGAACGTTGCATCATCGAAGCGACCATCAAGAAATACTTGGAACGCATCGACACGTGGGGAAAGTTTGAAATCTCCTTATTTACCAATCTGCTTTTCCTTTTTTCTGACGAGTACATCTTGTATCAAATGAAACACCTGAATAAAAAAATTTTTTACAGCAATACGCTAAGTATCAATTATCAAATCTACACAAAATTGCTGACGAATGCGGCTTTCTTGTTTATCGATCGCAAAAAACCTGCCGAGTTGGCGCATGTGCTGACGTATCTAGCCGATCATCTGCCGCCGGACAATGATCGTATCCGCTTGATGATTCGTTATTTCGAAGGCATCTACGCCTTGTTTCAAGGAGATCGTACGCTGGGAATGGCCACGATTGAAAAAGCACTAGATTATCTGCGTTTTATTGGGCAAGAAGCCTTTGCCAAAGAATTAGAGGCACTGGCTCAGAGTATCTAAAAAAACCTGCTGCTTCCTCTCAGTAAGAGAACGACTCTCTTACACGGAGGAAACAGCAGGTTTATTTTTTTCTTAAAGTAAATGCAATGCTTCTTTCCAGAGCAAGACCCGTTTGACGGAAGCATTCAAATCAGCTTCTAAATAGCGGCCATCCTCAACCGCTTGTACCACAAAAGGAATCTGTTCTTGATAGGTAGAGGAGATCACTAGATCATTTCCCGCCTGCAACGCCTGTAATGCGGCTTCTTTTTGCGGAATGAACTCAGAAAGTCCTGCCATATCCAAGTCATCCGTCATGATGACCCCTTTAAAATGCAATTCATTTCGCAGCAGCTCATGCACGGGTTTTGAAATAGAGGCGGGTACGGTCTTATCGATACTATTGACGATCGTATGGGCGACCAAAATACTATCGGCACCAGCTTTGATCCCTGCGGCAAAAGGCAGAAAATCCGTTTCCCGCAGTGCAGATAGCGGGCGGTCATCGGTGACGATTTCGACATGCGAGTCACGATTGTTGCCATAGCCAGGAAAATGCTTCAAGGTAGACCCAACGTGGTGTTTCTGTAAAACATGAACCACACGTTCTACAAACGCACTCGTGCCCTGCGCATCCATGCCAATGGTTCGGTCGTAGATAAAGGACTGCGGATCAGTGGAAACATCGGCAACGGGAAACAGCCCAGCATTGATGCCATAAGCTTTTAAAATTTCCGCTTTCTTTGCTGTATCTTCTTCGATCGCTGACCATCCACCTTGGGCATACAGCTGTTGTGGTGAGAGAAAACGCTGATCCGTAAGGTTCGGATTGCGGCTGATGCGAGTCACTGTGCTCCCTTCTTCATCCATACCGATCAACAGCGGAATGGCGCTGGCTGCTTGGTAATCTGAAATTTTCTGTTTCAAGCGCTCCGCCGTCTCATTTTCGGTATCACGGCCGAATAACAGATAGCCACCAAAGTGATACTTTTGAAGCTCTTCGATTTGATTGCTTTCTGGCACACGCACAAAAAACAATTGCCCGACCTTTTCCTCCAAACTCATCGTGGCGATTTTTTCTGCTATTGCCTCTTCTGGCTGTTCTTGCGTGGAAGTTGAAACAGAAGTTGACGTGGAAACTGAGGTGGTTTCCTGACTTTCCCTGCTTTCTTCCTGTGTTTCGTCCCTCAAGCTGCTTTGCTGGATCATGGCTGGCTCTTCAGTTTGCTGTTTTTGCTGTTCTATCATCCACTTCATCCCTCCCATTGCTGCTAAGACCAAGAAAAGAAACAGTCCCATAGCGAGTCCTTTTTTATTCATAGGTTCCCCTTCCCCTCTAAACAAGTTATTGAGAATGATTAAGCCAATCCTTAGAAAGAAAAAAGTGAACCACTGACGAAATATTCGCAGATGATTCACTTCAATGGATGTTATCGTTCTTTTTTACTCGTTAAACGAACCGTCGGATCAGCCGTTTGTATGGTACCGCACGCCCTACGATGTAAATCAACGCAGTTTGTATCGGGAACATGATGACTGCTTTTAGCAAGCGGACCGACCAGATCGCCCAGCTTGTCAAAGGAATATTCAGCATCATAGCTAACCAGATCGGTGTTAAGATCAAGGTTATTAAAAGTGTATTTAACAAGACGACCATCGCCGCTCGTTTTAATGTGACTTCTTTCCGATAAAAGAAGTAGCCATAAATCAGTCCACCAACGAAGGCATTGATGGTAAAGCCGAAAAAGTAGGCTGATTTTGGAAAAATCACCATTCCTGCGATATCGGCTAATGAGGAGCCAACTGCTGTCCAAAACGGACCAAACAGCATACCCATGATCAGCTGTGGTACAAAGGAAAATGTGATTTTGATATAGGAGGTTTCAAACCCCAAGATTTGCGACAAGACGACCATTAAGGCAATCAAAAGTCCCATGACCGCAATCATGTGTGCATCGACTTTTCTTTTCATAGCGAGCATCTCCTTTTAGAGTTGCTACAAATTCATGCAGCGAATGCGAAAATAAAACCGCGAACGAATGATCGTTCTTCGTCCGAAAGGCAACATCCCATCCTTTCAGCACTTAACGCTTTATTTCCTACTCTGATTTTTTTTAGGTATTGCTACCCAGACACACTATAGCATACAAGCGCGGACTGCTACAATTTTTCTTGCTTATTTTCTTGTACAAAATCTGCCAATGTTCGCTTTTCTTTTTTTTTTGCATCAAAAAACGCTTTTCTCATGTGAATCTTTCTACCACCAGTAAGTGAGCAGCAAACATTCTCAAAAAAAGCGTTCATTCCTGTTTCTTGTTTTCTTTCAGGCCTTATGACAATTTACCCAATCAGATTGTCATTGATCAATACCGATTTGATGTCGCGTAATTGATGATCGATAGCAAGCTGTTCATGGGTCATTGTTGCGGTAACCTCTTTCATGGCATGCATTTCTTCATTCAATTCGTTGATATTCGTTACTAATTTGTTCAATGCTTCAATAATCAATTGATTGTTATCCATGGTGAAACACTCCTTTTTGTAATGGTTGAGGTTAGTCTTCTTCGTTGATTGGCTGCTTCATCGTACCAACGGCGGCAACTGCACGTTTCGTTTTATAAAACAATTTGTATAAAACAAGAACGACGACTGGGATCAGTCCGCATAAGATGTAGATTTGCGAATAATCAAACAGACCGTGTAAGCTTCCTAGTGCATAGGGACCTACGCCTAAGCCGAGATCCAGCCCGATGAAATAAGTGGAGAGCGCTACGCCGACACGGTGAGGATCGACTTCTTTCAGACAGACGGCTTGGCCATTGGACATGAAGGTGCCATAGCCCAAGCCGACAAAGCAACCCGCAAGCAACAACATCCAGCTGTTGCCAGTAATACTCAATAAGAAAAGACCAAGGGTCAAGAATAGAAAGCTAGGATACATGACCGCATCTGCGCCATGACGGTCAAATAGTTTGCCCGTCATTGGCCGTGTGAAGGTCACAGAAAGTGCATAGACGATGAAGAAAAAGGCACCGGCCGTTTCCAACCCAAGGTCACTGGCGTAGATCGATAAGAAGCCGAGAACGCTGGAATAAGCCAACCCGATCAAAAAGGCAATCCCAGAAATGAAAAAAACTTTTGGTTCGACAAAACTTTTGACGGACCATTTTTGCAGCTGTGCTTTGTGTTCTTCCGTCAATGGGATGTTTTTGACCGGGAACCAGAAACAAGCGATGGCTGTTGCGATCGATAAAATAGTTGCTAACCAAATAATGAAATCAAAGCCGACTGTCGGTAGTAAAAGCATACCAATAAAAGGTCCGACCGCCGCTGCTAAACTAGTACTTAATCCATAGTAATTGATCCCTTCGCCATGTTTGGAAGCTGGGATATAAGCGGTGACGATCGCATTAGCCGCAGTCGAGACGGCACCATAAGCAAAGCCATTGAAAAAGCGCACCGCATCTAAAATATAAATGTTGACTGAGACCAAATAAGCAGCGGTGGTAATGACATAAAACACTATCCCCCAGCGCAAAACGGCTTTACGACCAACTAATTCTAAAATTTTCCCAACATACAAGCGAGCGATCAAGGTCCCGATAATGTAGATCCCCGCTGCCAAGCCAGCTTGTGCAGTGGATGCCCCTAACTCCTGCGTGGCAAATTTCGCGGTGATGACGACAAAACAATAATACACGAGAAAGACGATAAAATTGATCAAGGTAATCGTGACAAACCCTTTGTTCCAAAGTTTTTCATTTTTAGTTGACGGCAACGAGCTGACGACTCCTTCTTGATTGGTTTCCCTATCTGACATGTTTCTTCCATTCCTCCTGTTTGTGCTGTGATGCGTTTTACTATACCGAAACTTCCTCTACTTGAAATGCGCTTTTGCTGTTAAAAAAGAGCATTAACAAGAAACATTAACATTTGTTATTGCTTTTTCACCAGAAATGTCTTTTAATGAAGCATGAATAGAGGAAATTTCAGATTTTTTTCAGAAAATGTTGGGTTGGCATGAAGTGAAGGAGTAACGTGGGTGGAGAAACAGATATTACGTGATTATTTAGAAAAACAAGCAATACCGGTCGTTATCCGTAAGAAAAAGAGTTACTTGACATATGAAGGCATCCCGGATCGCTACGTCTATATTTTAAAAAAAGGCATCATCAAAACTAGCGTAGTGACCCATGAAGGGCGCGAATTCAACTTGCGCTATTTGACGGATTTTGAGATCGTCTCTTTGTTTAAAGACGAATCCTCTCAAGAAGTCGAAGCCCCTTTTAATGTGCGGGTTGAATCAGAAGAAGCCGAATTATACAAAATTGTGCGGGATCAATTTTGGGCAGATGTCAATCGTGATCGCCTGCTGCAGGATTATGTCAAAGAGTATTATCGAAGAAACTTGATGGATACGATGAAAAAGATGCAGCAAATGCTGATGAACGGCAAATTTGGTGCTGTCTGTACCCAAATCAATGAGCTGTATGAAACGTTCGGAATCCAGACAACAGATGGTGTCTTGATTGACTTTGAAGTCACCAATGAGGAGATCGCTCGCTTTTGCGGCATTACCTCTGCCAGCAGTGTCAATCGAATGATGCAAAAATTACGAGAATCTGGCGCCCTAAAAAGTGTCGATCGCAAACTATTAGTGACAGATATCGACTTTATTCGGGAGAATATTATTTATTGATCAAAAAAAGACTTTGTACGCCTATTGATTTCAGGCACACAAAGTCTTTTTCGATTAAATAAACGTCACCGTTTCCGTCACTTCGATCGCTGGATCTAATGATTGGATCACGGGGCAATTTGGTGAAACGAGTTTTAGGCAACGGGTCGCTTTGTCATGGTCGGCTTCAGCGATTTTCGCATAAAACTGAATGTGGATGGCACTGACTGGTTGGGCTTTTTTGTTGTCGTCTCGGTCATAGCTGACTTCGATCTTTTCGATTTCTGCTGTGATTTTTGAATTCTCTAGGACAGATGCGTATACATAGCCGCCGCAAGCAGCGACCGCACTCACCAGCATTTGGACTGGCGAATAGCCTTTTTCCCGTGCTAACACCCAATTGCCAGTTGGGGTCGTCATTTCAAGTTTGTCGCTTCCTTGATGGATCGTCAATGTTTCTACTGTCATCGTTTTTCTCTCCTCACAAAATGGTCTGGTTCAACTTCGACCCATTCATACAATGGTGTCAAAGTAATCGTGCTTTGAATTTCCGTTTGTTCCATCGCACCTCTTGCTAACACAGGATCAGCGATCGGCGCTGCTGCTAATAATTTCTTCGTGTAAGGATGCAGCGGATTGTCAAACAAACGGTCGGTAGGTGCCAATTCAACTAATTTCCCTTGATACATGACGGCTGTTCGGTCACTGATATGACGAATCACGGACAAGTCATGGGAAATGAACAAATAAGACAACGAAAACTCTTTTTGCAGACGCAGCAGCAATTGGATGATCTGAGCCTGAATGGAGACATCTAATGCCGAAGTCGGTTCATCACACAAGACGAACGCCGGGCGATTGACCACCGCACGAGCGATGCCGATCCGTTGTCGTTGTCCGCCGCTGAAACTGCGGGGCAGTTTATGGACATCATCACCCGTGATCCCGACGATCGCTAAGATTTCTTTGGCTTTCGCTCGGGCAGCATCTTTCGTTTCATGATACAACGGCTCCATCACCAGTTCAAGTGCCGTCATGCGGGGATTCAATGATGAATACGGATCTTGGAAAATGATCTGCATTTGCTGATACGCTGCTTTGCGATCTTCTGCCGTCAATGCTGTTAGCTCTTTGCCTTCGAAGAAAATCTCCCCGCTTGTTAAGGTCTCTAAATTTAAAATACTGCGTCCTAAAGTGGTTTTCCCACTCCCAGATTCCCCTACTAGCCCCAATGTCTCGCCCCGATGGATCGTTAGGCTGACATCTTCGACCGCTCGGACTTCACTGACAGTGCCGCGCCAGTTTTTGCTGCGAAAGGTTTTCGTCGCATGTTCTACGCGAATCAGTTCTTCCATTATTCTGTCACCTCCTGATTGCGCCAAACGCGATGGGTCTTAGATAACTGCGTTTCTTGCAACTCATCTGCCAATGTCTCATGATAGTCAAAGACTTTTAATTCGGCATGCTTGTCGCCTAAATGGGCCGCCTGCAATAATTGTTTCGTATAAGGATGCGCAGGTTGATAAAAGATTTCTTCTGTGGTGCCTTCTTCCACGACTCGACCTTGATACATCACTTTAATAAAGTCGCACATTCCTGCAACGACCCCAAAGTCATGGGTCACAAGGACGACGGAAAGCTGGTTCTCTCTTTGCAGGTTTTTGATCAATGCCAAAATCTGTGCTTGGATCGTCACATCTAAAGCCGTCGTCGGTTCATCTGCGATCAGTAATTTCGGTTGCGCCAATAAAGCCATGGCGATCATCACCCGCTGACGCATCCCTCCTGATAGCTCGTGGGGATATTGTTTCATACGTTGTGCTGGAAAAGGTATGCCGACTTTTTCTAACTCTTTGACGGCGATTTCTTGAGCTGCTTTTTTCGATACGTTTTGTGAGCGGCGAATCACTTCGATCAAATGATAGCCAATCGTACGCAAAGGATTCAACGAAGTCATCGGGTCTTGAAAAATCATGGCGATCGGTAATGTTCGACGATCGGTCACTGCTGCTCCTTCAAATGTATAACTGGCATAGTGATCGTTCACCTTATCAGGCAAAAGATCCATGACACTTTTCATGGTCATACTTTTGCCACTACCAGATTCGCCGACGATCCCAACCACTTTGCCTTTTGGAATCACTAGATCCAGCTTTTTGACTAACGGTTTCGGACCGGTTTTGCTGTGAAACGTCACATTTAACGCTTCGATCGCTAACAATTCTGTCTTCATCGGTCACACCTCCCTTTGCAAGACATGTTTGATCATGTCGCCGATGTTGTTGAAGGAATAGATGGTGAAAATAACAAAGAGCCCTGGAAGGATCGCCATGTATGGTGCCCGCTGCAAGCTGTTTTGCGCATTTTGCAACAGACTGCCCCACGAAGCCATCGGCTGCTGAATGCCTAATCCGAGGAAGCTCAACGCTGATTCGGTCATGATCGCTCCAGAAATACTTGCGGATGCCGCAACGATCAAGGTTGGCAGTACTGCTGGGAAAACATGCTTCACGATAATACTGAATGAAGAACGACCGATAAATTTCCCGTAAGCAACATACTCCCGTTCTTTCGCTGCTAACGTTTCACCACGAATCAAACGAGCGATGTTCATCCATGAAAACCCGCCGATCACAATAATGATCGTGGTTAGTCCAGGACGTAAAAAGACGCTCAAAACGATCACTAACACCAGCCAAGGAATTGATGACAACACATCGACGAGCCGCATCAGCAAGTTATCGATCCATCCGCCAAAGTAGCCAGAAACAAGACCGACAAGGGTCCCGATAAACGTCGCAGTGATCATTGCCAACACACCTACAAACAAGGACACCCGACCGCCGTAGACGACCCGAATAAAGTAATCCCGGCCCACTTCATCGGTCCCAAACAAATGAGCCCAGCTCGGTGGCTGTGACATGTTACTGACATCCGTTGCATTGGGATCGATCGGGATCAAAGGCGCAACGAGCGATAACACGATCAATAACGTCAAGAAAACGACAGAAAAAGTATAGATGGGCGAAGCAAGCATGACTTCACTGATTTTTTTGAAACGTTTCATTACTTGCTCCCTCCTTTACGGATACGTGGATCAACCACGGAATATAATACATCCGCTAACAAATTCCCTAAGATGACCAGTGTTGCTGACAGCAGCATGATCGCCATGATCACAGGATAATCGAGGCTTTTCGTTGCACTCATCAAGTAAGGTCCGACGCCCGGCCAGCCGTAGATCGTTTCTGTGATGATCGCACCGGTAACTAACATCGGTAACGCCAAGCCGATTTGGGTGACAACGGGAATCAAAATATTGCGACTGATGTGACGGCTGAAAATCTGCCATTTGCTGGCATGAAATGCCCGTTGCACCATCACGTAGTCTTCTGATACTTGCTGAGTCGCTGATGCCCGAATATACCTTGTCAAATCTGGGAAGAAGGCGACAGTCAATGTGATATAAGGCAAAATAAAGTGCTGCAGAAAATCGCCAAAATCCCCTTCTTTGCCGACTGTATACATGCCAATGATTGGGAACATATTCAATAAGTAACCAAATACATAAATCAAGATCATCGCAAACCAGAAGGTCGGCACGGCGATCCCTAGAGATGCCACAGCGTCAATGATCCGATCCCAAATCTTTCCTTTGTTGGCAGCGGCTAACAGACCCAAAATGATCGCCAGCAATAAAGCCGTCAAATATGCAGGGATCACTAGCCGCATCGTATTCGGGATCCGAGTCGCAAGTTCTTGTGAAATGCTGCTTTGAGAAACCAACGAAAAGCCAAGATTACCAGTAAGAACATTTCTGATCCAAAGAAAATATTGAACCAAAAAGGGTTGATCCAAGCCATAGCGCTGCCGCAACAGATCGATTTGCTCTTGTGACATATTCGGTGTCGTGATGGAATCGATCACATCATACGGGGCGATATGTATTAGTGAAAATACGATAAAAGAGATCACAAATAGCAAAGGGATTGCTTGCAATACTCGTTTTGCAATATATCGAAACATAATTGACCTTCTTTCTTTTTCATAGAAAAAAGCTGTGATAAAAAAGATTCCTCTTTATCACAGCCAATGGATTTACTTGATTGTCAATTTAGACATATCTTCGAATGTATAGATTGGGATCAATCCTGCATCTTCTACATTACCAATTCGGTTATTGACCGCTAAGATTTTCTTGTTGTCAACGATTGGGTAAATGATCGCTTCGTCAGCAATGGCTTTTTGCAGATCATCGTACAATGCTTCACGCTTGTCTGTGTCCAATTCAACTGCTGCTTGCGCAAACAAATTGTCAATGGTTTCGCTATTGCTTTGGAAGTAGTTGGCACTGCCGCCAGTTTCGAATAAACTGCCGTATAAGTCAGGGTCATTCCCCATGATATACCCGCCAAGGAACAGGTTGTATTTCGTTGAATCAGGTTTTTTCAACTCAGTGAAGATCGCAGTACCATCGCCCCCTTCAAGGGTAACTGTAATGCCTGCTTGTTGCAATTGTTGTTGGATCAACGTAGCTTGGATCGTTTGAGCTGGGTCAGTTGAGTTAAACGCCAAGTTCAATGACAAATCAGTGACACCTGCTTCTTGTAAAAGCTCTTTTGCTTTTTCAGCATTTGTTTCATATTTCTCGACATCTTCGGTAACGTATGGATTGTTCGGTGGTAAGAATGAATACGGTGTTGCATAATAGTCTTCATCTAAATACGCTGCTTGATTTAATTCATCTTTGTTCAAAGCATACAAGACTGCTTGACGAACCTTCACATCTTGTAATGCATCTGAATGAGTATTTAAGCCTAAGTATCCGATGCGGTTTTCTGTATAGGGATAAACAGAAATTTGCGTATCATCTAAGTCTTCAATATCTGAAGGCAAAACAACGGCTGCGTCAACTTCCCCTTTTTGCAAAGCAACTTTGGCCGTATCAGTACTTTCAATGATCCGCAAGGTCACGTTTTGAATCGAAGGCTTGCCGCCATAATAGTTTTCATTGGCTTCAAAAGTAAAGTACTCACCACGTTTGTATTCTTTCAATTGATATGGACCCGTACCAACTGGTTTTTCAGGCAGTTCACTGACCGAAAAGTCGCTAACATCTTTAAAGATGTGCTCTGGAATGATGTATGTTTCGGTTGCGATATTGCTGATTGCTGCTGCACTCGGTGTTGGCAACACAAATTTCACGGTGTATTCATCCACTTTTTCGATCGCGATCGGCTGGTCGTCGACCCAAAGCGAATCGGCATTGCCGTTTTCTTTTTTGACTTTTTGTTCATACGTGAAAACAACGTCATCGGCAGTAAAATCTTCGCCATCTGACCATTTGACATCTTGTTTCAAATGCACGGTCAATGAAAGGCCGTCTTCCGCCGGTTCCACTGATTCCGCTAACGCATTTTGTGTTGTTCCATCTGCTTCCACTGTAACGAGTGGAGAATAGATCATGTTTGTCACTGTCAAGCCCCAGCGATCACTGGTGTTGATCGGGTTGGTGGACGATGGGTCCCCGCTGATGGCATAAGTGAATGTTGCATCATCGCCAGTACCAGCTGCACTGCTGGTTGCCGTTTCCTCTGTATTTGATCCACCGCAGGCTGCTAGAACGAATCCTAGTCCGACGACGGCAACACTTGCTAAACCTTTTTTCCAATTGATCATTTTTCCATCCTACTTCCTGTTCCTATATAATTATAGTAGATTTTTTGCTTTTTATTCCCAAACAGGGATACTTGATTTCTTGGTAACTTCGTCAATAATTGCTTTTACTTCATCGGTCTGGTAATACGCTACGACCGTTTGGTACACATCATTTTCTGCTTCGTCTGCTCGCGCAGCAATGACATTATAATAGGGCGTGGAGGAGTCAGCCACAGGTTCTAAGAAAATCGCATCTTCTGTAGGAACCAAGCCAGCATCGACTGCCATGCCGTTGTTGATCAAAGAGATGTCGACATCGGTCATTGCCCGAGCCGTTTGATTGGAATCAAGCAGCTCAAATTTCAAGGCTTTGGGATTCTCAGTGACATCAATGGTTGTTGGCAGTAACCCTTTTGATTCATCCAAACTGATCAAACCGGCCGTTTGTAAGAGTAATAGTGCGCGGCTTTCATTTGACACATCATTGGGTAAAGCCACCGTAGCACCATCTGCCAATTCGCTGACATCAGTGATTTTATCGGAATAAATACCAAGTGGGTTTAATGTCGTATACGCAATCGTCGTGTTGGAATAACCACTTTCTTCGTTGACATTATCCATAAAAATTTCCGTCAATGCTGCGTGAAGATCGATTGACCCATCCTCTAGTGCGACGATTGGTTGGCGATAATCGGTGAACTTCACCAGTTGCAAGTCGATATTTTCGTTTTCCTTCAATTCTTCCTGCACATGTTCCCAGGCTTCATTTTGTTCGCCAACGACACCTAATTTGACGACGGTCGTTTCTTCATCCGCTTGGTTGGTGCCACAGGCAGCCAAGCTAAACAAGGCAAGCAGCCCAATCACTCCTGTCGTCAACACATTTACTACATTTCTTTTCATCCCTTTTTTCCCCTTTTGTTCCCTCCTCAGATCAATCGTCCTATTTCCTTGTCGAATGGCCCAACTAGACCAATTTCCCCTCTGTTTCTCAAAACAACCTACTTTTTCAAAGGAGCAATGGTTAATCCCTGTTGCCGTCAACCGAAAACATCGGACTCACTATTCATATGTAGTGTAACTTTATCCTATACAACTAAAACTGTCAATAAAATTACTCTACAAAAGTAAGTTTTTCACTAGCTGATCTGTGGTTGGGTTATTTGAATATCTTCAGTGCATTTTCTAAGTCATCGATCAAATCTTTACTGCTTTCGATCCCAATGGAGATCCGTAAAAGATCCGGCGTCAATCCATAAGATTCTCGTACCTCTTGAGGAATATCTGCGTGGGTCTGTGTCGTTGGATACGTGATGAGACTTTCCACACCACCCAGGCTTTCCGCAAAGGTAAAGACCTTTAATGCCGCTAAGAAGCCGCTGATTTTGGTTTCATCAAGCACCCGAATACTGATCATCGCCCCTGCATTTGGGTACAGCACCTCTTTGATCGCCGGATGGGCTCGTAAAAAGCGGCCAACTTCCTTGGCGTTGGCTTCTTGCCGTTCAAAGCGCAACGGCAGCGTCTTTAAACTTCGGATGAATAACCACGTATCAAAGCTGCTCAAGGTCGGGCCTGAAGTATTGGCTAAATAATTCAAGCGCTCCCCTACTTGCGCATCTTTGGCGATGACGACGCCAGCCAAAATATCATTGTGACCTGATAAGAACTTGGTGCCTGAATGGATCACTAGATCCGCGCCTTCTTCTAAGGGCAACTGCCGTAACGGCGTCAAAAAGGTATTATCTACGATCAGTAGCGCCCCATGGTCGTGAGCAAGTTTGGCGGTTTCAGCAATATCCGTCACGGTCATCAAAGGATTCGTTGGGGTCTCTAAAAAGACAGCCGTTACCTCGTCAGTTAGTTTTTCACTTAATTCTGTTACAGTGTTGAAGGTATCGAAGAATGCCCGTTGGCTTTTTTCCAATTCCGCAAAATAGCGAAAGCTACCGCCATACAAATCACGAGAAACCAAAAAGCGACTCCCGCTGGTAAATAAGTCAAAAATCAAAGCGATCGCACTCATGCCAGAGCTGGTCACTACTGCCCGAGCTCCTTTTTCTAATTCAGCAAGACCTGCTTCTAAGATATCACGGGTCGGGTTTTTGGTACGGGTATAATCATAGCCTGTACTTTGCCCTAACGCAGGATGAGCAAAGGTCGTGGAAAGATAGATCGGTGGGCTGATCGCCCCAGTTTGCTGATCCGAATGATTGCCTAATTGTGCTAGAAAAGTTGCTGTATCAATCGTCATGTCGTTCCTCCTTTTTGATTGCCTCGATCATGCGATCAAGGGCTTCTTGAATGATCGTCGGTGTTGTCGCAAGATTCAGACGAATCAAGCCCTGACCGTCTTGTGAAAACCATTCCCCATAGTCGACTGCCAGACCGGCAGTATCTTGGATCACGTGCTTGGTTCGTTCTTTGGCAATGACTTGCCGCAGATCGCCCCAGAGAAGATAGGTTCCTTCTAATGGCAGGAGCTCAATTTTGGGAAATGCTTCTTGCAGTTGCTGGCGGACCATTTGTTCATTGGCAGCAATCACCAAAAGCAGGTCCGCTAGCCATTGATCCCCCGATTCATACGCGGCTTTCGCAGCCACCAATCCCAAACGATTGACTTCCGTCTGCTTGTATTGTCGGCACCACTCCTCATAGGCTCTGCGCATCTCTAAATCAGGAATCCAAACATGAGAGAGCAATAATCCTGCTAAGTTGAAGGTTTTTGAGGGCGAATCCAGAACGATCAGCTTCTCAAAGCCGACCCCCTGTGCCACTGTCACGGCTGAAACAAATTGCTGCTCACCGAGTATCAGCTCACAATGGATCTCGTCGGCGATCACGACAACCTCATGTTTTTGGCAAATGGCCAATAACTGATGCAGTTCTTTCTCTTGCCAGACCCGCCCTACTGGATTGTGGGGGGAGCAGAGAATAAATAGTTTCACTTTTCCTTCAATGATTTTGCCTTCAAAAGCAGCAAAATCGATTTGATAAGAATTCCCCACCTTTTGTAAGGGTGCTTCTATCAAGCGCCTTTTCGTCTCTTTGATGCTGTCAAAAAAGGGATAATAGACGGGCGGCTGGATCAAGATGCCATCGTCTGGTTCTGTGAAACAATGAAGCAAATCAACCAAAGATTGGACGACCCCTGTGGAAAACGAGAGCCATTTTTCTTCGAATTTCGTCCCCCAGTGGCGATCTTGCCAAGCTTGATAGGCTAAAAAATAGCCTGAGGGGGGAATCGCATAGCCAAAGGTTCCTTGAACAACCAGTTGCTGCAAGGCTTCTTCCACTGCCTTTGGCGCAGCAAAATCCATATCAGCTACCCATAAAGGCAAAAGCTTTTCTCCTTGGAACCGTTGATCCACAAGATCCCATTTTAAAGAATCAGTGCCTTTTCGCTGTCTAGCATAGTGGGAGAGAAAATGCTCAATCGTCATTGATACTCACCCGACCTTCTGGCTCACTGCCAATTCGGTAACCTTCTTTCGTCGGCGTGACGGACAGGTCATAAGGCGTTCGCAAATAGGTTTCATTGATCCAATTGCTGAAAAACAAAGAGGCATGTCCCCGCCAACGGTTGGTAATCTTTCCGCCTAAACGGTCATAGGCAAAGTAATTTTTAGGCAATGCGGTAGCTAAGCCCCGTTCCATGTCTCGCAAGTACTCTTCATTCAAGGTCGTTGTGTGGTATTCAAAATGCCCTAGCAAGAAGGCATTTTTATGATCTTCTGATACGAAGATGGAAGGCCCTGTTTCAACACCCGCTGCCAAGATTTCTAAAGGCGTCTGGGCGAGCTGGCCTTCATCGATGCCAGTATAGCGCGAATGGGGCGTATAAAAGACGTCGTCAAAACCGCGAACGAGCGGATGAAAATGCGTGACTGCTTGTTCGAAGACACCGAACAATTTGCTTGGGTACAACACTTTGTCGATACCATAATGGTAATAAAGACCAGCTTGTGCCCCCCAACAAATATGCAGGACTGAAGTGCAATTCGTCTGGCTCCAATCCATGATCTCTTGCAGTTCTTGCCAATAATCAATGGCTTCAAAGGCCATTTTTTCAACAGGGGCACCAGTGATGATCAAGCCGTCGAATCGTTGGGACTGGATCACTGAGAATTCTTGATAGAACTTTTCCATGTGATCGACAGACGTGTTTTTACTTTCGTGGTACTTCATTTTCAATAAAGTTACTTCAATTTGCAGCGGACTTTGGGAAAGCAGGCGCAGCAATTGATTTTCTGTGGCGATCTTTTTCGGCATTAAATTGACGATTGCGATCTTCAAGGGACGAATCTCTTGTTTCGCCGCTTTATGCTGCAGTAAGGCAAAGACATTTTCTTTTTGCAGGACCGCTGCAGCGGGTAGTTCTTTGGGAATAATGATCGGCATTGCTTCAACTCCTTACAGTTAAATTTCTTGTTGAAGAGAAGGCGAATAGTTTCAGCTGTGAAAAACAAAAAAAGCCGCCCTTTTATCCTTACGGATAAAAGGGACGACTTGATGCGCGTTACCACCCTAATTCGTGCTATTCTCACAAATAACACCTCAACAGTACACTATGATACTTGGCGCTGTAACGGGCGCATGCCGTTTTGCTGGCGTGAACCAACAAAAAAACTCAGAGCTCATCTTCACTGATCACCGCATGTCTCCTTTTTCACCAACCGGAGTCTCTGTACCTTTGTTGATCTGCTACTCTTCTCTTCAACGTTTTCGATTTCTTTGTTTAATTTTAAAAAATTATAATTGTTTTTTCATTTACTGTCAACGGCAAGTTAGGGATTTTTCTTAGATTTCTTCTAAATATAAGTATTGCTGACCCATTTTTTCATAGATCGTTGCTAAGTCTTCTTTGCTGACTTCACGATCCTTATGCCCATAAGGGTCGTTGACATACATCGTATCACCATCGATACCTGTGATCACCACCGAATGGATCAATGCCGTCACAAGAATTTCGCCATTTTGGGTATTCCATTGAAAGAAATCCGCATCGGTCGGTACTTGTAATTCTAACGTCGCAATCATCCAAACTGGTTTCCCAGATTGTAGTACTTTGACGATCTCATCAAAGCTTTTGTCTCGTCCACTAATGACTTCGTATTGCTCTTTTACAATCCTTTCGGCGACATCGGTGATCGGTTCTACGTCAACCCCCATCGCGCTATCGCCGCCATAGATGTTTCCAACAAAGCCTTCTCGTGGATCTCCATGGTGATAATAATCCTCATAAAGCGGGACATACGCTAATTCTTCCGCCAATTGATTTTTATTGGTATCAAATCCGTAAAAATTCAAGAGCATCGATAAAGCCGTTACCTCACAGCCGTTCCCTAACGCCACTTCATCGAATTGATTTTCTAACGGAACATCCAATCGAATAACCTCACTGTATTCAGGCTCTGGTGTTTGTTCTTCATCCGAAAGTGCTAGTGTCAATTCATCCTCTATCTTTTCAAAGGGGGACTGCCCGTTCTTACTGTCATAAAAAATCAGCAGAAAGAAGAGCATCAAGACGAACATACCTAAAAGTAACCGTTTTAACTTTTTCTTCTTCATCTACTTCCTCCTGTTGTATATTATAACTTATTTCTGTTTATTATTTCACTATAATAAACTTTTTAGGAAGGAGTATTTTCTTAATCTAAACACAAAAAAATAGACCCGTTTAGGCAGCGGGTCTATTCAAACTGGCGCTTATGCCGCTTTCTTCTGTTTCTGAGTAAAGCGTCCTTTTGCTTTCGAAAACGAACGAATATCAAATTGTTTGCTTAAGGCACCTGCAACAAAATAAGCCAAATTGAAATCGATCAAGCTATGGATCAAACCGCCGATCCCCATCAAAACGAACAAGAAATAGTAGAAATTACCATCGAATGCGGTCCCTGGTACATTTCCTGTGAAGTAAAAGGCGGCAACGACTGCCATTTCTACGGCAGAATGGATCAGTCCGATAATCAAGTTAAAGCTCTGAAATTTGATATTCAATAAAGAGGGTTTGCCATTTTTCAGTAAAATATCTGGGTGCTTCTGTAAATAAAAGGCACCTATGACGGCAAAAACAACATGGGACAATGCCCGTAAAGCAATGATTGGTGGCAGTGTTAAGAAAAAGCCAAAGGTCGTTCCTAAAGCTACCGCGATCGCCATCGCAGGTGAAAAGAACATCGCCACAAAGACGGGCACATGGCTAGCTAAGGTAAAAGATGCTGGTCCGATGACGATTTTGGGCATTACCATGGGAATGACGATCCCCATGCCGATCAACAATGCAGCGATCGTTAAATGGCGGATGGAATGATTTTTCATTTATACTCTCTCCTTCAATGTGTCATGACAGTTCTGTCTTGCTTATTCTACTGGTATTTCCACGAGGTGTCAAGACACAATAAAAACGAATGTTTATTCAACATCCGTTTTTATTGAAGTTATCCTTTACGCGCTTGCATTTCATTGCTTAATTTGGCAAATTCCGCTAACGACAACGTTTCTCCACGTCGTTTCGGATCGATCCCACTTGCTTCTAAGCTGTCTGCCAACCACTGTTTGGTTGTTTCATCTTTTCCATAGCTATTTTGCAAATTGTTCCAAAGGGTTTTACGACGCAGCTGAAAGGCTGCTTTCGTTAATTTGAAAAACTCTTTTTCATCGGTGACTGCGACTGCTGGTTGTGATCGACGCGTCAATTTCAAAATAGCCGAATCAACATTCGGTTGGGGCACAAAAACGGTTTTCGGGACGATGAATGCCAGTTTTGCTTCCATGTAGTATTGCACAGCGATCGACAACGAGCCATAGGCTTTAGTCCCGGGAACTGCTGAGATTCGATCTGCCACTTCTTTTTGCATCATCACGACCATTTCATCTACTTTTACCTGAGACTCTAAAAAGTGCATCATAATTGGCGTAGTGATGTAGTAGGGCAAATTTGCGACAACTTTTAATGAAGCAGCCGTATCGCTGAATGCTGACTGAATGGTCGTTGCCAGATCTGCTTGCAAGACATCTTGATGAATGATTTTCACATTTTGATATGGCTGCATTGTGTCGGCTAACACTGGGATCAACCGATCATCAATTTCAAACGCCAACACTTGCTTGGCATGTTTTGCCAACTGTTCGGTCAGAGCACCGATTCCAGGACCAACCTCAATGACGTTTGTCGTCTCGTCGATGCCTGCAGTTTCTACGATTTTCCGTAAAATATTCGGTTCTGTTAAGAAGTTTTGCCCTAAACTTTTTTTAAAGGTAAAGCCATGTTTCGCTAAAATCTCTTTGGTTCTTGAGGGGGTTGCTATTTCCCGTTCTTCCTTCACAATTCTTCCTCCACTATTTTCATTGCTTCTGCCAACTCTGCATCGGTGATACGAAACATTGTCAGCCGCTTCTCTAATTGTTTGCCGTTCGTATAGCCGATGCGTAAAAGATCCCCCAACCGCTCTCGTTTCTCTTTCGCTCCAGCCCCTGCGATCAAGCCATACGCTAACAACTGTTGCCGATCAATGGTCCCCTCACTGACTTCATTTGAAGCAATCGGGGTTACGACTTTTCGCAAGGCTTCTTTCAACGCTTCATGGCTGGCGTGTTCCACGCCTAAACTGCCCTTGCTTTTCGGTGCTGCCTGGCTGCGCGGTAAAAAGGCATGCTTGGCATCAGGAACGACTTCCATAATGATTTTGCGGATCTTTTCTCCCGAAAAATCGGGATCGGTAAACACGATGACCCCTCGTGTCTCTTGGGCGTGCTCGATTTGATCAAGGATCGTGTCATCGATCGCCGAACCGATCGTCTCGATGGTATCTACATCGAACACTTCTTGCAATCGGCGGGTGTCGTCTTTGCCTTCGACGACAATGATTTCTTCGATTTTCGGCTTATTAGTCATTGATCCTAAACAAGCGATGGGCATTTTTTGTCGTGTAGGCCGCAACATCAGCAACCGCTTCTTGCCGCAGCTCCGCGATTTTATCCACTACATAATGAGTATAGCCCGGTTCATTGCGCTTGCCACGATAAGGAACAGGGGCTAAATACGGCGCGTCAGTCTCAACGAGTAGCCGATCTTGTGGCACGACTTGCGCAGCTTCTTGTACCTCCGTCGCCTTTTTGAAGGTCACGACACCACTAAAGGAAATATACATTCCTAGGTCCAAGAACTTTTTCGCCCATTCGCCGTCCCCACTAAAGCTGTGCATGATGCCGCCGATCGTTTGGACTTTTTCATCCTTTAAAATCGCATAGGTATCTTCTAAGGCTTCACGGGTATGAATACTGATAGGCAGCTGATGTTCACGGGCGATCGCCATTTGCCGACGAAAGACCTTTTCTTGAACTTCCTTCGGATCTTCCATCCAGTGATAGTCTAAACCGATTTCACCTAGGGCAACGACTTTTGGTTGTTCCAAGCGCTCTTGCAAATAGGTTTCCACTTGTGGGGTATAAGAACCAGCTTCGGTTGGATGCCAACCGATAATACTGTAAATGCCAGGATATTCTTTGCTTAATGCTAACGATTTTTCAATCGTTGGCTGATCGAAACCGACGACCGCCATCTCCGTTACTCCTAGTTCTTGCGCACGGGCGACCGTTTCGGGAATGTCTTCGTTAAACTGTTCTGCATTCAAATGTGTATGAGAATCAAAAATCATGAAATCTCCTCCTTAGTCCTTCTATACTCTAGCATATTTTGACGGTTTAAGAAACGAATCCTCTTCGCTTTTTTCAGCAGTTTAAGAAAACTTTCAGCAAACAAAAAAAATCCGCCCAAAGTTGGAGGACGCCGAAGCTGATTTTCTCTATACTGAGGGTAACGAAATCGTATGGAGGTGGAAATATGGAACGATCAAAAATTGATCCCGGCCGCTTTTTTTCTGGCCAAAAAGCAGCCACGAAAGGCACGTTAAAACATCAATATCATTACTATCGGCAGCAAAATGCCCATCAAGCATTCAACAGCGATTTTCAGCGAAATTTCCAGCATGATTTCCCGAATTTTGCTACCTGGCTAAAATTGCAGCAACAGACACCACAAAAGAATCAAACAACGACTTTTTCTCACTGGTTATTGGTTGGTTTCTTCGGACTTTTGACAGCAGCAAGTTTTTCGCAACAGCTCTTATTCCTACTTTTTGTCTTTGTCTTAGCCGCTCTCGTCAAAGGACCTGGCATGATCGTATGGGGCATCGTGTATTCCTTCTTAGTTAGTCTGTTCCCGCCATTGGGTATCGTTCTTTCTGGCTTATTTTTCTTACTGACCCTGCGTCAATTAACCAAAAATGTCACTTTCGTTTTGACTGCATTGTACTTTTACGGCTATCCGTTTGTCATCACAGCCCTCCAACACTTTACGAATTGGAACCCGCAATGGCTGTGGGTCGGCAGTATCGGTTTTGCCTTGATCAGTGGCCATTTTGTCTTAAAGCAAAACTATCCCTTTGCTTCAAGTAAAAGTCTCGCATGGGCGATCATCTCCGTCCCTTATGATTGTGTCATGGCTTTGATCCCGTCAAACACAAAGCACGCTTTAAACGTTTGGTGAAAATCAAATAATTGCGATCTAGGATACAAAAGATCGGCTATTGCCGCCCCTTTTGTATCTTTTTTTCATGGAAGAAACAAACGAAATACGATGGATATTTTTTGTTATTTTTGCTTTCGCATGATTGCTTTTTTTGTAAGAATCTACTATGCTAGAAACTAGCAAATCAAAAAAGGAGCCACGCCATGTACACCCTCATTCTTATTGCATTCCTCCTTACGGGCTTGCTAGTTTACTCCTTTATTATTGAACCGCATCTTCTCAAACAACGGCACTACCTCATAAAAAAAGACAAGCGCACCGTCTTAGATATTTCAAAGGCTTACGATCTTTATCAAGCAGAAAGCAATCTCGTGATCGCCCATATCAGCGACCTTCATTTTTCTCGTTGGTACAAACCACGGCGAATGAATCGCATCATTCGATCAACGATCCAAAACAAGCCGGATCTGATCATCATCACGGGGGATCTGATCGATAATTATAAAAAATGGCCGCATCGTTCAACCAAGCGACTGATCGAAAAGCTGAAAAAATTGCAAGCGCCTCTGGGTAAGATCGCAGTTATGGGGAACCATGACCATTTGAATGACGGGCATTACTTTGTTAAGGAAATATACCAGCATGCAGGGTTTACCTTACTTGATAATGAGTCGGTTTTTGGTTCTGATGACAAAACGTCGATGAATATTGTCGGTATCGATATAGAAAGTCCGAAAGTCAGTTTTACCTATGAAGCAACCTTAGCAGAATGGCAGTTGCTTTTGCTCCATGAACCCGATTATGTTTCTCGGATCACCAATCTGCCAAACTACGACTTGATTCTTTCTGGCCATAGCCATGGCGGGCAGATTCGCTTGCCTTTTTATTATGCGAAAACAAAGGGCGCGTTGAAATATACCGATGGGCTCTACCTTTTAGGCAATGAGACCTTATTAAGTGTTTCCAGCGGGGTTGGTATGACCAAGATTCCCGCCCGACTCGGTGTCCCACCTGAGATCCTTTATTACCATTTAGAACCGCAACAGCAATTGAACGTTTCTTAACTGTTCATCGGTGCAATTGGGAAAAAATCAGCGACTCGTTTCAGCAAACGTTCGATTCGCTGATTTTCTTTTTGCGCCTACCGTGTTAAAATATACTAAATAAACACTTTTCAACAATTAGGATGAACCAAAAAATGCTCATCTCGGGAACGCTTTGGTTTTTGATCGCCTTCTTCGCTTATACAGCCTATGTATACGGTCAGGGGTTGTACTTTCCTGTCATCGCTTTTCTTGCTGCTTTGATGGGCTGCGGATTTTATCTCTTTGCTTTTCTCCAGCACAAAAATACGACGAAAAAACATCCTTAGCCAGAACGAGCTAAGGATGTTTTTTGCATTATTGATTCAAGCCCTGATAAATCGTATCGAGATTCCACTTCATCATGTTATAGTAGCTGTCGCCTTCTTCTCCCGGTTCTGCAATCGAATCGGTAAAGACGGTTCCGAATATCGGAATACCTGCATCACGAGAAACACTTTGCATCGGACGAGTATTGACGCTGCTTTCGACAAATAAGGAAGCGACGGCTGAGTTTTGCAGCTGATCCACTAAGTTCTTGATTTGCGCAGGGGTTCCTTCTTCTTCGGTATTGATTTCCCAGATATAGGCAGACGGTACACCGTAGGCTTTGGAGAAGTATTTGAAGGCTCCCTCACTGGTGACGATCAATTTCTTCTCTTCGGGAATCGATTGAAAGTTTTCCTTCGCTTGCTGATCCAGTTCTTCTAATGAAGCCAAGTAGCGTTCAAGGTTTTCTTCATAGAAAGAGCGATTGTCAGGGTCCTTTTCGCTCAAACGTTGAGCAATGTTGCGGGCATAGATCATACCGTTTTCTAGATTTAACCAGGCATGAGGATCGGCTTTGCTGTGGTCTTCATCATCAGAAAGATAAAGCACATCCACGCCATCACTGACGGCAAAGTAATCTTCATTTTCTACCTTATTGGCATTGTTCATCAATTTGGTAAACCAGCCATTGCCGCCAGTTTCTAGATTCAAGCCGTTGTAAAGGATAAGATCGGCATCGGTCGCTTTTCGAACATCTTCCACTAAAGGTTCATATTCATGGGGATCACGCCCCACTGGTACGATACTGTGAAGATCGATTCGATC
Organism: Enterococcus sp. B2E4; assembly: GCF_030499455.1. Taxonomy (NCBI): domain Bacteria; kingdom Bacillati; phylum Bacillota; class Bacilli; order Lactobacillales; family Enterococcaceae; genus Enterococcus; species Enterococcus sp. B2E4. Next base: position 387,893 of record NZ_JAUKPK010000001.1, read on the forward strand.
ACCGGCAATGTTTTCCGTAATATCAGCAATGATCGAATTGGTCGCTACTACTGAAAGTTTCCCTTCTGTTTGGGCCATCTGTCCGTTTTGTTGTGCCAAAAAGAAGCCACCAGCTACAGCTGCCATTGCTAAAACCGCCGTCGCTGACCAGCGTTTGACTGGACTGGTCTTTTGTTTTGGTGAGAACAAGAAACCGATCACGAAAAAGGCCCCTGCGGTCAAAACGATACTTGATCCTGCGGCAATATTAAAGCTGTACCCGATAAACAAGCCGATAAATGAGGCGAAACCACCTAAAACCCCTGCGATGACCATCATATGCTTCAATTGTTTTGTATAAAGATAAGCCGTTGCTGCTGGAGTGACTAACAGAGCCACGATCAAGATCGTTCCGACGCTTTGCATCGCTGTCACTGAAACCAAAGTCAACAAGAACATCAATAAATAGTGATAGGCTTGCACTTTCATCCCAAAGGCCTTTGCCATCATCGGATCAAAAGACGTGATCAACAGTGGACGGAAGAAGAGGATGATCACTGCCAGCACAAGGATAGCGATAGCGATCGTCAGCCATTTGTCGCTGTCTTGCACCGCTAGCACATTCCCAAACAAAATGTGAAACAAATCAGTCGAACTATTTGCTACTCCAATCAAGATAACCCCTAAAGCTAGAAACGAACTAAAGGTGATACCGATCGCCGTATCGCTTTTGATCAGGCTGTTATTGGCGATATAGGTAATGATCATGGAAGCCAAGATCCCAAAGAAGATCGCCCCGACAAAAAAATGAACGCCGAAGATATAAGACAAGGCTACCCCTGGTAAGACCGCATGAGAGATTGCATCCCCCATCAAGGACATCCCTCGTAAGATAATAAAACAACCGATCACCCCTGCCACAATCCCGATCGCGACTGCCGTGATCAAGGCATTTTGCAAGAAATGATAGTTACTTAAACTCGTAAAAAAGCTTGTCAACATGTTAAACGCCTCCTTTCACGATGATCGCATCGCCAAATGTTTGCTTCAAATTGCTCTCGGTAAAGACTTCACTGACTGGTCCCGCAGCGATCAGGGTTTGATTGAGCAGAACCAAGTAATCAAAGTATTCGGTGATTTTCCCCAGATCATGGTGAACGATAAAAATCGTCTTGCCAGCATCTCGCAAGTTACGCAACAGGCCGACGATGATCGCTTCACTGGTGGCATCGATCCCTACAAAGGGCTCATCGAGGAAAATATAGTTGGCATCTTGAACCAACGTTCGAGCAATCAAGACCCGCTGAAACTGCCCGCCGGACAATTCCCCAATCTGACGTTCCGCAAAGGATTCCATTTCTACCGCTGCCAGAGCGGCTGTCACTTTCTGCCAATCGTTTGCCGACATCCTTTGGAACATGCGCATCTTAGGATACAAGCCTAAAGATACGACTTCTTTGACTGTGATCGGAAACGTGTAATCAACCGCAGTCTTTTGTTCGACATAGGCAATTTCCTTTTGAAAGTCTTTTAACGCTTTTTTGTCGACACTCATGTTCCCACTGGAAGGGATCAATTTCAACGCCGCTTTGATCAGCGTCGACTTCCCTGCCCCATTTGGACCAATGATCCCTACGATCGACGGTTTTTCTACTTGAAACGACAAATCCGAGATCACTTGATGATCGCCATCATAGGCTGCGGATATTTCTGAAAAAGTAATCATTATTTTCACTCCATTTCCATAGTTAAGGATAGTTTATTTATTTTTTAGGTAGACCTAACTTATTTTTATTATACAAGAAAGGATTTGTTTTGCAAGACAGTTCTCTTGATTTTTTTAAGAAACACCGCAATTTCTTGGCAATGACTCTTGAAAACTAAGATTCTATCTTTATTTATTGAGTAAAAGTTGGTGCCCACAAACACGGATGCCATCAATTTCTTTCTATCTTTTGAGCGCAAAGCATTTGATTTATTCTTAATAAAAGAGATCATTCCTCGGCACCTCAGTGTCGTACGTTTTTTCAATAACAGAAGAGAGGCGAATCAAAGCCTCTTCGCTTTCTCCCTTCATGATTAATACCAAACAAATCAAAGAATCAATAATTCTTCTATTTCCACAAATTCACGAATTCACTCTTTTTTATGATGACCAAGAAACCCTTTCATCTAGACTAAAACGCTTTATAAATTAAACTTTTCTAATTATTATGTGATTTTTCGAACAAAAGCTAAAAATAACATGACAACTATGTTAGCCTTTGATTTGGAAAAAGTTTTAGGAGGAATAAAAACAATGAAGAAAATTTTCCAAACACTATTAGTCCTAACCTCGTTAGCAACTTTGAGTGCTTGTGGCGCTGATTCACAAACAAGCAGCAGCTCAAGTACTGGTTCATCTGCTAATGAAGAAACAGATGCAACTTCTGCTGCATCTGGTCAAGAATACACAGACCATAGCGAACTTGCAGACAGCTACGATGTCGTGATCGTCGGTGCAGGTGGCGCTGGAATGGCCGCTGCGATCCAAGCAAAAGAAGCTGGCGCAAACCCAGTTATTTTAGAAAAAATGCCAATTTCTGGTGGGAATACATTGAAATCTTCAGCAGGAATGAACGCTTCAGAAACCAAATTCCAAGAAGCAGAAGGCATCGAAGATTCAAACGATCTATTTTATGAAGAAACATTAGCTGGTGGTCACAACACCAATGATGAAGAATTGTTGCGCTACTTTGTGGATCATTCAGCAGAAGCAATCGATTGGTTAGATTCCATGGGTATCACTTTAGACAACTTAACAACGACTGGCGGGATGAGTGAAAAAAGAACGCACCGTCCATCGGATGGTTCTGCTGTTGGGGAATACTTAGTTGATGGTTTGATGCGCAACATCCATGAATTGGAAATCCCAATTTTTGTGAATGCCGATGTCAAAGAAATCAATGAAGAAGATGGTCAAGTCAACGGGGTGACCGTTGAAGTAGAAGGAACCGAACAAACCATTGATGCCAAAGCAGTTGTCGTTACAACAGGCGGTTTCGGTGCCAATTTCGACATGATCACCGAATACAAACCAGAATTGGCAGACTACGTGACAACGAACCAAGAGGGTTCGACTGGTGATGGGATCAAAATGATCGAAGCATTAGGTGGACAAACGGTTGATTTAGAGCAAATCCAAATCCACCCAACAGTGGATCAGTCTAAATCACTGTTAATCACTGAAGCTGTCCGTGGAGAAGGCGCGATCTTGGTCAATCAAGAAGGCGAACGGTTCTTCAATGAAATGGAAACACGAGACAAAGTCTCTGAAGCGATCATTGCCCTACCTGAAAAATCAGCAACGTTAGTTTTTGATGCAGGTGTCAAAGAACGCGTGACAGCCATTGATTTTTACGAGCAACAAGGGTTAGTCAAATCCGCTGACACGATCGAAGAATTAGCAAAAGAATTGGACATGCCAGAAGCAGCGCTTGCTGACACGATCGCTACGTGGAACAGCAGTGTGGCTGCTGGTGAAGACGAAGCCTTTGGACGCAGCACAGCAATGGACAACGATTTGTCAACAGGACCTTACTATGCTATTGCCATCGCTCCTGGTATCCACCACACGATGGGCGGCGTGAAGATCAACACCAACACAGAAGTGATCGCTACGGATAACGAGATCATTCCAGGTCTTTTTGCAGCCGGTGAAGTAACTGGTGGGTTGCATGGTGAAAACCGAATTGGCGGTAATGCCGTTGCCGATATCATCATCTTCGGACGCCAAGCAGGAACAAAAGCTGCCGAATTTGCGCAAGAAAATTAAAACACTCTCTATAAAAAAGAAGTACTTACGTTTTTTTCATCAACGTAAGTACTTCTTTTTTCATATAATTGACACAATAGTTTTTATTGTTCTGGTGCTGTCACTTTGATAATTTGCACCTCATAAGGCGCCAACTGAAGCTTTTGGTTTGTCGTTTTTCCAGTAAGCAAATCGATTCCTGAAGTTGCTACCTCTACTTCTTGATTTTCTTCGGAAAAATTCATCACAAAATAATAGGTGGTCGGAGCGAGCTGCTCTTGCTGACTTTCTCTACTTTGGATCGACACGCTCGTTGAACCTTGACGGACCCACTCATTTTGTAAGCGAAGCTGTTGTGTTACTTCTTGATAGAAGTCTTCCAAAAAGGCTTGATCCGTCCGTCCCCCAAGATAGTAGGCACTTCCTTCGCCATAATCATTTGCGGTCACTGCAGCTTGACCTTGATAAAAATCAGCACCGTAGACCCCTAACGTTTGGGCAGTGTTTGTTTGAACAACACTACAATAATCATGAATTTGGTACTGCTGCTCCTTCATTAAAAGCAGATTTTTTTGTTTCGGATATAACGTATCGATTTCTTTCACAGACACACCAAACAGTTCTTCTAACTCTTGGGGCCAGCCCCCTAAATAGGTCAAGTCCGTTTCATTCACGATCCCCGTCAAATAAGTGGAAACCAGCGTCCCGCCATTTTTCGTATACTGTTGAAACTTTTTCATAGTTTCTTTTGGTAAAAGGTAAAGCATCGGAGCGATGATCAATTGGTAAGAGTCAAAGTCATGGTCTTTCGTGATGACATCAACCGCGATGTCATGATCCCAAAAATAGCGATAATGCTCTTGCAACGTTTGTGGGTAGCGTTTGCTCTCCAAACCAAAACCTTGCGCATCATTGAGCGCCCAATTGTTATCCCAATCATAGATGATCGCCACTTTGGCTTTTTTGTGCAATCCTTTGATTTCTTTGATTTCTTCTAAGGCTTTTCCCACTTCTGCTACATCTTGAAAAACACGATTCTGTTCGTCGTTGTCATGGTCCACGACGGCCCCATGGAACTTCTCAGATGAGCCTCGAGATTTTCGCCATTGGAAATAAAGATTACTATCTGAACCGTGAGCAATAAATTGCATAGAAGACAACAGATGCATCCCGGGGCGTTTCGTGCGATTGACTGGATGCCAATTCACACCACTAGGGGTTGATTCCATGATCAAAAAGGGTTGCTTTTTCAAGCTACGGTACTGATCATTGATAAACCCAACCTTACTTGCCAAATCAGCGGTCGTTCCCCAATCATTATGCCAAGCAGGATAACAATCCCAACTAATGACATCTACATGCTGGGCAAATTTTCCATAATCAAGGCTATAAAAGGGAATCAAATCTCGGGTATCTGCCATGAAATTCGTTGTGATCGGCACATCTGGAGACAAACGACGAATGTCTTTGATCTCATGTTCATAGAAATCAATGGTCTGATCGGTCACAAAACGATGCCAGTCTAGATTTAGTCCATGAACTTGCATTTCGCCGATCGGTGAAGGAGATTCGATTTGCGACCAATCGGTGATCGTATGGCTCCAGAAAGGTCCCCACCAGGCCTCATTCAAGGCTGCTAATGTTTGGTACTTCTGCTTGACCCACTGACGAAAGTTTTCTTGGCAAATGGGACAATGACAATCTCCAGAATACTCATTGGAAATATGCCACATCAATAGTGCTGGGTGATCGTGGTAGCGTTCAGCTAATTTCCGATTGATGATCGCCACTTTCTCACGATAGATTGGTGAAGAAAAGCAGTGATTGTGACGCCCGCCGTGTAACATTTTTTCCCGTTTTTCATTGGTTCGTAGAACTTCAGGGTATGCTTTAGACAACCAGGCAGGACGCGCGCCGCTTGGCGTCGCTAAAATGACGTTGCTGTTTCGTTCGGCTAGCTCATCCATGATTTTGTCTAACCATTCAAATTGAAACACCCCTTCTGCTGGCTCTAAGGCACTCCAAGCAAAAATACCAAGGGAAAATGTATTAGCATGAGCTTTTTCCATTAGTTCTAAATCTTTGGCTAAGATCTCGGGATAATTTAGCCACTGGTCAGGATTATAATCCCCACCATGTAAAAAGCGTTCTTCTAAGTTATATCTTGTCATCTTCTCTTCCTATCCTTTTGTGCCACCAGCGGTCAAACCGGAGACAAAATGTTTTTGTAATGCAATAAAGACGAGCGCGATCGGAATACTGATCAAAATAGCCCCTGCCGCAAAAGTTGTATAGCTGGCTCCCATTTTATCCGTGACTAATTTGTATAACCCGATGGGTAATGTATAGTACTCAGGATTACGTAAAATCACAGAAGACAGGGCAAAGTCTCCAAGTGGTCCAGTAAAGCCATTCATGGCAACGACTGCCAGCATGGGTCGTGATAAAGGAATCAAAATTTGCCAGAATATTCGCGTATTGCTTGCGCCATCTATCTTGGCACTCTCGTCTAAATCTAACGGGATCGAGTCAAAATACCCTTTCAATAAGTACGTGTTCATGGGAATCTGGCCCCCAACGTAAATCAAGATCAGCAACCAATGGCTATTGATCAAGCCGAGCATTTGCGCCAATACAAAAATTGCGATCAAGGCAGAGAACTGCGGGATCATTTGTAGTAGTAAGAACAGCATCAACCCATTTTTACGGCCTGTAAAACGAAATCGTGAAAAGGAATACGCCGTCATGGAGACAAAAATCAGTGACAAGAACATGGTGCATACACTGATTTTTAATGAATTCAAATACCATTGACTATAATAAAGCGAGTTGTCACCAGCAAACAATTTCGTGTAGTGACTTAATGTCGGACTCGTCGGAATCAAACTCGTACTTACTAAACTGTTCCCAGGATTAAAACTAGCACCGATCGTCCAAAGTAAAGGGTAGACGATCACTACTACCGTAAAAATCAGTACGAGATACGTCAAGGATAGGCGGACAAATTTTTGTTTCTTCATACTTGCTGCCTTCATATCTTATCCAACCTCCTTGAATGAATTTGTTCGGCGGAATTGCCATAAAGCAATCGCGATCACGACGATCGATAAGAGAATCGTCAACGCTGCTGCCAGTGCATATTGACTATTTTGCATCGTTAGCTTATAGATCCACGAAACCAAAATATCGGTACCACCAGCGGTCGAACCAGGAACTGCTGGTCCACCAGAATTAAACAGATAAATGATATTGAAATTGTTGAAGTTAAACGTATATTGCGTAATCAAAATCGGTGCCATTGCATAAAGCAATAATGGCAATGTGATTCGGCGGAATTTTTGTAAAGCTGAAGCACCATCGATGGTCGCCGCCTCATACAAATCATCAGGAATGGATTGCAGCGTTCCTGTAGTCACGATAAAAATATACGGAAAGCCTAGCCAGCCTTGAATCAGTAGCAAAGCTAAGCGGGTCCAATTCGCACTCGTTAGCCAAGGAATCGGTGAAATCTGGAAGAAATTCAAAATCGAATGATTGATCGCACCAAAGGAATCATTGAACATTCCTGAAAACACCAAAATCGTAACAAATCCCGGAACTGCCCATGGGAGGATCAAAATCGTTCGAAAGAACTTTTTGAGTCGTAATTCTTTTTGATGCACCAGCACCGCTAAAAATATTCCGATAGAAACTTGTAACGTTGAGGCGATCAAGGTCCAGATAACTGTCCAGCCCAGAACATTGAAGAAGGTACTACGCCAAATATCGACAGTAAAAATCTTCTTAAAGGTCTCTAATCCCACCCAATCTGCTAAATTGGCAGGTGCAGAATGATACAGATCATAGTTCGTAAAAGCTAACGCGATACTAAAGAGAATCGGAAAAATAACAGAAAACACGAGTAAGAAAAATGCTGGGCTACTCATTAAATAAGGATAGCCTTCTCTTAATAGTGCCTGGTAGCTTTCACGGATAGAGTTGACTGGTAGCTCATTGTCTCTTAATTCACCGTTTTTATAGGCATCACGGATGTTTAAATAATAGAACAACAGACCAAAACCGATGACGATCAAGGCAACTAATCCTTCTGCTAATAAAAAGATGGAATTGTCTCTCGGCACTTCCACGCCTAATGTCACGATGCCCCAAAGTCCCATATTAAATAAATCTTTAAAGACGACAAGATACATAGCAAAAAAGAAGAAAAATAAAGCGCCTTTGATTTTTTGCCGATTATAAAATTGACCGAATCCTGGTATGATCGAGAATAGCATTGCTCGTTTTGCATACGACTGCGTGTTTTTCACATTTTCGCCCCCTGTAAGAAAAAGCCGCTGACAAACGTTTCGTTCGGCCTTACTTGATTCCTAGTGATGAATGACCTCCGAAACGTTTGTCCTTGAGACGACTTTCTAGTTTTGAATTGCCGCAATGGCTGATTTGATCTGTTCGACTGCTTGTGATAAAGCTGTTTTCGGTTCAGCCTTTCCAGTAGCAATGGTTTGCAATGCGGCATCCATTGGTTCCCATACTGAATTCATTTCAGTGATCCCAGGCGTTAGTTCTGCGTGTTGGGACTGAGCGGCAATGGCTGCAGCACTTTCACTTTCTTGAACTGCTGGATCATCTGCCAATGAAGCAACCGCTGGTACTTCCTGTGTTTTTTCATAACGAACTTTTGAATTTTCCTCATTGCTGATAAATTTGACGAACGCTTCAGCTAATTCAGGGTTTTGGGAATAGCTACTTACGTTGTAGCTTTTGACACCGATAAAGGAACCCATATGTTCACCATTGCCTAATAATGGCAATTCTTTCACACCATAGTCGATTCCTGCTTCTTTATAAGGAGATAAGTTCCATGGTCCCGAGACGACGGCTGCAGCTTTTCCTTCCGTAAATAAAGAGTCCAACACATTGATTCCTTGTTCGCCGACCAATCCCGATGGAAAAACACCTGCATCATAAAACTGTTGGATATAGTCTGCCCCTTCGATCGCGCCTTCATTAGCTAATCCAATATCTTCAGGGTCATAGGATCCATCGGCATTCTCGCCAAAAACATAACCGCCATAACCGCTCAATACACCTTGTGCGTAATAAATTTGATCCCATAATGCCAGTAAGCCATAACTGTCAGCACCTAAAACAGACTTGGAATACTCCAGCCACTCATCCGTTGTCTGTGGCAAGTCATCTTCGGAAATTAGTTCTTTGTTATAATACAAAATTTGTGTTTCAACCGCTTTTGGTAAGCCGTAGACTTTGCCGTCAACGATTTGCGATTGCATTGCTGATTCTGTATACAGCTCTTGTAGCGTTTGATCGACTGTTAATTCTTTCAACAAACCTTCGGTAACGGCTGTACCGATTTGATCGCCAGGAATCGTGATGACATCCGCACCTGTACCAGCGGGTCCATCCAATCGTAAATCTTCGATCTGTCCACCATAGGCTTTTTCGACCACTTTGATCGTCACATCGTGTTCTTCTTCAAATTGTTTGACTGCCTCTTCAATCCCAACTGATTTTGCTTGGTCTTCCCAGACCAATAGATCATAGTCCTTATTGCTGCCACTATTTGCTGCAGTACTATCTGTCCCTTCACTTTGTGGACCGCAAGCACCTAATCCTAAAGCTGCTACACTTAAAAAAAGAACTCGAGACATTTTTTTCATCATCATTTCTCCACCTTTTCTTTATTTTGCAAACGCTATCTTCTTGTTTATAATAAATTATTTTACTTAATATGTAAATAGTTTTACTAAATTAATTTCTTCAACGGAGTAAATAAACGGATAAAATCAAGGTTTATCTCAAAAATAATTTTTCAAAATACCACCACGCTCTAAACTTTCACTATTGAGTAAATATATTTAGTAAATTCATTTACTTGGTAAAGTTGTTAGCGTATACTAGAAGAAAGAGGTGAAGAAGATTGGTTACAATAAAAAAAATTGCCGAGCAATCAGGCTTTTCACAAGCGACTGTTTCCCGATTATTGAAAGGCGACGAATCGTTGTCGATCGCTGCCGATACGCGTCAAAAAATTATTCATACCGCTTTATCACTAGGTTATGATCGCTCAAAAATAAAAACAACACTAGAAAAAATCGCCGTCCTTTTCTGGCTGACAGAACAAGAAGAGCTGCAAGATGTCTATTTTCGACAATTGCGTATCTCTTTAGAAAAATATGCGAAAATCAACAATTTGGAAATTCAACTGATCACCCATGAAGATGATGTTTTAGAAACACTGCAAGAAGTCGCCGGATTTATTGGGATTGGCTCTTTCACTGAGAAAGAAACGCAGCAGTTCAAATCCGTTTGCCCCTATGGCGTCCTTTTGGAAATCAACCCCTGTCCAGAGTTGTTCGATACGGTCAAACCTGATACTGATCGAATGACGCAACTGGCGATCGATCTATTTTTAACAAAAGGATACCGAAAGATCGGCTTTATTGGTGGTGCTTATCTAAATCCTGATACCCAACGTGCAGAAATGGATAGTCGCGAGGTCATCTTCCGTCAAACGCTGGCTCGTCGAGATGCGCTCGATGAGGCGTTCTTATTTAGTGGTGGCAATTTTTCCGTTGAAACCGGCTATCGTTTGGCGAAAAAAATGGTGGAATCCCTTGGTGACAATTTGCCAGAGGCGCTCTTTGTGGCTTCTGACACCATTGCAGTTGGTGTGCTCCAAGCGTTAAACGAACGATCCATCATCATTCCTGATCGCTTGGAATTAATCAGTATCAACGACAATGAGATCGCAAAATTTGTGGCTCCCCCTCTAACAACGTTTAAAATTGATGTGGAGGAAATCGCCAAAACCGCGATCGATTTATTGGTGGATCAGATCGTTCATCCTCGAGCGATCACCAAAACAGTCCTTTTAGGGGCTGAACTCATCGAACGAAAAAGCTTTAAGCAAGCATAAAAAACGCCCCTAGAAAGTTAGAAAAAGCTAACTTTCTAAGGGCGTTTTATTGTCTAAATCGAAAAAAGCACTCTTTCGTTTTTCACATCTCTTTCGCCACAGCATACACAAGATGCGGCATGTCCACTTGCCGATAGTGTTTGACAAAGCGATCCACCAGCTTCATTCCATTGCGCAATGCCACATTTATGGAGGCTTGATTGGTCTCACGAATGATCGAATAAACACTGGCGGCATTCAGCGTTGCAAACGCATAGTCTTTACAAGCCTGGGCGGCTTCTGTGGCAAACCCATGATGCCAGAAGTTCTTTTGAAACAAGTACCCAATTTCTAAAACGGCTTCTCCCTTGACGTCTTGCCATGTCAACCCGCATTGACCGATCGCTTGCCCGGATGCTTTCTCAATCACTAGCCACAAGCCAATGTGATCGTTTTGATAGCGTTGCAGCTGTTTGTCGATCCAACCAGTGACTTCTTGCTCACTGAAGGGTCCTTCATAGGCAATCATAACTTCTGGATCTTGCAAAATCTTTTCAATCGCTGGTCGATCGTCATGACTCATTTCTCGCAGCACTAATCGCTTAGTTTCAATTAGTGGTTCCATGGTGGTTGCGCTCCTTCCTATTCCATTCGGTTTCTTTTCAAAAAATACCAACTTGCTGCCCATGCGGTGATGGGTAAAATAATCACCGCTGCCAGACCCGTGATCAAACAAACGACCAATTCTGAGACGAACGCCTTCGAATTGATCATTTCACCAACGGAGATCGACAAATCTTGAAACCACGCAATCAACGCCAGATTACTTCCCATAAAGGCAAACAATAAGGTATTGATCGTTGAAGACAATACGTCTGATACCACGGTCATACTACTTTTACTTAATGCCTTGATCGAGACTTGCGGGTTTGCTTGAAAAAGTTCATAGGTCGCAGTGCTGATCGCCATACTCCCATCTGCCACCGCCCCCGAAAAACTCATCAAAATGATCGCAGTCATCAATGTCTTAAAATCGATGGCTACATCAAAGGAATACATCGCCAACTCATCCAGTTCCTCTGCCGAAAATCCATGCAGATTCATTGCAGAGAGCACAAGCGGAAATAGTAGTAGAAAAAGCCTTAGAAAGACCAACACACAGACAAAGGCAATTTTGGTTTTCTGATTGACGCCGTTCACGAAAAACAAGGTGATCGCCGCCACGGCTAAAAAGGCAACACAAGCCGCTGGTAAGATTGGTGTCCCTCGGTCAATCAGGACCAGCAGCGCTAGAAAGACAGCCACATTCATAAACAGACCAGTGACTTGAAACAGCCCTTCGATCCGAAAAACAGCAAAGGTCAGCAAGAGAAAAAGCAAGATCAACACAAACAAAACATTCATTTTGCTTTCCTCCTTTGTAGTTCAAAGCAAAGGAGCGTCAACGGTACCGATAAAACTAGCGCAAAGCCGCCGCATAATGTACGCACTATTTCTAAAGAAAGATGCATCGGCAATGCTTGCGACAGCAGCCAGCCATTTGCTAGGTAAAACAATAGCGCTGGCATACTCCCACTTAAATAAGCAAACAACAAGACATTGATCATCGAAGAAGTCGTATCTTGCGCGATGGACCGACCGATCGCTAATCGCTCCTTGCGGCTAGTCTGGGGATTGATGCGCTGGATCTCATCTAGACTGGCAATCAGCATGACAATATTGTCCATGCTGGCACCAATCGCGCCAATCAGCAGACTCCCTAGATAGACACTGCGATACGGACGGGTCAGAAACGACATTTCTTCATAGCGCAACCCATGATCTTGCAAAAGATCCATGGCGAACCGACAGAGAAAAAACGCCAAGAGGACGCTGGCTAACGAGGCAATGATTTTGCGGCTGTCGATCGTACGAAAGCCATAGGAAATCCCCATCGTCAAAACCAATGAGACGATCGTAAAAACGATCATCAAAAAGACCAATGAAAAGGAGCTGTTGTCTTTGTGAAACCAAAGAAAAAGGAGCAGCAAGCCAGTATTCACAAAGATACTAAGTAAAGCCCGCAAGCCCTTCTTGCCACCAATTGCGACTACTGCCATCAGGAATAAGGCAAGAAAGAAAAAGAGATACCCATCCCTTTTTTGTGCTTGTACCTGCCAGCCATCCCCTTCTTTTTGCAAAAGCAGCTGTTGTCCGGTCTGATACAACGGATGAATCGCACCGTTCGGGGTGTATTGCGTAGTGACTGTCCGTAGTACCCCCGCTTCTTCTCCATTACGAACGATCCCTTGGATCTGCTGCTGGTCGGCGGTGATTTGAACCGTTTGTACTTCTATGATCGGCTGTGCATAAAAGCGGCCGCTTTGGGTTTGGATCAGCCAGCTCAAGACCAGCACGCTAACAAAGGCCGCTAGATAATAATACTTTTTCAAGACCGTCTCCTTTCATTTTCAGCAAAAAAAGACTTAGACAAACCACCAGTCCTACGACCAATCACCTTGTGAGGCTGGATGACTGGTCGAAATGGTTACTGTGTCGGCGAGACTAACTGCTTTGCTAGTCGCCTGCTTTGTCAAAGTCCTTTTACTTGCTCGTTTTGCTTACACGACATTTTGCGGTGTGCCTGCTTTAAAGCCGCTTAAGTTCGCCACAGCGATCCCCATCAAGCGACGCCGCGTTTCGACGGGTGCCCAAGCGATATGCGGTGTCAAATAGCAATTTGGCGCCTGTAATAAGGGATTGTCAGCTGCGATCGGTTCTTTTGAAACGACATCTGCCGCCAAGGCTGCGATCTGCCCAGTGTGCAGCGCTTCAGCAACTGCCGCTTCATCGATCAAGCCGCCACGGGCGGTATTGATCAGGATCGCAGAAGATTTCATTTGTGCCAATGCGGTGCGATCGATCATTTTTTCTGTCTCAGGAAACTGCGGAACATGAAGGCTGATGATATCTGCTTCTTGATACAATTCCGCCAGCGAAACTTGTTTTGCCCAATTTGCTTGTGCTGGTTTTGGTCGATGATTAAAGTAAATCACCTTCAACTGAAACGCATGAGCGATCGTGGCAACTGCTTGAGCAATCGCACCATATCCAATCAGCCCAATCGTTTTGCCTGCCAATTCCATCAAGGGTGTCTGCCAATAAGAAAAATCTTTGCTGGTTTGCCAGTCGCCCTGATGTACGGAACGATTATGGTGTCCCACTTGATTCGTCACTTCCAGCAGCAAAGCAAAGGTCGCTTGTGCCACTGCATTGGTACTGTAGCTAGGAATATTGGTCACGGTGATTCCCTGTTCCTTCGCTGCTGCCAAATCAACGACATTGTATCCAGTTGCCAAGACCCCAATGTAGGTCAATTGCGGACATGCTTTGAGCACATCTGCGGTGATCGGCGTTTTATTTGTCAAAATTGCTTCGGCATCGCCGATTCGCTCAATAATTTCTTGTTTATCTGTATACGAGGTACGATCATACACCGTCACCTCTCCTAATTCTTCAAACCCTTGCCAAGACAAATCTCCTGGATTCAACGCATAGCCATCAAGTACAACGATCTTCATTCTTTCGCTCCTCTCGCTTTTCCTTTTGCTTTTCCATAAAAAACAGGAATTCCTAGTAATGTCACGCCAATTCCCACGACTGCTAACCACGTGTCAGTGATCAAGGTCATGATCAAGATAAAACAGCCACCTAAGATCGCAATCAAGGGAATGATTGGATAGAAGGGAACTTTATACGGACGCTTCATCTGCGGTTCTGTTTTTCGCAAACGAAAAACTCCTACAAATAATAATACACTAAAGAACCACATAACAAAAACCAGCATATCGGTCAAGAGATCAAAGGTGCCTAAAAGCATCATGATACACGCGATCCCTAATTGTAAAAAAGCCGCCGCATAGGGTGCATTGGTGGTTTTACTTAAAGTGGCAAAGGTCTTGCTGAAAGGAATCTCATCTTCCAACGCCATGGCATATGGGACCCGCAAGCCAGTCATTGTATAGCCGTTCAATGCGCCATACACAGAGATCAGGATACCGATCGTGACCAGTTTTCCGCCAAAGCTACCAAACAAGGCCATCGCAGTTTCTGAGGCACTGTTCAAATTACCAGCGATTTGATCGATCGGCAATGTTTTTAAAAAGGCAACATTGATCAACACATACACCAAGGTAACAAAACTCAACCCAAAGATGATGGCTTTTGGTAAATCTTTTTCGGGTCGCTTCATTTCCCCAGCGACATTACCGACTCCCATCCAGCCGTCATAAGCAAAAAGGGTTGCTAAGAGGGCACTACTGATGCCAGCTGCAAGCGATCCTTGAGTATTGGAAGAAAAATCCACCAATGAGACCGATACTTGCCCTGGTGTCAACAGGCCCGCCACGATGATCACCGCAATCGGGATCAGCTTGACTGCTAACGTGATGGACTGGACTTGAGCAGCGGCTTTTGTTCCCAAAAGATTGATCAAGGTCACACTCGTTCCGGTCAAAATCGATAAAGGAAGCAAATAATTGCTGGGTAGATGAAATAAGTTCAAACACTGGGTCGCAAAAATAATACTTAAAGCCGCCACGTTTGCTGGAAAGTAAATGATACTTTGTGCCCAGCCTAATAAAAAGGAGGGTAATTTTCCATAAATTCTTTCAATATATCGAATGGGTCCGCCAGTCTCAGGAATCGCCGTCGCTAACTCCGCCACGGTCAAGCCGCCGCAAATCGTTAGAAAGCCGGCAAGCAGCCAGACCAACAAGGTCAAACCGGTGGATTGGGTCTGCTGGACCACAGCCGCTGCTTTGAAAAACACGCCGGCGCCGATCACCGTTCCCATTACTGTCGATAATGCCCCAAAAAAACTGATTTCTTTTTTCAATTGACTTTTCACAACATCACATCCTTTTTAAATGAATAAGTCAAAGTATAGCGGATAGAAACTATCTTGACTAGAGGAATTTCAGAAAACAAAAAGCAAATACCATGAAAAGACGGCATTTGCTCCAAAATTTTTTTATTCTTTTGTGGATTCTTGAAAAACCAGCAACGGAAGCTGTCGTTTTTTGTGCATTTGTTGAACCAAATAAATTCCTGCCAGCAAGATGATCGGGAAAACGATCGCCCCTAGAATCCCAACCTGCAGCTGTTGTCCCGTCCATTCGACGATACTGCCGACGAAAGCGGGTCCGATTGAACACCCTAAATCTCCTGCTAATGCCAAATAAGCAAATAGCGCCGTTCCGCCGTTGCGAATGTATTGCGCAGAAAGACTAAAGACCCCTGGCCACATGATCCCTACGGCAAAACCGCTTAAGCCGCAGCCAAGGAACCCGATCAATGGCAATGAAGCAAAGCCGATCATCATATACGCCAGTAGGCAAAGCAAAACACTCAAAAACATAAAGCGTTTCAAATCGATGCGTTCCCCGAACTTGCCGTAAAGCAAGCGGGAGATCCCCATCATCAAGGCAAAAACCATTGGCCCTGCTAAATCGCCTAGCGTCTTACTAACACCTAAGCCCTGTTCGGCAAAGGTCGATGCCCATTGGCTGACTGCTTGTTCGCTGGCTCCAGCACAGACCATCATCACCAGAAACAGCCAAAAGCTTTTCAAGGAAAAGAGCTGCCGAGTGGTCAACCCTCGTTCTCCTCCGGCAACGATTGGCGCCAACGGGACTTTGGTAAAGAAAAACAAATTGACCAACGGGATCAGCGCCCAGATGATCGCCAAAATCGGCCACTGTTGAATACCGAACACCATGAAGAACGCAGTTGAGAACATAACGACCCCCACGTACCCCCAGCAATAAAACGAGTGCAGCATGCTCATCGTTTTTTCCTTATGTTCCGTTGGACAGGCTTCAACGATGGGACTGACTAAGACTTCCAGCAAGCCACCGCCAATGGCATACAACAAAACCGCTGCTAACAATCCGCTAAACGGGGTCGGAAACCATAAGGGAAAAACGGCTAGACCAATCAAGCCGATCGCTGCAAAAAAATGCGCGGCTACGATCGACACTCGATAGCCGATGCGGTCTACAAAAAAGATTGCTGCAAAATCGACGGCTAACTGGGTCAAAAAGTTAAAACTAACCAGCAAAGTAATCTGGCTGATCGGTAGCTGGTATTGGCTTTGAAAGGTCAAAAATAATAAGGGGGCAAAATTATTGATGACGGCTTGAACGATGTACCCTACAAAGCAAGCCGCAATCGTCGAACGATAACTTTTCATTTTCACTTCTCCTTTACTCGTCTTATCAGTATACCAAGTCCAATAAGACAGTAACCATGGAGAAAACACTTTTTTTACCCAGAGAATCTTAAGGAAATCAGGATTTTTCTTCCTTCAGATAATTCCCTTAAATGGAAGCAGCAAAAAAGCTGCCCTTACAGACAGCTTTTTCCGACTTATTCTCAAGGCTAGGCGTTTTTCTTCCGAGCAGCGATGGTTTTCATGGTGGCTTCAAAGATTGGGCCAATAAAGACGATACACAAGAGAGTACCTAACCCAACACTGGCGCCTAGCGCAAAACCGATCAAGACCATGGCTGCATCCAAGCCGATACGGATCGTTTTTTGCGTCAATTTGCTTCGTTTGTAGATCAAGGCAGTCAAGGCTTCTAACGCCGCTGATCCTTTGTTGGAAGAAACGTAGATACCAGCGCCGATCCCAAATAAGATCGGTGCAGCGAAAATAGCGATCCAAGGATAAAAAGGCAAATGAATCGATACTTTGTCCATCACTGGTTCAAAGATCCCAATCAACAGGCCTAAGCCAATCCCGTTGATAAAACTGCCAATGCCTAATTCGGCACGATCAAAGACTGCAACGAACAACAAAACAATAATATTAAAACACAAACTGGCAATCCAAAAAGGGACATCGACGAAATTCAAAATTCCTAGTAAAAACGTACTGATCGTATCATAACCTTGATGGGCGGTGATCAATAAGGAAATGGCCAACGCAATCAGCCCGGTACCTATCAAAACTTGTGCAAATTTTTTGGTTTCTTTCACAACATCACGCTCTCTTCTTTATTTTTCCTCTCTTAGTTTACCGTGAAAGCGTCACAATTACTATCATTTAATCACAAAAACCAGAATTTTTTTGAAGAAATCTAAATTCAATCAAGGGATTCATAATGCTGTTCATAGGTATCGCGAAACTCTTTGGGGGTCAGACCATTCAATTTCTTAAACATTTTGGAAAAATAGTTGGTATTGTTGTAACCAATACGATCGCCGATCTCACTGATCGTAGCTTTCGAATGAAGCAGCAGCTGCTGGGCTTGCTTGATCCGCACCAGATTGACGTACTGATTAAAGCTCATTTCCGTTTCTTTCTTAAAGAGCTGGCCCAAATAAACGACGCTGACATGCAGTTCTTCTGCCGCTGATTTGACCGTCAAATCATGGGTATAGCCTTCTTCGATCAGTTGGATCGTCTTTTGAACGATCTCCGAATAGCGTTTTTGCGGTGGCTGCGATTTCGCCAGCTCCAGCACATCATCAAAGAGCTGCCGCAAATCTGCCAGTGTATTAGACTCACGAATCCGTGCCAAAATCTGTTCATGGTTTTCATGGGAAAGTACTGGTAACTGCCGATAAATATCGTTGAACAACAAGAACGAAACATAGCGAACATGCTCAGGGTCTGCTTGGGTTTGTTCCAAAATAGCGAACATTTTATCCAGCTCATGTTGGATCGTTTTGACATCCCCAATGGTCAATGCTTTGTTAAAAGACAGAAACGGGAGTTCTTCGTTTCGCTCTAAAATATCCACGTGGATCGTCTGTTCTTGTAAGAACAGATCCGGGTAGAAGGCTTGCAGTGACTGAACCTGTTTGATTTTTTCATAGGCTTTATACAAATTCTCCCACTCGTTGATGGTCTCGCTCATGATCAACTGCCAGTCTGTACTATTGAGCTGCTGTGCCAGTGCTTTTAGGTCAGCGTTGATTTGCTGCCTTGGTCCAGCAGCAGTAATGATCACTTGGTTTTCATCTAATCGCCCTGGTAAGATCAATGGCTGATCGTGTTGCTGAAAAAACGTCGTGATTTTTTGTAAGATCTCAGCAGTCCCATTGAACTGCAAAACGGTAAAGGGTGCTGCTAGTGGCACCCGCTGTTGCGCCAGCAAATGGAGGTACTCGCTTTCGTTCAATTCATCATTCAACCAAAGCAGCAGGCTTGATTCTTGATACAGTTCTTTTTCTGCCAACAGTTTTTGCTGCTCCTCTAACTCAGCTGCAATCGCTTGTACACTGCTGCGTAGTTCTTCTTTGTTAACAGGTTTGACGAGATAATTACGCACACCTAACGCCATGCCTTGTTTGACAAAGGCAAACTCCTGATAGCCTGACAGAATGATCGAGAAAAATCGATTCCCAAACGCTTGTGCTTGACGGATCATATCGATGCCGTTCATTTCTAGCATCCGAATATCCGTGATCAGCAAATCAACGGAATGCTCTTGCAAGTACTCGAGGGCTTCACTAGCACTTTTCGCTGTATGCACCACTTCAAAGCCCAATTCTTGCCAAGGCAAGATCATTTGCAGCCCCTGCAAGATCATGTATTCATCATCAACGAACATTGCTTTATACATCTGTCTCATGCCCCCTTTGCAAACGTTTCTCATCTAAGCGGATCTTGACCGTAAACCCAGCACCTGCCTGAGACGTAACGTCCATTTGATAGGCGCCGTTGAACATGCCCCGCAACCGTTCGTGAACATTTTTGATCCCGATCGAGGTTTGGGCTCCGATCTCCTGATTTTGCAGTTCTTCTTGGATCATCGCCAACTGCTGTGCATCTGCGCCTTTGCCGTTGTCTTTGACCTCAATCACGATCTGTTCGACTTCTTTATAAGCCTTGATACTGATGGCATTATCATTGCGCTGATAATCGATGCCGTGAACAAAATAGTTTTCGACAAGCGGCTGCAGCGTGAACTTCGGCAATTCCAACTGTTCTAATGCCGAATCGATGGTTACATGATAGGCGATCTTATCTGGGTAGCGCATCTGAAACAAGTAGACATATTTTTCACAAAAATCGATTTCTTCTTTTAAGGTCTTCGTCTTTTCTTGCGTCGTATTGTTCCGTAGCAGTGCCGAAAAGGCATAGACGACATCCGCCAGCTCTTCTTGGTTGCGACTCAAGGCATACATTCGAATGTATTCTAACGTATTATACAGAAAATGCGGATTGATCTGTGCTTGCAGCGCCCGCATATCGGCGTCTCGCTGCTTGATCTCTAACGTGTAGATGTCTTTGATATACTCGTTGATACTGTAAGTCATTTGATTGATGGCTTCTGCGATTTCTTTCAGCTCTTGTTGGACATTGGCGGTATCGATCCGCTTATCAAAATTTCCTTGACTGACTTCTTTCGTCGCATAGACGATCTGCTGTACTTGCGAGGTATAGCGCTTGAAGGTCCGATGGAGCACCCATAGAACCAATAAGAGAATCCCAATCCCAAAGCTAAAAATCCAAATGGCGCTGGAAAAAATATCCCGCCAGATCACACCTTTTGACAACAAGATCAGTGACAACTCTCCGCTGACGGTCGTTTGTTTTTTGATATAAAAGTCTTTCGACAGAGTGTCGTGAATAGTTCCATGAGCCACCGCCTGATCAATTTTCGCTAAGGTCTGCTTGCTAAGGTTTGCGGCATCCTTGTATAGCCGCTGACCATTGGAGGTATACAAAAAACTGTTGATACCATGCGCTTGGTTGTCTTCTTGTCGATTGGCTAAGACATCGTCTGAGTGAAAAATCACGTAGACTTGCCCTAACGGTTGCGCATAATTACTTGGTTGGGCGATCGAACGAACAAAAAACAGACGATTTTTCAAATCGATCTGCTTGCCGCTGCGTTTTTCTCCATAAGGGGTATCTGGGGTTGCCACTAGTGTCTCATTGCTTTCATCTAGTTGAATAATGATCTCTTCGATACTAGGATGATTACGGATCAAGCGATAGAGGATGTTTGGCAAATACACACTTTGTCCCGTCTGGCGAAAAATATCATTACTATAGGAAAAATAGTCTGGCAATGAAAGCTGTAAATAATTGCGCAGCGATTCAAAAGCAGTATCCGAACTGGTAAATTCGCCTAATACCGCTGAGACGACCGCGTTTTGATCCTGCACGTATGCATCCAGCTGCATACTGGTTGCTTCCACGAGGCGTTCGCTGCTATTGAAGCGGTCTGCCCCAGTATATGCCGTCAGAACCAGCATGATAATAATCGAGATGATCACCAAAAGGACGCTATACAACTGCATCAACTGATTGATCAAAAAGTCATGTTTAAACAAACGAAAGCGCTGCTTAGTCATGTGCCAAGTCCCGATCAATGACGGTTTTTTCCTGACTGATCGCCACGTGGCACCACAAAATCAATAGACTGAAGGTTCCAAAGAGCAAGAGCCCTTTCATCATCCAAGTAAAAGCGAAAATACTGGCAATCCCCACTAACAATTTTAGAAAGGTCGCCATATGAAGAAACAGACACACGAAGGACAATTTCAGGTTATTCCACAGGGAAATCTCATAGGATGTGTCAAAAACCACACTTAGTAAGTACAGTAAGATACTCAATCCGCTGACGACAACTAAAACAAAAGAGATCATCAGCCAAATCAAGCCTTGGATCTGGGTAGCTAAATACAAGTTATACACTAAGAAACCTGACAGTAGGAAGAAAAGATAAAACTGTTTATTGGCTTTGACAAAGACGCTGCGCCAAATGCGCCATGCGCTGCGAAAGCTTTGATGCTCATAATTTAGTCCGTCTTCATGGATCAAGGTACTAATGGTATGAAACGCTGGACCGATCCCTAAGATTCCGCCACCTGCCAATGTCAATACGACGAAAAACAAATTCAACTTCACGATCGCCCAAATCAAGCGAAAGCCCTTGACCAACCCACTATTTGCTGTTTCTTCCATTTAAAATTCCTCCCTTATTTGTTCCCTATCGAAAATGTAGCATGATTTTAGCTTCCTACTCAAGCTACCTGAGAATCTTTTAATGCTATGTACGTTTTAGAGGCACTATGCTTGCTGCTTGAAGGTTAAAAAACAAAAGTAACGTTATTTTTTCATCAAAGATTTCGCTACTTACTTTAAAGAAAAAGCAGCCAGAAGCTAGACGTGGGAACCATTGGTCCTGATGCGTTTAGCCTCCGGCTTACTTGATCTATTGATTGGTGAGCGGCGCCTGTTGCTTATTCTTGGCTTGCACGATACTCATCAAATTGTTTTTGCATTTCATCGCGGACCTTCTCCCAGCCAGCGGTTTTTAATTCTTCGTTTAGTTTCGGAACATTTTCTTCTGGATCGATCGTTCCCGTTGCTAAACTTGCTTTGTAACGGTTCATGACATTGGCGATATTCGTGATTTCTGTTTTCACATTATCAGTCTTGAAGTTGAACCCTAAGATTGGTGATGCTTCAGCGTTAGCAATATTTTCATCACGCTCTTTGATCATATCGTCTGTGATGGATTCTTGTGTATAAAGGATCATGTTGTTCCCAGTGTTCCAAGCAGCCATCCGGGTATTTGGCAAGTAGCCATCAAGGAGACGGATTTTGTTATCTTCGCCCTCGATTTTTTCCCATGCTTCGCCTTCGACACCCCAAACCAATCCATTCAACAATTCAGGATCGCTGTTCAACAAGCCCAACACTTCCACTGCTTTTTCTTTGTTTTTCGAAACATTCGCTACGACAAAGTTTGCCATTTGCGCTTGGCCTGTTGATTTTAATTGTTTCGTGATTGGACGTGAAACCAATTCATGACCTGCGGCATTGCTTAAGATCGTATCGCCGTAATCCATTGGTCCTTGGGTTTCTTCACGCATGAACCATGTGTTGCCTTCTAATGGGTAACCAGTCGTATTAGTGGCTGCATCAGTTGGGATCAAGCCTTCGTTATACCATTTGTGCATCAATTTCAAGTTTTCCATTTGTTCATCATCTTCGTATTGATTGATGATCTTCGTTGTATCGCCGTCCAATTTAACAGCAAATGGGTAATCTTTCCCGATTACATAATCATAGTTTCCAGAAACATTAAAGGTTTGTCCGATCGCAAACGGTGCGATGTTTGGTTCTTCTTCTTTAAACTTCTTCAACACGTCTTCGGCATCTGCATAAGATTCGATCCCGCTAATATCCAAATCATATTTATCTAAATACTCTTTATTGAAGGTCAAGACTTGTTGGGCATAAATATTGCCGTTGACTGGAAAGGCATATAATTTTCCGTCGATCGTATTGCCTTTGATATAAGATTCGTCTAATTGATCATACGCTTCTTTGGCATATTTTGGTGCTAACTCCGTCAAATCTGCATACGCGCCTTTTTGCGCATTCGCAACATAGTTTGAGGCAAAGGAAATATCGTAGTTTTCACCCGATGAAATGATGGTACTCATTTTTTGATCCCAATCACCCCAGCCGATATACTGCAGATCGATGCGAGCGTTGGTTTTTTCTTCAATGCGTTTATTGGCGATCTCCATTAATTGATCAAAGTTTTCTGGCTTGTCCCCGACTTGATACATCAATAAAGTCGTTACGCCGTCTGCATTGTTTTCTGAATCGGATGTTGCGCCGTTCGACCCACAGGCAGCCATTCCCAAAGTTGCCGCTGCGGCCATCCCAGCAAAAGCTGTTTTTTTCCACAAATTCATTTTTGTTTCCTCCCTATACTTATTTGATTATTCTTTGACGCCACCAATTGTCAGACCACCGACAAAATACCGTTGGAAGAATGGATAGGTGATCGCAATCGGTAAGGTTGCAACAACAACGATTGCCATGCGAGCAGTTTCGCTTGGCAAAGCGGCCAAACCACCTTGGATCTGGGCAGCCATACCAGAGCTTTTGGCTAGATAGTCCAAGTTGCTTTGAATCCGCATCAAAAGTGCTTGTAACGGCACTAAAGAGTCTTTTTGAATATACAACAATGCATTGAACCAGTCATTCCAATAGCCAAGAGCGGCAAATAGACTGATCGTTGCGATCCCTGGAACGGCTAACGGCAACACGATGGACAGAAAAATCTTCATTTCGCTGGCACCGTCGATGCGCGCAGATTCTATAATACTATCTGGTACCGTCTTTTTAAAGAAGGTCCGCATAACAAGGATATTAAAAGGCCCTAAGGCAAGGGGTAAAATCAACGCCCAAATCGTGTCTTTCAATTGGATCAAGTTGACCATCACTAAGTAATTGGCAACCATCCCTGGCGCAAACAACATGGTGATCAAAGCGAAGATCGTAAAGAAACGACGGAATGGAAAATTTGAGCGAGAGATGACATAGGCATATAGCGAAGTCATCGTTGCATTGACGAAGGTACCAAAAACAGTGATAAAAATAGATACGCCAAATGCTTGGAAAATTTTGCTGCTCATTTGTCCGCTAAACAGGTAGGTATACGCTGCGAACGAAAATTCTTGTGGCCAAAAGCGATAGCCGTTTTCTGCCAAAGAGGTTTCACTGGTCAATGAGATCGCGATCACAAAGAGAAACGGCAAGACACAGGAAATCGCGAACAGACCGATCACGATATTAAAAATCAGGTTGACCGTTGGGTTAAAGGAGCGGATCTCGACTTTCGTTACTTTTTTCTTCATTTATCCATCCTCCTTAGAATAATGCTGAATCTGGTTCTAGTTTACGAACAACCAAATTCGCTGTTAGTAATAGTAATGCCCCAACCACTGACTGATAAAGGCCGGCAGCTGCGGTCATCCCGAAGTCGCCTGTGGCAGTCAGTCCATTATAAATGTACGTATCTAAAACGGAGGTGACTTGGTACAACGCCCCAGAGTTTCGTGGGACTTGATAGAAAAGTCCGAAGTCGGCACGGAAGATCCCACCGATGTTCAAAATCAACAAAACAGAAATCATTGGAATCAGCTGTGGCAACGTCACATTTTTGATCTGCTGCCATTTGCTGGCGCCATCGACCATCGCGGCTTCGTAATACGTCTGATCGATCCCGACCACTGACGCATAATAGATGATGCTGTTGTAGCCTAAGCTCTTCCAGACATTCATAAAGACGAAAATAAACGGCCACCATTTCGGATCAGCATACCAGTTGATTCCTTCACCGCCCATACCCGTGATCCATTGGTTAATGATCCCTTTGTCTGGACTCAAAAAGGCATAGACAAAGTACGAAATAACCACCCAAGAAAGGAAGTACGGCAACAGGGACATCGTGTGATACACTTTTACCAAGCGCTTATTGCGCAGCTCACTCATAATAATGGCAAAGGCAATCGCAAAGAATAGGTTGAATGCTAAAAATACGATATTGTAGAGTAGGGTATTTCTAGTGATCAGCCAAGCATCATTGGATGCAAATAAAAATTTAAAGTTATCAAAGCCGACCCATGGGCTTTGTTTCAAACTGGCAAAAAAGCCGTCTGGTGAAATGTGGAAATCTTTGAACGCCACCACATTTGCGAATACAGGTATATAGAAAAAAAAGATAAACCAGACAACACCTGGCAAAGCCATCAATATCAATGCTTTGTATTGCCAGACATTCCTCCAAAACCCCTTTTTCTTCACATCTCATCATCTCCTTCATGCTACTAGAATAACGCTTTCATCCCTAAAAAATAAGGAACAAACTAAAGATAAAATGAAACAAATTAAAGGTCTTTGTTTATATTTTGTTTTTATTCTCTAAAAACCTGAAAAACGTCCTACCTTTTGCAAGATAGGACGCTTCATTGATTTGTTTTTTATGAATGATCAGTCGACAAAGCCGTTTTGTAGAATCACTTCGTGGAACCACTCACCAGACTTTTTGATGGTCCGTTTTTGGGTAGCCAAATCGACAGCAATAAACCCGTAACGATTTTTGAATTCATTCAGCCAAGACCAATTGTCCATGCAGGTCCACATGTGATACCCGCGGCACTGGCTGCCTTCTTGGATCGCTTGGTGAACATACCGCAAATGATCTTTGATAAAGGTGATACGGTACTCATCTTGGATCTGACCGCTGGCATCGATAAAGCGTGTTTCATCTTCGACCCCCATGCCGTTTTCTGAAATATAACAGGGGATATTGCCGTAGTTGTCTCGTAGGTTGATCAAGGTATCATAGATGCCTCGTTCATAGATCTCCCAGCCTCGATGGGGATTGATTTTCTTTTCTGGCCAATCATACACATCGAAGTAATCTTCTGGCATTGGTGTGTCCGCTGTTTTGGCAGAACGCTTTTGCTGCACCCGCCGTGGCTGATAATAGTTGACCCCCAAGAGATCGACCGTGTTTTCTTTAATGATCTGCAAATCTTCTGCTCTGGTTTCTGGCATGATCGCCAACTCGTTTAAGACAGCGATCAATTCTACAGGAAAGGTGCCTTTGACCGCTGGATCTAAGAAGGATCGGTTAAAAAAGGCATCTGCCAGTTGCGCCGCTTGGACATCTTTTTCATCGTTCGGATCTTTCGGATAAGTCGGTGTCAAATTCAAGATGATGCCGATTTCGCCTGATTGCTGAGATTGACGGAAGCGTTGGATCGCTAAGGCGCTGGCGAGTGCTTCATGGTAGCCGACTTGCACCGCATGTGCCAAGTTGATTTCTGCTGGGTAATGCTGTTGATACAAATACCCCATCTCCACTGGCACGATCGGTTCATTTTGCGTGAACCAATGACGGACTTGATCACCGAACAACTCAAAACACAAAGCAGCATAATCTGCAAATGCTGTGACAGTCTCGCGATTGAGCCAGCCGCCTTCTTTTTGCAGTGCCATCGGCATATCAAAATGATACAAATTGATGAAGGGTTCGATGCCATTTTCGATCAAAGTGGCGAAGTACTCGCGATAAAACGCCACCGCTTGTTGATTGACCGCCCCTCTTCCTTCTGGCAGCAAGCGACTCCACTGGATCGAGGTTCGAAAAGAATTAAAGCCGATCTCTTTCATCAACGCCACATCTTCTGGGTAACGCTGCAGCAGCTGGACGGTATCTTTTGGTCCCCGTTTTTGATAAAAACGTTCTGGCTCCGTTGCGTACCAATAGTCCCAAATCGAATCACCTTTGCCATCATCGGCCGTTCGTCCTTCAGTTTGCGGACCGCTGGCAGCAGCTCCCCACCAAAAATCTTTAGGAAAATACAGGTTAGTCATGGGCAGTCACCTGCTCTTTGCCTAACAAGAGACAGCCGATAATCCCGCTTTTGTTCGGCAAGCCCCAAGTGACGATGTAGTCTTCCACTGGTGGTGTCTCCATATAGCCTGCCATTTGTTTTTGGAAGGCTTGTTGGATTTGAGCGAGTAGATGCGGCTGATTCATGACCCCACCGCCTAAAATGATTTTCTCAGGTGCTAAGGTCAACGTGATATTGACCAGCGCTTGCCCTAGATAAAAGGCCTGCAACCCCCAAATCTCGTGCGCTTGCGGCAAGTCTTGTCCTTTGATCCCCGTACGTCCTTCTAAAGAAGGCCCTGCGGCTAATCCTTCCAGACAGTCGCCGTGATACGGGCATGTACCAGCATACGTATCTTCACTGTGACGTTTGACATAGGTATGACCGATTTCTGGATGACCGATCCCCTCGAAAATCTTTCCTTCACGAACGACTCCTGCGCCAATGCCGGTTCCTACTGTCAAATAGACACAGCTGTCTTTGCCTTGCGCCGCTCCTTGGCGTAATTCCCCATAAGCGGCAGCATTGACATCTGTTGTCCAAGCAAATGCTGTCTCTGGGTAGCGCTTCTTCAATGCACCGAGAAAATCGAACTGCTGCCAGCCCTGTTTCGGCGTCGCTAGTATGTGGCCATAGGTCGCTTGGGTTGGATCGATCCCGATCGGACCAAAGGAACCGACCCCTAATGACACGAGATCGTAGGGATCGAAAAAGGCAAAGATCGCCGCTAACGTTTCCTCCGGTGTTGTCGTTGGGATCGACTCTTGGGCGATGATCGTCAACTGTTCATCGGCAACGGCACAAATCATTTTTGTGCCGCCGGCTTCAATTCCTCCATAAACCATCATTTCTCACTCCTTTACTCCAATGGTACGAATTTCATATGGGTGTAATTGCTGATTGACGGTCGATGCTTGTTCTTCCTCTAAAAGGTTCAACAGACAGAGCGTCGCCTGCTCTTTTTGCACGTGAAAGGCAGTGGCTCGATCCGCCAAATTATAGCCCCGCAAAACGATCTGCTGGTCTTGGCGATTGCGTTTTAAAGCGGTGATAGCTACCGTCGTTCCATGAGCTTCCATGTATTGGTTGCTGCTGGCTAGCTTGCCTTGATGCTTGTCGGTCTGACTTGCCGTCCAAGGAACTTGGGCAGCTTGTGCTTGGCGATACGTTTCATAACGTTCTTCAGGAGCCCCATGACAGGCTACACCGTATTCAAAGGTGTGGCTGCCTAAGCATTGCGCTTCTGGTGTTGGGAAGTAGCCCCAATCGCCTAGCTCTCCCGTACAGCGCAACAAGGTCAAGCAGATCTGATCCTTCACGATTTCATATTCGTTCAAACCAAAATTAGAAACCGTCATGCCGCCAGTTTCATCATGCAAGTTGACAAAGGCGTGCTGATGCTGCGGATTTGTTGGGTTTTCCCAATGACTGGAAACCTGATTCGGCCGTTTTACGACTTCATAAATGCTGTCAGCTTCATGGAAATCCGTGATGATCCCTGTTGGGAATAACACCCGCAGTCGGTGATCTTTGCTTTGGTTGTTGACGGTGGTTTTAAATGCCAGGCGGTTGCTGGTTCGTTCTAAGCGAATCTCCGTCTCGATCTTGAATGCAACCAATTCTTGACTCCGCTGTGCCTTACGGAAACGGAAATCGACAACTGCTTTTTGTTCTTCTAACAAACGGTCATCTGCTGAAACGGGAATCTGCAATTCTTGCGTCAGTCGCACGATCCCCACCAGTGGATCGTTTTGTTCGATCGTCACGTGATGCGGAAATTGTGTCGATAAGATTGCTTGATCCCCTTCTGGTTGTTTGAAGATGTACTCATTGGCGATATCCCCCACATCCTCGAAAACCAGTAAATTGCGATACGTTTTTTGGGTTGCTTTGTCTGTAATCGTCAAGCTGCCGTTTTCAGTAATGACGGCTTCCAAATGTGCGTTGGCAAGTTTGCGCCCTCCTTCTGAAACGATCGGGGCGCTCTCTACTGGCGTAGCGGCTTTTTCTACTAGGGCAAAGGTCTGCCATGAAAATTCTGGCAACTGGTTTGCTTCAACTTGGACCTTGACAAAGCGTTTCATGAAAGGAATCCGAAAAGCATCTTTAGGCAATTCATAGTCAAAAAGGACCTCTTCTTCACTGATAATCGCAGCAACAGGGTTCCCCTGTTCATCGATCACCGAATAAGAACCTTTTGGCTTCGCCAACAATTCGTGGTAAAGCTTGCTTGGCAATCCTTCACGGAATGTTTTACGCTCAAGTTCGATCACGACTTCCACTAAACCAGAACGGGTGCTGCCAGTGGTGTTGAAGACCACGAAAGGGCGACTCTCCTCAGGAAACTGGCTCGTGTCGATGGCGGCTACTAAATTGCGTAACGCTTCATCTGCCACGAACTTGCCGATTTCATTGGCTTTTTCAAAGCGCGGCATCATTTCTCGGTGTACTTCGTCCACTGAACAGCCGCAGATACTGTCGTGAGGATGATTTTGCATCAGGGTTTTCCACGCATGATCCAACATATCGTGAGGATAGCTGCCGTTTGCTTCATAAGCCATAGTTGCTAATGGCTCCGCAACATTTTCTAATTGGCGGGAAACCTTTGTATTCCATTGTTTTAGATAAACTCGGGAAGAGGCGGTATTGGCTAAAGTATACCAACCATCGGTTTCTTGACTGGTCAATTCACCTGTGACAGTTCCTAGGTCATCTGGCAGATCTGCTTGCACCGCTTCAAGGTATTCGGTAAAGCTGGCGTGTTTGAATTCATACTCTGGGAATAGCTCGTTGGCTGTACGAATCGCTGCCGAAATGTCTTTTTGGACGGGTTGATGATCGACCCCATTCATCATTAAGTAATGATTGGTGGCACCAAATTTTTCTACATCTTGCAGTTTTTGTGTCCAAAAAGCTTTGGCTTCTGCTTTATCCACTGGAATCTCATTGCCATTGGAGTACCAGTTGGCAAAAAGTAGACCAAAGATTTGACTGCCATCTGGACCTTCCCAATGCATTTCAGAATATTGGGAAGTAAATTGATCATCGGGTAAAACTTCGTTGTCAAAGCCGATCGGTTTGACGCCACGCCCAAATGCAGCACTTTCAAGATTGGCTTGCAGCATCATTTGCGGAGTTTGTCCCATATTGCCGAAAGTATCTGGGAAATACCCCAACATAACGGGGGTGCCCCACTTTTTGCTTTCTGCCATTCCAATCAGCATATTACGGGTGTTTGATTCGGCACTGATCAAAAAGTCATCTTGCAAAATATAAAACGGACCGATCTGTAATTTCCCTTGTTTGATGGCCGCTTTGACCGCCTCGCGTTTTTCAGGCCGCACTTCTAAATAGTCATCCAAGATGATCGTCTGTCCATCTAGATGGAAGCTGTGGAACTCAGGGTCATTTTCAATTAATTCTAAAAGATCATCCATCAATTCCACTAGCCGCATGTGATGCTGTTCGTAAGGCATGTACCATTCCCGATCCCAGTGGCTGTGTGAGATGATATAAACTTGTTTCTTCATTGATTTTTACTCCTCGCTGTTTGCGTCGTTGGACTGCTTTTTGTGTCACTCGAATGGTGATGGGTCGTGCTGCTTATTTTTCCACTCGGATATCGAAATAATCCATAACCAATTCACAAAACATCATGTTCGCCCACGAGAACCATTCTCTCGTGTATTGCGAAGGATCATCGACATCGAACCCTTCATGCATCAAATTTGTACCCGCATCTGTCGCCACTAACTGATCCAAAATTCGTTTCTTTTCTTCTTTGTCAGTGGTGGTCATCCCTTCCATTGCCATGGCGATCGGCCACACATAATTTTCTGGCGTATGAGAGCTACCAATGCCTTTGGCGTATTTCCCTTCATAGAAATACGGATTTTCACTGCTCAACAACGTTTTACGGGTTTGAAGATAAAGGGGATCTTCCATGCTGCCATACCCCAAGTAAGGGGCGGCGATCAAATTCGGCACATTGCTGTCATCCATCAGGGTGCCATTGCCGAATCCATCCACTTCATAGGCGTAGACTTCTTCGCCAGCTTGGTTCGTGGTCAACCCATATGCTTTAATCCCTGCTTCGATATCTGCTTGCAATTTTTTCGCTTGTGCCACGATCGCTGCATCTTCTAAAACCGTCGTAAAGATTTCTTGGATATAGCCTAAGACCACCACCGCAAACATATTGGAGGGAATCAAATAGCCGTATTTGCAGGCATCATCACTTGGTCGAAAGCCTGACCAAGTCAAGCCGACGGGTTTCACTGGTGCGCCTTTGCCGTCATGAGTCAAGGTATCTTCTTTTCGCCAGGTATCCCGTTCAAAGCGATATGGAGACTCCTCATGGTTTTGTTCTGTCACAAACACCTCCAAGGCTTTTTTGATGCCTGTTACAAAATCATCATTGAACTGATCGGTTCTGCCTGTGTTTTTATATAGCAGATAGGCCAGTTGGATCGGATAACACAAAGAGTCGATCTCATATTTGCGTTCCCAGATCCAATCGTTCATTTCTGTATCGTCTGTTTGGTGGCCAGCGCCATTGGCTGATTCGTTAAAGGCATTTGCGTAAGGATCGATCGTAATATAGTAGAATTGCTTTTTAACTAACCCGCTGATCATGCTTGCTAAGTCTTCATCTTCTTTGGCGATCACCAAATACGGACGAACTTGTGCAGTGGAATCTCGCAGCCACATGGCTGGAATGTCCCCCGTCAGTAAAAAGGTCGTGCCATCCTCATGACGCTTGACCGTCGTTAATAGTGTATTGGCAAAGGCTGCGTTAAAATTTTTCGCCCAATCGGCATGCGTTTCTCCGCATAGATCCGTAATCGTTTCCATAAATGTTGCTACTGAAGTTGGTATTTCTTTATAAACCATTCCATCACCTTCCCTGATTTGATATATCAATTTACGAACCTAGTATATCATGAATTAATTGAATGTCTAGCGCTTTTTCAAAATAATTAAAGGGTTTTCATTTTTATTGGTTTATGGTATGCTAACAAATATGATATATCAAAAGGGGTTTTCTTATGAAACAACCATTATATAAAAAAATTTACGCGGAGCTTCACGAAGCCATCGTTGAAGGGCGATTAGCGCCTGGCAGTCGTGTCCCTACTGAAAAAGAACTATCTGAACAATACCAAGTCAGTCGGATCACCTCTAAAAGAGCCTTGACGGAACTGGAACAAAATCAGCTGATCTATCGCGTGCAAGGCAGCGGCAGCTTTGTCCGAGAATTGAAGGAAAAAAAAGCGACTGGACGAATTTTGTTTGTCTTGCCCTTTGCCAATGATCTCTCTTTAGGAAACTTTACCGAAGGCATTTACCCCGTGATGCAAGAACACGGCTTTGAACTTTTGATGACACCAGTGGATTATTTGGAAAAAACGACGGCAGCTGAGCTGATGCAAGAATTCGACGGCCTGATCTATTACGCCAGCAATACGTTTTCTTACTATGACTTGCTGTTCGAATGTGCTGAAAAGCACTTTCCTATCGTGACCTTAGATAAAAAGCTGCATGAGTTTGATTTTCCAGCGGTGATGCCAGATAACTTTCAAGGCGGACAGCTAGCCACGGAGCATTTACTTGCGTTGGGGCATCAACGGATCGCTTATATTTTTGGTGATACCCATCATCCGCAATCCGTCCGTCAGCGTTATCTAGGTTACATCGATGCGCTGAAAAAAGCCCAAAGAACCTTTCGCACCAAGCTCGACGACACGGCTGCCAGCATCGCGAATGCGCTTGCCTACTTGGAAGAACATCAGGTCACGGCAGCCGTCTGTGAAAATGACTTGATCGCCATTGAATTGATGCGTGCTTTGCGCCAAGCAGATTTGCACGTCCCTGCCAACATTTCCCTAGTTGGTTTCGATAATATCCAAGCCGCAGCCCTCGTTGATCCAGCACTAACGACTATCGGGCAGAATTTTGCCGAGATGGGGCGCTTGGCAGGAAACCAAGTGATTGAGAAAATCAACGCTGCGAAGGCAGCAACCCCAGTACCAACGGAGACGACCACCCATCTAGTGGCGGTTTCTTTGATCAAAAGAGAATCAACCCAATTAAAGGAGTGAACCAAGTGAACGTATCAATGATCGACACACGACACGGAACAGACAACCAATATAGTTTTTCCCACGGCAACTGCCTGCCTTATACAGGGGTTCCTTTTGGCATGAACTACTTTGCCCCGCAAACCAGCGATCAACGCGGCAGTTGGTGGTTTCATCCAGAAGATCGAACCTTTCAGGGCTTTCGCCTCACCCATCAGCCTAGCCCATGGATGGGGGATTTCAGCCATCTGACGATGCTGCCGATAAACGGCACGCTTTCTGAAAATACCCTTTTCCATGCGCAAAGCTCGTATCGTCCCGAAGAAAGCACCTTTAATCCAGCCTTTCTTAAAATCAAGACGCAGCGGTATTTAACAACAACGACTTTGATCCCCAGTATGTATGGCGGTGTGCTGACTATTGAAAACTGCGGGGATCAGCCAGGTCTTGGCTTGTCACTGCCGGGTGACTATGTCTTAGAACAGGTGGATGAACAAACAGTGGCTGGTCAACTGATCGTATTTTCAGGGTGCGAAGATGAACGCTTCACCTTCCATTTCGTCTATCGTTTTGAAACACCCACCACGGCGATCGAAGGTGCCTTGACAGGCAAAGAAGCCTTCGTCGTTCTCCGCTTTGATGATTGCCAAACACAGACGATCCGTTTTGCGACCTCGTTTCTCAGTCGCGAACAAGCTTGTTTGAACTTGCAACGGGAACAGCAATGGGCTCCTGACGATTATCTGGCTTCTGTCCAACAGCAATGGAATCATTTTTTGCAAAAAATCGAGATTGAGCATCACGATCAAACACAAGTTTCTACTTTTTATCATAATTTTTATCGCTTATTCTTGTTTCCTCAAACCTTCTTCGAAATCGACCAAGAGGGCTGCAAAATGCATTGGGATACCTTGGCAAAAGCAATCAAACCAGGACCACTGTATACAAACAACGGCTTTTGGGATACGTATAAAACTGTCTACCCGCTCTTTTCACTCTTGGCTGTCGAACAATTGGAAGACATGCTGGAAGGCTTTTTGAACAGTTATCGCGAAAGCGGCTTTTTACCAAAATGGCTATCGCCAGATGAGCGTGGATTGATGCCAGGGACGCTGATCGATGCCGTGATCGCTGATGCCGCAGTAAAAGGCATTCGTCCTGATTTGATGCCCGAATTTTTAGCAGCGATGAAAAAAGGCGCCACCGTCCAAAGTGAAAATCCCAATTATGGTCGGCGCGGCACGACGGACTATTTGACTTATGGGTATGTGCCATTGACGCATCATGAATCGGTCAATCACACCCTTGATTATTGTTACAGTGATTTTTGTATTTCACAAGTCGCGCAACAGCTGGGTGACGAGCAAGCAGACTATTATCAGCAGCAATCGCAAAACTACCGCAACATTTTCGATCAGGAAACTGGCTTTATGCGGGCAAAAGATCCCGATGGTGCCTTTCGTCCAGAATTCAGTGACATACGCTGGGGCTTAGACTATGCAGAAGGCAGTGCGTGGCAAAGCAGTTTTGCTGTTTACCATGATTTCGCTGGCTTGATCGCCGAACACGGCGGCAAAGCGGCCTTTGAAGCAAAACTGATCGACTTGTGCAATCAAGAACCTCGCTATACGACAGAAGGCTACGGCTTTGAGATCCATGAAATGAGCGAGATGGCTGCACTCGATTTTGGTCAGCTGGCGATCTCCAATCAACCAAGCTTCCACTATCCGTATCTATTCAGCTATTTGGGCAAACCAGAAATGGCACAGCCCTTGATCAAGCAGCTATTGACACAATGCTTCAATTACTCGCCCAAAGGCTTTCCTGGCGATGAAGACAACGGTAGCATGGCTGGTTGGTACATTTTCAACTCCTTGGGCTTTTATCCAGTCACACCAGGGACGGGGGAATATGTCATCGGCATGCCATTATTTGATCAAGCAACACTACATCTTGCTTCAGGCAAAGACTTAGTGATCAAGAGCACGCCCAATGCGCCGCAACAGCTCTTCGTGGATAAAATCACATTGAACGAAGAACCCTTCGAGCGATTGTTTTTCACCCACCAAGAATTGACTGCCGGTGGTACATTGAACTTCCAGCTAGGTATCGTCCCTCGCAGCAAAGAGTGGTCAGCCGATGCCTATCCTTATAGCGTCAGTCAACCACATGCATAACGAAAAAACCGCGCCTTAGCAACAGGCAGCACTCTACTTTCAGTCAAATGAAAGTACGTGCTATCCCTGCTAGGGAGCGGTTTTTTTATTGGTTCATTTGTAGCGGTAACAGACGTTCGATGGTTTTCAGCACGCCATTTTCATCGTTTGACTTGGTCACAAACGCTGCCGCTGCCTTGACTTCCTCAAAGGCATTGCTCATGGCGAAACTAAACGTGCCAGCTGCCATCAACTCCAAATCGTTCAAGCCATCGCCGAAGACCATAGTCTCTTCTGGTGTGACGTGCAGCAATTCTTGCAAGTGTGCCACAGTCGTTCCTTTGTGGACGCCTTGATTGGTGATATCGATCCAAGCGGCTTCCGAAGCCACGATGTAGGCGTCGTTTGTAAACTCACCTAACTGTTGGACATGCTTAAAGCAACGTAGTTTGGGATCAAAAATAGTGAGCTTCACAAAATCTTCGGTGATGGTTTGATAATCCGTCACCGTTTTGACCACCCGATAAGAGCCGCGAACTTTCTGGGCATCTGCTTCATTGGTCGTTTCCGCAATGTATGCCGCAGTCGGTGTACAGGCGATGATCACATGATCTTGCGCAATCGCAGCGAGCTTCGCAATGATCCGCCGCCCTAATTCGTTTGGCAGCAGTGATTCAAAGATGTATTCGCCTTGATGTTTGATGCGGGTCGCGCTATCCCCAAGAATCCAAACATCCGCTGCTGCTTCACCAAACAGTTCTTCCACTCGTTCACACTGTTTGCCGGTACACGCAGCAAAAGCAACACCCGCTTCTTTCATTTGTTGGCTGACTTGTTCATAATAAGGCCGATCAAAACTGCCTTGGCTGTTCAAAAATGTACCGTCTAAATCTGTGATGACTAATTTGATCATACGTTTCTCTTCCCCTCTACCTCGTGTCCTCTTTATGGCGAACCACTTAATTAACATTGTTAATTAAGTATACTTATTTTCAAGTTTTCCGTCAAGTCAGTCTTTTAAAAACTTTACATCGTTCCATCCCGTCGGTATACTTAATTAAATCACTTCATTAAGGAGAACACCTATGGCTTCTACCACCCATTCCATTCGCCAGCAAAACAAACAGCTGGTTTTAAAAACCTTATTTCAAAACGGGGCATTATTCGCCTCCGATTTAGTAAAGAAAACCGGCATCAGCATGGTCACCACTAACTCATTATTAAAAGAATTGTTGGCAGAGGGGGAAATCACTAAAGGTCCGCTGGAGCAAAAAGAGCTAGGGCGCCCTGCTGTGACCTATCAGCTCAACCAAGACCGAGGTCATTCTCTTTTGCTTAGCTTTATTGATCACGATGGTTCCTTGGCTCTTTGGTCCATGCTGATCGACCGCAAGGGGAAGGTTTTGGCAAAACACGACCAGCCGTTTCCTGATGTTGCCCCTCATCGCTTTCAAGAATGTGTAACGAACGAGCTAGCATTATTTCCCTCTGTGGAACAGATCGCCCTCTTTTTACCAGGAAAAATCAGTGGAGGAACCGTGACTTCCAGCTGGTATGAAAAATTCAATGGCTGGCACCTGGCAGCCCTCGTGGCAGAGGTCACTGCACTGCCCTTCTACTGTCAAAACGATGCCCATATTTTAACGATCGGCTATTGCATCACCCAACAGATCTCTTTGCAGCAAACCATCGTCGGCATGTACAATCCCGAAAAAAGCATGCCTGGTATCACGCTCCTGGTCAATGGTGCACTTTTAGAAGGAAAAGACGCCCTAGCGGGAGAGGCAAAGTTTTTGCCCGGCTACTTGGATCAAGGGGCACCGCAAGACCGCACGGCTTTGGTTCAGCGCCTGACAAGCTTACTGCCATTTTACAATGCAGCTTTTGCCCCCCACTGTATTATTTTAGCCAGCAGTGATGCAGTAAAAACCGATCTCTTAGACGCGATCCAAAAAAATCCATTGCTGCAGCAACAACCCAATCAGCCTGCTTTCCATTATATCGATGCCATCGAGGAAGCCATGGTGCTAGGCATGCACTGGCTGATTTTCCGCAAGACACCTTTTGACTTAGCCCGTTGATGACACAAAGACCATAGAATAATTGAGGCGGTGTGATATGAAAATAGCTATCATTGGTGCTGGTCCTCGTGGACTTTCACTTTCAGAACGACTGATCGCTCATAGCAAACAAAACAAACAAGCCATCGACTTGCTGCTGTTTGATCCCTTTCTTCCTGGGGCAGTTTGGCGCACGGACCAATCGGCGGATCTGCTATTGAATTCTGTAACCAGTCAAGTCACCCTTTTCACGGATGACACATTAAGCACCGGCGGTCCCGTGGTCAAAGGACCTACCTTATACGAATGGGCAGTGACAGAAGGGAAACATTTCGCAGCCACGCATGCTCCTGAGCTCGTTACGGAATGCACAGCACTTGATTCACTTGATCCTAACGGGCATTGCTCGCGGGCGTTATATGGCCTCTATCAGCAGTGGTTTTATCAGCAGCTATTAAAAGAGCTGCCTGAATCCATTACCGTCAACCATCTGTCAGACAGTGTCAGCTCCTTGACCCCTCTTTCCAAAAATCGCTACCAGTTGACGACGGCTCACCAAACATTTCTTGTTGATGCCGTCGTCTTAGCTACAGGCCATTCACAAGCCCAACTGTCAGCAGCAGAACAACGATTGGCGGCGGCCGCAGAAAATAATGGCTGGTTTTATGCACCGCCAGCCAATGCGGCAGATACGGATCTAACGGCGGTGAAAGCTGGCGAACCTGTGATTTTACGGGGACTAGGACTTGCCTTTTACGATTACGTCACCCGCTTGACCAGCGGTCGGGGCGGCACCTTCGTCAAAGTCAATGGATCCCTCGTCTATCAACCTTCTGGTGAAGAACCACAAATCATCGCAGGTTCTCGTCGGGGTGTCCCATATCATCCTCGTGGCCGCAATCAAAAAACACCGACGCAGCAGCGAAAGCCCGTTTTTTTGACCCCTGAACGCCTCGCTGCTTGGCAAGCAGCCAAAACGGTTGCTGGCAAGACCCTACTCTTCTATTTAAAAAAAGAGGCAGAACTCGTCTATTATCAGACGCTGCTTTTAGAAAAACAGCTGCTGGACAAAGATCAGCTTGCCGCTTTTACCGCCGCCTTTGTTGCCTCTGAAGGAGCTGAAGACTTGCTGAAAAAATGGCAGCTTCCTACGACGGAGTGGTGGTCATGGCAACAACTAGCCGACCCCTTTGCTCAGAAAAAGCAACAGTCGTTGCAAGACTTTTTCATTGCACTATTACGTACCCAAATCCAAGATGCCGAAAAAGGCAATCTAACAGGACCTATCAGCAGTGCCTTGGAAGTCTTTAAAGATCTGCGGGACCCGATTCGGTTTGTTCTCGATCATCAGCTAATGCCAGTACAAGACTTGAAAACACTCTTTTGGCAGTCTTTCGTTCCCTTGAACAGCTTTTTATCGATCGGACCGCCAGTTCAGCGACTGCAGGAACTGGTGGCATTGATGGAAGCGGGAGTGGTGACCTTACTAGGTCCTGACATGACTGTTGAGATCGAGGAGGCTTACTGTACGTATTCAAAGCGATTTGACGACACACGCTATCACGCGACGCAACTAATTGAGGCTCGCATTCCATCGACAGCGATTCGTCGAACCAACAATTCCTTGTTGCGGCAACTGCTAAACGATCGGATTATTCACCCGCACCAGTTGGCGATCCCCAATGAGGTGCCTTTTGAGACGGGTGCGATCGCCATCGATCCTGAGACCAATCAGATCCTCGGACCAGATGACCGCCCTTACCCTACCCTCTATTGTTTTGGGATTCCCACAGAAGGCATCCACTGGCTGACGGCTGCCACTGCTCAGCCAGGAACCGATGCTTGGAATTTACGGCAGGCGGACCAGATCGCCGCTGACCTCTTGCACCACACCTTCTAGTCGCTTCTGTTCTATCAAACGCAAACTTCCGAGGAAACGCTTCGGAAGTTTTTTGTTTTTCTTTCGCAAATCCGCAGAAAGGATTTCTCTTTTTTGAATATTCTTGAAATTTTCTTTAATTGTTACACGAAAATTGCGACAGTCCTAGAAAACCGTTACAATGGAAGAAACGAACGTAGGGAGGTTATCAGATGACCGCTGAATTACAAAAAATAGATGCCTTGATCGCAGAAGTGGAAAAAGTGATTTTAGGCAAACGAGATGTGATCCAATTTACCGTGGCTGCGCTGCTTGCTGGCGGACACGTTTTATTCGAAGATATCCCTGGTGTTGGGAAAACGATGTTGGTCAAATCGTTAGCCAAAGCCATTCAAAGTGACTACAAACGGGTACAGTTTACCCCAGACCTTTTACCTAACGATGTGTTAGGTGTGTCGATTTTTAATTCCCAAAGCCACCAGTTCGAGTTTCGTCCTGGCCCGATCTTCACCTCCGTCCTCTTGGCAGATGAGATCAACCGAACCACACCAAGGACGCAAGCCTCACTCTTAGAAGCCATGTCAGAAAATCATGTCACCATCGACAATCAAACGTACCCATTGAGTCCCCACTTTTTTGTTTTAGCCACGCAAAATCCAATCGAGTATGAAGGAACGTATCCTTTGCCTGAAGCCCAATTGGATCGTTTTTTGTTCCGCCTGCATATCGGTTACCCAGATTTTCAAGATGAGCTCGCCCTCTTGACTGGAAAACGACAGCAAAGCTTGGATCAGATCCAAACCATTTTACATGCTGATGAAGTGACTGCTTTAAAAGCGATGGTCGATGACGTGTATGTCGATGAGCGGGTCGCCCGTTACGCATTGCAGCTGGTTCAAGCGAGCCGTCAGCATAATGCCATTGACCTTGGTATCAGCCCTCGTGGTGGGATCGCCTTCTTAAAAGGGGCAAAAGCGTTAGCGTTGACGGAAGGTCGGACCTTTGTCACGCCGCAAGACTTGCAGCGAATTTTACCAGCAGTCTTCGGTCATCGTTTATTACTGAAAGGTGGCGTTCATGCCAGCACGGAGACCCTTTCAGACTTGATGAAACAGATGATCCAACGAGTGCCTGTCCCAACGAGGAGATAGCGATGAAGAAAAAGAAGCTTGAACGCCTGCTGCGCCTCCTGTTGTTTAGCGCTGCCTATTTTCTGCTGCTGGCTTATTGTGTGATCTTCAATAATAATGCTGGCTGGAGCCTTTGGTTTTTACTGACTTTGTTATTGTTGCTTGATGCAGTATTCTTGCTCCCCTCCCTCAAGAAGGTCCAAATCATTTTAGAAGAATCGATCCAAGCTGAAACACACACAGCGATCACCTTACCGCTGCAAGTCTTCAAGTATCGCCCGACGCTGCTGCCGCTGGTCGATTTCACCTTAAAATTTGACGATCGTTTCAAGGAAAGTCATCACAGCGCCTTTTATCGAGGCAATCTGATTCGGCTGCAGCTGCCTTGGACCCCAAAGGAGCGAGGCATCTATGAAGAATTGCCCGTTCAATTGTACAGCCATGATCTCTTTGGCTTTTTTGAAAAAAGCTACGCTGCAGTTGCGAAACAATCGATTTTGATCCTGCCTAAATTGGCGCCAGAAGCCGTTACCCTGCTGCCATTTTTTAAACAGCAAGTCCGCAGCCAAACCCACGGGGAACCCAATTTTTCTATTCGACAGTTCCGTCAATACCAGTTAGGGGATTCCTTA
The DNA here is from genome assembly GCF_030499455.1 of Enterococcus sp. B2E4. Lineage (NCBI taxonomy): Bacteria > Bacillati > Bacillota > Bacilli > Lactobacillales > Enterococcaceae > Enterococcus > Enterococcus sp. B2E4. The sequence continues at coordinate 428,727 of NZ_JAUKPK010000001.1, forward strand.
AAAAATATCGATTGGAAATTATCCAGCAAACAACAGGAATTGATCTATCGCGAACGAGAACATGAAGAAGAACAAGACATCGTTCTGCTCTTTTGGGGAGAAGATCATCCTGCTTTTGAAGAGACTTTATCACTGTTTTATTCGATCCACCATTTCTCGCAAAATCAACGACTTTTTCAGCCGCTCTTGATTGGTGACGGATTGACTTCTCCTTACCAAACGGATGCCGCTGCCTATGCCCAGATCCTTCCCTTCGAGAAAGTTCCTGAAGGGGTACCGCTTTTGACTGGCAGCCATCTTGTCTTCATTACCCCGGTTTTTACCCCACAACTGGAAGACTACCTCAGTCAGTTGGAAGCAAAAAACAGCTGCCAAGTGTTTACCTACGCTGATTTAATGAGGCAGTTGAATAAACTTGAGGAGGCGGTAGGATGAGATTTATTAAGAAAGCGCTGATTGGTCTTCTGACCTTTCTCAGTCTATCACTGGTGATCTTGCCGTTTATCGCAGTTTATGACCTTGGCAATCAGTTCACCCTTTTAACTTATGCCTTTAGTGTCTGTTTGATTTTGACCGTGGTGCCGAAAGTCCGTTACAGTTTGCCTTTGCTGGCAGCCGCTTGGCTGATCGTCTTGTATCGGATCTTTCCTTATGGGACTGCCTTTTCTTTTGATTGGCTGCTGCGTTTTTGGCTAGACCTGCACCGTGCCTTTCAAGAGATCCTCAGCGGTGAAGTCGGCTATATCACCGAACTGGCGGCGGTGACATTGATTGTTAGTTGGGTTTTGTTTTTAGCGATCTTACCGATCGCTTATCAACGCTTTTTCTTGATTTACGCTACCATGATCGGCTACTTGCTAACAGTCGTGATTTTTAATCAATTTGATCTGACGTGGCATTTGATGGGTATTTTTCTTTGTGCCTTGGCTTCTTCACTGATCCAGCGCAGCGTCTTTCAATCCAGTCAAACGATCGCTCCCTGGTTCGCTGTGATGCTATTGATTGGTGGACTAGCCGTCACTGCTGTCTACTTGCCGCAAACGAGCCTGCGGGAACAGTTGGCAGCCCGTTCCACGCCTATACGGACAAATCTGAATCAGCTGGGTTTTTATCAATTTATTGAAGAACATGGCACGCCCAGCGGCTCTCGCACTGGATTCAGTGAAAACGACCGTCAATTAGGCGGACCACTACTGGATGATGCGACGATTTTATTTGAAGCGCAACAAGAAACCCCGCATTACTGGCGGGTGGAAAGCAAAGATTTTTATTCTGGTAAGGGCTGGATCAGTACGAGCCGCGAAGAGGCTCGCTTAGAAGCAGAGGGCGTCACGATCGCGGATCAAAGCTATCAGCAAGCCTATCTTGAGAACGAATCCGTTCGGGTCCAATTTCAAAACCATGGAGACTATGTCCCATTGCCCTATGGACGCAGCACGTTGTCCCTTGAAAACGGTGCTCGCGGATTTCAGATCAGCGACGCCATCCAGCGGGTCGATCTCATTGATCCACTCCCAGACACCACCTTGACCCTCGATTGGGACCATCCAGACTTTGCCGCAGAAAATCTCCAAAATCTGCCTTTGATCTATCCGGATTCTCTGATCGATTATATCCAGTTACCCGATTCTTTGCCGCAGCGGGTACGAGATCTCGCAGCTGAGATCACCACTGAAAGCAACAGTCTGTTTGATCAAGTCACGGCGGTTGAAAGCTATTTGAAAGATCCGCTCGTATTCCGCTATTCCAAAACCGATGCCGTCGTGCCTGCAGAAGAGCAAGATTATGTTGATCAATTTTTATTTGAATCACAAGTCGGCTACTGCGACAATTTTTCCACGGCAATGGTCGTGCTACTACGGAGTTTAGAGATCCCTGCTCGCTGGGCAAAAGGCTTTTCTCCTGGATCTCCTGCAACAGAAAACGGCATTACTACCTATACCATTCGCAACTTGAATGCCCACTCATGGGTGGAAGTCTACTTTGACGGCTACGGTTGGGTACCTTTTGAACCGACCCCTAGTTTCCAAAATCCAGATCGTCCCGTGTTGACTCAAGAATCTACTAAATCCGAAGAAACACCGACCGCTAGCAGCGAAACAACACCATCGAGCAGCAGGGAAACAGAAAGCAGCGAAACCACGACCAGCAGTTCTGCAACAGCCGCGGTTTCCGATGACGTTTGGTTGACTGAGGAGTTGAAACAAACGCTGCGCAATGGCTTCTTTGGAGGCTTAGCTATCCTAGGACTTGGCCTACTTTTCTATTTCCGCCATTCGTTTTTCCGTATTCATTTATGGTTGATCTGCCGCTTTACCAAACAGCCGCTAGTTGCTGCCTATCCTTTGTTTTTACGGCAAACGACGAAAGTTCTGTACCGTAACGAGGCGGAGCCGTTGATCGATTATGCCCAACGACTCGAAGCATTCTATCCACTGTTCCATGGTGATTTTATCCGCTTGACGCAGCAATACGAAGCCTACCTTTACAGCCAAGAACAGCCGGCTGGTCAAGAAGCCTTCTTGAAGCAAGTCGCTGCCCAAATCAGTCAGCTGAAAAAAATCAACTAAGCAGTGAGGATAAACGACAAAAAAACGTATCGATCAAACGATCGATACGTTTTTTGCTTTAGGCGTTTCCTTGACGTTTTTGAACGGCAATAATAATCAGTTTCGTGATTTCCATCAAAACAACTGCCACAGCAGCCATTGCGATACATAGACCGACATGTCCTAAAGTGAAGGTTGCTGGAATCGCAAAGACTTCACGGATGCCAGGAATCAAGGTAATGCTGTATAGTCCACCACAAACGACGATCGCCAACCACACCATTTTATTGGCAAAAAGGCCAGCTTGCCAAGCAGTCTCAGTGTTTGAGCGTGCTGGTAATGTTTGCAATGTTCGGCTCCAGATAAGTGTTGAGAAGGCCATCGCTACACCTAATTCAGGTGATTGGTTCATTCCTAACCATTGTGCCAAAATCACGACAGCGGCAATCAAAATACCACGATACGTTACTGAGATCAATGTTTTTCCAGTGAAGATACCAGCATTTGGATCTCTTGGCTGGCGCTGCATGATCGTTGGTTCGGCTTTTTCCATTCCTAGAGCAATCGCTGGTAATGAGTCGTTGACTAGGTTGATAAAGAGCAGCTGCAAGGCAGTAAATGGATTGTCCCAACCCATCACTAAGGCAAAGACGATCGCAATGATCGCACCTAAGTTTCCAGCAAACAAATACGAAATAGCTTTTTTGATGTTGTCAAAGACGTTTCGGCCAACTTCTACGGCACGAATGATCGAGGCAAAGTTGTCATCCGTCAAGACCATCGCCGCTGCGTCTTTGGCAACGTCCGTTCCGGTTCCCATTGCGATCCCGATATCCGCTTGTTTCAAGGCGGGTGCATCATTGACCCCATCCCCGGTCATGGCAGAGATCTTGCCTTTGTCTTGCCAAGCCCGCACGATACGGATTTTGTTTTCTGGCGAAACACGAGCATAGACTGTGATTTTGTCTAATTGATCCGCTAGTTCGGTTTCAGAAAGAGCATCCAATTCCGTACCGGTCAAGGCTAAGTCGCCCTCGGCTGAAATACCGATCTCTTGTGCAATCGCCACGGCTGTCGTTTTGTGGTCCCCTGTGATCATTACTGTTTTGATACCAGCAGATTTAGCATCCGCTACGGCTTGTTTGACTTCTTTACGAGGAGGATCGATCATCGCCATCAAACCAACCAAAATCAGCTCGTTTTCATCTTCAAGTGTCAATTCTCGTGATTGGGCATCGGTCAATGGACGGTAAGCAAACGCCAAGACCCGTAATGCCCGTTTTGAGAATTCTTCGTTTTGATGTTGTAATTTCTGCTTGATTTCATCTGTTAAAGGCACGACTTGATCATCGATCAAGACTTTGGTACTGCGCCCAAAGACGATGTCTGGCCCACCTTTGGTCAACAATAAATGTTCGCCATCGATCTCATGTAAGGTAGACATCAATTTACGATCAGAATCGAAAGGCAATTCTTGCAAACGAGGAAACTGTTGACGAATTGCCCGATAAGGCTGATTTAGTTTCTCACTGTAATCCAGAAAAGCAATTTCAGTAGGGTCTCCTAGCTTCGCCCCATCTTCACTGATGGCAGCATCATTGGCCAAGACACTGATCTCTACTAAGCGTTTTTCAGGCAATGTCCAGGTGGTTGGCTCATCGGAGAACGTGCCCGTTTGCCCATTTGGTAAATAGTAGTCAACAACGGTCATTTTGTTTTGGGTCAAAGTCCCGGTCTTATCGGTACAAACGATACTCGTTGAACCCAATGTTTCAACCGCTGGTAGTTTTCGAATGATGGCATGACGCTTCGCCATTTGTTTTGTTCCGATCGAAAGAACGATCGTCACGATCGATTGCAAGGCTTCTGGAATCGCTGCAACGGCTACGGCTACCGCAAACATAAAGGCGTTGACTAAGTCTTGTGTCATATCACCTGTTCCGTCACCTAAGAACAACCGTGCGACTTGAACCCCTAAAATAATCAATGAAAGGACTAAGATCGCCAAGCTCAGTTTTTTACTGAAGCTGTCTAATCCTCTTTGCAATGGTGTTTTGTGTTCAACTGTACTTTCCAATAAGCCAGCCACTTGACCGATTTCCGTCACATTACCAGTCGCAGTTACGATAAACCGACCACGTCCATAAGTGACGATCGTTCCACTGAAGACCATGTTGTCACGGTCGCCGATCGGTGCGGTACGATCGATCACCCCTAATTCTTTTTCCGCTGGCGTTGATTCCCCAGTCAGCATTCCTTCATCGACCTTCAAAGAACCCTCTTCGATCAATCGACCATCTGCTGGTACATAGTCCCCAGCTTCTAAAATAACGATATCGCCGACAACCAATTCTTTCGCCAGCACACTTTGTTCTTTGCCATCCCGAATGACGTTAGCATCTGGTGCCGACAGGCTTTTCAAAGCGTCTAACGACCCTTCGGCTTTTTTCGTTTGAATCACACTGACGACGGAATTCAACAAGAGTACTGCGAAGATAACGATCGACTCAACGTGGGCACCCATAACCATTTGGATGATTGCCACGATCAGCAAGACGATCACCATCGCATCTTTGAAGGTATCTAAGAATAAGGCAAAGCTAGATTTCTTAGGTGCTTCCTTCAGCTGGTTCAAGCCATTTTCTAACCGCTTGGCTGCCTCTTGCTGCGTCAACCCCTCTGGACTGCTCTGGACCTCTGCCATAATTTCCGAGATTTCTTTTTGATACATTTCTTTCGCCAATTTTTTTGCCCCTTTTAATTTTATTTTCCTTAGGCACTCTGCTAGAAAAAAAGAGACCTAAGACAAGTATACGCTTGTCTTAGGTCTCACCATTTCAAATAATACCAGAAAGCTGTCGCCAGCTTACTTACTGTTGATATTATCGCAGCTTGCGCCACCGGTTACTCCCCTAAGGAATAATAATAAGAATGTATCATTATCATAACGGAAAATTTTGTGCTTGGCAACTATAAAACATCAATTTGAAAATTTTTTGAAAACATTCTTTTTGTTCCCATTCCTTTTTTTCTGTTACACTAAGGAAGAAAGAAATTTGTACGTTACAGGAGGAAAAACGATGGATCTTTTTGATACTTTTACCCGCCACAGCTCTGTCCGAGATTTTCAACCCCGCCCACTATCAAAGGAACTCAAGCAAAAATTAGTAACGGTTGCCCAGAGCGGTTCCAGTTCGAACTTTGTTCAAGCCTATTCGATCATTGAGGTCAGTGATCCTGAAAAACTGGCTGCCATCGAAGAAATTGCCGGTGCCCCAAATTACATCACTCGAACGGGCGTCTTCTATCTTTTTGTCGCCGACTTACATAAACACCAGCAGCTGCTGACCCAAGCAGGGGTGCCTGATACCCACTTAACCACGATGGAACCATTTATTGTGTCTGTCGTTGATACGACCATCGCTGCCCAAAACATGGTAGCTTCCGCTGAAGCGCAAGACTTAGGAATTTGTTACATCGGCGGCATCCGCAATGATTTGCCTCGTATCGCAGAACTTGTCGGCTTACCAAAATTGACGTTTCCGTTATTCGGTTTAACGATCGGCTATCCGCAACACAGAAATGAGCCGAAAGTCCGCTTGCCCCAAGAAGCGATCGTAAGTGTCGATCAGTATCAACCGCTGACGCAGGAGCAAACAGCCCAGTACAATCAAACGACAGAAGCCTATTATGCACAGCGCAGCAGCAATCAACAGCAAACCAATTGGCAAACGAAAATGACGGAATTTTTCCGTGAACCGCGACGTCCAGATGTCGCGGCCTTTATGAAACAACAAGGCTTCTCAGACCACTTCGGCGAATGAGGACACTAATTTCCACGGGAAAATAAAAAAACGATCTTTGGCAAGGAATCTTGTCAGGATCGTTTTTTGCTTGGTGTAAAAAATCAGGTTCAGGCGGCTCTTGTATCTTTGTCATGCTAATTAACGTGTGGCTTCTTGTGCGGCTTCGTTGACGGCAACTGCCTGCTCACATTTTTCCATTAATGCTACTAACGCTTTATCTAACACTGCTTCATTTTCGGAGGTTCGCTGACTGATTTGCGTCATAGGCTGCGCCGCAAGATCCAGCAAATAGGTAGGGATTGCTTCTTTTTCAGCAAAAGTGCCCTTGATCAGCGGCTGGTAGACAGACTCGCCACAGGGTCCGGTTTTGATAAAGGCTAGTTCGAACTGCGCCTTCCCTGACAAACGCAACCGATAGACCCCTTCTTTGGTCAGCAGTTTTTCATCGGCAAAGCGTGCCTGTAATCGTGCGAAACGTTCGTAATCCATAGTATCTGCTCCTTTTTGATTCCTTCTTTTCTCTAGTGTAGCAAATTTCTTGTTAGCATAACATCTTTTTCATAGAGAACGCCTCCTTTTTCCTCGCTCGGTGATTTTTCACTTTACAAACAGAACAAACGTTCGTATAATTCAAGTGAGGTGAATGTGTATGCCAGCTGCAAAAATCGCTTATGCAAAACAAGAAACCTATGCATTTGAAAAACACTATTATGAATTGGTAAACTTTCCCACACCAGTGGCGCTTTTGTTTGATGAATTCGCACTGACGATGGAGCGCAATCAAAAATCGTATATTGCGATCCCCGCGCGCTATTCCGTCTTAAAGGTTCCGCTCGTCTTTGTTTTTCGACTAGAGACTAAGGATGCGCCTGTTTATTATTATGAGCACGTACTCGCTGAAAATAAGATCATTCGCCGCTACAACCCCGAGCGTAACTATTTGCCCGGCGGAAGATAGACCAATGGATCAACCCGTTTGCCATACTTAGCGGTTGCACTCTCCTGATGTATATCACTGAGCAGCAGTTCGAATATTTGTCATCCAAACGAAACCCCTCTATACTAAAAAGAAAGGGGTTTTTCACAATGACGAAAAAACCGCCGCAAACGTCTAAAGAAAAGGAAGCCGCTTCTAACAATATGGGACTGGGGATCGGTGTCGGAATGGCATTAGGTGCTGCATTTGGGCTGCTGTTTTTTGACAATCTAGCATTAGGCATGGGTTTAGGCATCGCACTAGGGGTAGCGATCGGTGCGGGCATGGATCAAAAAAGCAGCAAAGACAAGAAATAGCTGCAGCAAGGAGCTGTGTTTATCTGTCACAGCTTGCTGCCCAGTAAATACCAAAAAAGCCTAGGTTCTGCACTTGTTGTGCAGGACCTAGGCTTTTTTACTTCGAGCAATATTCTCGAAAGCAGCTGCTTCACAGTTGGTTACAGCAGATTTCTTTTCGCCATTTCTGCGCGATACAGTTCATAGACCGCATCACTTTGCTTTGCATGGCTGCGGTAAAAGAGCCCATAAGAGAAAATCGCTTGGAAATTGCTTCCTTGATTTGCTCGTGCTACAGCGTGGTACAAATTCGCCAACTGCTGATCAGACATCTTCCCGCTTTTGATTCGTTTGGCAACTGCTTTTTGGGAAAGGGTAAATAAAATCGTTGTAAATACTTGATAAACCACCCAAATCGCCAGAATAACCAAAATAAATTTCACCAAATCAGGCATCACTTTTCAACTCCTTACAAAAAGTAAATCATTCAGATGATTTGATGTCAATAATAAAATAGAACATTTTCATTGATAATAGACACAAAGATTTTTAAATTACCACAAAAGATGATGTTCTTTCAATCATCAGAATTTCTGAATTGATACTCTCCTCTTAAAAAAAATTGCCTATTGTTCAGTATTTATGACACTGGTACAATTGAAAAAGCAACAACTCTTGCTTAAGACTACTGGGTACTAGTAAAAAATAAGAGCGCTACCATTGTAATCAGATCTGTAGCGAATCGCGAAAAAGGAGTTGTACACTATGTTAGCAAGTTACCCTGCATTGTTTTATTACACCGATACAGACGAAAACGAAGTGAAGTATTTTATTTCTTTTCCTGATTTTCCTGAGCAAGTCGGCACTCAAGGCTTAGACATCGCCGATGCTTTATTCATGGCATCCGATTGGCTCGGAATCGTTTTGGCAGATTGTATTGAAAATAATCGGGAGATTCCGCTCTCTACCCCCATTAATTGTTTATCACTGGAAGCGAACAATCCATTTATAGACGATTTAGATTTTGAATTCGATTACGACAAAGAAAAATCATTTCTATCGATGGTCCTTGTTGATGTTTCAGAATATTTAGAGAATCAAACCTTCGTCGAGAGAAACTGGCGATTCCTCAATGGGCGGATAAACTAGGACGAACTATGCATTTAGATTTTTCAGAAATCCTCACTGACGCAATCCTAAAGAAAAAATGTAAAGACTGATTGCTTCTACACCTCATCACTATGAGGTGTTTTTTACTACTCATCCCCCTGTTCCATACTAAAAAGTGCGGCATTCTCTCACATGAAAAACATACGAGAATGCCGCACGAAACGTTCAATTGTATTTATTTAGCAAGTGAACAGACCCAATCAATGTCTCTTTATTTCGCCAAACGGTAGATAGCATCTGCATAGATCACGGCTGCGTTGAATAGGTCATCCAAGCTCATGAATTCATTGGCTTGGTGCATGGTGTCGACATAGCCAGGGAACATTGCGCCATAGGCAACGCCGCGTTTCAATAGACGGCCGTATGTGCCGCCGCCGATGATTTGTTCGAAGCCTTTTTCGCCAGTGTGTTCTTCATAAACCGCCAATAAAGTTTCTACCAATGGATCATCTGCTGGTACGTAGTGAGGTTCCATGTTGCGATCATTGCGGGTAACGGTTGCCCCTTCCATACCGACGGTGCGTTCCACACCGATTTCAAGTCCTTCCGCAGTTACGCCTTTAGGATAACGGAAGTTCAATGCGATAAAGTTGTCTGCTTGCGTTCCTGCTTGGTTCGCTTTGAAAGCAAACAAGCCAGCATTCATGGTCAATTTACCCATTTTTTCGTCTTCGTACGCCACACCTAATTTTTCACCGTAGAAATCTTCATGGACATAGGCTGCTGCTGCATGGATGAATTGTTTTGCGCCGCCGCCAAAGGCATAGTTATCTAAGAAGACTGCTAAGAAAGTCCCCGCATTGATTCCTGATTGTGGGCTGGCACCATGAGCACCTTTACCGACTAATTCGATCGTCACTTGTTCATTTTCTGTTTCAATCGTCCCCGTCACTGGATTGGCTTCAACGTAATCGAAAAAGGCTTTTTCGATCGCTAATGCTTCTTCTGTTGATGGAGCAATGAAGCTTGCTGTTGCCGTTCCTGGTACCATATTTTCTCGCAAGCCAGCAGTAAAGCTTTGCAGCGTGAAGTCTCCTTCATTGTTGCCTTGGAAATGGATCCCTAATGTCACATTTCCTTTTTCTCCATTAATGATTGGGAAATTGGCATCTGGTGAGAAGCCAAAATCAGGCTTTTCTTCATGCTCAAAGTAGTAATCCATATCTGCCCAGCCGCTTTCTTCATCAGAACCAACGACAAAACGGATTTTTTTCGATAATGGCAAGCCCAATTCTTTGATGATCTTCATCCCATAATAGGCAGCCATTGAAGGACCTTTATCATCAGAAGAACCACGAGCATAGATTTTGTTGTCATTGATGACTGGATCATAAGGATCGGTTGACCAGCCGTCACCTGCAGGAACAACATCCATGTGGCCGAAGATCCCTAATGTTTCGTCTCCTTCACCAAATTCGATGTGACCAGCGTAGTTATCGACGTTTTTGACTGTGAAGCCATCACGTTCGCCATAAGCTAGCATGTGTAGCAACGCATCACGAGGTCCAGGACCAAATGGCGCATCCGCAGTCGCTTTATCATCTTCTCTTTCACTTTTCACTTTCAATAGATCAATCAAGTCGTTCAGCAAATCGTCTTTGCGGGCTTCGACCTCTTTTTTCCAATCGATTGTCATAGTGTTCCCTCCATTTCTTTTCTCGCTATTTATGATAACACTCTTAAACCAAAAAAGGAAAAAAAATTGCGCCTTTTTCCATGGGTCTTTTCTATGAAATTTCTAGGAAACAGGTATAATAAATATAACTCGATTTTTGATTAACGAAAGGAGTCATTGCATGGAGCAACTTGATTCTGCAATTTTATCCAAAGTGATCCAACAGCGCCCGACAAAAAGCCACAAAGGCACTTTTGGCCGAGCCGTTTTAGTAGGGGGCAACCGCCAATTCGGTGGGGCGATCTTAATGGCTGCGCAAGCCTGTGTGTATGGGGGAACTGGTTTGACCACCGTGATCTCCGATGGCGTCAACCGAACCGCCCTGCACGCCCGCTTGCCTGAAGCGATGTTTGTCGATTGGCAGCAAACAGAACTGATCGATACGGTCACCGAATCGGCAGACGTCCTACTGATTGGTCCTGGATTAGGCGAAGGAAAAAGCAATTTTGATCTGCTGCAGCGGATCGTTTCTGCCCAAAAAGAACACCAATGGTTGGTGATCGATGGTTCGGCGATCAATTTGGCTGCCAAATATCCGCTGATCATTCCCTTTCCTGAACAAGTCGTCTTCACGCCGCATCAGATGGAATGGCAACGGCTCAGCGGACTGGCAATTGACGACCAGACAGAGGAAAACAATCAGCAAGCCCAACAAAAACTCGGAAGTCTGGTAGTCTTAAAAAGCCATCGCACACAAATTTACGGCAGCAGTATCGCCCAAAATCCCCTCGGAACACCCGCTATGGCGACTGGTGGGATGGGTGATACGCTGGCAGGCATGATCACCAGCTTTTTGGCACAGTTTGAAAAAACAGAGGAAACGATCCAAGCGGCTGTCTATCTCCATAGCCTGATTGGCGAAGCATTGGCAAAAGAGCACTATGTCGTTTTGCCGACACAAATCAGTGCCGCATTGCCTCAATGGATGAAAAAGTACCAAGCATCCGATCCAGAATGATTTCTGATAAACCATTCATCAAAAAAACGTCCCTTTCTGCATTTGTCGAAAGGGACGTTTTTTCCAATGGTCAGCTAATTGTTAAAATAAACCACTCGCACTTCATACGGCGCCAAGGTTGCTGTTTGAGGGACTGCTTGATTGGTCTCTAAATCAACGACTTCTTTGATCAAGTGTAGTGTCTGCTCTTTCTCAGAAAAATTCATGATGAAAAAGTATGTTCGTTCTGGACTGATCCTGCCTTGGATCGAGACTGCAGGATTGGCATGCGCGATCCTTTCCTCTGCCAAGGACAGCTCACGGACCAAAGAGGCATAAAACTGTTCGAAAAAGTCATAGTTGGTGCGAGCTGCCAGATAGTAGGCGGTGCCTGCACCAAAGGCATTTTTGGTGATCGCAGGTGTTCCTTGGTAAAAATCCGCTTGATACTCCCCTAGTACCTCCGCTGTTTCGGCTTCAATGATTGCAGAATAGTCCCGTGTTTCAAAGGGCTGTCCTTGAAAAACCAACTGATTGTGTTCAGTGTCAAAAAGAGTTTCCAGCTCCAGCACGTTGATGCCTAATAACCCTCGCAACGGCTGTGGCAAGCCCCCCAGATACAACAAGTCGGTTTCATTGACCATGCCGCTAAAGTAACTGGAAATCAAGGTACCACCAGCTTCCGTGTACTGGCAAAGTTTTGCCATCGTCTCCGATGACATCAAGTAAAGCATCGGAGCGATCACCAACTGATAGTCAGAAAAATCTTGCTCTGGGGTCAAAATATCGACAGCGATGTCTTGTTCCCAGAAATAACGATAATGCTCCTGCAACGTTTGCGGATACCGTCTGGTTGGTCGACCAAACCCGCCGCCTCGCTTCAATGCCCAGTTGCTTTCCCAGTCAAATAGGATCGCCACTGCTTTTTTTCTTGTGGTTCCTTGAATCTCTTTGATTTTTTCCAAGCGCTTGCCGTAAGCCGCAACTTCTTTGAAGACCCGATTCTCTGTGGAATCATCATGTCCCACGACTGCCCCATGGAATTTTTCTGAATTGCCGCGGGATTGGCGCCATTGAAAATACAAGGTACTATCTGAGCCATGGGCGATCTGCTGCATGGCACTCAACTGATGGACACCAGGCTTTTTCGCTTTATTGAAGGAATGCCAGTTAACAAAACTCGGCGTGCATTCCATCACTAAAAAGGGCTGTTTCTTCAATGACCAGTACTGGTCATGCACATAGGCGGATTTCATCGCTGTCGCTGCCAAGGATTCAAAGTTGTTGTTCCAATCAGGGTAACTATCCCAGCTAACGATGTCCACATGGCGAGCGAACTTGCTGTAATCAATGCCTTCTAAAGGAATAAAATCTTGGGTAGCATGTCCTTCCGCCATAAAATTCGTCGTCACAGGAATGTCCGGTGTCAGTTGACGGATCGGCGCACATTCATGCAAATAAAAATCGATCGTCCTATCTGTGACAAATCGTTTCCAATCAAGATCCATGCCATGCACTTTGTGTTCCCCTAAAGGTGAAGGCGGTAAAACCTGCGACCAATCAGAGTACGTACCGCCCCAAAAAGAAGTCCACCAGGCATGATTCAACGTGGCTAAATCACCATATTTTTTTTGCAGCCAGCTGCGCCAGTTTTCCTGACAATAGGAGCAAAAGCATTCCCCAGAGTACTCATTGGAGATATGCCACATGGCTAATGCCGGATGCTTGCCGTAACGTTTTGCCAACTGTTGATTGATTTGCGTCACCTTTTCCCGATAGATCGGTGAAGAGTAACAGTGATTGTGGCGAAACCCATGGGTATGTTTTTGTCCTTGGGCGTTGGTCCGATTGACTTCGGGATACTTTTGGCTCAACCATTGAGGACGCCCACCGCTAGGAGTGGCCAAAATGACTTTGCCGCCGATGCCATGGATCTGATCAAACACACGATCCAACCAGTCAAACTGATAAACGCCTTCTTGCGGCTCTAAGGCACTCCAAGCAAACACCCCTAATGTGACGGTGTTGACATGGGCTTGCTGCATGTAGGCAAGATCCTTTTGCAAGATTTCTGGATAAGCCAGCCATTGATCGGGGTTGTAATCCCCGCCATGCATAAACTGCTGATCAAACAATTGATTGCTCATCATTCTACTCCTTTTTTGGCTTGTAACTGGTAAACAAATGATTGAAAATCGCCAGTGACTTGCGCTGTTCCATGGTTGACGGCATTAAACTGATAGGGTTTACGCAACCCTAATTGCTTTAACAGCTGACCAGAGACAGTTTCGCCATTGACCTGGTACACCTGTTGGGTATTAAGAAAGGCTGCGGGCAAAAAGTCTTCCGCCGTCGGATTGGCTTGTGCCAACACACGAAAGAAAGCAATCAATGCTTCTTCGTTTTGCGGATCATACACTGCCCAAGTCGTTTCATTGGCATGGTCCAACTGTTGCAGCTGGTAAAAAGTGCCAAAGGTCAGCAATTGCCGCTGTTTTTTATAAAAGACGATTTGGGATTTGATTGCCTGCTTTTCAGCTTCAGACAAGTGAAAGAGATCGAGTTCATACCCCAAAGGCCCAAACATTGCGACGGTTTGCCGAAAGGCTAAAGACGTTGCCCGGCCGACTTGGTGGTTTGGTGCCGCCGACACGTGATTGCTGAAGGAGGACAAAGGATACCCTAACAACGTTCCGCTTTGGATGGCTAAACGTTCCACTGCATCACTATCATCACTAGGCCAAATCTGCGGACTGTAAAATAAGATCCCTAAATCGTATCTGCCCCCGCCGCCAGCACAGCCTTCGATCAAAAGGGTCGGAAACGCCGCTAAGATTTTTTCATATAAGCGATAAAGACCTAAAATGTAGCGATGATAAAACTCCGTCTGAGAAATTCCCTGTTCCGCTAAATAGGGAGAGTAAGCTTCAGTGATATTGCGGTTCATATCCCATTTGATGTAATCTAGCTTGGTTTCAAGGATCACTTTTTGCATCGCTTCGAAAATCGCCTCGACCACTGCTGGATTGGCAAAATCCAACACGTATTGCCCGCGCCCCACAGAGATCCGCTCATAAGGATGCTTGACTACCCACTCAGGATGCTCTTGGTACAACTGACTATCTGGCGAAACCATTTCTGGTTCAAACCAAATCCCCAGTTGCAGCTGCATGGCATGAATTTTCTCAGCAAAAGACCCGATTCCTTTTGGAAATTTGGCAGGGTCCGCCACCCAATCGCCTAATGAACTGCGGTCGTCGTTGCGTTTTCCAAACCAACCATCGTCCAGCACAAAGCACTCCATCCCTAATGCCTTGCTTTCTTGGGCTAAGGTCAACAGCTTTTCTTCATTAAAATCAAAATAAGTCGCTTCCCAATTATTAAAGACGATCGGTCGCTGCCGCTTTTGCCAATAAGGGGCAATCACATGCTTTTCGATAAATTGGGCGGATTCTTGACTCAAGCCATTCAGACCAGCAGCGGTGAAGGTGAAGAGACATTCTGGGGCTTCAAAAGTTTCTCCTTGTGAAAGCTGCCAGCTGAAATGCTCAGGATGTATCCCCAACATCAATCGAACGTTGTCCCACTCATCCATTTCCGCTTGCGCCAAAAAGTTGCCGGAATAAATCAGGTTGGCACCATAGACGTGACCAGTGTCATTGGTGGCTTGCTGTTCTTTTAAGGCGACAAAAGGATTGTGCTGATGACCAGACGCTCCTTTTAACGAGCCGACACTGATCGTCCCTTGGGTCAAAGGGACCGTCTTGATGTGCCGTTCTTTCAGCCATGCGCCTGAAAGATGCAGCAGTTCAAAATCGCGATTTTTCAGTTCCAAGACACCACTCAAAAAGCGCTGGATGGTTCTCGGCTTGCTCCCCGTATTGGTCAGTGTTTGCTGCCGCGTGATCGTTCCTGATCCTTTGAAGATCGTATAGGTGATCGCCAGTTCCAGCTGCCGCTCTTGATCTACTAATTCAAAGACGATGCTTTGGCTTTCATCAGCAGAAGCAAAGCTGGCTGGTTGCGCCAGCTTTCGTTCTTTGCCCTCAAAACAGTGAAAAGCCACAAGTTTAAAATCAACATAAAGTGGGGTTTCTTCCTCAAAGACCGACACTGCCCCTTCTCGAAAATCAGAAGTCCCATACGTTGGCAATTCTTGAAAACGGTCCGCCAAAGTAAAAAGATTGTCTGCTTCAAAAAATTTGACGGTTCCTGCCGATTTATTCTCTTTTTTCTCAAGGTACGCTTGATCAAACGGCGCCAGTGTGCCTAGAGATGGCCCAAAATAGACATGACCCAGTTGCTGATTTGGTAACACATTTATGATATAACTGATTTTTTCATTGTATAAGTGAAAGAGTTGTTCATTCCTAATTTCTATCATTGCTATCCTCAATTTTCCCCATTTTTTTCATTTGTCCCTGCTCGTTGACAAGCTGCTTCAAGATAACGCAAGCGTTTTTTGACACCGCGATTGAAAAAGAATTTGTAAAACAGCGCCGCCAGCATAAAACTGTAGGTTGTTTTCTGCTGCTCAAAACGGCTTTGTTCCGAATACGTGACTTGCAACTTCCCTTTTCGTCCTGGAGCAAAACTGTACCGTTGATCGATCACTCCTTCTTCATGGGTCGTACGAAGCCACAGCTCATCCGCGGCAATTTTTTTGACCGTCATGACGGCAGGTACCAACCGCGGGGCGGTTTTGGTTTGGATCATCGTTTCAATACGGCAGCCTTCCCCGAACGGTTCTTGGGCTTGTTTGGCTAGAAAGAATTTCTCTTGTTCCGCCAATAACACACGGGAAAAGTCCGTAGGTGTGGTATTCATTTGATAACTGCAAGACAATGTATCGGTTCTCATCACAAATTCCTTTCTAAAGGGTGCGCTATTGCATTCCTTTCCGTTTCTGGGCTTATCTTTCTTCTACCCTTTGATTGATCGTTTCAGATGCCGCTTGTTCATTTAATGCCGCTTCCGCTTTTTCTTCTTTCAAGTACCCGCGATCCATTACGATCAAGAATGGCACCCAGATCAAGGTCATTACGGCAACCGTCACTAACTGTAAGATTGCGCCGGCAACAGAACCCGTGCCTAACCAACCAGATAAGAAGACCGGGGTCGTCCAAACAACCGTTGCTCCGATTGGCCGCGGCACCAAGCCTGCGGCAATCGCAAAGTAAGAGATCGTTGTACTGGCTAATGGGGCTAAGATCCATGGGACAAAAGCGATCGGGTTCAAGACGATCGGCAAACCAAAGGTCATCGGTTCAGATACGTTGAAAACAGATGGAGCGATCACCGTCTTCATTAATTTTTTCATCCGAATCGAACGAGCGATAAAGAAGGCCATCGTAATCGAGATCCCCAGCTGCATTCCTTGATTGACGAACACGCCCATAAACGTAGTGTTAATGATATGGGGCAGTTGTTCCGCCCCTGCTTTGTAGGCTTCATAGTTTTCGATCGCTAACGCATTCATGATTGGATCGATCACCGCATTGACCACTAGTGTTCCGTGAATCCCAAACCACCAGAAGAATTGGGTGAACAAGACGGCGATCAGTACTGCTGGCAACGTACCGCCTAAGCCCATTAATGGTTTTTGCAAAATCTCATAAACGAAATCAACGGCATTGCCCCATGAAGTAAAGGTGAACAAGTAGCGAATCAAATTGAAAAGGAACAACGGTGCCGCACCAGGAATGATGGCGACAAAGGATTCTGCGATCATTGGCGGAACCGAATCTGGCATTTTGATCGTCAGCCCAGCCGCACTGATTTTGCAATAGATCTGCGTAGCGATAATGGCCGTGATGATTCCGACAAACATTCCCTCAGCCCCTAATTTCGACAAGGGGATCACTGTACCTAACTCTTCGGATGAGCCAAAAGGCAGCAGCATCAAAAACGAAGACAGTGAGATGGCACCCGCAAATAATTTGGCTTGTCCATACTTGCCAGCCAACTGATAGCCGATCCCAAAAACAACGAAAATAGCGGTGATACTCATGGTCGCATTTCCGATAGGACCAAAAAAGTCGTTTAGAAACGTGATGAATCCCTCTGGAAGTTTTTCCGAGAGTCCGAAAGTAGCAGGCAGATTCTGAATAATAATCATAATTGACGCAAACATTGTTGCAGGAAAAGCGACCATAAACCCATCACGCAGACTTAACAAGTATTTGTTGTTGGCAATGATCTGAGCAAAAGGCACCATCTTTTCGGCTAATTTATCAATAAACTTCATTTCGTTTTCTCCTTTATTTTTAACTGTAAACGTTTACTACAATCAGTATAGTTGTTTAGTTAATGTTTACACAACCCCTAAAATAAAAAAAGATCAGACGTCACTGATCTTTTTCGGCAATCGATTCTCTAATGATCAATTCACTGCCACAAACGACGCGAACAGGCATCGTCCGCACCCCAAGGATTTTATTTTTCGCCAATTCGACACTCATCTGCCCCATCTCTTCGGCTTTCATCTTAACAGAGGACAATGCGGGCGTCATAAATTGCGCCATTTCGATATCATCAAAACTAACGACCGACACATCTTTAGGAATCGATAGCCCCGCTTCAGCGAGTGCCTTGTAAACCCCGACAGCCATAGGATCGCTGGCAACGACGATCGCTGTGGGGCGAGGATTCATTTGCGCGATCTGCTGACCAAAATGCAACCCAGTCTCTGGTGACCATTTCCCCTGCAGCACGGTTGTGAACTTTTCCAATTTATTGAGCAGCATCCATTGGCGGTAGTTTTCTGCTCGAATCTCTTGTTCATCGTAAACGACTTCGCCAGAAATCGTCACTCGGCTGGCAACACCACCCACAAAGGCGATATTCTCATGGCCCTTCTCTTTTAACAACGTGAGGATCTGGTGAGTCTTTTGGGCAAAATCGGTTTGGATGCAATCGTAGCTGGGTGCTTCACTATAATTATCCACCAGGATAATATTGGTATTTTGCTGACTGATCTCTGCCAAAGCATCGCTGGTCATCTCTCCAATAATAATGACTGCGCCATACTTCGCCAATTGTGCCAAATCTTTTTGAGGCTCCCGCATGGAAAAGGCCCGAATCGTTTTTAAGCGCCACTTCGCCGCTTCCTTTTCGATCCCATTGCGGATCATCATAAAATACGGATCGTTTCTTTCCGACTCTCGATCGTGGCGGGTAATGATGGCAATCGTGTTTTGGTCGCCGACTTCACGGGAATGGGGTTGATTTTTTTCTTTTGAATAATTCATTTGATTGGCGATCTCAATGACTCGCTGACGCGTGTGTTCATTGATACTGAAGGTTTCATCATTGTTAAGGATTCTAGAAACACTTGCTACCGACACCCCGGCTAATTTCGCGATATCTCTCATACTTGCCATAGCTGCACCTCATCTGTTTACTGTTTACTAAATTTATATTCAGCATAGGCATAATTTTTGACCCTGTCAACCTTCTTTTCACAAAAAAACCGAAACTCCTTAGCTTTTCACTAAGGAAGTTTCGGGATACCCGTTTGTTTTCTATTTGAGCGCTTGGTCACAGAGCAAGACATTGACTAAATACAAGGTGCTGATTCCTAAGACCAATAAGTAGACTGGACCAAACAGCAAAAAGGTCAAGACAAGCGTCACTGTTGCTAAAAGATGCGCCAGTACTCGTTTGGGTGAACGAGCAAACTGGTAAAAACTATAAAACAATGAGCTGGGCTGCTGCGGATAGGTGTGAAGCAGCCTCGTTTGATAAAGTAAGACCAAGCAAAACAAGCCAAAGGTGAACGCTAACGCGTAACTAGCGATTTGAAACAGCGGGTGCTGCAGACGGCTAAAGACAAAGCTGTCCGCTAAAAGCAGCAAGAAGAATAGACTGAGCAAACGGTCTTGCCCTTTTCTTGTTGCCCACTGCTGATGAAATGCTTGCTGAAAATGAGCTTTGCTGCTTGCCTCCAAGCCATCGTTACGCAGTTCCGTCAACGTCTCGATCAATGCTCGACTAGCGGTGGTACTCGTGATCAAAGGCAAGGAATACAACAGCCACATGCCTTGTAAAACCAGTAAATGCGGAAGCCAGTTGATGCCAGTCAACAGCGCTTGGTTTAAGCGTTGCGGGGTAACTTTTGTTCTCATCCTTTGGAACCTCCCGTCAGATCCATTCCCTCAATAAAGTAGCGTTGAGCGAGGAAGAACAGCAAGATCGTCGGCAATAGCACAAGCGTTGCTCCTGCCATCAAGTAGTTCCACTGGGTCGTTGATTGGTTTTGGAAAACTTGCAGGCCAATCTGCAGCGTGTACTTTTCTTGGTTTTGAATATACAGTAATGGTCCTAAGAAATCATTCCACGCCCCATTGAAGGAGTTGATGGCAATCGTGATCAGCGCGGGTTTCGTCAATGGGATCATTAGATGGCTCCAAATATAAAGATGATTGGCGCCATCGATCTTAGCGGCTTCGATCAATTCATTGTTGACAGACAAGTAAAACTGCCGCATCAAGAAAATGTTAAAGGCGTTGCCGAAAAACGCTGGAACGATCAGCGGCAGATAGGTGCCGACCCAGCCGATTTTGGAAAACAAGACATATTGCGGGATCATCGTCACAAAGCCAGGAATCATCATGGTAGACAAGACGAGGGCAAAGATCAGATTTTTTCCTGGAAAGGCCAATTTTGCAAACCCATAAGCAATGAAGGAATTTGATAAGACATTCCCGAAGACCACTAAGACGGTAATGAATAACGTATTTTTTGCATACTGCCAAAATGGAAAGGCGTTGATAGTCTCCAAATAATTGCCAAGATTGATTTCTTCTGGGAAAAAGGTCGGCGGGTAGCGCACGATCTCCTCCATCGGTTTCAATGACGTAAAGACCATCCACAGCAACGGAATCAGCAGCACGATCCCGATGATCGACATCACCACATAGCTGATGATTTTTTTGACTCGCTGTTGGCTTGATTTGCTTCGTGTTTTTGTCGTCATTTCCATTAGCTGCCACCTCCGGTATAGTGAACCCAGCGTGGTGCCAGCTTGAGATTGATAAAGGTCAAGACTAAGACGATCAAGAACAAGATCATCGACATGGCCATCGCATAGCCCATATCAAAGGCGACGAAGGCTTTGTTCCACATATGCAAATTATAGAAAAGCAGTGAATTTGCAGGACCGCCGGTACCATTTTTGGTCATCACGTATGCTTCTTGGAAAATTTGAAAAGAACCGATCGTTGAAGTAATCACATCATAGAAGATGATTGGCGTGATCAAAGGGATCGTAATATTTTTGAATTTCGCCCAGACTCCCGCCCCATCGATCTCAGCCGATTCGTACAGCGTCGGTGAAATATTTTGCAAGGTAGCTAGATACAAAAGCATCGCGCCCCCCGAACTCCAAATCTTCATCAAAATCAACGCTGGTTTCGTCCATTCGGGATCAAACAGCCATGCTGGACCTTTGATATTGAACCAGCTCAAGAAGGTATTGATCAATCCTGCGGAAGGAGATAATAATTGCATCCATAAGACGTAGACGGCAACCCCTGAAAGGATCGCTGGCAAGTAAAAGGTGGTTCGGAAAAAACTGATTCCGCGGATTTTTTGATTCAATAACGTGGCTAGAAAGACACTGAACAACGTGGTTAAGGGAACATTGAAGAGTACAAAATACGCCGTGTTATAGAGAGATTTCCAAAACAGGGTATCTTGCGTGAACATGCGGGTAAAGTTCTTAAAGCCGATAAAATTCATTTTCGAAGTCAGATTGTAATCGGTAAAGCTTCCTACGAAGGAAAACAGCATGGGCCCTAACATAAACACCACGAACCCAAGCAAAAATGGTGCTACGAAGAAGTAGCCCCAAAGAGCTTCTTGCCGTTTACTTTTTGAACGCTTCTTTGGCATTCCTTCCACTCCATTCTATTTTTACTCATTGTTTGTTCAAGAAAACATGTCCGCTTCGCAAAGCAGAAAGCAAAGCCCAGTCCGCTAACCGACTGGACTTTCCTTCTTTTTTAAAAACGCTCGTTTTGAGGTTTATTTGTTTTGCTCAACAAGATCTTCCACCGCTTTTTGCGCATCTGCCAACCCTTCAGCCGGTGTTTTGCTGCCTAGCATGATTTGGTCGATCTGTTCATTGACAAGACTGCTGAAGTCAGGCGCTGTCAATGGCACAGGCGTGATCACCGTATTGGCAAAGTTTTCATCCGCCATTTGGTAGATCATTTGGCCGTTTTCATCTAGATTGTCGTTGTTGACCAAGTTTTCGTTGGCTGTCCGATTCGCCATGATATCAAAGCTCTTCTCACCAAATTTCTCTTGAACTTCTGGTGTCGACAAGTATTTGATAAACTCATAGGACGCTTCAGGATCTTTGGCACCGTATGGCACTTCTAGGACGAACCCGCCGCCCCATGACCAGTGACCAGAGCCACTTTCTTTTTCAGGAATTTGAATGACCCCAAATTCAAAGTCATCTGGTGCATTTTCTGCTAAACTTGAGTAGTAGTTGATGTTTTGCGCACGCATCGCCACTAATCCGGAAATGAATGGATCGGCAACCCCTGAACCAAATTCAGCTTCTAAGCGATTGATGGTATCTTGACCATAATACTCTTGCCAGTCTAAGATCCATTCCAACGCTTCCACTTTGTTGTCTGTATCGATTTTGACGTTCTCATCCTTGTCAAACCAGCTGACGCCATCGTCGGCATTCAACGCCCACACGTCAGCGCCTAAATTCCACAATGGGTAAAAGCCGATCCGCTCAAAGTCATCACCGTTTTTGACATCTAATTTCCGAGCAACTGTTTCTAACTCCTCCCACGTTTGTGGCAGTTGCTCTTCACTGATACCAGCCTCTTTAAAGAGTGTCTTATTGTAGAAAATCACTTGCGTATCTGTATTGAAAGGAACGGCATAGGCATCCCCTTCGTATTCCACTGTATCCCATAATTGCGGATAAAATTCATCAGAAAAGCCCTCTTCGATATACTCACTTAAATTCGTTGCTTGCTGCGCTTCTGCCCGCTGAGCAACAGAATTGATATCTTGTACAATAACATCAGGCGGATTGCCAGCAGTGATCGACGACAGTGATTTTGTCCAAATATCGCCCCAAGGCTGGTAGCTGTATTTGACCTCGATTTTATCTTGTGACGCATTAAAATCATCAATAATTTCTTCAATTACTTCTTGTCTTGCACCAGACCCCCAGAAGGACCAAAAGTCCAACGTCGTTTTGCCATCTGCTGACTCATTCCCCGAGGAATCAGCGGTTTCACTGTTGCCGCATCCTGCCGCCAGTACACCAACTGAAAAAAGCAAAGTCCCCATATAAAATAACTTTCTCATTTAACCTAACCTACTTTCATTTATTTTTAATGTACTATTTAAAAGCAATCACTACTTCTTCTTTTCAGCAAACAAAAAGCATCGTGATTCGAATAAAAAAATAACGTTTTTACCGTTTCTCGACAAGAAGAGCGTTTTCTTTGAAAATATAAAAAAAGTGGGGCATCATAGAAATAGCACCTATTTTTCAACCTCACGTCAGACCATTTGACAAATGATGTTTATAGAAAGGGAGTAACCACATGCTAGTCATTGTCGATATGCAAAACCAAATTCTCGATGAAGAGAACGAAGCGTATGTGCCAGATGGCGCCGCTCTCGTCAAACGAATCGCCAAGCGCCTAGAACAAGCACGGGCGGATGGGGAGTACATCTTACACACCCGCGACATTCCAATCGAAGTCAAAGGAACACCTGATGAAGAAGCCGATGCCCTGCAGCTGATCCCAGAACTTAAGCCTCTCGAAAATGAAAAAGTCGTCAAGAAATACTATTACAGTATTCCACCTGAAGTCTTGATCGACATTAAGAAAAATCTATTTGAACCTGAAGAAGAAAAGAAAATCGAAATCACCGGTGTTGAAACCAACATCTGTGTCCTTTCCAATACCATCGAGATCCAAAGCGCCTTTCCTGACGCTGATTTTACTATCAATAAAACATTAGTCGCTGGTAAAAACCACGAGTCACAAGGACTCGACATCTTACGAGACTTCAATGTCCAAATCATTGATGGCACAAAACAAACCAATGACCAATAGGTAACGAAAGCTCCCTGTTCAAGGAACAGAGAGCTTTTTCAATTTGATTATTCATTTAATTCATTGAGCCATCTAATAGCTCGGTCGGAATTTCAATCCGAACCTCATTTTCAGTCTGACAGTTTGGACATACGAAGGTTCCTTCGATGGCTTCCTTCACTTCCCCGTAAGCATAATGAATAGCGATTTCATCTTCTGCCAATTCATTCGTTTCCAACGGTGGTACCATGGTTAATTGCCCCTCGCTGTCTTCTTGTAAATGAACGACCAGCTTCCCATCAAAGTTTTCATTGCAATTCGTGCAGGAAGCTTTTCCTCGAATCGTTAGATCCATGATCATCCCTCCTCATTTCTTGTCACTGGTTGATGCAGATTCCGTTAGATACTCGTAACGCATGCATGCTTCACTTTAATAGTGTCACGCTTTCACTTTTTTAGCAAATCATCTGTTTTTCTTTTTTTAAACCATTGATGAAGAAAAAACAAATCAACCGTTTTGAGCGTTTTCGTTGTCAAATCGTTAAAATCCTTGCAGAATTAAATTATCTGTTACTAAAAAGTAAAAACGTGTTGTTGAAAAAATTAGTGATTGTCCGAACTTATCTGAACAAACAAGGAGGAAAAATGATGCAAGCAGTAACCTGGCAAGGAAATCAAAAAATGGACGTTCGTCGTGTAGAAGATCCAACGATTTTAGAACCGACGGATGCGATCATCCGAATCACCGCAACTGCGATCTGCGGCTCTGATCTCCACCTTTACCACCATGGCGGCTCGGTTTTGGAAGAAGGCTATGTCGTTGGTCACGAACCAATGGGTATTGTCGAAGAAGTTGGCAGTCAAGTACAGAAACTAAAAAAAGGCGACCGCGTCGTCATCCCTTTCAATATCGGTTGCGGCCATTGCCACTTTTGTCAAAATGAAATGGAAAGTCAATGCGACAATTCTTCAGAAGATACATTGTATGGCGGCTTATTCGGTTTCGGAAAAATGAACGGCAACCACTGGGGCGGTCAAGCCGAATTCTTGCGGGTTCCTTTCGCAGATTTCACTTCGTTTATCGTACCTGAATCAACGATCCCTGATGAAAAAGTATTGTTTTTATCTGACATCTTACCTACAGCGTATTGGAGTGTCCAAAACGCTGGCGTCAAAAAGGATGATACCGTGATCGTCTTAGGCTCAGGCCCAGTTGGGTTGTTTGCCCAAAAATTTGCCGTGATGGCAGGCGCTAAGCGGGTGATTGCCGTGGACCCTGTTGCTCATCGCTTAGAAAAAGCCAGCAGCTACAATCAAGTCGAAACATTCCAATTGGATGATTTGGCTACTAGTGCTGATGAACTGTATGAGCTGACCAAAGGTGGCGCTGATGTGATCATCGACTGCGTTGGGATGGATGGTTTAGAACCCGTCAAAGAAAAAGCCAAAAACCTAGTCAGCTTGCAAAGTGGAACGATCTCACCGATCCAGATGGCCGCCAAAGCAGTCAAAAAATTTGGTACCGTCCAAATCACTGGCGTTTACATGACACCAGCTTCTTCTTATCCATTGCAAGAATTCTTTATGCGTAACATCGATGTCAAACACGGGCAAGCACCTGTGATCCATTTGATGCCAAAAATTTATGACATGATTGCAGACGGTTTGTTTGACCCGTCACAGATCATCACCCACACGATGCCTTTAGCAGATGCTGCCAAAGCGTATGACATTTTTGACAAAAAAGAAGACAAGAACATCAAAGTTGTCTTGAAACCTTAGCAAAAATAAAGGAGCAGTGATGGCACCTATGCCAAAAATCAAACGGAGTGAACATCAAGTCGATCCGGGAAAAGAAGAAGATGTGATCATCAAGGCAAGCCGCTTTCGCATCTACTTTCAAAATCGCTACATGTTGATCTCACTTACGAATGATATTTTGACGGGCTTGTTTTATATTTTCGGAAGTATCGTTTCATTAACTAGTTTGCCTGCGCTATACGGAACGATCGCCTATTTGATCGGCGGAGTCTTTTTGACCATTCGCCCACTGATTAAAATCGTTCGCCATGTCTATATCTATAATGAGCGCAATCAAGAAGGCGAGAAAGAAAAAGATGTCACCATCACCGACGATGAACGTTGATGGGACGACAACTAGAGAGGAGTTTCCTATGTTAAAAACATTTGATGGGATCGCACTGACCTTATTGATCATCGGCGGTATCAATTGGCTGCTGGTCGGCGCCTTCGAGTTTGACCTTGTCGCAGCGATCACCGGCGGCAGCACGTCGATCATTGCCCGCGTCATTTATATTCTAGTTGGGATCAGCGCCTTGTATAGCCTGAAATTCTTTCCAGCTATCGCCCGCCAACAAACCCTCGACTAAATGAAAATAAAACCTGCATCTGCGATGTCCTGACCCCAAAAAGTTAGATTTTTGGTCTAACGTTTTGAGGTCGCATCTGTGGATGCAGTTTTTTTGTCTACAATCATTGAAAAAAAACACCAGTTGTACTACTCTTGTATTTAACCTACTATTTTCGAAAAAATAAAAAGGACGTGACTCATGACCCCACCTACTAGACCCTCGCTGATACGTCGGATACTCGGTCGGATGCTTTTGCTATTGATTTTCTTATTTATTTTAAGTATTATTGGCGGAATCATTGTTTTAAATAACCTCACCATCGCAGAAAATTGGTTTGGTCTGAATGAATACCAAGTCGTTGAAACCAGACATCAGATCATTCGTTTGTTCCCCTACTTTTGGGTAGCAGGGATCCTGCTGGTCTTTTTGATCGGTCTGATCATCGGCATCAAGAAACGCAAAAAATCGCCATTCTATTGGTTATTCTCATTGCTCTTGCTGCCAGTGATTCTCTTTTGTATTGGCGTAGTTTCCACCTTTTTACCTGTAGACCGCCAACTCTTTCGAGAAGAAGCCAGTGCCAAAGAAATTATGGCGGTGCTGCCGAATCAATCCTCATTCAAGGACAAAGAGCTGCAACTGGTCAGCTATAGTTTTCACATCCGCAATGTCCCGCTAAAAAGCGGCATTTATGCAGTTGCGCGAGTGATCAATCCAAACACAGGCCTGCAAGACGAGTATTGGTATTACCCAGAAAATCTGTTGACCAAATGGAAAAAAGACGACGATACGATCGAGCTTTCGATGGAAGATACCATTGCCTTTGATGCCATCGATTGGGGCGTCATTCCCAAGATCATCAAGGATTCTGAGGCACGAGCAGCTCAGCTGGATCACTATGTTCCTGGCGTCAGCATCGTCATTTTAAACGGCTTCCAAGGCGAATGGACTTGGACCGTTGGTTTAAATGGGATTCGTAATCGCACCGAGATCAATTATGTTTATGATCTCAAAGGAAATTATCAATCCGAATGGCAATAAAACAAGCGGCACCTATCCACGTGAATAGGTGCCGCTTTTGCTTTTATCGGTTTACTGATCCAAGTCTTTGACACACCGAAACCCTAAATTATTGGCTGCCGACATCCCAGAATTACCATTTCTAGCGGCAATTCGGTATCGTTTGCAATAGGATTCGTGGCACAAAAACGAACCACCGCGAGTCGCATACAGTTGATCATCTTGTGTTTGATTCCTTGCCCAAAAGGTTTGTCCCGTCTGTTGTTGAAACTGTGTCAGCGGGATGCGGGCAGGATTGACGCACCATTCCCAGACGTTGCCGATCATTTGATACAGACCAAAACCGTTGGGCTCATACCATTTCGCTGGCGCTGTATTGGCAAAGCCATCTGCTCGCGTGTTGCTTTTTGGAAACTCTCCTTGCCAAATATTGCAATGATAGGTATTTTCTGCCAAAAATTCCCTTCCCCAAGGATATTTTTCAAAACTTGTCCCGCCTTTTGCAGCGATCTCCCACTCTGCTTCTGTCGGGAGGCGTTTTTTTGCCCATTGGCAATAGGCGATCGCATCGTTGCGAGACACCTGAACCACTGGGTGATCCATCCGCTGGGCAATCGTTGAATCAGGTCCTTCAGGATGACGCCAATCTGCGCCGCTAACCGCGTACCACCAAGCCATATTTGGTACCTTTTGACTGCGGTGTTTCGTTTGCTCACTTAAAAAATAGTGAAAAACGAACGACCAGCCAAAGCGCTCGGCTTCTGTGACATATCCTGTTGCTTCCACAAAAACTTGGAAAGCTTGGTTCGTCACCGTCGTGGCATCAATGGCAAATGCTGGGCTGTCGAGGCTGATTTGCGGTCCCTCAAGATCCTCGGCAAAGCCGTCCATCGTATTCGTGCCGATTCGATAAGTTCCTGCTGGAATCGTGGGCATCTGTTTGCCTCCTTTTTACAATAATTGATAGCCATTGTACAGATTGATCAATAACACCAGCACGATCACAGTTTGAAATACCAGTGTCACTCGCTGCGGTGACAGGACGTTGCTGGCCTTGGCGCCTAATAGTCCTCCCACGATCGCGGCTGGAATAACAAACCACAAAATTTGCAGATCATACGCACCAAAACCTGTCGAAAAAGCGATCGTCAAAATTTTTGCCAGCTGTGAGAAAAAAATCGTACAAATTGAATAAATCGTCGCCTCTTTGATCGGCATGGCAAACAGCAGCATCAATAAAGAAACATTGATGGGTCCGCCGCCGATCCCCAGCAAACTGGCTAGAAAGCCGAGAATCAAGCCACAAGCTGCATACCAGCCGACTTTTTCCAGCGCAAACCCACGCCAGTTATATTTTGTATACAAAAAAGCAAACAATAGTGTTAGCACGGTCACAAGGATTTGGATCAGCTGAACCATCTTGTCATCTCGAAAGACCAGCAATAACCGTTCAAAGGCAACATTGCCTAAAACACCGCCTAACACAGCGCCGCCAGAAACCCACAAGGCAATCGACCAATTGATTTTCCGTCCACTGGCTAATTGTCTAGCTGTCGAAACGATGGACATCGTGAAGACCGCTGTCGCCGAGTAAAAAGAGATCGCAGCAACAGAATGGGCGCCGATAAAATCGAAAATCGGTTTGATCAGCACGCCGCCCCCCATGCCCGAAACTGCCCCTACGGCATTTGCTAAGACGATCACGAGAAAATAAATCAGTCCGATCATTGTCTCACCCCTTGCAAAAGCCCCAGTATCTCATTGATTCTAGGTGTGAAGTCTTTTAACAGCTCCTGATAACCGCAAAAACCCTCACTATCCACGTACATTGCATCTTTCATTCGTTTACAGCCTCCTCGGCACATTTTTTGGAAAGGACATTGCGTACACTTCGAAGGCATGTCTTTTTTCTGGCACAAAAACTGCTGCGAACAGTCTTGAGAAAACAATTCCCGTAACGTTTGCTCTTGGATATAGCCCATGCGAAACTCATCTAATACATAAAAGTCACAAGGATAGACACTGCCGTCGGCTTCGATCACATACTGCACTTGGCAATTGCCTAGAATCCCGCAGGCAGTTACTTGCTGCCGCACCAATAGATTCAGTAAATCATCGAACAGCTTGATACTTAGGTAGCGCCCTTGCTTCAATTCCTGCAGCCAAAACGCCAACAGCTGCTGATAAAAGCCAGCAAAGCTTCTTGGTGTCAAGGCATAGTCGTTGGTTGATGTGGCATCCAAATCAGCCAAACAAGGAATGAATTGCACAAAGGCAATCTGCTCTTCCTTGAGAAAGTCAAACACACGCTGGGCTTCCTTTGCTAACGGATTTGTCAACACGCACAAGACATTGTACTCGATCTGATAGGCATCCAATAACCGCTTGGTCTGTAAAACCCTAGCAAAGGTCCCCCGCCCTTTGGCGTCTAATCGATGCCGATCGTGCGCAAGCGGATGCCCATCGATCGACAGCCCGACTAAAAAGCGATGCTCTTTCAAAAAACGACACCACTTGTCATTGATCACCATGCCGTTGGTCTGGATCGCATAGTGTACTGTCACTTGCTTTTTTTGCGCCGCAACATAAGCCGTTAGTTTTCTAAAATAACTCAGCCCCGCCATCGTCGGCTCTCCGCCTTGAAATGCCAACGTCAAATGATCGCCAGCTTCTAAGTCTACATAAATGTTTGCAATCATCTTTTCCATTACATCCTCTTTCATTTTGCCAAAGGAACGCACTTCGCGCAAGGAACTGACGTTAGCATAAAAGCAATAGGTGCAGCGCAGATTGCAAAGAGAGGATGCTGGCTTGATCAATACGGAGATGTGTTTCATGTGGAGGCCTCGATTCTTTTTTTACTTATTTAGCGTTTGTCCCGTTTCATCGGAACAAAATCAGTCGTTTCCATATAAAAACGAGTAACGCGTTGTTTCATTTTCTCGACAATTTCGGCGTATTCTTTTTCTAGCGCCAAGTTTTTGATTTCCATTGGGTCTTTTTCCAAATCATATAATTCGTCATGCTCATAAAGACGCATCACATATTTATAGTTTCCCATCTTGCACATAACTGCTTTTGTATGTTCCGGACCTTCGCTATACTGTGTCGCAAGCCGCGGCCAATACGGAGATTTCGGTCCATGCCCCAGCTCCATCGCTTGTGTCTCGCCATGAATGCGTCCGCCTTCGCAAAAAACAGCATCTTTGTGCTCTTCGGCTCCTTCGATCACAGGAACCAATGATTTTCCAAATTGTGTATAGGAAAGATCGAACTCAGCCAGTTCGGCGATCGTTGCTGGTAAATCTAGCAGTTCCGCTTGTGCTTTGGTGATTCGCGGCACACTTTCAATCGTTTTAGCAGGTTTGATGACCAATGGGACATTCGTGATCGGCTCTTCAAAACAGTTTTGGACTTTTTCAGTGATCGTGTAGTCACCAGTATAGTCTCCATGGTCACTGAAAACAATGAGGTTTGTTTCATCATAAAAGCCTGTTTCACGCAGCTTCTCTTTGATCATGCCCAGTTGATGATCAAAACGCGAAACCATTGCTAAATAGGTAGCTCGTAATTCATCAAAACGCTCTTCTGTCCAACCGTTCAAATTCTGTTTCTCATTGATGCCATACAGCATTGAGGCTTTGTTAGGAATATCTTTGATATTCGGCCGGCGTTTCGGCAGTTTCTGACGATCAATACTCGAATACCATGGATCTTCGCAAGCATAGGGTGGATGCGGGAATGAGATCGTACAATAAACGAAAAATGGTTTGTCTGTCTTTTCCTGACTGCGGCGTTCAAGATAGTCCAACGCCTTTTTCACACAATTCCAGTCCGTTTTGCCATAGCCCTCACTGTCTGGTAATTTTCCCATATAAAATGAATAATACGTATCTCCTGAAAGCATCTGGTCGTACAGCTGTTTACTGGCTTCGTTCATATCAGCAGAATGATTGACTTCACTATTTTGAGCATCCCGAGTGTTTTCGTCTACCACACCGTCATAATATTCATCACAATAGTCTGTTTTTGGTTTATCACCTGGAACCACATCATTTCTGCCGATCCAGATGACTTCATAGCCTTGATTCTTCATTTCTTTCAAAATATTGGGTTCATCTTCTCTTTGCAAATAGTGCATCGTTCGATGCCCATTGACATGTGGATAAAAACCTGTCAGAAAACTATTTCTAGAAGGCACACAGACAGGGTTTTGGCAGTAGGCATTTTCAAATGAAACCCCTTCTTCTGCCAGTTCATCAAAGTTAGGGGTGATTGATACGGGATTCCCCATATGTGCGAGTGCGTCATTTCTCATCTGATCTGCTACGAATAAAAAGATATTTTTTTTCAACTTGTCTTTCCTCCTAACCAATGACCGTTAATAAGGTATCTTGTTTTTCAACATCTTGTTTGTCTGTTTCAACAATATCTAGGTAATCCGCCGTGTTTGAAATAATAATCGGTGTCACGATGTAATAGCCTTCTTTTTCCAATGCGTCTTTATCAAAACTCAAAAGTAATTGTCCCTTCGTTACTGAGTCTCCTTGAGCAACGGCTGGTTGGAAATACTGTCCTTTCAAATTCACTGTATCCATCCCTACATGAATCAGAACTTCAACACCATCTGCGGTCGTGATTCCCACAGCATGATTTGTCGGAAAAAGTGTTGAAACGATTCCATCTGCTGGTGCATAGACCATTCCTTCTGACGGAATGACAGCTAATCCCTTCCCTAACAATCCACTGGAAAACGCTTCGTCTTTTACTTCTTTTAGTGGGATGATCGTTCCTCTAACTGGTGTTGCTAAATCATAGAGAACAGTTTGTCCAAGTTCATGATTCAGTGTCGATGGCTCCACGTTTTTTTCCTGAGTTCCTTCACTAGTTGGTTCGTCATCACTTTTAGGATTATAGGCATAAAAGAACGTGATCAAAAATCCTAATGCAAAGGCAACGGCACTAGCTAAGGCAAACCCGATAAAGCTGTTATCAATGCCATTTTCTGGGTGAATAAATCGTGGTAAAGCGAAAATACCTGTCCCACCATTGATATAGACTCTCGTTTTGAACAATCCCATGATTCCTCCTGCAACAGCGACTGCGATGGAGGTAGTATAAAATGCTTTTTTCCTTGGTAAGGTTACCCCATACAGTGCCGGCTCCGTGATACCAAAGATTGCCGAAAGAAAAGCAGGGAAGGCAATTTCTTTTAATTTTTTGTTTCTAGTTTTCAAAAAGATTGCGAGGGTGACTCCCGCCATCGCCACAGGTGTTGCCAGACCAGCCATCATCACGACATCGTACCCTAGTGTGGCATAGTTGTTCAAAGCGATCGGCACAAAGCCCCAATGCAGGCCAAACATAATGAAGACTTGCCAAAATCCACCGATAACAATACCCGCGATAATCGGACTAAACTCGTAAGCAGCTGACAATGCTTGCCCTAATAATAATCCTGCCCAAGTAGTAATCGGTCCAACGATTAGAAAGACTAATGGCACTGTGATGATCAAGGTCAGAAAAGAAACAAAGAAACTCCGCACTGCTCGTGGAATCAATAAAGAAAAGAAAGCTTCTAGTTTTGATGCCAAATAAGTAGCTGCAATAATCGGGATCACGCTTGAAGTATAGCTCATCAATATAACAGGGATTCCAAGAAAAGTAATATAGATTGGAGATTCTAAGACAGAACCTGCAAATAAGGTATACATCGCTTCGCTTCCGCCATTTGCTGCTACGATCGTCGGATAAACTAATGCTGCCCCGATCGCCATTCCGATAAAGGGTTTACCCCCAAATTTTTTCGAAGCAGTGTACCCTAGAAAGAGTGGGAAGAAATAAAACAATCCATCCCCTGTCGCATTTAAAATCAAATACGTCCCTGATGCTTTATCCAGCACTTCAAATGTTGTCAATAAAGCAAGTAACCCTTTGATCATCCCTGCTGCCATCAAGACATTGATGATCGGTGTAAAAATACCAGCGACAATATCGATAAATCGGTTTAAAATACCTTTTGGTTCTTCCTCTTGCCCAGAAGTTTCTTCCGTATTCATATCGATCATGTCCGTAAATTCTTTGTAAACTTCTCCTACGTGATTTCCGATAACTACTTGATATTGTCCCCCACTTTGGACGACGGTGACAACCCCCGGCAAATTTTTGATCGTTTGGGTCTGGGCTTTTGATTCATCTTTAAGTTTAAACCGAAGACGGGTAATACAATGCGTCAATCCAGCAATGTTTTCTTTTCCGCCGATATTCTTTAAAATTTGTTCATTCAATTCTTGGTATTGCATCTCATTCATTCCTTTCTCTACTATACAACCAATAAAAAAGGCAAGACCAAACAACACTACATTTCTTGTAGCCTTGTCAAGTCTTGCCTGCTTTACCAGTAACACCTTGAATTATTGATCGATCAATTTTTGTACATGAAGCGTTAAATACAATTGTTCATCGTCATATAATGTTTTATTTAAATATTCGCCAATCAAACGGGTGGTTTCATAGGCTTTAGGATATTTATCAATCACGTGGACTAACAGAGGATTCCCGACGCCTTCAACGATTTCCTTGTTTTCAATCCGTTTAAAAAAGAATCTCAAATGGGTGACGAAGCGATCGAAAGCTAAACTATTCTCATCAATGTGCACACGATTGTGAATACGAATAAGTGAAATAATGTCTTTGATTTTTTGTGTCAGCAATTCGATATCTTCCATCTTCTCTGAATCGTCATTGATTTGCGCATTAATAAAATGCATGGCGATATTACTGATCTCTGCCTCATTTAGGGAGAATTGCGTTTTGCTTTCAATCAATCGAACCGCATGCTCTCCTACTGCATACTCGTTGGGATAGAAACGCTTGATTTCCCAAGTCAAGCGATTGTTGATGCTGATCCCTTCTTCTTTCAAGCGAATCAAATTATAGATGTGATCCGTCAAAGAGATGTAAATGGAATCACTTAATTGGTAGGAAATGACTTGCTTTCCATAACGGATAATATCATCCGCAAGAGACGCATATTGGATTGGAATATTCTCTAGCAATTCCATCAAACGATCAGAGGATTTCTTATGAAGCACAAACACTTTTTCAATTTTTGATTCATCGGCGGTTTGTCCTGGTTTCATTTTGAAGCCAAGGCCGGTACCGATCCAGATAAAATCTTTGCCATCTTGTCCGACCAAAACTGCATTGTTGTTTAAGATTTTTTTGATCTTCAAGACGCTTCTCACCTCCTTAAAATGAAAAAAGGCGATACCTTAATACATGTGTAGGATCCATACACACGTAAAAAGGTATAGCCTGCATTATCAGTAACTACCCATTTGATTGCCTTTACTATACTATTTTTCTAGAAACGTTGCAAGCGTTTTATTGATTTTTCTTTTTTTTTGCTTCGTTTCAAATAGACACGGATCAGCCTTTCTCCAAACTGCTCACTGATCCAACAACCGGCTTTGCCCTTCGATTTTTTGGATCTTTGTAATGTCTTGCGTGACTTCTAGACAACCTAAATAGATGCCTGCTTCATTTTTTAATGCAAAGTAGCGAATATAGATTTTACGGCCCCGCATATCGATCCAAAATTCTGCTGTCTCCCTGGTACCCGCTCGAAAATCATCCAAAATCTGTTGCACGAGATGCATGCTTTTCGGTGGATGGCAGTTGACGACTTCACGACCTAAAACCGAATTCGTTCGTGGAAAGACGCGACTCTTGCCTTCTGAATAAAAGCGCACCCGCTCTTCACTATCTACAAAGGTCAAGTCCACTGGCAACGTTTGAAAAATGGCCACCAATTGCTCAAATTGCAGATTACCAGTAGGCAATGAAACGGTCGGCTGTTCAGCAATTTGCGGCGAATCTTCCGGTTCTGTGACTTGAAAGTCATTGAATCCTAAACCGGCTGCGATGCCAGCGGTTGTTTCTTGGGCTTGTTTGATCGCCGCTTGCCGTGCGGGTTCTGCCGCCAGTTCCTTTTCAAGGGATTCTTGGCTCGGTTTCCAAGGAAGCGGTTCTGGGATAAAGGCAAAGCCGATGTCAAAACTGTCAGCCGCAATTTGTTCCCAATCTTTAAGACTGAAGACATCCAGCGTCATGGGCACCATGATTTCTTCTTCTTTGAAAATCATCTCTTCGATCTCGTTTTTGACTGCTTCCCATTGGACAGCAATTGGATTATAGGCAGCTTTTTCGGATGCCAAAAGCTCATTGAGCGCTTTGATCATAACCCGAATATCATCATCAACACCCCACATCACTTTTGGCGGCGCAGTGATGCCGTACTTCTCCATGTAAGAAAAAATCAACGTTTCTTTTCGCGCATAGTGTTTGTCAATCTGCATTAAATCATTGCAGGCAGCTTGTAGACGCTTTTTAGGCGTCCAATCACCGGTTTTGATTTTGGCTAAGAGGCTGTCGATCTCATCGGTCAACAAGGATTGCAGGACTTGGTTCTCCAATTTAAGGGTATGAACAGGATGGCCTGGTTGCCCATATTCTTCATTGGAGTGATGGATCTCATTGATCGATCCTTTGAAAACAGCAGCATGAATATTGCACAAACGCTGAATCTCAGAAGGGTCCAACCCCGTTTGGATCAAAGCTTTTTCAGCAGCAGTGATCTCCGTCACATCCACACCATCAAATTCTTCGTTAAACAAGCGTTTAGCCTCTTCAAAGGAACCGCCTTGGTGAAGCAAACTCAGTATTTCGACGATCCGTTCTTGTCTTTGACTGTTAGTTTTCATTTCGTCGCTCCTTTCACAAGAAACCCTTGTTTTTCGAAAGCGAGACAAACCATTTCCAAGGGGATCTTCTTCATCTGAGCACCTTTGGGTATCGTCATATAACGTCCAGCAGTTTGCAGCATCCCTGGTTGATTGATCGCCGTAAACCCTAGTTGACTCATGATTTCTTGTATTTCAGGGTATTGTGCCACAAGTTCATAGAGCGTTTTTGACAGATCGATTTCTTTCATAGTAAGGTCTTCCTTTCAGTGAGAATGATTCTCAATAAGATATCCTTAGTATAAATCATTTTGTTCAAAAATACACGAACTGCCGCAAACATTCATCAATCGATCATTTTTTTCTAAGATTGTCGGTAACGGCACACCACTTTTTCCAACAAATCGATACTGGCAAAAAGCAGATAGCCCATCAAAGCAATCAGGAGGATACCCGAAAGCATTTGTGGGTAGTCCATTTTTGACCACGCACTTAAGATCAGATAGCCGACACCATACGTCGTGTTATAATTTTCGGCAAAAAAGAGGGAAGCCAACGCGATCCCGATACTGACCCGCACACTGGCAAAAAGCGCGGGCATGAGCGCGGGCAAAATAACGAAGCGCAAGACATGGCGCCATTGGTTGGTATAATTTTTCATGACCTGAAAATAGGCTGGTGGGATCTTCGTGACTGCATCACGAATCGAGACGATCACTTGAATGACGATCACCGCAAAAATCAAGAGAATTTTTGAGAGATTGCCTAAGCCAAAGAAAATCATAAAGACGGGTAAAAACGCAACTTTAGGAATCGGATATAAAAAGTAAAGCAGTGGACCAAGCAGCCGATCCACTCTTTGGGATCGCCCAATCAAGATTCCTAACGGCACCCCGACTAGCAACGCCCCACTCAACGCCGCAAATACCCGCAGCAAACTGGCACCTGCGTGGATCAGTAAGACTTCTCGCAGTGCCCAAAAACGTTCGGCCGTTTCTAAAGGATTAGGCAGTGAGCGATTGTTGGTCACCCAGCTTACGCCCCACCAAACCACGACAAACGAACAGAAGCCCCAAGCAAAAGATTTGATGGGTTTCATTGCCTCGCCTCCCTCATTTGTTCTTTCAACTGCAAGACGACTTCATAAAAAGCCAACGAATCTCGTTCCTGCTGGCTGCCGTAAAATGGATTACTGATCGGCGTAACGCCCTGATCTTTTAGCAGCAAAATCGTCTGCCCCAAAAACACTGCCTCTTCTGGATCGTGGGTCACCACGATCAAGCTGTTTTGTCTGCGCTGCTGTTGGGCAGCGATCATGGCTTGGGCGTTTGCTTTGGTTTCTTGGTCCAGCGAAGCAGTCGGCTCATCCAATAATAAAACATCGGGCTGTGTGATCAGCCCCCGCCCCATGGCGGCCCGCTGTTTTTGACCGCCGCTAAGCTGATGCGGATAGCGGTCCTGCACCTGCGTCAATCCCAACTCAGCCAAACAGCTGGCGACCCGTTTTTTACGGCGCTCACTAGGGGTTTGATTGATAATCAGCGGCATTTCCAGTGCTTGGTAGACTGTTTGCCAAGGAAACAAATGCAGTTCTTGGAAAACGACCTCGATGTTGTCAGGGGAACAGCCTTGGTAAGTGATCGTGCCCGATTGCGGTCGCTGCAACCCTTTGATCAAGGATAAAAGCGTGCTTTTGCCAATCCCCGATTCTCCCAGCAGCACATAAGTCGCGCCTTGTTCAAAACAAAACGAAAGGTTTTTAAAAATGGCGGTGTCTCCATAGGTAAAGGAAACGGAATCGAATAGAATACTCATCAGAGAATAAACTTCTTTCTTCAAATTATTTGTGTTGGTTTTCACATTTTATGCTATACTATTTTTTGCGTGATTGACAAGAAAGGATGGTTTATGATGTTTCAGACCCTCGTATTTCATGAAATACGTCCCGAAGCAGAACTTTATGATCAGGTCCGCCCGATCAAAGTCGCAGACGGGTATCAAGATGCCTTGCCTCTGCCCTTATTCAATAGCACTTCTCATTTTAAACAACAAATCGACTTTTTGAAAGCAGAAAATTACCATACGTTGACCCTTGCAGAAGTCAAAGATTTTTATTTCCAGCAGCAGCCGCTACCAGAAAAATCCGTGTTGCTGACCTTTGACGACTGCTATCAATCGATGAAAGAATATGCCTACCCACTGTTGAAAGAAGCTGGTTTCAAGGCAACAGCCTTTGTCGTGACTGGCTGGCTTTTTGATGCCCCTCAGCCTTACGAGCCAGAAGTTTCGCGGACATTGAGCGGCTCCGAATTAGCCGAAATGAGCGATGTCTTCGAGTATGCCAACCATACCGATCATTTTCACGAACGCAAGGACCAGCAAGGGCGTTCAATGTGGGAAACACCAGCAGCCTTTGCGCAAGACTTACGAAGCTGCAATCAGCACGTGGCCATCAAGGATGTTTTTGCCTATCCCTTTGGTTTTTATGATCCGCAGACGATCGCTACCTTGGAAAAGGAAGGCTTTGTTCTAGCATTTACCACCAAACCAGGTATCAACACGGCACAAACCAAGCCAATGGAACTCCATCGGGCAGTCATCCCGTTCTCACTACCAATGGCTGCTTTTGAACAACGATTTAGAAACGAGGAAATGAACCAATGAAAAAAACGATTTTAGCAAGTATCCTAGCACTATTCGCTGTTGGCGCTGCCGCATGCGGTAACACTGGCGAAACAGCAAGTACCAGCAATTCCAGCACTAGCAGTACAGAAGCTGCGGTCACAGATCAACCATTGACGATCGGGGTGTTACCAGCTGAATCAGCGATTCCGATCATTCTAGCAAAAGAAGAAGGCTTTTTCGAAAAGCAAGGATTGACTGTGGAACTCAAATCCTTCACTTCCCCGAATGACCGCAATGTGGCGGTGCAGGCAGGCGAGCTGGATGGTACCATCAGCGATGTCATGACAGAAGCGACCTTTAAGCAAAACGGCATCGATATGACGATCACTTCTGATATTTTGGAAAACTTCAAGATTCTCGCTTCACCGAATTCAGGGATCACTGAGATGAAAGGGTTAGCGGATAAAAAAATCACCCTTGTACCGAATTTCATTTTAGAATACATCATGGACCAATTTGCACAGGAAAATGATTTTACCTATGACATCGTGGATATCGCTTCTTTTTCTGCCCGTTCCGAAGCATTGCTCAATGACCAAGTCGATGGCGCTGTTTATACGGAACCGCAAGCCAGCATGTTGGCTGCCCAAGGGGCGATTGTTTTAGGCAGCTCTAAAGATGCTGGCATCAAAGGCGGCACACTGCAATTTATGGACGAAGTTATCCAAAATCGCCCGCAAGACCTAAAAGCATTCTACACTGCTTACAACGAAGCCATCGATTACATGAATGCTCATTCAGCAAAAGACTATGCCGACATCTTGGCAGACTATCAATTTCCCGATGCTATGAGTACTTACTTAGACAGCCAGGAAGACTATCCGTATGCCCAGGCAGTGCCGCAAGAGCAATTCGACGCAATCATTGCTTGGACGAAAGACAAGGGTCAAATCGACCAAGCGTATTCTTACAACGAGTTGACCAATTTCGATTTTTTACCCGCTGACGAATAAGAAACAACAAAAAAGACGCATTTGCGTCTTTTTTTGTTGTTTCACTTCTTTTTGATACTCTTTTTTGCTCGTGGCAAGAAATTCAGGTATACTTTTGACAAATCAGCTGCCAGGAAAGGATTTGATGCAATGCCAATGATTGCGGTTTATGCCGACCAGAAAGAAGATACTTGGGAAGCACACTTGACTCACCAGTTAAAAATAAATGAAGAAAGAACCCAGGCTCATCAAACATTCCATAACGAACCTTTAACGATCGACGAATACTTCTTTACAGAAGATTCTGCCCCTTTTCATACGAATCAAGCCGTCAGGCAGCAATTAGCAAGCAATGGCCGCAGCTGTCTGCCACTCGTTTATGTCGACGATCAGCTATTTTGCCACGGTCGCTTGCCAACGATCCGTGAATGGGAACAATTGACGAAATCTGGGATCACTGTGCAATTTGATGAGTAGCAGCCACTGTTTTCTTCGCCAGACAAAACAACGCACCACGAGCCAATCATAAGCGTTTAGTTCTCCCCCTTCGCGGCAACTGCGTCGGTAACGCCTTTTTCTTCTTCCGTTAAACTTCGTTCGCTGATTTTAAAGAATGGATAGTAGATCGCCACACTAATCAGTAAGGAAGCGATACTCCAAAGAACAGCAGGGATATTGCCGCCGGTTGCAAGGTAAGTATTGATAAAGGGCGGTGTGGTCCACGGTGGATTGAACATGATTCGCCCAATGACATTGGTGACCGACAAGAAATACGTTCCGACACATAATACAAGGGGGGTCAGGATGAAAGGAATCATCATAATAGGGTTCATCACGATCGGAAACCCAAAAATGATTGGCTCATTGATACAAAAAATAGCAGAGGGCAAAGCCATCTTCCCTAGGGAACGATAGGCTTTTTTCTTTGAAACTAACATGTTGATGATCAGCCCCAGTGTTGAACCAGTGCCTCCATAGCACAAAAACATGATATAAAACCCGCCTGCAAAAATGTTCGGTAACGGTTCGCCTGCAGTGTAGGCTTCGGTATTGGCTGCTAATAAAGCTAGAAAAATCGGATCGCCGATACTCCCCATCACATTGCTGCCATGAATCCCTAAACACCAAAGCAACAAAATCAAAAAGGTATACAACAGCATCCCAGGCAATGTGTTTAGACCAACTGCCAGCGGTGAAAAGATGGCTTGCACGAATTGATTGACATTAAATTCCAACAAGACCCGAATCACCCAGGCACCAGTGATGATGGCAGCTCCAGGAAGCAAGACCGAAAAACTCTTGGCAACTGCGGGCGGCACTTCTGCTGGCATCCGAATCACTAAGCGGTGCTTGAGAAAAAAGCGATGGATCACTACTGTCGCAATCGCCGTGACGATTCCTGTAAACAGACCAGACGCCCCCAAAGAAGCTGGATCGATCGTCCATTCTTCCCCCGCCTGCAGCAGCAAAAACGCGCAGACTGCCAACACGACTGAACCGATCCGATCGATCTCATACGAAGCCGCCAAATAGTAGGCGATCCCGATACAAGCGGCCAGTCCCAAAATTCCAAATGTAAAATTGCTGGCGGCGCCTAGTTTGACGCCAAATTCCCCGACAAACTCGGTCCAGCCAGGAAAAGGCAGATTGGCTAAAATCAAAAAGAGACTGCCGATTATCGTCAGCGGCATCGTGACGGCGACTCCGTTGCGCACGGCAACTAAAAACCGATTTTCACTGATCCTAACCAATTTTGGTGCAAAATTTTCCTGAAACCCTTCAATCAACCGATTCATCCTGTCTCCTCCTACTAAATATCTCGCTTTTTTAATAAGAGTAGCATAAAAAAAGCTTTCTGCATTTTTAGAACACTCGACGCCTTCCCGATTCCAAGAATACTGCTGGCTAACTGTTTCTTTGCCAAATGGGTAAAGCCCCTGCCAAATCACGTTCCTTCGACCAAGCAATGGCACCTGAGAGCAAAAAGAAACTAATGACGGTCCCTTCCCTCACCGCTAGCGGCAAGCCCAAACTGATCGCTAGCAAGAGTGCCCCCGAAATACAGACTGCATCAACGCCATAACGGTACTGCTTAAATGTCCAACGACTGCGTTGCGCCAGCAAATGACACCAGTACTCGATTGGAAATTTCAAGACCTGCAACCGTAGGACTTGTCCCGTCGCCGTTCCAGAAATCAAGATCCCACCGATCAAAGCAGCTAGTTGGCTCCAATAATTCGTCAAGTGCAGCGATGCCAAGAAGTAGTAAACAAAGCCATTGATCAAATAGCCGAATGCCAGCAAAGCAAAAAACATAATCAAGTACTCACTGCCTTTTTGTTTGAGGGACGTCTGCCGCCGATCCAATAGCCAACAGGCAGCTAAAAAGCTCAAATTGATGGCTGTTGTGATGGTGCCGACTTTGATTCCTGACATCGTTGCCAGCGTAACATTCAAGGCATTAAAACTACTGACCCCAACGCTTGCTTTAATGGTCAAGCTGATCCCGAATGCACTCAGCCCATAAAAAATTCCTGATCCTATCCATTGCTTTTTATTCATTTTTTCTCCCACACTTTCTTTTTTGCTTTTCTAAGTATGTGCTATACTGACTAAAAACAAATAGGAGATTTCTCCTAGTTTGGAGGAAAAAAGTGAAAAAAACCGCTTATGCCTTGGCAATAAAGCAGGTACCAATCAAAGAAAGCTGCCCCTTGCCGATTCCTGAGGAGATTTTACAACAAAGTGCCCTCTGGACCTTTGATCATCGAGAAGCGATCCAAAAAGAAACGGTGCCGATGTCGGTCTTTTTCGTCCTATTGACTGGCAAAGCCAAGATCATTCAAACGCAAGAAAACGGCAAACGTGCCTTGCTGCAGTTTCTCCATCCTGGTGATTGCATTGGCGATCTCACGTTGATTGGCGCCGAAACAGTACCGAAAACCGTGGTTGCGATCGGTGAAACAACATGTCTGGGCATTCCGATGCAAGCAGCAGCTCACGGGCTCATGCAAGACCTGGCTTTCGTACAAACACTAGGCAAAACTATCGGTGAAAAATTGCTGCTGCGTATGGATCATTTTTCCGTCAATCAAACCTATCCCTTAGCTTGGCGCCTTGCCCATCTACTGTTGGAAGCTTCGATCGATGATCTTTTTCAAGAAAAATTAACGGAGACCGCAGAATACTTAGGCGTGAGCTATCGCCATTTGACGTATACCTTAAAAGATTTCAAAACGCAAAAACTAGTCACAAAAACTGCAGACGGCTATCGGATCGATGCACCTGCGCTGCAGACCTTTATCCAAAACCAACAAAAGCAGTAACAAGCGAATAACGACAGCAAAATAGTTGGTATGATGCCCCCCTAAAAGCCAGAGAAAAAGCTGACTCTTGGGGGTGCAACAAGAAAAACCAACTGTTTGCTGTCGTTTTCGGATCGTTGCTTTATTTTTTCGCCAATGCCCAAGTATTGACACAAACCGTGCCGGTTCCGCTGAGAGCGATCGCCTCGGTCCGTTTGGGATACACGCGAGAGGTCAAACAATATTGCCCGCCATTTAGGAAGATCTCAATCGAAGACGTATCGACAAAAATCTGCAGCTGCGTCAGTTCATCGACCTTGACACTGCGCTGTTTACGACCGTAGCCAGAAACGCCATGATGGATCGTGAAGACACCAGCTTCATAAGCCAAAGTCGTATCTTGCAAAAGTCCAAGCTGGAACTGCTGCAATGGGACTTCCGCCGTAACTTGCAACTCATATGCCAATTCATCGAAAGACAAGTGCTGCGGTTTCTCTGAAAGCACAATTTTTTGGCTGACTTGCTTGTCTCGCAATTTTTGGAATTCTGGCAAAGGTTCTTGATACAACTGGTCATTTTTGACCGAAAGCTGTCTTGGCAGCGTTGCGGCATGCTGCCAGCCGCGAGGGATCGTAGGATTGCTGTATTCAGGACTGGTATCCCCTAGCCCCATCCAGCCCCACAAGATCCGACGTTTCTGCTCATCTTTAAAGGTTTGCGGGGCATAGAAGTCAAACCCATAATCAAGTTCACGAAACGCAGAAGTTTCTTTGAACGTCAGGGTTTCCCAATCCACCTCACCAATCAGATACCCTGATTGATGAATATTTTGGTAGGCATGTTCTTTGGCTGCCAAGCCTTGCGGTGAGAAGACCAACACATCTTTGCCATCTAAATGGAAGTAGTCTGGGCATTCCCACATGTAGCCTAGAGCATAGTCCTCACCGAAAAAGATTCCTCGATAGGTCCATTCATTTAAATCCGTCGATTCATAAATCAAAATTTTGCCTTCGTTTTCCAACGTACGCGCGCCTAGCAGCATATAGTAGTTATCTTCGTGGGCAAAAACCTTTGGGTCACGAATATGATCGGTAAATCCCTCAGGGTAGTCCTCATGAGGAATCACGACTTCTTGCTTTTCGACGGTATAGCCGTCTTTGCTGATTACATGGACCGTGTTTTGTTCTCGTCCACTAAAGGTATAGTCATGATCACCAGGATGTTTGACATTCCCAGTATAGAAGAAATGGATCGCGTCATTCTCGATAAAGGCAGAGCCCGAGTAGACCCCGTCTTTGTCATAGTCGTGTTCGGGAGAAAGAAACAGCGCTTCTTCTTGAAACGTGACATAATCCGTCGACGTTTTGTGTCCCCAGTGGGGTGGTTCCCCGCCATGGGGCGTTTGCGGTACATATTGATGGTAAAAATGAACCACGCCTTTGAATTGGCAAAGACCGTTCGGGTCGTTCATCCATCCTGTTTCTGGCATCAAATGATAGTTCAAGCGCCACGCATCAGCACTGATTTTTTCTGCTAATTCGCTTTGGGTTTGGGCAAGCTGTGCCCAGTATTCCTTCGTTAACAATGTGGTACCTCTTTTCTCTTGCCGATGAGCAGCAAGGGATTATTTATTGGTTCAACTCTTTGACTAGCGGTTTGCGCTGCAATTGGACACCAGCAAAACCGACACCAAAGGCAATCAAAATCACGACAACGTATTTCAGCATGGCATCGAAATCTCCAGTATACAACAATAGACCTGGAATAAAAGTGATGCCCATCCCAGTAGCAGCTAATTGGAAGACATACGTCGCAAACCCGCCGACTGCGCCCCCCAGCATGCCTGCGCCAAAAATCCGCATCGAGCGTAAGTTGACCCCAAATAGTAAAGGTTCAGTGATCCCAAATAAGGTTGGAACCGCCGCACTGATGGCATTTGAGCGTTTGACTTTGTTTTTATAAATAAATGCCGCAGCAATCGCAGCCCCAAATTGTCCCGCCATACTTGCTGTACCTAAGACTTGTAGGACGTTTTCGCCTGTCGTATTCAATAACCCTAACTCAATAATACTTAACGAATGGTGCAATCCAGTGATTACGATCACTTGCTGAACCCCTCCGTAAATGATATAACCGATGCCCAATGGTGCTTGCACCAAGTAAACGATACTGTTGATGACTGCTCTTTCAGCTACTTGCAAGATTGGTCCTAACGCAAACAAAATCAAACCTAAAGTAATGACAATCGTTAAGAATGGTGTCACGATCAAGTCCATCATTTGCGGAACAAATTTAC
Source organism: Enterococcus sp. B2E4 (assembly GCF_030499455.1). Taxonomy (NCBI): domain Bacteria; kingdom Bacillati; phylum Bacillota; class Bacilli; order Lactobacillales; family Enterococcaceae; genus Enterococcus; species Enterococcus sp. B2E4. The sequence goes on from NZ_JAUKPK010000001.1 coordinate 473,573, forward strand.
GGAACCATTTTTCTAGCTTAGAAACTAAGATCCCGACAATAATTGCTGGAAAAATCGACCCTTGATACCCAGAGATCGATAAACCGAATAAGTGCAATGGCTCTGCATCCCCGCTGGCAACTGCCCAAGCGTTCGGCAATTGCGGTGCCACCATCATCAATCCTACCACGATCCCGATGATCGGATTACCGCCGAATTTTTTCGTCGCACTATAGGCGATCAAAACAGGTAAAAAGGCAAACGCTGTATCCGTTAACATTTCAAACATAGCTAACCAGTCAGCACTATAAGTGACCCCCAACTCGGTCAATAATCCCCGAATCCCCATCAAAAGCCCCGTAGTTACCAAAGCTGGAATCAATGGCACCAAGACATCTGACAACGTGCGGACAACTTTTTGGACGGGTGACAGATTCGAATAGACATCATCTTTGAAGCCAGCTTTATCACCGGAGGCGTCATTGCCCATTTCTGCTGCGAAGGCTTGATAAACTTCATTGACTTTTCCTGTTCCAAAAATGAACTGATGCTGTCCCGTGTTGAAAAAATAGCCCTTGCTGCCCTCAACTGCTTCCGCTTTGTCTTTATCTACTAACTGATCGTCTTTCAAAATCAAGCGCAAACGTGTGGCACAGTGTTCAAAGTTTTTGACATTTTCTTTGCCGCCAACAGCTTCTAACACTTGGTCGATCGTTTTTTGTTCCTTCATTTTTCCCACTCCTTTGATCGTCGGTCCATTTGTGGAACCGGTTCTACATTTGTAGATTAACAGAAACCGTTTGCAATTGCAAGCAAAGAAAATAAAAAAACAGAACGCCGCAACTGGACGTCCTGTTTTCTCTAAAAATGTTTGCTTTATTGCTCCTGCTTGTCACGCTTGGTAGTCGACTGTTTGACCACTAATTGATTCGGTAATTCGATCACCTCAGGAACCTCTTCCCCTTGTGTCAGTTTTTGGATCGTTAAGACGGCATCGATGCCTAATTGGACATAGGGATATTGGGTCGTTGTGATGGTCGGATAGACATAATCCGTCGAATCATAGCCGCCAAATCCGTTCAAGGAAAAGTCTTGCGGCACTTGATACCCTAGTTCATGGGCGGCTTTCAATACAGCAACAGCAATATTGTCGGTAGCACAGGCGATGTACGTTGCCGATTGATCTTTCAAGAACATAAGGGCTTTTTGGTACGTTTCTCTTCTTGAAAAGGACGTTTCGATAAAGTCGACTTTGACGTTGGGCGTTTGTGCCAAGACATCAAGAAATCCTTTTTTCCGCAAGACACCTACCGCATAATCATTTTCGCTGACACCAACAAATAAATAACGTCGGTGGCCAGCGCTGACTGCATATTCTGCCATGGTTTTGCCAGCTTGATAATCTTCATGGACGATGGAATGAATGCCAGCTAACTGTTGGCCTAACAATAAAACAGGCATAGGAACCTCTGCCAGCACCGCTTGTAGCTGCGGCGTGATTTTGCGCGCAAACAGGATCATCCCTGCTACTTTTTGTTTGACTAGCATTTCGATATTTTCTAATTCCCGTTCATCGCTTTGATCAGAGTTGGTGATCAGCATTTGATAGCCGTTTTCCCGTGCCGTCGTATCGATCCCTTTCAACACATCATTTGTCGATGGTGAATTCAGTCGAGGAATGATCACGCCCAGCAATTTCGTGTCTTGGGCTTTCAGCGAACGAGCAAATGTATTGGGGCGATAGCCAGTTTCAGCAATGATCTGATCAATTTTTTTGCGCTTTTCTTCACTGATATAACCATTGTTCAGATAGCGGGAAACCGTACTTTTCGCTACTCCCGCCTTTTCAGCAATGTCCTTGATCGTTGTCATGATTTCCCACCTTTGCGTTTTCTTTTATTATAACAATAACTGAAAGAAAAGCGCAGGTTTTGCGTGAAAATTGTTGGGTTGGGCGGTTTTGGAATGAAGCTTCACTTTTTCGTTGCTTTAATCCCCTGGTCCTTGGTATGCCATAAATGATCCATCTAAAAAACTTCGTAATTCTGCTAAAATCTAACATCTATTTTTCTGAGATGTTCATCCATCTTTTTAAACAATATTTCATTGCGGTTTCTTATCTATCTTATGTAAAGTGCGTTTTGAACTTTTGATGTGTTCAAAATACATTAAATCTCACTGTTGTCTTCTCCTTCCATAGTATTGCAAGGGTTACTATCTCTAAGAGGTGATACTATGCTTATTACTAAATCAAGCCTACAAGGCAATTCCATCGTCGTTACGCTTCCTTCTTATAACGGAAAAAATCCGCCTGAAAACCAAGAATATATTGTTGTCTACCCAGAGGATGGGACGATCATTCTTGTTCCTAAAATTGAAGATCCTTTTAATGGTGGAGTGGAATCAGAGTTTTATGAAAAAGATGCGTGGGAAGACCTTTCATCTGAAGGGAGAATGATTTTTTAGTAACTAATGTTCAAACATACATTTCCAAAAAGCGACTATCGTTTGGATCGACTTTGCCCCTTCGGCTGGAAAGGAAATTCAAAAAAAGACGTCCTGGCTTAGATATTTAACCGTTATTCAATTCTGAACATTTTTATAGCAAGCGACATATAATAAAAACCAGCTAAGCCACGCTTAACTGGTTTTTTATTAGTTGAAATCCTATCCTAAGTTTACATTAAAACGTCTCTCTCACACATTCAAAATCCACATAAACCCAAGAAAGACAAAGAACAAGCCGTACATGATTGGTGAGACTTCTTTGCCGCGTTTGGCTGCTAACATGGTGATTGGGTAAAAGATGAAACCCAAGGCGATCCCATCGGAGATGCTATAGGTCAACGGCATGCCTAGTAGAATCAAGAAGGCTGGGATTGCGATTTCCATTTCGTGCCATTTGATTTCTCGTAGCGATTGTGCCATCAGCACGCCTACGACGATCAGTGCTGGTGCCGTCACTTGGGAAGTAACAACGGATAGCAATGGTGAAAAGAACAAGCCGAACAAGAAGAAAATTCCAGTCGTCACGGCAGTCAAGCCAGAGCGACCGCCCACGGCGATCCCAGCGGAGGATTCGACATAGGCGCCTACTGGTGAGGTCCCTAATAAAGAACCAGCGAGCATGGCGGTGGAGTCAGAAGCAAGTGCTTTGCCGACCCGCGGCATTTTGTTGTCTTTCATAAAGCCCGCTTGATTGGCAAGTCCCACCAAGGTGCCTGCCGTATCAAAGAAAGTGACGAGTAAGAAAGTCAGTACTACGACCCACATTTGCAGGGAGTTGATGTCTCCTACATGGTTTAGCGCCACTAAGAATGTGGAAGAAATACTCGGTGCAGCAGAAACGATACTGGATGGTGCTTGGATCAAGCCAGTCAAAAGACCTAAAACAGTTGTTGCGGCCATCCCGATAAAAATTCCACCAGGAACTCTGCGAACCATCAAGACGGCAGTGATCACTAAACCAAAAATCGTCAGCCACGTCGTACCGACACTCAATGACCCTAGTGCCACAAGGGTCGAATCATCGGAAACGATGATCCCACCTTCGCTCAATCCCAAAAAGGCGATGAACAGACCGATCCCACCAGAGATGGCATATTTTAAATCAGCAGGAATCGCATCAATGATCAGCTCCCGTAATTTGAAGATCGTGATCACGATGAAAATCAGTGATGCCACAAACACACCCGCTAATGCTGTTTGCCATGGAACCCCCATTCCAATACAGACTGAATAAGAAAAGAAGGCGTTGATCCCTAATGCGGGTGCCGTAGCGATCGGGTATTTTGCTAAAACTCCCATCAAGATACAGCCCAATGCGCTGGCTAACGCCGTTGCCGTAAAGACGGCACCTTCGTCCATCCCAGATGCCCCAAGGACCGTTGGATTGACGAATAAAATATAGGCCATCGAGATAAAGGTGGTAAAACCAGCTAAGATTTCTCGTTTAACCGTTGTTTGTAAGGCATCCAGCCCAAAAAAGGAATTGATTTGATTCTTCATTTTTACTCCTCCAGCAATCAAGCAAAGGTATCGCCATTGCTTGATTTTTTATAATGAAAACGACGAAATCAATCATAAACCAACTTTATCTGCAAGTAAATATTATCCAGTTAAAAAAACCAATAAAACGCTTTTTCCAACATCTTACCCTTAGCTGTTTTTAATCAACGTGTAACGACTTCTCATTCACCAATTGCTCCAGTTGTTCCTTGGTGGTGCGCTTGATGGAAAGCTTCGGCAGCTCCTTCAACGAAAAGTAATCGCTGTTGGAGGTTTCACTGTTTTTGATGAAGTCCCCTGCCAAAACATCACAGACAAAGACCAGCTTATAGTATTGAAACACTTGCGGAATGTCTGGTCTTAGATTCGTATCAAAAATTGCTCGCAGCTCCTTGACCTCAACGAGTAAGCCAGTTTCTTCCAGCACTTCTTTTTTGATGTTTTCCCGTGGCGTCAAGCCAATTTCTGCATAGCCTCCTGGCAGTGACCATTCTTTCGTCAGGCTGTCTTCCACCAGCAAGATTTTTTCGTCTTTTTGGATCAATGCTCGTACATCGACTTTGGGCGTAGGATAGCCCTCATTTTTTTCTGTTAAAAGAGTCAACGCAGCTGCGTCTTGATCCACGACGGTACTCATCAAATGCAATGCCAACTCTTTGATCTCTTGGTAACGTTCCTTATCGTAGACATCTTTGCCATAGTACAAACCTGCTTCAGCGATCGATAACAGGCGTTTGTATTGCGCAAAATAATCTTTCATCCATTCCCCACCTTTTCCATTTATCTGATATGCTTCTTATTCTAGAGGAAATCGGCGGTTTTGCAAAAGATTGGCAACCCAATCATTGAATTCTCGTTGCTGCCATCGCCTGATAAACGCAGATTTTTGTAAAATCAGCCGATTTAAGGGACAATGAAAAGAGCCGAACGATTTTTCTCAGAAAGGATGATGAATGTGAACTTAACGCCTGATTTAGTTTCCAAAGAACAATTGATTGGAAAAATTCAAAAAGATATGGACCAAACGATGCTCGTCTATGCACTTTTAGTTTGTGCAACGCTGATTGCTTCGATTGGTTTGAACTACAACTCTACGACAACGATTATCGGGGCGATGTTGATTTCGCCACTTTTAAATGGGATCAACGGGATCGGCTTTGGTTTAGGTCTTTCCCACTTGCGCTTAGTCAAAAAAGGGCTGCTGGTCTTTAGCATCCAAGTCATCATCGTACTTATCATCTCATTCGCCTTTTTCTTACTCACGCCTGTCAAAGACACAACACCTGAGATCATCACCCAAACGTCTGCGACGATTTGGGATATTTGCGTCGCATTGATCGGTGGTTCCGCACTGGCTTTTGCCAAAGTCAGGGGCCGCGACAACGATGTTATTATCGGCGTCTCCATCGGGACGTCCCTGATTTTGCCGCTTTGTGTAACGGGTTATGGGCTGTCGATCAAAGACTATTCGATTTCATGGGAATCTGCTCAACTCTTTTTCACCAATTCCTTTTTGATTTGTTTTTCCTTGTTCATTACCATCTGGCTGTTGCAGTATGGGGATTTCCGTCACCAAAAATGGTGGAAGTTTTCCGTGGTTGCCTTACCGATCACGGTCATTGGGAGTTTCTTCGTTTATACGACGATCCAAACGACCATCGTGGAATACCATGCCAAGCGTTTTGTAGAAGCCAAACTGGGGGAACATTATTTGCTGGAGCAAACACTTAATGAGCAGAAACAATCCCTTGAATTAAAACTCGTCGGTGAACCACTCTCGAAACAAGCGGTCGCGCAGCTTGAAGCAAGTCTTGAAAACTATGCTTTGCCCGACTACCAGCTCAAGGTCAATGTCTATTCTGCCAATAAAGAGGGGCAATTTGATGCCAAAGTATTAGCCGAAATCCTCCAAGTCCAAAACCAAGGAACTTCGAAATTTTTGGGCTTAGACTAAAAAAACAGGCGCTGCCCTTTTCAGGTGTAGCGCCTGTTTTTCTTCAATTTAAGTCATTGAGTTGTTCAGCGATTCTCTCGATCAACGGGCGATAATCCACTTGCTCGTAATCTTCCACATTGACTTCGATAAGCGCTCCTAACTGAAAGTCATCGTAACGGCGATCAGTGATGATTTGCCGAAACGCTTCTTTGGTTATATGGTTGGTTGCAGCTTGTCTATCTTCCAGTACATCCCCGTAATGGTACCGTTCCATGATGAAACTTAAATGACGGTCATCCGCTCGATCACGTAAGAAGCGTCTTTCCCATAAGGTTTCAAAAGAAGCAGTCAAGCGAATGGTCAAGCACTCATAACCATAGCTTTGGGCGAGAAAAGTTAGCAATGGCTTCTGTTTTTCACTAAAAGGGTATTCCGAGACCACCAAGCGTTTTCCTAAAGACATGTACAAGCCCAATGCCTGATAGTAAAAAGGCCAAACATACTGCTTTTCGATCTGGGCTTTTTCTGCCAATGAATCAAAGCCGAGGGATTCGGCATAGCACTCTTTGATTTCATCTGGCGTAAGAGCGAAAAGATCAGGAAAACGTGTCTTCAACAGATCCAGTAAATAACTTTTTCCAGTTCCAGGGCTGCCTGCCAATAAAACAAGCATCTTTTTGCGTACCATCTATTTGCCGATCGCAGTCGGCGCTTTCGTATTCATGAAAAGGCCGATCTTATGCTTGACGATTTCTTTGATGGCTTCATTGGATGGGATCACGTTGTGGCGCAAAGATTTGTTGACTTCCGTTGCCCCAAAATTTTCTTTCGCAATCTTCGTCCAGTTCACCAACAATTCAGTACCTACATTAAACTTACGAATGCCGTTATTGATCAATTCGGGATAATCTTCTTCTTTGACGCCAGTTCCTCCATGAATGACTAGCGGCACGTCGACGACTGCATGGATCTCCTTCAATAACTCAACATTCACTTCGGTTTTGGAACGGAATTGGCCGTGATTGGTTCCGATAGCGATGGCTAGCGCATCGACGCCAGTAGCAGCGACAAATTCTACCGCATTTTCTGGGCGTGTGAAGACTTTATCGTCTTCTTCCACATGAATGCCTTCTTCTGTGCCGCCGATCGTTCCTAGTTCTCCTTCGACGGACACCCCATGGGCATGGGCGTATTCTACGACTGCGCGCGTTTTCAAAATGTTTTCTTTGAAGGGCAAATGCGAGCCATCATACATCACCGAGCTATAGCCGCTATCAATCGCTGCTTTGATCTCATCGAAATCTCTGGCATGGTCCAAATGCAAGACAGCGTCCACTAGCTCGTGATCGGCAATCGTTTTGACGACATTGACCAAGACATCATAGCCAATGTATTTCGCTGTATCGATACTTGTTTGAATGATGATGGGTGCCCCCATCTCTTTGGCTGCCCGCAGCATACTTGGCAGCATTTCTAAATTATGGGTATTAAAAGCCCCCACTGTAAAATTCAATGCTTCTGCTGTTTTCGTTACTTCTTTTAATGTTGTATACATCCTTGATTCCACCTCGTCTAGTTTAATTGCCGCTGATCGTAAGTTGTTTGGCGATTTGCCGCATTTCTTCCATTTTGTCCATGTAATAGTCGATCTTTGCATCGTCGCCGTTTCGTGCGGCGGCGGCACGCTGAGCATTGTAAAGGGACATCAGTTTTTTGTAGCCGTCCCCGATCGATTTTTTCGCCTGCAAGCTTTTTTCCAATGCGTCGATCGCTTCTTCTGTGCGGGAAAGTTTTGCCTGCGCTAAGCCTAACGCTTCATACAATTTTGCTTGTTCGTCGATGTCGGTTTCTGCTTGCAACTGACTTTCTAGATTTGCAATAAGCGCTTCTGCCTCTTGGCTTTCTTCAGCGGTCAAAGGAACCGCTGGTGTTTCTGTGGGCTTTTTTTCTTTTTTGAAAAAAGAGAACATGCGTCTTCCTCCTAGCGATTAAAAGTTTTTCAATAAGGGACTGATGATCCAAGCATATAGCAAGGCTGCCGTGACGGTATCCACATCAGTTGCCGTAGCGTTAACAAAGCCCATTTGATTGAAGATCGTTACAAGTAGGGCTGGCAGTAACGTAATGAAGAAGCCGTGAAAGATCCCTCCGATGATCGCCCCTCGACGTCCACCGACCGCATTGCCGAAGATCCCAGCGGTACCGCCTGCAAAGAAGTTCGTCAGCATCCCCGGCAAGATCATCGCCAAGCCAAAGACTGGTAAAACGAACATGGCGATGACTGTCCCAATCGTTGTAGTAATGAAGCCTAAAATAACTGCATTGGGGCTATATGGGAAGAACACTGGGCAATCGAGTGCTGGTTTTGCATCAGGCACCAATTTCATGGCGATCCCACGAAACGCAGGGACGATCTCGCCTAAGAGCAACCGAACGCCTGCTAACAAAACATAGACCCCAACCACGAATTGAATGGCTTGTAAGAAGGCATGCATGATGTAATTTTGATCACCAGAGAGCGTAGAAGCAAAGGTTTCTCCAGCAAACAAGACCGTCACGATATACAGTGGAACCATCACGACCATGACAGAAAGATAGGTATCTTGTAAAAATTCAAAAGAACGTGGCAGTTTGATGTCTTCGATCGATTTTTTCTTCTCGCCTCTTTCTCCAAACAGATAGGCAACGCCTGCTTCAAAGAGGTAGCCGATCGTACAGAAATGTCCGAGAGCAATGTCGTCTGACCCAGTGACTTTGCGGATGATGGGCTGAGCCATCGCTGGCATCGCTACGGCAAAGATCGCCCCAATCACCCCACCGACAAGAATCAAGACAACGCCGCGTAAACCAGCGAAATAGCCAAAGACCGTCGTCATGGTCGCCATCCATAAAATGGCTTGACCCGTTAAGAAAATATATTTCCATTTTGTAAAGCGTGCCAATAAAATATTAAAAACAAAGATAGCTAAAAATGTCAGCGCTATGTCCCGACCCAAGCCCAACTCATTCATCGCTTGCCCGTTGATGGCTTCGATGGAAGGAATTATGCCTTGCATGTCGAATCCTTCTGTGAAAATCTCGCCGAAATAGGTCAAACTACCGACGATGATGCTAGAACCAGCGCTTAAAACCTGGAAGCCCAATAGCGTCTTCAAACTTCCTGAAATGACTTGACCTGCTGACTTTTTCTGAAGCAGCAGCCCTAACATCGCGATCAAAGCGATCGTGATCGATGCCTGCGTTAAAATATTATCAATGATAAAATTGATGATGCCCATTTTTTCAAACTCCCTTCGTCATGCCTCTTCCTTACAGTGCGCCTTTTTCCGTTAATACCGGGGTGATTTTTTCTTCGATTTCTGGTTTTGAAACGATGTTGCGTAAATAAATGATTGCGGTTGTCGGGTCCAAGGCAAACTTTTCAAATTGCGTTCGGAAATTCTCTGCCGTAATGATGATGTCTGGTTTCATTGATACCGCTGATGAGATATCGACATGATCCAATTTCGCCTCCACTCCTAATTTCGTTAAGACATCTTCTGTTGACATCTGAGCCGCAAAGCTGCTGCCAAGACCTGCACCGCATACGAATAAGATCGATAATTTGTTCATGATTTTTTCCCCTTTTCTTGTTTTTTATGAAAATAGCAATGATTGAAAAGCTTCAATCGTGGAACAAGCCAGCAACTGCGTGACTTTTTTTTCATCATTGATCAATTCGATCAATTCCTTCATGATGGCAAGATGAGAGTAAGAGTCCACCGCAGCCAAGCAAAAAATGATTTTGACAGGGTCCATTTCTGGGTTCCCAAATGCGACTGGCGGCGCCAAGGTGAGGACACTCACACCCAACTGCTGGGCGCCATCTTCTGGTCGGGCATGCGCCAGCGCCAAATGTTTACCAATGACGATATAAGGACCGTATTCCTTCACCGCAGCAACCATTGCCTCGATATAGTGTTTTTCGATGATCTGTTCTTTTAATAGTGGCTGCGCCGAGCGTTCAATGGCTTCTTCCCAATTTTGAACAGGAACATTTAATTGAATATGACTAGCGGATAAAACATCTTTTAACATTGGCTGAATCTCCCTTGCATTAATGGCTAATTGATTTTGTTCAAACAAGTGTGTCAATTTGCGATAGGCGGCAGCATCGACCGTCCCACCGCTTTCTTCAATGACTGTAAGCAATTGATTGAAGAACAGCGTGGCATTTTTTTGGTCAAAGGCGATCCGCTTGAATTGTTCATTGTTTTTTAAGAAACGGCGGATCACTTGGTGATTTTCTTCATTGATGATCGGTGGGATCAGTAATACCGGCTTTTCTCGATAATCGATCTCATAGGTTGAAAAAACCAGATCCACATCGAATTTCGTGATCAAATTGACTTCTTGTGAATTCAAGACTGCCGCAACTTCTACTTCTGGAAACTTCTCCTTGAGGCTGGCTGCCAGCAGATTGCCGGTTGCCATTCCATGGTTACAGACGACGACCGCCTTATAGATCGTAATAATCTCGTGGTTCAATGAACTTAGGGCTGTAGAAAAATGGATCACGAGAAATGTCAGTTCATCTTCCGATAGTGGTTGACCGACGATCTCTTCGATCGTAGGAGCGAACCCCTTGACGGCTTGGTAGATTTGTCCATAATTTTTGCGAACGGTCTCTTTGATCGGATTGGGTACTTGAATACCGCTCTTGGCTCGAACGATCAGCGCTGCCATATGTTTATACAATCCCTCTAACAACTCTTCTTCCTTTTTACTAAAAGGGATCTTGGTTTGGCATTCCACAAATTGGATCAGCTGCAGCGACAAGAGTTGCGCATGCGCCCATTCGATGGAATTGGACAAATCTTTAAAATTCAGTGATTCGATGATGAAAGAAAGATAGTTGACTTCGATTTCTGGTGGCTCAATCGAAAAGGTTTCAGCGATCGCCTGGATATAGGCTGACCCTTGGAGCTGATTGCTGGAAGTAGACCAGTTCATGCGAGTGATAAATTCCTTCATTCTGATACGCATCAGCCAAATGGCGGTAAACAATAAAATTTGGCTGCTATACAACTCATTTTGATTTGGCGGCAACACTGCTTGCATCACTAGTTGGATCTGTTTGATTTCTTTTTGCGGCAAATAGCGATAAAGCAATTTCGTAAAGACTAAATCTGGGGTCTGTTTATCAAGTGGCAACCTACCGATCCGCTGATTGATGATGTCAAAAATCATCGTCCGAATCGCTCGTTCCGATCCATTCAACCGCAGTCCTTTTTTTCCTAGGCTGATGATCTCAATGCCATATTTATTGATGTCCGCCCGCAAACGGCGCATGTCTTCATCCATGCTGCTTTTTGATATCTGGTACGCTTCTTCTTTTTTATTCAACACCAGGATCTCTTTTGAAAAGGTCAGATGCAGCAGCAGATCAAAACGACGCTCTTCACGGGTCATATATTCCGACTGTTGTGCGTGTAATGCCTGCCAAACGATGGCTTGCTGTTTCGAGGTCAGTTTCAAAAGGATGCCCTTTCCTCGAAGGGTTTGGATCGGTCCGATGTGTAAGTCAGCAAGAAACGTGTTGATCTCATTCAAATCATTGCGGATCGTCCGCCCACTGGCTGCGGTCTCTTCTGCCAGTTGCTCAATGGATAGTGGATAATCAGTCACCAACAGGCGATGCAAAACATCTACGATTCGTTTTTTCACAACTTTCTCTCCTTCTCTGATTTGAGTATATGATTTCGCTTACAACAAAAAAAGTAGATGTTTCTGCCACTTTAGTTTGCAAAAATGTAAACGCTTCTATTTCAAAATAGGAACCTTTGCTCGATTATTTCATATTTCCCTTATTTTTCCTATCCGATGGAGATAACGTTTAGATAGAGGATCAAAGGCAAAAAAATGCAAGAGCTACAGCTCTTGCTTATCGATGATGGTGCATTCTATTGTGTTTGATCCGTCGTGTCTTCTGGCTTACTTCCCAGCGCTTGCTCCATTTGCTTTACTGCCCAATCCATTAGAAAGATCAACAGCATTGCCAGCACACTGCCGATCAATGCCCCTGAAAAACGCAATGGGATCAATTTCAGCGGCGTAAAACTAGTACCGATGGTCATTAACAGCAGGACTTGCGGATTGGTAAAAAAATTAGCAACGGTATAATTGACTGGCATAAAAAACTCCGTCAATATGTTTAGAATGATCAATACCACTGCGATCGCTTCAAGGGGCATATGCAAGGACATCAATAAGAAACCCAGCAGCAGCCCCACGATTCCTCCCAGTACCCTACCAATCGTGCGATTTTTGATTTTTTCCATATGTTCTCCTGCCAAGACGGCAGCAGCAGAAATCAAGATCCAATAGCCGTTGCTGTCCCGCAACAGATAGGCAATGTAGGTCGCAATGAACAATATCAAAGAAAAGTGCAGCGCCTTGATGACCATTTCTGGTTGCTGAGATAATGCTAGCGAATATTTCTCGTGCAAGCTCAGTTGTTGAAAGGCCGTTTTTTCTTCTTTCAACGGCAGCTGTTCAGCCAAAGAAATCACCAGTCCAGCAAGCAGCGAGCCTGCGATGCCATAAAGCAAATAGGAACTGTGGTGCAAGATCTCTCCAAGGTGCGCTGCGTGAAAATTAAAGCCGGTGGCATAAAGCATCAACACGAAGAAATAATCGGGCTTGGGGATCCGCATCACTTTTGACAACAAAAACGCAGAAAACGATAACGCACCGATGATAAAAGGTGCGCTCCAAGGAATCAGTGCTGTCCCAGCGCCTAAAATAAATGCCAGCAGCAGCGCAGCGCCGTGGGTCAAAATGGCGCGCAGATTATAAAAAAGGGTCCGATGTTGAAAAGCCAAGTAGGAAAAAGCCCCCATCGCCCCCACAGAACTTATCAAAGGGTCCTGAACGAGGATCCCTATAAACAAAGGAACCGCCATCGCAAACCCTGATCCTAACGGACGCAAGACTTTTCGTTTGTCTTTCATGCAATTCCTCCTATCAAAAAATATGTACGATGATACATCCGTTTTATAAGCAACGTCCTAAACTAGTATACGAAGCAAAAGATGAATATGCAAATTTTTTTCAGAAACTTTGTGAAATCCTCGCAACGATGTCCTTGATCAATTCAATCGCTCATAGAAAACCGTTCATTCATGAAAAAGCAGCAAAAAGAGAAGCATTCGCTTGGCAACTGATTGCAAGCGAATGCTTCTAGCGATTCCTTTTCTCCCTTTAGACAACCCTTATTTCACTGAAGCACTGGTGACCGCATCTGCTGCAGGTGCGTCATGAGTGCTGGCACTAGTGACCGCATCGGTCGGTTCTTGGCGCACAGAAGCACTGGAAATGGCGTCTTCATTGCCGACAAGTTTTTGACCGGTTTGTTGCAAATACCATTCGATGATTGGCTTGAAATCAAGGATGTATTCGTTGATCCCCGCATATTCGCCGTTTTCATCGTGCATCGCTTGATAATTGTGGACGATGTATTTTTCTGGCACCTGTTTCGGCACATGGACCCGAACCGCGTCGGTTGCCCCACTGCGCAGCTGTTGGATCACCCACTCAACATTTTTGAAGGATTTTTCAGGATGGCATTTTGCTAATGGATTGCCGACTTGTCCTGGCACACGTGCTGCCAGCATATTTTGGGCTTCTTCCCGCAGATTGTAATACAAGAATTGGTTGTTGCTATCGGCAAATGTCAATTCCATCGGCATCGAATCTAAGAAGTAATTAATCTGATCGACTGTCAGCAAGCCGCGATTTAGTTTGACGTAGGTATTGCCAGAAACGGCACCGACTGCTTCAGCGGCTTTTTCCAGCCATTGATCATCATACATATCCACTCCTTCCACGGTGGTTGCGATTTTCCCTGTGGCGTAGAGGTCTTCGGGCGGCAATTGTTTGGGACCCGCTAAGGCAGAAACGACTTTGATAAATTGCAAGAAGCTGTTGATCGTCGCATCTAAAAAAGCAACCGTTCGGGCATCGATCAAATCACCCGCTTCATCGAAAGCTTCTTTGGCTTTGCCCAACAAAAACTCATTCCCTGGCATCACTAAAGCATTGACTCCCGGTGCGTCCAAAATTTGGCGCAGATGTAGCTGGGCCCTTGAAGTTCCTTGATCATAGTAAGAGGCACCCACGATCATTACTGGTTTGTTTTCCAGAGAATGGATCTTGAATGAAAGCCATTCTAGCAAGCTTTTCAGTCCTGCCGTCACGGTATGGTTGTGCTCTGGTGTAGCAATGATCACACCGTCTGCCATCAATAATTGCCGATTCAAACGCTGGATGGCTGGGCTTTGGGTTTGATCTTCCTCTTGATTAAAGAGAGGAAAGTCTTTGATCTCTACAAGTTCTAACGTGAATTCCTTTTTGTATTGCTTTTTGATAAAGTTCAGCAGCTGACGATTGGTGGAGACTTCAGCGGCTGATCCGACGATTCCGATCAATTTCATTGTCTTTACGCTCCTATCTTTTGCGGTTAGATGGTTTCCCATGAAAATTCAGCAGCTTCTTTTTGATTGGCGGCATGGGCGTGCTGCAACTGGCTGATAATTTTTACAAATAAAAGAAAATCGTTGAACAGTCCTTGCAGTTTTTGGGTCTGCTCTTCATCGATCAAGTTGCCTTGCTCGTCAAACGCTTGCAGCGAATGACCTAAGAGAAATTCAGAGCTAGGCATGATCCGTGCTTTTAACTCTGGAGAATCCAGAATCTGTCTTAGATGGGCTTGGGCACGAGAAGAACCTAACGTCCCATAAGAAGCACCAGTGATCATCACTGGCTTGTCAACAAAAGGGAAAATTCCATAGGACAACCAGTTCAGGGCATTGATCAACGCTGCGGGTACGGCATGATCGTATTCTGGTGTACTGATGATCACACCGTCTGCTGCCGCGATTTTTTCGGCAAGCTGGGTTACTTGTACGGGCAACTCCTTTGATTCTGGTTTGTTGAACATTGGAAGATCTTTGATCTCGACTAGTTCGATCTCTGCCTCATTGGCAAACATTTTTTTCATAAATTGCAACAACGTGCGATTGGTGGAACGAGTGGCATTGGTTCCTACGAATCCGATAAATTTCATCCTGTCTCTTCCTTTCTGGTTGGGCTATCTTAAAAGTCTTGCCTGAATGCCTTTAGAGGCAATGACTTCATTTTCTTTGGTTACGATGATTCCTTCGATTTCTGGCTGCTGCTGAATCTCTTGCAAAACAACTGGAATGGGCTTGCCAAACAAGCGCGAAGTCCAGATTTCCCCCAGTAACGATGTCGCTGCAACGATCGTGATGCTCAAATACCCACATTCGATGGGAAAGCCACTCTGAGGATCAATCAAATGATGATACGTTCCTTCAGCGGTGGTCAAGACCCGCTCATAGATCCCCGAAGTGACGACGGTTTGGTCCTTGATTGGCAGAATGCCCAAGGTGTCTGCCCGACCGCCTTTGGGATCTCGGATCCCGATCCGCCAATGCCCGTCCGAATGATTTGGTGCAGCGCCGAAACAGACAATATTTCCGCCTAAGTTGATCAATCCATACGCTGCTCCACGGGCTTGGCAATGGGTGCGTAACTTATCAGCGATGTAGCCTTTTGCTAATGCTCCGAGGTCGATCCTCATTCCAGCTTTTTTCAAAAAAACCTTGCCTGCTGCCAATTGGATCTGTTGCGGGTCTGTTAGCGCAAGCAATTCTTTGACCTGCGTCTTTGATACGATGCGGGCATCTTCAAACCCGATGCGCCATGCTTGGACCAGTGGACCGATGGCAATATTCAGCTGACTGTGGGGAGCACAGCTATGATGTTTGCCGATTTCGATCAGCTGGTACAATTCTGGATCAAGCACAAGCCCCTTTTGTCCTGCTAACTGATTCAGCTGATTCAATTCCGATCGCGGATCATTGGCACTAAAGCGATGGTCGTATACTTTCAGTTGGGTCTCCAGCTCGTCCAGTACACTTTCTGGTTTTGTATGAGCAACTTTTAACTCAATGGACGTGCCCATCCGCTGAATCGCGCGAGCGGCTTCTCTCACTTCTGTCTTCATAAAATCCCTTCTCCTAAAAACGATATACCTCAAATTATGTTAGTTTTTTCACAATTAAAGAATACTCCCGATATATTTTTTTGTCAACACGATTATATATTTTTTTATATAAAAAAAATTCAAAAAAGCAGTCCCTTCGTCGAAAGGACTGCTAGTTATCAAGCATTTGCGCAACAAAACTTTTTTGTCGAAAATATATTTTTAATCAATCGTTTCTTCGACCGCTTTTAAATGCGCCAATAATTTTACATTTTTATTGATTTTGGCATACGCTCGTGCATCGTGTAACATTTCCAAAATTGTTTCTTTCGGCTGTTGTTCACGAATGGCATTTTCGGTCAGTTGGGCTGCCGAGCGAGCCAAGTAGTAGGTCAAATGATTGTCGGAACAAATCGCCAACACATAATTCAACAAGGTATCACTAGTTTCCAAATCATCGACTTTCGCATAAAAGACGCCGCAATGAAAGACGATGTTCAACACCCGCCACGTGTCTTCGATCGTTTTGATCGGATAGGTATAAATTTTCTCAAAGACCTTCGTCACATAAAACTCAGCCTTTGCCCATTCTTCTTCTCTGGCATACACCAAACCGATCCCAGTATACGCTAAGAGATCAAACAATTCCTCCGCCGTTTCATTCATCAATAACTGATCGAATTGAAACAAGACATCGGTAATCGCAGCTTCATTAAAAATCATTTCAAAGCCTTTTAAATAATCATATTGCGCTTTTAATGCTGGTTCATCGATCAGCTTCACTTCGATTTGACTTAGCAATGCAGCCAACTGTTCATACTCGCTCGTGATCAAGTAGAATTCGGCTTTTGCCAATTCTTCTTTGATTTTGGTCGTTGCGACATTCATGGAAGAAAACAAGTCGACCAATGGCAAGCCGATCCGATTACACAATTTGATCAAAATTTTGAGGGACGGTACCTGACCGTTGTTTTCAAATTTACTCAAAGTGGCTTGCGTACAGATTCCTTCCGAAAGTTCTTGCTGCGAGAAGCCCGCCTGTTTCCTCGCTTCAATAAATCGTTCAACATTCATCGCCTTGCTCCCTCCCATTGTCGATAAGACACTTGTTTTTTCCCTAAGCTGTCCTCAACTGCTGGGTCAGCTTGTCACAGATGCTGCGTTTTTCTTAGAAAAATCACCTTTTGCGATGGCTTTGTCCGTACAATAGTGGCCTTTGCCATGGGTCTGACGGACTTCCGCCAGTTTTTCTTGGATCATCTCGAGGATCACCATGAGGTTGTCTTCATTGGCAACAAAGTCCAATTGATCCCCATCAATTTGCATTTTCGGACAAACGTCAAAGTTTTCATACCATTCATCGTACCGCTGATTTAATTCTTTGTAATAGTCGTACAATGTCGGATCGTTGGCAATTTGTTCATAGGAACGACCACGTTTGTTGATCCGTTCAATCATTGTATCCAATGAAACCTTGATATGAACCATTAGATCTGGATGCTTCAACGGCGCTGATTCTTCCAATTCCCGCAGCATCGTGTTCAACAGGTTATCGTATTGTTCGACTTCCATCGGTGCGATGCGACCTAGATCCGCATTTAGATGAAACATCAAGCTATCCTCATAGATGGAGCGGTCAATGACATTGTCATCATTGGACAAAGCTTCCCGCATCCCTAAAAAGCTTTTGTTTAAGAAAAAAATCTGCAATAAAAAGGCGTATCGTTCTGGATTGGAATAAAACAATGGCAGAACATCGTTGTCCTCCACGTTTTCATAGAAAGGCTTCGACGCCATTTCCTTCGATAAAAAATCAGTCAAACTGCTTTTTCCTGCCCCGATCGTTCCTGCGATTAGTAACACATTCATCATCCTTTATTAAATATAGTCACCGACAAAGGCTCGGTGCGCCATCGCTTCAAAATCATACGCTGTTCGTGCCGCCAGATCAGTCAAATACGCTTGCACCGACTCCGTCAACATCAGATTGACCGCCGCGGCTTTTTCCTGAAAAGCGATTACTGGTTTATTTCGTACGTGTGCTGCGCCGATTTCAAAGGCTGTTCCCGGATCGGCGATCCCTTCATGGTCATCCAAAACGGCAACGACGACGTCGGCTCGTGTCAATTCCAGCATGTCTTTTTCAAAAACTTCTCTCGCCCATTCCGGTGTATAGGGTTCAGATGAACTTTCTTGATACAAGCGCGGCGCATAGACCGCCAAGGGCTGCGGGTCTTCAGCTAAACAGCTTTCTACTTGCTTGAGTCGTGCGATTGGTTCGTTTGAAAAAAACGGTCCCGCTAAATAGACATGCTTCATCCTGCCAAGCACTCCTTTTTTGAACCCTTCGCCGCCAATCGCTGGATCAACGTCTCAACGTCAGATAGGACAAAGAGCGTTTCCGACAGTTCAGCCCAAGCAAAGCTGGAAGCTTCAAACATAGTTAGCAGCGGCTTCAGTCCATCCTTCAAGCCTTCGTTCATTAACACACCTATGGGCTTGACTGGCAATTTCCCAAGAGTCATAAAAGAGCATACTGATGACAACTCCTCTAGTGTACCAAATCCACCAGGTAATACAAGGTAGGCATCGCTCATTTCCAGCAATTGTTGCGTTTGTTCCTCCCT
The DNA here is from genome assembly GCF_030499455.1 of Enterococcus sp. B2E4. Classification (NCBI taxonomy): domain Bacteria; kingdom Bacillati; phylum Bacillota; class Bacilli; order Lactobacillales; family Enterococcaceae; genus Enterococcus; species Enterococcus sp. B2E4. The sequence goes on from NZ_JAUKPK010000001.1 coordinate 492,171, forward strand.
CGTATCCGTATAGAACTCGGTGTATGTGCTTGATCCAGTGATGATTGGCGGCAAATCTTCTGCAAAGGAACCTGATGGATAGATCCCCGTCACTGCGCCTTCTTTTTCAAAGACCCCTTTCACGATCTCCCTCATCAAGCCAGCCAAAGGGCCGCAATAAACCAACTCGATGTGATTTTTTGCTAAGGCATTACCGATGGCACGAGCGGTCTTTGCCAACTTTTCCGCATTTTCTAAACGGGTGCCGCAATATACAGTTACTCTCAAAAACAACAGCTCCTTTTTCACTACACCTGCTATTTTACACAATCTCTTAAAAAAGTAAATACTACATATTGTGCTTCATTTAGATAAAAATCGATCTATTCACTATATATTGTATATAGCCTTCTGCATCTTTTCGCTTACCCTTAATCGTTACAAATCTTGAAAATAGCAGAAAAGAAAAAGTAGAATCAGCTTCCATCGATTGCCTCATCCCTCTTTCATCCCACAAAAAAAAACACGACGCAGCTAGGATCGTGTTTTTTTATCCATCGCTTTTTTTTCTCTTGTCCAAGCAAAATTTAGCAAAAAACTGTATAAAAAAATTATTTGTCGTCGGTGGCTGCTTTCAGCTTTTTCAAATCCTCTTGCTCGACAAAAAAGGTCACTTCTCCTGTTTCTAAATCGACGGATGCTTTGACTTCAACCCCTCGTGGGAAAAACTTGCTGGCATCAGTCTCAATTTTCAAACGCATCGTTCCGTCTTTCAATCCAGCACCATAGGTCATCGTACGAAAATTCTTTTTCATTCCTGCTCGCTCCTTTTTTAATAGCTCATCGACACTGCACCCATAAAGGGTACTCAGTTTCAATAAATTCAAACTGTCTGGTACCGTCTTGCCGGTTTCCCAATTTGAGATCGATGTGCGGGTCACTAAAATTTTTGTTGCTACTTCTTCTTGGCTCATTTGCTGTGTGACTCGATGGTTCTTTAGTGCTTCCCCAATCGTCATCTTGGCCTCCTTCTCCTACCTTAACGCAGACCTGCTGTGGTTTCTGCTCAAATCCATTGATATCATGGCGTTGTCAAACAGTTTTGACAGGATTTTCTTAAACGAACTCTCCGTGATAGCGGTTTTCTTTCTATCATAGATAAAAAAAGAACAAATGACTAGAAAATGATTTTTTTATTTCGACTATATTACGACAAAAAAGTAGCACGAATAAATCGTACTACTTGAGAAAACATGATCTGTTGTTAACGGTGGATCGTCACTTCTTTTTTGACTTCCACGGTGATGCGGCCATTTTTGATGACCATCAAACGTTCAGGAATATCGATCAGCACATCGGCTTTTTTCTGGGTATCTAAAAGAATCAAATCTGCGCGGTTGCCAACAGCGATTCCATAGTCTTTGATATTTAACGCTTTTGCGGTATTGGTCGTAATCATTGGCAAGACTGTCGGCAAGTCATCGGTGCCCCCTAAGTGTGCCACTGGCACAGCCAGCATAGCGATTTGGATCAAATCCCCATTGCCATAGGGCGTAAAGGCGTTTCGGATATTGTTGCTGCCTAAGCAAATATTTACACCAGCATCACGTAACTTGCGAATCGGTGTCACGGCACGACGAACATTGTAAGCATCGTTTCTGGCACCTAAATGCAAGTCGGTCGCAGGCAACGGCATCACATTGATTTGGGCTTTGACCATCAAATCGATGACTTCTGCCAGCTGATCCGGTTCCATGGCGTGCAGCGCAGTCAAATGTCCTACTGATACCCGACCTTGGTAGCCTTCTGCGATGGTTTTTTCACACAGATAGACGATCGATGTATCGTCTGCTTCGTCAGCAAAATCTTGATGCAAGTCAATGTCTTTATCAAATCGTTTGGCGATCTCAAAGATCAAGTCGATGTGCTCATTGGCTGGCGCATCATTGTAAGGAATCCCGCCAACGACATCGGCGCCTTTCTCCATCGCTTCGATCATCATCTTATCCGTCCTTGGGGCCTTAAAAATCCCTTCTTGCGGAAAGGCAACGACCTGAATATCGATCAAGTCGCGGTATTCTTCTTTTAAGCGCATAATGGTATCAAAACCAGTGAAGCCTTGCGCCGGATCAAATTCGGCATGGGTGCGAACAGCAGTCGTGCCGTGCAGGATCAGCATTTCTAATGCGCGTTTCGCCCGATCATAAATGTCTTCTTCGGTAAAGGTCGGTTTGAGCTTTGCCGTAACTTGGATCGCTTCTTGCAATGTTCCTGAATTATTGGGCTCACGATCGGCGATCAAGGCTTTGTCTAAGTGGATATGGCTTTCGATCAATCCAGGGATCACCACTTTGCCTTTCGCCTCAATCGTTGTTGCTGCTGATTCTTCAATGTTGGGTGCAACTGCGGTGATTTTTCCTTCTGAAATTGCAATGTCTACTAATTCTGCATCGTCTTCAAGACGTGCTTGCTTGATCAATAAATCCATGTTTTCCTCCTATCCATCAGCCAAACACTAAGCCGATGACTAATAATAATACGGCTGCTAAACTCAACCACTTCACGTTTCCTTTGACTACATCCAGAATCGGAATTTGGAAACCAGAAGATAAAGCTTGCATCGTAATGTTGACAAAACTCATTTGACTGCCGAGGCCAACCCCCATCGTTACAAAGCCAAGAGCTAAGACTGGGAAGCCTAATGAAACGGCAACTGGTAGCACGAGTGTTAAAACGGAGCCGACATAGGCACCTGCGGGAATCCCAATCAAGACACCCGTCAAGATCGCCACGGGAACGACGATCGCTGCGGGGGCATTTTGTGCCGCACCTGCAATTACAGCAAACGTCCCAGTTTCAGCGATCACGTTGATGAAGGCTAAAAAGATCCCCACTTGGAACAAGCGGGTCAAAATATACGTGGATCCGTCCACCATCGCTTCCACCGATTGATTCATGGAAAAGTCGGTACAAACAAAAATCAACGCTAACGTGACCACCATATAAACTAGCGGTGTAAAGAGGACAAAGCCGATCAGGTCATTGATCAACGGTCCAAAGATGACCGCAAAAAGCAAGAAGATCGCAGGCAGTGTCGTTTTGAATAACTCGCCATTGCTTTTGTTTTCGTACTCTTGGTTGGCTGATTCTTTGAAGCCCAGATGACGACGCTTGGTCCCGAAGAATGCCAATAAAATCGCCAAACCAACGAATAACAACCAAAATGGGCGCATTTGATCGACATAAGAAGCGACACTAAAACCGCCTAGTTCAGACACGATACTAGATTCCAAAGAGGCAGGAGAAGTCGTAAAGGAGACCGCTGCCGCTAACGACATCGCTGCGATCAATTCGGGTACCACCCCAACTGCCGCAAATGCTAACGGTGCGATCACCATCGCACTCCCGCCGCCGATTCCAGACATATAAGTCGCTGCTGCCAATAAGATGACAATAAAACCAGCCACATATTCCACTTTTCCTTTGGTTCCTCTTTTGGCTAAGGTTAAGGCCGCCGTATAACTGCCCGCTTTGAAGACCGCCATCGCTACAGCGGAATTGATGATTGGCACCGTAATACTCAACATCGTCGGAATAGCTTCCAACAGTTGCGAATTGGCTTCAGCTAAACTGATCCCGCCAATAATCATCGCCAAGATCCCAGCAATCAAGCCAGCAATGATCATATCTACTTTTTTAAAGAGCAAAACCAGCACTAACACTAATGGAATCAGTACTAGAAATGCTTTAACTCCTGTTGGTGCGACGATCTCATTGATCGCTTCTGCCGCAAACACTGTTCTTTCTGAAAAGATAAAAAGAATGAGAGCCATAAACAGTGAGACGAACGTTCCCTTTTTTTTCATCACATTTCTCCTAACTTATATGAACCTTCATATAATAAATGTTGTGTTGCTATGGGGTGTTGCCGATTGATTTTTCCGCTGATTTTTCTCTGGTGTTTCCCACCTTCTTTCCTCGAAGAAAGGAATCAAGCAAAAGACACCTGCTTTTTCGACCTTTTTCGCCACTTTTTCTTTCTCTATTATAATTCTTGTTGTTAACGCTTTCTTTGGACATTATTCTAAAATAAATCTACGTTTTTTATCCAATTGGCTAAAAGCGCAGAAAAAAGCGCGGCTTGTGGAGAAAAGAGCCTTCATTTGATTCTTTTCCCCTTTTCTCGGAGCCCCGCTTTTTTTAGTGATCCTCTGTTTATGATCGTTTTTTTCCTCGGTTTGTCCAGCGTTTCAGCCGATAAAAAAGCATCAGTTGTTTGCGCGCTCGCTTGATCCGCTGGTAGCGCTTTGGCTGTTTCTTGTAAAATGCTTGATGGTAGTTTTCCGCTGGCCAAAACTGCGTGGCCTTGCGGATCTCGGTCACGATGGGTTGCTGATAATAACCAGATTGGGCTAGTTCCTTTTTGGCTTCTTGCGCAAGCACTTCCTGTTCAGCAGTCGTATAGAAAATGATTGGGCGATAAAAATTGCCGCGATCTTGAAATTGTCCGAAAGCATCTGTCGGGTCTGTCACTTGCCAGTACAACTGCAACAAGTCCTGATAGGTGATGATTTTGGGATCAAAAACGATCTCTACCGCTTCGACATGCCCTGTTGTTCCGCTTAGTACTTGATCATACGTCGGATTCGGGACTGTTCCCCCAGTATACCCCGACAAGACGGAAAGAATGCCCGGCTGGTCTTCAAAAGGCTCTACCATACACCAAAAGCAGCCGCCAGCAAAAATAGCCACTTCTTGTGCTTTTTCACCTGTTTCGTTCGGCTCCACGGAAACTTCTACTGGTTGGACTTTGCTTGTTTCTTCATTCCTTGCCTTTTTCGGTGCTGACTGGCTGATTGTTTGATAAAACTCTGCGACATTCGGGGTCAGATTGTTTCTCAGTGCCAAAGGACGCAACGACGCTTCTAGTTTTTCCAAAACCCGCTTGGTCTGTTGGTCTTCAAGGCTATTTGACGATTCTTTTTCGTGTTTGCCTGCTTTTTGTTTGGTCGCCAGCTGAGTTTCCAGTGTATTTTTTGCTTGCACCAGTTGTTCTCGTTCCCACTGTCTTGTGCCAGGATGCAAGATCAAATTATAGATTTCTGACAGCCACGCCATCGTTTTTTGCTTCATCACCATTGCCCCTTTGCCTCATGAAGGAGCGACTTTCGCTCCTTGTTTGGTTGCACTGTACCATAGTTTCGCCGATTCGCCCAATTTGATGCCCAAAAAACGTTCGAGAAAAATCCTCGAACGTTTTTGGCTTTTGTATGGGTTGGTGCGTAATTGGTTCGCATGCATCCTCTGAAGAATCAGCTCAGTAGAATTGGTGGGTACGCAACTGGGCATTCATTTTTTTAGAAACATTGAAGCGGAATGAGTTAGGATCACCAATTTCAAAGAGTGATCAAGAACCACTCAATGCAAATGAACGTTGCCTTTGTTGGTAAATACGCAATTTTTCTACAATCCGTTTAAATAGTCATCGGTTTTCATCACCGTAGAGAAGGTTTCCAAGGCCGATAAAAACGCTCGTTGAACAGCTTCCGCAGGAATTTCGTGTGCTTCAAATGTTAATGCTTTCGTTGCCGTGGCATCAGAAATCAGTATGGGCTGATAACCGAGTTCTTTACTAGCTCTTGTGGTTGAATCGATGCACATATGCGTCATCATCCCAGTGATGATAACTTGTTGGACACCTAAAGAGTCTAACGTTTCTTTTAAATTTGTTTCAATGAACGAGTTAGGAAAGTGCTTTTCGATAATAATAGAAGAATGCGTTGTTTTTAACTGTTCATGCAGCCGTACGCCTTTGGTCCCTCGTTCAAAAAAATCAGCCGCTTCTTGATCGTTGATGTGTTGGATATAGATGATCGGGAGTTGCTTTTCGATAAAAGACGCTTCTAGTTTATTTATGTTTGCAAGCGCCTGTTCAGGGGAATGAAGGGCCATTCTTCCTTCTTTAAAATAGTCATTTTGGACATCAATAATTACTAAAGCTTTTTTCATAGAATCACCATTTCTTTTCTTATTTGTTATAATCCAGTATAAATACATATGACCCTACAACAAAGCGTCTCTTGAAAAAGATAAAGTCAATTTACTTTCATTATGAAAGGAGGAACCCTTATGGACATCATCGATGAACAAATCCTAGCTATCCTGAAACACAACAGCAAATTATCGAATAAAGAAATCGGCGAAATGGTCCACCTGACGGGACAAGCTGTAGGCAATCGGATCCTGAAATTGCAAGATGAAGGAATCATTCAGCGATTTAGTATTGTAGTAAACTATCCAAGTACGCAATACATCCGGTTTTTTATGGATTCAAATCGCTATACAGATTTTGAAGCCTTCGTGAATCAATACAAAGAAATTGAAGTCTTTCATAAAGTTTCAGGTCAAGCTTGTTATCTCTTGGTCAGTCATTTTACAGATGTAACCTTCCCTTTGTTTATAGAGAGTCTCTCAAAATGGGGCAGGTATAGTGTAGAAACCTTTGTTGCTGATAAACTCAATCATGGGGATGATTGATGTGCTTGCTAAAGGGTTGTTGAATAAAGCTTTCACTGGAGCGGTGAGAGGGATAAGAAAAAGGGGCAAAACGATTTGAGTTTTTTGCTTTTAAATGAATTGTTCGAAATTCATTGTCCTAATTATATTAATTAAACTTGAGAAAGCAAAAAGCGAATCAAGTGTGGATTCGCTTTTTGCTTTCATCTAGGATAATAAAAAATATTGATAATTTTTGCGAGAACTTATTTAACACTTGTACCTTGAGTGTTAACATATCCAATCCATGTATTTGTATTATCATATAAGGAATAGAAGGTCTTTCCATTTCCTAATGTATATTTTACTTTAGCAGTGTAACTATTACCATACAACTGACCTGCTTCGAATTTTTTACTAGTCCAATAAAAATTGTTCCACATAGGATAGTTTTTGCTAGTAATCTGTACTCCTATGTTAATATTTTCAGTTCTTAAATCTTCAGTAGCATCAGAATTAATATAACCTATCCATGTGTCGCCTTGATATATAGAATAAAATATCTTTCCATTTGACAGAGTATATTTATATTTTGCTTTATAGACCAGACCACTCGAATAATTTTCTGTACTTCCTAATTTACTCGTCCAATATAGGTTTCCCCAAATCGGATAATTCTTCGTCGCACTGACAAATTTATCAATATTTTCAGCCTTCAAATCAATAACCGCTTCAGCATTGATATAACCAAACCATTGATCACCACGATAGAGAGAATAAAACTTTTTACCATTTGTTAAAGTATAACTAACAGATGTATAGTACACTGGATTATCGGCGAAATCAGAAGTATCGCCTAGTTTACTAGTCCAATAGAGATTTCCCCATCTTGGATAATTTTTAGTTGCCATAATATTTTTATTCTCGCTTGTAGCGGTTAATTCTTCAACTGCTACAGTATTAATAAATCCTACAAAGGAATCTCCACGATATAGTTCATAAAACGTTCTACCATCACTAAAAGAGATTTGATTTTTCGCATAATAAACTAAACCATCTTGAAAATTAGAAGTATTTCCATTTTGAGAAGTAAATTCTAAGTTGTTCCATATTGGATAATTACTGACCGCCATAACCGTTTTTCCATAAGGCACTGTTTGGTATTCTGATAGATCCATCCGGATGGCAAATGATGGATAGAAACTGTCCCAGATTGGAGATAATTCAACCGTTCTTCCAAAAGTTGGAGCATGAATATACTGATTATTTCCAATATAAATGGCAGTATGACTCGTTTTCCCTCTACTTCCCCAAAAAAGTAAGTCACCTGGTTTAGCCTCAGAGATAGAAATTTGCTTTCCAGCATACTCTTGCTCCCACGTCAATTTTCCGACATCTTTTCCTGTAACTTGATTAAAAACATAATAAACTAAGCCAGAACAATCAAATTTGTCAGGTCCCAATCTATCAGGATTTGTTTGAGTATATGGTTTACCTATATGTTTTTTTGCTTCTGCTACAATTTGCTCTCTTTGACTCAAATTACCGCCTGATAATGAACGAGATACGACCTCTCTTGTTAGTTGATTATTTTGAGAATTAATTTCATTGATGAATTCTACATATTCTTCATATGTCATAACTGAACTACGATTATCCTTTGAATAGTCTTCAAAAGTCACCTGCCCATCGTCAAACTCATCTGCTTGTACAGATTGGAATGTGAAATTATGAACAAAAAAAACAACCAATTCCTAATAATAAAATACCCCATACACGTTTTTTCACTTTATCTCTCCTTTATATTTTTATCTTAAAAGTATATCACGGTTTTTTCAGTAAATAAAGGCTATAAAGAGATAAATATAGATGAATAAAAACTTCTAAATTTAACGATTCTGATTTTTCCGAGAATTTTTTTCGTTCTCTCAAAACTATAACGATATTTTAAAAAGGAAATAACAAAAAAATACTTCGATACTGACTCTTCTTATATCCAGCTTTTATATCTTTTAATGTTTACTCCAAAAAGCTTCTACTGGAAGTAGTTTGATTGTTTCATAATCATTTCCTAAAAAGACCTACTTTTCTTCCTATTTGAATGTGCTATACCCTAGCTTCGCAACTTCGACAAGTAAATGCAAAAAATCGTTCGTGTAGAAACACTCGAACGATTTTCGTATTTTCTTCTATTCTATCGGCCTTGTGTTCACGTTTCTTCCTTTTGCAACGTCATGATAATAGGACCTTCTTTGGTGATGGCGATCGAATGTTCATATTGGGCACAATAACTGCCGTCAATGGTGCGTGCTGTCCAGCCGTTCGGGTCCATCTTCATGCGCCAAGTGCCTGTCGTGATCATCGGTTCGATGGTGATCGTCATACCTTCTTTCAACCGAATTCCTTTGCCAGGTAACCCGAAATGAGGAAAGAATGGTTCTTCATGAATGGTTGGGCCAATGCCGTGAGCAATAAAGTCCCGCACGACACCATACCCTTTTTCTTCAGCGAAGCTTTGGATCGCATAACCAATATCGCCAACTCGGTTGCCGACCTGTGCTTGCTCGATTCCTCTCATCAAGGCTTCTTTCGTGACTTCCATCAGTGCTTGATGTTCTGGTGAAATCTCTCCTACCGCATACGTCCAACAGCTGTCAGAGATTGCCCCTTTGTAATCGACACAAAAATCGACTTTAATGACATCGCCTGATTTTAAAACATATTCTGAAGGGAAACCATGACAAATCTCTTCATTGACACTGATACACGTCGCAAATTCATAGCCTTCAAACCCGATTTGCGCGGCTGTTGCCCCTGCAGCTTCTATCTGTTGATGGACAAAGGCGTTGATTTGGTTCGTGGTGATACCGGGAACGATTTTCTCTCGTAGCTGTTCGTGAATACTTGCCAAGATACGACCAGAAGTTTTCATTTGTTCGATCTCTCGTGGGGATTTTAATGTGATCAATAGATGATCTCCTTTCCTTAAATAGCCATTACCATGTTTCTTTTAATAATACACCTCATCTAGAAATAAGCCATGAGAAGGCACTGTTTCACCAGCTGCTTGTCGTACTTTATCGGCTAACACTTGATCGATCACTTCTGGTGGCAGTGTGCCATCGCCAATGGCAATCAGTGTGCCTGTCAAGATTCGGACCATTTTATGCAAAAAGCCGTTGCCTTTGAAGGTAAACCGCAATAGGTCGCCTTCTGGTGTGATGGTGATTTCATCGATCGTGCGCACCGTTGATTTTTTTGATTTTTTCAATGCAGAAAAGCCGATAAAATCATGGGTGCCGATCAACTTCTCAGCCGCTTGCTGCATTTTTTCCAAATCAAGGGGCTGCGGGCAATGAAAACTAGTATTGCGAGCAAAGACCGATGGGATCGCGTTGTTCCAAACATAATAGCTATATTGCTTGCCTTTGGCGTGATAGCGTGCATGGAAGCGCTCAGGCACCTCTTCAATCTTGTTGACGACGATGTCTTGCGGCAAATAGCGGTTAAAGAACTGCTGCATCTCTGGCAAACTCATTTGATGGGTCGTCTTGAAATTCGCCACTTGTCCTCGAGCATGCGTGCCCGCATCGGTTCTGCCAGAACCGACGATCTCAATTTCTTCTCCCGTCAATAATTTGATGACCCCTTCAACTTTTTCTTGGATTGTTTTTTCAGAATCTCCTAGTCGTTGCCACCCTAAGTAGCGCTTGCCGTCATATTCAATCGTTAATTTGATATTTCGCATGGTTGTTGCTCCTTTTTACCGGTAGTACCGGTGGATAATTTTTTCTATTATATTGCTTGAGATATTTACTTATGATACGGCGCCCCCGTATTGATTCGATACGCGCGATAGATTTGCTCCAATAAGATCAGTTTCATGAGTTGGTGGGGGTAGGTCATTTTGCCAAAAGAGATCTTGGCATCACTGCGGGTCATGACTTCTTGGCTTAAGCCTAGGGAGCCGCCGATGACGAAGGTCAGTTGGCTTTTTCCTTGGATGCCGAGCTGATCGATTTGTTTGGCGAAGGCTTCGCTGGTGGGGTTAGTGCCTTCGATCGCTAAGGCAAAGACATATTCGGTGTCTTTGATTTTGGCTAAAATGCGCTGCCCTTCTTTTTCTTTGATTTGCAGCATTTGGGCTTCACTCAAGGTTTCTGGTGCTTTTTCATCCGATACTTCGACAAACTCAAGCTTTGCGTATGCCCCCAATCGCTTGGCGTACTCGTTGATTCCTTGAACGAGGTACTTTTCTTTTAATTTTCCTACCGTGACGACTTTGATTTTCATAGGTTCCTCCTCGTTATCCCCTTATTTTATGAAAATGTGGACAATGCTATCCACAACCTTTTACACACTTTGACTTTCTTTGTAATTCTTCTATTCCTATCTATAAAACCGCGACACTTCAAGGGTTTCTTCATCCACCCAACCAAAGCTTTCAAGTTTGTCCACACACTGTGGATAAACAGACCTTTGCTTCTCCCCAGATTCCCCTGCTATTTTTATTCAAAAATGAACGGGTTTTGCGAAGAAAATTTCATCGTTTGAAACAGATTCTTACGCAACTTCTTCATATTTTTTTCAAAATCTCTTAGTAGACTAATCTCAGATAGAAGGAATATACTGATTATAACGAATTATTCATTAAGGGGGAAATAGTAATGGCAAGAAAATATGTCACACCAGGCAAGAAAACTTCTCCTGGTTTATTAAAACGATTAGGTATTGGGATTTTAGGCGGTATGGTCGGCGGTTTATTGACCTTCGGCGGTCTGTATCTGGCAATGGGTTCCTCTTTGACTTCAACACCAGAAACCACGACCAACAGCGGGGTCCAAGATTCTAACGGACAAACCCAAGTATCCAATGTAAAACTTGATGTGACTAGCGATGTCACTGAGGCAGTTGAAAAAGTACAAGATTCTGTCGTTTCCATCATTAATCTACAACAAAGTCAAAGCAACGACTGGAACAGCCTCTTTGGTCAGCAAGGCGGACAAAGTGAAGGCGATAGCCAAAGCGACGACGACAGTGCTTTAGAAGCTTCTTCTGAAGGGAGTGGAGTCATCTACAAAATCGATGGCGACGATGCCTATGTTGTAACCAACAACCACGTCGTAGAAGGTCAAGACGGTTTGGAAGTTGTTTTAGCAGACGGTACGAAAGTTAAAGCTGAATTGGTCGGTACTGACGCTTACACAGACTTAGCTGTATTGAAAATCTCTTCAGAGCATGTGACGACTGCCGCAACATTTGGTGATTCAAGTGCCTTGAAAGTCGGCGAACCAGCCATCGCGATCGGTTCACCTCTCGGCTCTGACTACGCAAACTCTGTGACACAAGGGATCGTTTCTTCCTTGAATCGTCAAGTAACAAGCCAAAACGAATCTGGTGGTACGATCAGCATCAATGCGATCCAAACGGATGCTGCGATCAACCCAGGGAACTCTGGTGGTCCACTGATCAACGTTGATGGTCAAGTGATTGGGATCAACTCAAGTAAAATCGCCAGCACCTCTGGCTCTGCTTCAGGTGTTAGTGTCGAAGGGATGGGCTTTGCGATCCCAAGTAACGATGTCGTTGAAATCATCAATCAACTAGAAGCAGACGGCAAAGTGGTCCGCCCTGCACTAGGTATCCAAACGATCGATTTAGGTTCCATCACATCACAACAACAAGAACAAATCTTGAAAGTTCCTTCATCCGTAACTTCAGGCGTTGTGATCTATTCAGTCAACAATGCAACACCAGCAGAACAAGCAGGATTGCAACAATATGATGTTATCACGAAGATCGATGATACAGAAGTCAGCACAACAACGGATCTACAATCTGCGTTGTACAAACACAAAGTCGGTGACACGATCACTGTAACCTTCTATCGTGGCGATGAAGAAAAAACGGCAGAAGTAAAACTTTCCGTTGATACATCGATCAACGAACAATCAACAGACAGCAGCAACTAATCACCAAAACCAATCGAAACAATCAAAAAATGAACTGCCGCAAAAACAGGAAGCGGCAGTTCATTTTTTTAGGCTTTACCGACTGGAAAAGCTTCACCTACAACGGCATCTTGAGGCAGCTCAAGGATGCATTTTTTCATTGGTGCACCTTCTAAATGCAGTTCTTTAGCAGAGCAGATCATTCCGAAGCTTTCTACGCCACGAAGCGTACCCGGCCAAATCATCAAGCCATCTGGCATCATTGCCCCAGGTTTTGCGACAACGACTTTCAAGCCTTTACGGATATTGGCAGCACCACAGACGATTTGCAAAACTTCCCCATCCCCGACTTCTGTTTCCGTGATAGACAGATGGTCGCTGTCTGGATGTTCCACACATGATTTCACATAGCCAACGACGATTTTTGGTTCTGTATCTGCTGGCAGTTCTTCGCTGAATCCTGCTTCTTTGATCATGGTGTTCAATTGTTGGATTTGTTCTTTCGTCAACGTCACTTGGCCACGGCCTTCGATCGTCATCACTTCTGAGATCGCAAAAAAGTTCCAGCCGACGATCGTGCCTTCTTCATTTTTGATTTGGGCAACATTGCCTTTGCGTTCGACGGTTTGTTCTAATCCTTTATCATCTGCTGTGATGGCAAGCAGTGTATCACTGACATATTCTTTGTTATAAGCAAAAATCACGTTTTTTCCTCCTTAGGTACTTACACATTCCGCCCATAATCTTAACAAATTTTTCGGCATCCGTCATGGAATTTCTTTGTTTTCCTTGAAATTCTAGTTATTTTCAAAGACAAAAAACGCCTGAGAACCAACTTCTGCTGGCTGACTTAGGTTGAAAATTGGCGAAGGAGCAGAACCCGCGGCTTCTCAAGAACTTGCTAGTAGAACTACTTTCTACGAAAGAAGGCAACAATAAGTTATCCAAAAACTGTATACAGAAAAAAACTAAGAACCAGCTGCGGCTTATTAGCTAAGACGCTGCTTTACTATCGAGCCGATAAACGCTGGTTCTAAAAACTTCTGTTTGGCACTACTACCTATGTAACAAGACAACAGCGACAGATGTCTTCCCTCAAAACGAGCAAAAAAGCCTGAGAACCAGCTGCAGTTCATCAGCGAAAGACGGTGCTTTGCTAACAAGTGAAACATCGCTGGTTCTCAGGAACTTTCTTTTAACCCTTGTCTGCTTTTGCTGCCATCTTCTTTAAGGAAAAGAACTCGGCAACGACAAGCTTATTTTTTCAAAAAATGACCTTAGGCTTTTGTTTCTTCAGGCGATACGATCAGCACGTCGCACCGGGCTTCACGGATAACGAAGCTGGCGACACTCCCCATCATGAAGCGTTCCACGGCATTCAGCCCAGATTGCCCCACCATGATCAAATCGATGTCGTATTGATCTGGTAATTGAGTGGCAAGGGCGTCTTTGATGGAGCCGTAAGCGACGATGCCTTCAACTAGATCAAAATCCACTGATTTTGCATAAGCTTTGCAGTCGTCGATCAGATTTTTCGCCGTATCTTTTTCTTGTTCCAAGATCGAACTATCCAAAGGTGCATAGCCCATCATGGTCGGCACTTGCTGGTCGATGATCGTTGCGGCATAGACCTTCCCTTGATTTCGACGAGCGACTTCCACTGCTTTTTTGAAGGCAGACATCGCTTGATCTGAACCGTCGATCCCTACTAAAATGTTTTGATATCTTTGTGCTTCCATCTTTTTCCCCTCCTATGCTGATTGTACGCTGGTTAAAAAGGCTTCGATCTCTTCTTTGGTTTTGCGATCCTTGTTGACTAACCGTCCCAGCTCCTTGCCGTCTTCGATAACGACGAGGCTAGGAATACCAAAAATGTTCCATTCAACCGCTACATCCATGTATTCATCACGGTAGACTTCGATAAATTGAAAATCTGGAAAGTCCGCTTCGATCTCAGGCAATTGCGGTTTGATGTAGCGGCAATCGCCACACCAATCGGCGGTGAAAAAGAAGACATTTTTGCCTTTCTCCACATATGTTGCTAACTCTGCTAAATCTTTTGGAATAATCAAATGCTCACCACTTTCTTTTCTTTCAGTATACACCTTTCTTTCAGGGACTACCAACTGACATGCTGATCTTGCAAACCCCTGCAGAAAAAAAGAGACAACGGGTTGCTGTCTCTTTGCTTTCGTTCGTTCTCGCTTATTGTCCTGCCAAAATCGTATCAACGGTTGAACGATCCAAACCTTTCAAGACTTGAATCACCATTTCCCGTGCCGCTTCATAATCAGCGATACTGAATAATGTTTGGTGAGTATGGATGTAACGTCCAGGAACACCGATAACTGAACTTGGGATTCCTTCATTTGCCATGTGTGCCGCACCAGCGTCGGTACCACCTTTTGAAACAAAGTATTGGTAAGGAATGTTGTTGCTTTCTGCTGTATCCAACAAGAATTCTTTCATCCGTGGCAACATGATCATGCCCGGATCATAGATTCGCATCAAAGTCCCTGCCCCTAGATGACCAAAGGTACCATTTTTGGTGACTGTGTCATCTGCTGGCGAGCAATCGACCGCAAAGAACAAGTCGGGTTTGAATTTCGTCACAGACGGACGAGAACCTCGTAAGCCGACTTCTTCTTGAACGTTGGCACCAGCAATCAGCGTATGGCCTAACGTTTCCTCTTTCAAGGCTTCAAGTGCTTCTAAGACGACTGCACAGCCGTAACGGTTGTCCCAAGCCTTCGAGATGATGTTTTTCCCATTGGCTGTTTTGATGGTTTCCACTTGTGGGACGATCGTATCGCCAGGACGTACCCCAAAGCTTTCTGCTTCTTCTTTTGATTCAAACCCAGCATCAAACAAAATATCTGTGACTTCGACATTTTTTTGACCGCTGCTTCCTCGCAACAAATGTGGCGGTACTGAAGAAGAAACACATGGATAATCGCCTTTTGCTGTTTTCAATGTAAAGCGTTGAGCAGAAACCACATAAGGGTTCCATCCGCCCAAAGGAGTGACTTTGAATAAGCCGCGATCGGTGATCGTCGTCAATAAGAAACCAACTTCATCCATGTGAGCAGCTACCATCACTCGTGGTGCATCTGCTTCTTGGTGGTGACGCAAACCGAAGATGCCGCCTAAGCCGTCTTGTTGGATCTCGTCCACCAAGGGGGTCATCGCTTCACGCATATACGCCCGCACGTCGTGTTCAAACCCACTGGTTCCTTGTAACTCCGTTAGTTCTTTGATGCGTTGAAATGTTTTTTCTTCCATGATCATTCGAGAAACACGTATCGGTTGTTTGCTGCCCTAAAGAAACAAAGCTGCTTTTTTTGAAAAAGCAACGCTTGCTGTTGCTGTGTTTTCCAGCAATTTTTGGGCGAAACAACGGATGTGCTCTCTTCCTCCTTATTCCTACTGATATTCTTTATTATAGCGCAAATTTCTATTGTTGGTTATTTTTCTTATAGAATATTTCTAAACTATGGTAAACTATTGTTAAGAGAACCTGTGCTTTCACCGAGATCAAAACATTCGGGAAAACTTACTTTAGGAGGGACATTAGATGGAGAATGAGCATCCATTGCATTATTTTAAAAATGGACTGACCATCGGTTTAGGTCTTGGCTTTGCAGGAGGGATTTTTTCAACGATCTGGTTGAAGAAAAGGCAAGCCATGAACGCCGATGATGTCTTAGACAATATAAAAGCGGCGTTTATCAAAGAAGGACCGATCGAAGGTTCTTGGATCAATTTCGAAAAACAACCTTTGCGCAAATTTGCGATCACTTCCCAAGGATATACTGGCGGCATCACCCGCACCGAAGACGGGCAGCTTGTCACCTATGAATTTTTGGCAGATGCTCATACAGGCACCGTCTTAGATATCCAACGAGCAATCGTGGACTAATCACTGCACTTACGACCAGCTTCTTAAGAGGCTGGTCTTTTTTCTTTTTAAGTAGTGCTTTTACTGGAGCAAGGTCGCAAGGTCCAATACCACGACTTCATCGATGCTGCCGCCTTTTTGCCGATACGCCCATGCCCCACTTTCAAACAAGCAGTACAGCTGTCCTTTTTCTACCACGATCTGTTCAAGGTAATGGGGAAACTTGATGCGCCGCAACGCATGTTTGCGGGTCAGCACCGTTGCATCCTTTGAAAAGACCCATAACTCCGCCGACCCTGGTCCAAAGGAACGTGTCAGCAACATGTATTCAGTGGTAAAGGCGATACTTTGGACTTTCGTGGTGGTGACCCTTCTCTTACTAGGCTTGATGCGATGAGGCGCTTTGCGACCGCTGGCTGAAAGAACAGGCAGCGGATAATTCGCCACCACGCCTCCTTGTTTCAAGGCAAAAGTCCCCGAGACAAGTTCCTCGCCATCGGCTGCCAAATAGGAGCTGTGAGTGATGCCTGCCAATTCGATGACTTGCTGATAAGCGATAGACTGATTGGTTGCCAAGGAATCATCTTCCAGCAGTGCTTGTAGAGAAACACACGCCACGCGCCCCATTCCTTTCCCTGTAATGGTTAGCCACAGCATTTGCGTTGCTCGATCAAAGACTAGCCCACCGACATGGGGGCGTTTTGGCAGAACCACCGTTTTCAGATGCCGCCCGCTCGTTCTTTCTATTATATAAAGCTGTGAGTGATGTTCCTGCTGCGAACAATACGCTGAGATGAACAAATAGTCCTCTGAAACGGCCAACCCTTGCGGGGTCATTGCTTCACACTGATCCGCATGCTTGTGCAGCCTCGTTTCTGCTTTCGCCGTTGCCGTCGTTGCCACTGCGGCAGTGGCTTCTTTTAAACCTGGAACCAAAAGGACTGCTTCCCTGTTTGCCCCGGCTGCCAGCCACGCTTGCCGCACGCTGGGATAACGCTTCAGTTGAGCTGCCAGTGCTTGGTTGTGGCGCGCCTGTCGGTGCTTTTTTAGCCAGTACACCACAAAAAGGCCAACCACAAACACGCCCAAAAGCAGCAAGCTCTCTGTTTGTCTCATTGATTGGCCTCCTTGATGAATTCCCTCTTGTCGGCTGATTTACCAACCGCTTATTGTTTGTCTATTCGTAATACTGCTTAGACTACTTGAACTTCGACATCAATGTTGCCGCGAGTGGCACGAGAATACGGACAAAAATCGTGGGCTTCTTCTGCGATTTTCTCTGCCTCGGCTTTTTCAACGCCTGGTAACGATACCTCTAAAATCACGCCGATTTGGTAACTGCCGTCCTCATGCTGATACAAAGACACTCTTGCTTTAACTTCGGATTCGGATTCGATGTTATGCTCTTTCAGCATATGCTGTACGGCACCGTTGAAGCATGAAGCATAGCCTGCGGCAAATAATTGCTCTGGATTGGTCCCTTCACTATGAAGACCTGGCTTGTCGATTTTCAGGTGAAAACTACCGTTTGGTGCTTCGACCTCTCCGACACGTCCGCCTCGATTGATCATCGCTGTTTCATATTGCTTTTTCATTGAACCTCTTCCTTTCTTTTTTTGACCTACTTCAAGTGTAACGACAATTTTCTAATCTGACAAAGGGATTGCTTATGCATCCTTTTAAAAAACAAAAAAGGCAAACCCAGAAACTCTGGATTTGCCTGTCTATTCAAGGTAGTTCCTACCCGAAATAAATGAATGAAAACAATTGCTGAATGGACTAGCCGTTTGAACGTCCTAAGAAGAATGAAACAACAGCAACTACAATAACCGCACCAATAATTGATGGGACGATTGCCATTCCAGCAAGTGATGGACCCCAAGAACCTAAGATCGCTTGTCCAATAGCTGAACCTACTAAACCTGCAACGATGTTGGCGATCCAACCCATTGATCCACCTTTATTTGTGATAGCTCCGGCGATCAAACCGATAATAGCTCCTACGATTAATACCCATAACCAATGCATATTTTTCTCCTTCTTTCTTTTAAGTAGTTATTACACATATTATGTTACGCTTAATCCCCGTTTTAGACAAAAGATTTGCACTCAATTTGCAAAAAAAATTTTCAAACCTTGTTATATTAACGTTTATCAGCACTTCCTAATTATCGTTGTAAGAGCTTTAATTCGTTTTTTTTAGTATTGGTGCATTTTTTGAAATCGTTTTATTTTGTATTTTGCATCTTATCCGCTAAACTGAGGGAGAACCACTCTTATTTTGTCAGATAATTGGCACTTTTCACTCCTCAATCAGTCGTAGGACTGCTATCTTTTCAGTACATCAGCTATTTTTCATTGGGGGACGTTTCGATCGTTTTCGATTGGAAACGTTTTTTTGAACAAAAATCATTCAATAAAGGAGAGGAACAAAATGAACAAAAAAATAGGTTATTCAATTTTGTCTTTGGCGGCAGTGATGTTAGGGGTCGCTGGCTGCGGCAGTGGTGACAGTGCCAGCGAGAACAAGCAGATCCGTATGTTCGTTTCTGGAGATACCAGTGAAGGCGGCGCTTATTCGAAAATGGCGGAAAAATACAAGGAAGAAACTGGTGTGACTGTCGAAGTCACCGATGTGCCTTATGCGGACTTGCTGACAAAGATCACCAAAGCTGTTCAAGCGGATGATGCGCCAGAAGTCGTGCGGGTTTCTACCGTTCAACCTGACTGGAATGACTATCTGATGGATCTATCAGACATTGCCAGTGAGGCAAACACATTGGAATCGATGACGATCAAAGATGAAGCAGATGTCGTCAAAGCACTCCCTTCTGATGTCACTGCCACTGGGTTGTTTATCAATACGGATTTGTTTGACGAAGCTGGTGTGACCTACCCCACTTCGGAAGAGGATATTTGGACTTGGGATGAATTTTTAACTGCGATCAATGAAGTCGTTGAAAAAACCGATGCCAAATACGGCATGGTCATGGACGCGTCGGATCACCGTTTACGGGCTTTCACTTATCAATACGGGGGACAAGATTTCTTTTTAGATGACAGCGGTGATTCTTACACGACCGATGATGCTACGAAAGCGGCTTTGCAAAAATTTGTTGATTTGAACAATGACGAAGTGATGCCAAAATCGGTTTGGACCTCTGGAGAAGATGCTTCTGCTATGTTCAAGAGCGGCCGTGTTCCAGCTTACTTTTCTGGCAGCTGGCAGATCGTTGATTTTTCTACCAACATCAGCAACTTTAACTGGCAATCGACCTATTCTCCTTATGAAGAGACCCGCGCGGTCAATATGGGCGGCAACTTCATCACTGGCTTCAACAACAGTAAAAACAGTGAAGAAGGCGAAAAATTCATCAAATGGTTGTACGAAGAAGAAAATTACAAACAGCTTTGTACCTATGCTGGTTACTTACCTGCGGTGGAAGATTTGACGGTCGACTATGAACAAGGCCAGGATGCTTATGAAATCTACAACCAAGAGATCGCAGCCGCTGCTCAACCAATCAGCAGCAAGCAAACTACCGATCAAGTGACGATGAGTATGAAAGGCTACACTGGATTGACAGGGGCTTACCGTGATGCCATCGTGCAAGTGTTAAATGATGAAATTACATTAGATGAGGCAATCGACAAGACGATCAAGGATTACAATGATGGGTTTTTGAAGAAATAAACAGACGTTCAACCACAAAGAACCCATAGTCTGGCTTTTTGCAGACTGCGGGTTCTTTGTTGCTGATACGATCGTCGGAGGAGGAATTTTCTGTGAGTACTTTACAAAAAAACAAATGGCCGTTGCTATTCACTGGCGCAAGCATCATTTTGTTCATTATCTTCTTTTTGATTCCAGCACTCTTAGGACTTTATTACTCGTTAACCGACTATAAAGGCTTTGCGACAGCCAATTTTATCGGCTTGGCGAACTATCAAGAATTGTTTCAAGACGCCAGCTTCTATAAAGCACTATTTCGTACATTTCGTTATGTGATCATTCTGGTCCCAAGTATCTATGTCGTTTCTCTCGCCGTCGCTTTGATGTTGAACAGTCAGCTGGCGAAAGGCAAATTTTTCGCAAAGATCATTTTTTTCTTACCATGGACCATCTCTGGGATCATCGCTGGGGTTATCTGGAAATGGCTGTTTGGTGAAAACTTTGGCTTTATCAACTTTATTCTAGAGCAAGCGGGACAACAAACTGTCCCGTGGTTTACCGACTCGAATGCTGCCTTTTCTGTTATTATTTTGGCTGCCATCTGGGGCGGGACTGCCTTTAACATGCTGCAATTTACTGCAGCTTTGAAAAATATCCCCCGCTCGTTGTATGAAGCTGCCGAGATCGACGGCGCCAGCTTTGGGCATAAATTACGCTACATCACCTTGCCTATGCTGCGGCCGACTTCCTTTATGGTCATCTTATTGGCTTCGATCGGCGCCATGAAAGAGTTCGCCCTCGTGCAATCGCTGACCAATGGTGGTCCAGGAACCGACAACATGTTGATCGTGCAATATATCTATACGACTGGGTTTGACAAAATGCGGGTCGGCTATGCCAGTGCTGCCTCCATGGTACTTTTCGTGATTCTTTTACTGTTAGGCTTAGCACAAATGAAGATTGGAGGCGGCAAGAATGACATCTAAGACCATCAAAACCAAACGACCTGTCACAAGAAAGTCAGCGATGTTTTTTTTAACGCTGGCACTGATCATCACTTCCCTGCTGTACCTTTTTCCACTACTTTGGTTCTTATTGAGTGCCTTTAAACCAGGGACTGAATTATTTGCTTATCCCTTGAAAATCATTCCTGAAAATCCAACCATTCAAAACTTTATTGATGCTTGGACAACATTGGATTTCTTTCGTTACTTCAATAATACGTTGATTTCAGCGGTGGTCACCACTTTATTGACGATCCTAGTCAGCGCCGCCTGTGGCTATGCCTTTGCAAAATATGATGCGAAATGGCTGCGTTTTTTCTTCATCTGTATCATCGCCACCACCATGCTGCCGACGGAAGTTATCATGAACCCAACGTTTTCTGTCATTCGTTCACTAGGCTTATATGATAACTTATTGGGGATCATCATCCCTTCCATCAATACAGCAACAGGTATCTTTATGTTCCGAACCTTTTTCGTCTCCGTTCCTGACGATCTGATTGAATCAGCCCGCATCGATGGCGCTTCGGATGGGATGATCTTTTTGAAAATCATGCTGCCGATTGCCCGACCAATCATTATGACACTGGGGATCTTTTCCTTCCAGTGGCGGTGGAATGATTATATCTGGCCCTTGATCGTCTTGAATGATCCGAAAAAATACACCTTGCAAGTGGCGATCCGCAGCTTGGTGGGCGCGGAAAATATCAATTGGACGATTTTGATCGCTGCCTCGGTAATTTCCATTTTGCCTTTGCTGCTGGTCTTCCTCGCCTTTCAGCGCTGGATTCTCGACAGCAATTTAGACAGCGGGCTAAAATAAAAAAAAGTGCCGACTGCTTCGTCGCACCTTTCTCCTTTTATGGATGAACGGTGCCACAGAGCAGCGGCGCTTTTTATTTTGAAAAGTCTTTTCGTGACAAGTAGACGGCAGTTAAAATGCCGACTAAAATAGCCAAGCCAAAGACGACGATCGTACCGATCGCATTGTCTTTTCCTGGCAGTCCTCCGGTGTTGATCCCCCATAGCCCCGCGATCAAGGACGGCACTGCCACCACTAATGCTGCAGAGTCTAAGTATTTCATCAGATGGTTTAGATTGTTGTCCATCATATCGGAGAACAAGCCACCGATGGTTTCTAACAAGTCGCGATAGATAGTGACCATTTTCATGGCAAATTTTTGCCGCAGCTTGATGTCATAAACGAGTGCTTCATTATCCAAACGATCCAAAAATTCTTTGCGATCCATCAAACGATCGACGGTATGGTTTTGGTCCCGCAAGGTGTGATCAAGATAGACCATGTCTCGCTCGGTATCGGCTAAGTTAAACAATTCCTTGTTTTCTGTCGTTTTACGGGCTGCTTGATCCAAATCATCGATTTGCTTCTTCATCTCCTGCAGACCTTTGATGTAATGGGTGTAGATCATCAACGTCGAATAGGCAACGATATCTTCATACCGCTGGATATCTTGCTCATGCTTTTCGATCAATCGTTTGATCAGATTGGATTGATGAGAGACATACGTGATCAATAGATCTTTGGTGTAGATAAAAGTCACAGGCTCAAGACGGTCTTCGATTCGATCCTCAGTCACTTCCGACAAATCGATCAAGGTATAGAGAATCGGATGATTTAACTTGGTGTTGCGCAAGTATTCCAACCGTGACACTTCTTCCGGTTCATTGGCGCCAATAAAAATATCTTCAGGCAGTTGATACTTATCTAACAAGTGTCGTTGTTCCTCTGGATCTGTGCCAGAAACCACTAGCCAATTGTAATCCTCCTCCGAAGATTTGCTTATTTTTCGGTCTTCCATTTTGTAATACTGAAACATGGTGACTCGCTCCTTTTCTAATTCTCTCTTAATTTAACTATCTAACGCTTCAGGCTTTTTGTCAAAATAAATGGCTTTTCTTTTCGATGCTTTTTTCATTTTGTCAAAGTGCGTTTTATTAGACGAACGTTTCGATTCATGAGAAACTTTTTATGGGTCCAATAAAAAATTTTAGGAGGAATAGTATGTTTCGTCATCAGAAAGAATTACAGTTTGAAGCTAAACCAGAAAAACCAAATCCGTTAGTTGCGAAATACCTTCAAGAATTAATCGGTGGACAATATGGAGAGATGAGTGTTGCCATGCAATACTTATTCCAAGGATGGAGCTGCCGTGGGGAAGAAAAATACAAAGACATGTTAATGGATATCGCTACTGAAGAGCTTGGACACGTTGAAATGTTAGCAACGATGGTTGCACGTCTACTGGAAGGTGCACCTGTGGAAGATCAAGAAGCGGCTATGAAAAAAGACCCAACGATCGGTGCGATCATTTCTGGAATGAATCCGCAACATGCCATCGTTGCAGGCTTAGGACCACGTCCTGCTGATAGCGTCGGCAATCCATGGTCAGGTGCGTATATCATTGCTAGTGGCAACTTACTTGCTGATTTCCGTGCCAACTTAAATGCGGAATCACAAGGTCGTCTGCAAGTAGCACGCATCTATGAAATGATCGATGACCGTGGGGTCAAAGACTTACTTTCAGTTTTATTAGCACGTGATAGCTACCACCAAAATCTCTGGGCAGCTGCCGTGAAAGAATTGGAAGAAAACGAAGGCTCAATTTTAGTGCCGACTACCTTTGACCGCAAAAACGAACGCTTAGATATCGCTTATGATTTCTATAACTTCTCAGAAGGCGACCAAAGTAAAGAAGGCTCTTGGGCGAAAGGCAAAGCCCTTGATGGTGAAGGCGAATACCAATGGCTAGACGAACCAAAAGTCGAAGGAAAAGCGCCAAAACTCGATCAAGTCACACCAAAAATGTATGGCACACCGCCTGAAAAATAATTTGATCAAAAAGAGCAATTGTTTCTGAAACAGAAACCGTTGCTCTTTTTTTTTGTCTGTTTGAGCAAGTTGGTTACGTTCCTGTCAAAAAAGCGTTAGAGTAGAATGTAGAAAAGAAAAGGAGGAATCATTTTATGAAAGCACCTTTACTGACATTAAACGACGGCAATTTACGCCCCGCATTGGGCATCGGTACCTATCAGATCCGTGGTGGCGAAGGATTGAGCCAGCTGCAAGCAGCGATCGCCGACGGGTATCGCTTGATCGATTCTTCAACCAATTATGACAATGAAGGCATTGTCGGCAAAGCGATCCGTCGCTCGGGTATCCCACGTTCAGAATTTTATATCACCTCAAAATTACCAGGAAAATACCATGGCTATGATGATGCCTTAACCAGCATTCAAGAATCCCTTGCTCGCATGGGGCTCGACTACTTCGATGCCTTTTTGATCCACTGGCCATTACCAAAACGCGGCAAATATGTCGAAGCTTGGCAAGCCTTAGTGACCGCCCAAAAATTAGGCTTGATCCGTTCCATCGGCGTTTCCAATTTTGAACCAGAACATTTGGATGCCATCATTGAAGCAACAGGTGTGACTCCTGCATTAAATCAAATTGAGATCCATCCTTACTGGGTCCAAGAACGGATGGTCGCAGAAAACAAAAAGCGCGGCATCGTAACGGAAGCTTGGAGCCCATTAGGTCGTGGCAGCGATGCCCTGAAAGAACCACTGATCACTGAATTAGCTGAGAAATACCAAAAATCAGCTGGTCAAATCATCTTGCGCTGGCATGTGGATCGTGGCATTTTGCCCCTTCCAAAATCAAGAAACCTCGCCCATCAACGAGAAAATCTTGCAATCTTCGACTTTGAACTGACTGAAGATGAAATCAATCAAATCAATCAGTTAAACAAAGCAGACGGCCGCATCGATGGTCAAGACCCAAATGAGTATGAAGAATTTGAATAAACAATGATACCTAAAAAACATCATCTGCTACTCCTTGATCGACGGAGCAACAGATGATGTTTTAATATCAATAATAAACGAATTTGCTTCCCTACTTACAGCTGATAATGGATCGCTTCTTGGTACTTTTCAAACAGGGACTGGTTCAATTCATCCCCGCCGTCTAGGTTCGCTGAGTAAAAAATCGGCGGATAGTCGACACCGGCTTCTTTTAGTTTTTGGCAAACTTCAACGATGATCGCATTTAAGATCGTTGCACCGACTACGGTGGATGTGGGGCCGACTTTTTGTTCGACGTCAGGAATCGTACACGCTGCATCGCCAATCTCCCCATGATTGTCGATGACGATATCCGCCGTTTCAAACAAACGCAAGCCTGAAGTATGGCGGCTGGTGACTGTTTTTGAATAGGTAAGATTCGTTAATGCGATGATCTTGACCCCCTTTTCTTTGGCATGAAGCGCCATATCGATGATAACTGGGTTTCGCCCAGACACCGAATGCAAGATCAGCACATCACCTGCTGTAAAGGGTTGGGTCGCCGCCAAGGCACTACCGTAGCCTTCTAAGCGCTCCATTTTACTAGTGAAGGTGATTGGGCTGCGATCAAGCATCAGTTCTCTTCCAAAGATCGCGTTGATGGTCATCATGCCGCCTGCTCGATAATACATCTCTTCGGCTAAGATCCCAGCGTGACTTGCGCCAAAAATGTAGATGGCTTTTTTGGTCAAGTTGGCTTGCGTCAGCAATTCAATGGCTTGCTCAATCGCTGGTGCTTCTTTTTCTTCTACAATAGACAATAGTTCTTTTGCTTTTTCAAAGTATTGAAACATTTAAACCCCTCCAAACAGCTTGCCGATCAATTCACCAAGGATGCCCCATAGAGATAAATCGTTCCCACCGAAAATCAAGATCCAGTTTTGAATCGTCGTTGAGAACATCGCTGCAGAGATCCCAACGAGTGCTACCATAACGACAGAAGCTGTGATCGTACCAATAATGGCACCTCGCAAGCCCCCTTGTCCTTCGCCGATCACCGCAGCACCGCCACATTCAAAGAAGCTGGTGATAACTAAAGGAACGATCAAAATGCCAAAGACGTTGGTCGTATTGGCAATGACCACTAAAATCGTTGAGGTGATCATCGCCACGATAAAGCCGATGATTACAGCATTTGGACGATAGTTGAACAAGATTGGTACATCAAAAGCTGGTTTCGCTCCAGGAACGACTTTTTCTGCGATCCCTTGAAAGGCGGGAATGATTTGGTTGATCAATAGACGTACCCCATACAACATGATCAATAATCCTGCACCGAAGTTCAAGCCAGCATCAACCGCAAACATCACCAAGTTGCCCCCTTCAGGAACTAATACGGGCGCAATCAAACCGATAACGATATTCATCAAAAACATCACTAACGCGCCAGTAATCGATATTTCACGGAAAAACGAGAGATTTTCTGGCACTTTCAAATCTTCCGTCGATTTTTCTTTGTTTCCGACCCGTTTTGCAACAAAGCCTGAAACCAATGACAAGATCCCCGTTGGATGACCGATCAAGAATGAATCATCGCCTGTGGCATCCCACACATATTTACGCATGATCCATGGCATGAAGGACCAGTAACAAGCAGATAGAACCGCCCCTAAAATCAACAATGGGATTCCGGTAAGTCCGCCTTCAACGCCCCCAGCGACGATGACGAACGGGAACCACCACAACATGTGACCGGTGAGGAAAATCGTCTTCACAGGTGTAAAGCGAGCAATCAATAAATGAATGACAAGTCCGAAAAACATCGCTAAACCTACTGTTCCGCCGTATTCTGCCGTAAAGGTGATGTCAGAGAGCCCATCTGACACAGCAACGCCTAATTGGGTTTGAACCGCTGCATTGATCGGTGCGATCGTTCCCACCAACATATTTACCCCAGCCGTCAATGCCACCATCCCGAAGGAAGCTGTTAAGGTTCCTTTAACGACTTCTGCAAAAGGTTTTCTTTGTACCAATAACCCAATCATGGCAATGATCCCCAGTAGGACTGGCGGATTTTTTAAAATATAATCCGTGACAAAATTCATGATTATCCCTCTCTTTCAGCTAAAAATTTTTCCATTTGCTGTTTGACTTCTTCTTTATCCATATACTTTTTGATTGGATAAACGGGTGCTTTCACGGATGCTTTTAACTCATTTAATAATTCATTACTCGTAAAATAAACATCTGCTGGTGTCGCTTTTGCCGTTGATAAATCAGTATTCTCGGCAGTTGCCGTCAACCCTAACTCTTTGATCACCTTGTCGATCGTCATTTTCAATACCATTGAGCTTCCTACACCAAATCCACATACTGCTAAAATTTTCATATCCTTTTCCTCCTATTGGAATAATTGACAAATTTGTTCCCGATCGCCATTTAATATCACGTTGTATTTTTCTTCATCCATAAAGATTGCCATGATCTCTTTCAAGCTTTCTAGATGGCTTTGACTATCTGCGGCGGCTAAGACAAGAAATATCCGCACCGGTTTGCCCTCAAGATCGATGGGCTGTTTCGTTACTAAAAGGCTCATACTTTGTTCCAAAACCCCTTCTCCAGGACGTGCATGCATCAGCGCAAAGTAATCCGCCAACACCATGTAAGGACCATTTTCTTCCACGCTTTGAATCATCGCTTCGATGTAAGCTGACGTGATCAGCGCTTCATCCAGCAAGGGCTGGCTGGCTAATTTTACGGCTGAGCGCCAATCTGTCACTGTCTCATCCGTTTGTATATGCTTTTCAGGCAAAGAATCCTTCACTTTCATTCTGATTTAACCTCCAACATTTTTGATAGGAACCATTCTTTGTTTTCGATTCCTTGCATGATCAATTTCATCATTGGTTCCACCTTTTGCGTCTCATCCTCTCGGATCATCAATAAAATAATGATGTCGGCTTTTTGGTTGCCCCATTCTACTGGCTGATCCAAAAGCAAAATCGAGATGGCTGTTTTTTCGACATAATTCGGATTGCCATGAGGGATGGCAAAGCCATTATCTAAATAGGTTGATTGTAGCTGCTCTCTTTCAATGACGGATTGCTGAAACTGCGCTTTTCGTTTTTCATCACTAAAAGGGGTTTGTTCGATCAGAAAATTGATGGCTTCTGTTTTGCTGGCAAATCGCTCGAAAAAGACGGTTGGCTGGATCATCGATTGGGCTTGAAGAAGTAAACCATTTTGATCGACCACCGCCTCATTATCGATGACTAAATCGATGTAGTGATTCATGATCCGCTTCATGTCGCGATTGGTCACCATAGGCGAGATCCGCACCACAGGTTTTTGAATCCCGACAAGATCGATGGTTGAAATAATAAAATCGATCGCCGAGATGTCCATCTGCTTTAATTTTTCAACTGAAACGGTTTCGATACTGTCGATCTCTGGCAGAATGCGACGAATTTTCGCAGAGACAAACGAGCTAGTGCCGACGCCATTGGGACAGACAAAAATGATTTTATTCATGCGGCGCATTCGCTCGATCGCTGCTTGAAAATGGATTGTGACAAATCCGATCTCATCATCAGAGATCCCCACTTGATACGCTTTCAAAAAATCATGGAGCGAGAACCAGACCACGCCATACAAGGCAGGATAGTTTTGCTTGATTTCCTCTAACAAAGGGTTGACGACTGTGGTTTGCGCTTCGATCCGCAACAGCAGTTGATACAGATGGATCGTCACATCTTCTTCCAATCGATTGTCTTGGGTCAAGTCGGTGCCTAAGCCTTCGCTGATTTTTTGAATCAAGTTGCGCACTTTTCCCCGAAAGACGAAAGGAACTTTTTCACTTTTCATAAAAAATTTCAAGCCGCTACCGACAATCAGGTAGGTTAGATATTGCACTTCTTTTGGTGAAAATTGATAAATGTGCTGTTCTTCGATTTCTTTCAGTAGCTCATAGACTAACGGATATTTGTCGAACTCCAAAAACAGTTTCCCCACTTGGCGATTTTCTTCAATCACTAAGTTTTCCGCATGACTCGCCCGTTCGATCAGCAGCACGATGGAAAGGACGATACTTTGGATGTAGCTGTCGGGCATTTCCACTTGTTTTTCCATTAACGCTCGACGAAACGCCTGATTTACTTCCTGGTATTTCGCAGGTTCCACCAACAAGGAAAACGCCGCTGGTTGATCCAGCATCATTAAGCAAAAGCGTTTGAGCACCCGATGGATCTGGGATTCACTTCCTTCAAAAAATGTACCTGAATTATCAAATCTCAGGCGCAAGCTTTCTTTTTGAAACAGTTCTTTTAAATAAGAAATATCTTTTGCAATACTGCTGCGGGAAACGAAATAATCCTCTGCTAACTGCTGATAGCTGAGGTGCTCGCCAGCAATCAACCGTTTAAAAATCAAAATCCTTCGTTCCGATGTCCCCGAATAATTCATTTTCATACGCTCACCCTCTACCTCTATTTTATTGCTACTGTACCAAATTAGAAGGCTAATTGTTAGATTAAAGAATGATTAAAAGGAGTGTACACTTTGATTTTCAAGGCTCCTGCAGGCATTTTATAACAATTTCAAGGCGCTTTTTTTCACAATCTGCCGCCTTTCTCTTATAATTAAGCTAGGATTTATATAGGAGGAGATAACATGAAATGGCGTGGGGGTAGACAAAGCAGAAATGTCGATGATCGAACGGGGCGATCATCTGGCTCAGGCGGGATGCTGGCTGCTGGTGGCGGGATCGGTACGGTGATCATCGCTGTTTTATTTTTCCTGTTTAGCGGTGGTGATTTAAATTCGCTGCCGGATGTCTTGGGTGGCAGCGGTCAAGCAGCCAATTACCAGACAGAAAATGTGGGCACCAGTGAGTACACGGAGGAAAAAGAGTTTTCCGCAGTCGTATTCGGCTATTTAGAAGATTATTGGCAAGACGTTTTTCAAGAGCGGCAAGAAACCTATCAAGACCCGACACTCGTATTATTTACGGGAAGCGTGCAGTCGGCATGCGGCTATGCCACGTCACAGGTTGGTCCGTTTTATTGCCCAGCAGATGAGAATGTGTACCTTGATCTTAGCTTTGCCAATGAGCTTTCCGATAAATATGGCGCAAGCGGCGACTTCGCAATGGCCTATGTCATCGCCCATGAAGTCGGTCATCATGTGCAAAATGAGCTGGGGATCACCCAACAATTGGACAAAATCCGCCAGCAAGTTTCAGAAAAGGAATACAATCAGTACAGCGTTCGTTTGGAACTGCAAGCTGACTACTTAGCTGGTACTTTTGCGAAATACTTGCAAGGCGAAACCTATCAAGGACAACCGATCTTAGAAGCTGGCGACATTCAAGAAGCAATCACAGCTGCCAATGCCATCGGGGATGATACGCTGCAAAAAGAATACCAAGGCTATGTTGTTCCAGATAGTTTTACGCACGGCACATCGCAGCAACGCGTGGACTGGTTTAACCGTGGCTATCGTTATGGTGACTTAGCACATGGCGACACCTTTAATGTCGATAGCCTTGACTTGAGCAAGTAGCTTCAATTAAAAAATCACTCCGAAACAGCATGAACCGCCTGCTGCTTCGGAGTGATTTTAGGTTCTTGTTGCCCCTTCAAGCCTTTTGGTGAAGGGACGCTTTACGCTTTCTTAACTTTCGCAATGATTTTTTCGCAAAAACGTGCCTGCTTCGTCATACTTTTTTCACATTTCGAGACTATTATATAAGCATACCAACAAACAACCCTAACACTTTTTCATTTTTACTCCTTTGCCTGTCAGTCCCCGCTGACAGGCTCTTTTTTGTCTTTTGATTGATATACTCAGACCTGCAAGTCTTTACGCTCATAACGGGAAAAGGTGCCAAAGAAACAGATGATACCGATCAGCAGTACCCAAAGGACTGATGTCGCGCCGTTATCCATGAGTTGGACGGGTAATGCCATCCGCACAGGTGAAAGTCCTGCCAGCCATTCCAATTTATCGTAGAGTTCCCCCACGATGCCGAGCAAATACAGACCGAACACGCAGCCTAAGCCGACGCTGGCGGTTTGTTTGCTGGAACGCAAGATCGTGGATAAAAAGAAACCTAGACAGAGGAAAAAGACTAAGACACCGTACTCGGCAACGAAGATTTTGCTGATTTCTTCTATAAAAGCGGACAGGTCATCTTCAGGTAGTTTGAACAAAGCAAATGAGGCCAGACTACTGCCATAAGCAATCAGCCAAAAGCCAGTCAGCAACAACAATCGAGCGAGGAACTTCCACCCAACGATTTCTCTGCGGCTAATAGGCTGAGCGTATAAATACTCGATCGTTCCTTCTGATTCTTCAGTGATCAGACTGTTCAAGCCTAAAAGCATCCCATAAATACACGCAGCGATAAATAAGTATTGAAAGTAGTACCCGAAAAAGCCTGTCGGGGAAACCAAGCTTGAGGGTCCTGTCAGTTGGATGTTAAAGATGCCTAGTAATTCTGGGCTGAAAGAGCCCAACATCTGGTCTAACGACGTTTTCATTTCTGGCGTGATCATTTGAGGATAGATAGCCGTAAATGCAAAAATGATTGCTGCAAAAAGGATCGCCCAGACTAGCCAGCCTTTGAAGGTATTTTTAAGATCGATTTTCATTAAAGTCATTTTTGAGAACCTCCTTCATACAGGAGCATAAATTGCTGTTCAAGGGTTGGGTGTTCGATCGTGAACTCTTTAATGGCAGGATTGGTTAAAAAATGTGCCAGCTGATTCATGTCCCCTTGATAGAAAAAACGCAAGCTGTGTGATTCCTGAGCAAGAACCTGTACGTTTTCCAAGCCGGCTAATGAGAGGCTACCCTCATTCGTGAGCGTTACAACTTTGCCGAAATTTTCTTCCTCACTCAGTTCTTTCACGGTGATGATCTGTCCTTCACGAATAAAGGCGGTCCGATGGGCATAGGTCTGAATTTCATGCAAATCATGGCTAGATAGAAAAATCGTCATCCCCTGTTTGTTTCTTCTAAGGAGCTCTTCAAACAGCCGTTTTTGGATCAAGGGATCTAAGCCATTGGTCGGCTCATCTAAAATCAACATTCTCGGTTGTGCAATCAAGGCGCTCGCAAGCCCGACTTTTTTCTTGTTCCCTAAAGAAAGTTCTGCGATCGATTTGTTTGGATCAATTTGAAAAAGCTCCATCAACTCCTGAATCTCTTTTTTTGGCTGCTTGACTTGATGAAAATCCGCCGTAAATGCCAGTAGTTCTGCTGTCGTCATTTTTGAATAAAACCGTACATCACTGGAAACATACCCAGTAAACGTTTTGATCTCTTTGGCTGCTTGTTGGCAATCTCGTCCAAAAATCGCCGCCTGTCCTGCATCTGGTTTGATAAAATTCAACAATACTTTGATGGTCGTTGATTTTCCCGCACCATTTGGTCCAATAAAGCCAAAAATCTCTCCTTCTGCCACTTGCAATGATACGTTCTCGATGGCGTACTTCTTGTTGTATTGTTTGCTTAGTCCGTTGATCGTAATGGCATCCATCCTGTCCCCTCCTTGTACTGCTTTGATGCCATCAGTGTAGCCTTATTTGGCGTTTCCGTCAATCAAAGATCTAAAAGGCTTCCGCTGGAATGTTTTACGAAAATCATCAACAGATTGACACACTTCTATTGCTTTCTCTTCCTATTTTTTTCACATTTTCCCGTTACTATAAATACATACCAACAAACAACCCTAACACTTTTTCATTTTTACTCCTATCCCGCCAGTCCCCGCTGGCGGGCTCCTTTTTTTTGCGGCAAAAAAACGCAGACCTAGCAGCAACTGACTTTAGCAAATGTAGCACTCGCTAAAGTCAATTGACTGACTATCCTGCGTTTTTTGGCTCGATCATTTCTGGGACGGATGAATCAATTCTGAATCATCCGTCCCACTTTCATTATTGACAATGCGTCCGTTTTTTTAGTTTTCATGGGGTGATTTGTTAACGAAACGGATTGTAGAAACGTCCGCCATTAAGTACCATCAAGGACAATCCGAGCGCCACGATCAAGCAAACGACAGCAATCGCCAAAAGATCTTTGCCTTGGATCGGCTTAGCTTTCAGCCAGGTACGCTGCTTATGTTTGCCAAACCTTCTTAGCTCCATGGCAGCAGAAATATGGTCGATCCGTTCCAAGCTGGAAAAAATCAAAGGAATCGCGATCGCGACATTGCCTGCCACTCGCTTGCGCAAAGGTGCTTTTTTAGAAAGCTCCACGCCCCGTGCTTGCTGCGCTTTGGCAATGGTCCGAAAATCATCTTGAATATCGGGAATGTAACGCAAAGCCAGTGCGACTGCATAGGCGATCTTGTAGGAAATCCCGATGCGGTTGATGCTGGACGCTAACTCACTAGGATTGGTGGTAAACAGGAAAATCAATCCTGGCGGAATCGTGACAAAATATTTGATCAATAGATTCAACTCATAAAACACTTGCTCTTGGGTCAATGTATACCGACCGATCCCTTCGAAAATCACGTGGCGCGTACCGTAGATCTCCACCCCGTATTCTGGTGCGAAAAGATAGACCGCCACCAAATTCAAAAGCGAAAAGAAGATGATAAATTTTAATACAAAAGCGATATCTCGGTAGCGAATTCCAGCACTGGCAAATAGAAAGACCGAAAACAATGCCAGTCCAATGAGAAAGCGCGTATCATAAGAAATCATCCCGATGACGGATAGCAGCAAAAAACAAATCAGTTTTGCAGCACCGCTTAATTGGTGAATCCACGTTTTGCGGTCAAGATAGCCGATTAGATTACTCTCCATCGTGTCCCTCCTTCTCGCTGGCAATGAAGGCGGCAGTAA
This sequence comes from Enterococcus sp. B2E4, assembly GCF_030499455.1. Classification (NCBI taxonomy): domain Bacteria; kingdom Bacillati; phylum Bacillota; class Bacilli; order Lactobacillales; family Enterococcaceae; genus Enterococcus; species Enterococcus sp. B2E4. Next base: position 525,827 of record NZ_JAUKPK010000001.1, read on the forward strand.
AAGCGGCGGGATCTGTCAGCTGGTTAAGGGTCGCCAGTGTATACAAGCTGGTTTCTTTGAGGTTTGCGGCACTCACCACTTGTTTGTCTGCTAAGACAACTTCTGGCGGAGCGTCCAGCAAAATCGTTCCTTTTGTCAAAACGATCGTCCGCTGTGTATACTCCAACATCAAATGCATATCGTGGGTGATCATAACGATCGTTAATCCCCGCTGGTTCAACTCCTGTAAAAATTGCATCATTTCGGTGTAATGGCGATAGTCTTGTCCCGCTGTCGGCTCATCCAATAAAATGAGTTCAGGATCTAAGACGAGGATCGCTGCAATGGCGGCTCGGCGTTTTTGCCCATGACTTAGTGCCGACAATGGCCATGAACGAAACGGATAAAGACCACAAATTTTCAAGGTCTGATGAACTTTTTCTGTAATTTCAGCCTCTGGAACGTTTCGGTTGCGCAAGCCTAAGGCAACTTCGTCAAACAGGAAGTTTTTTGACAGCATTTGATTGCTGTTTTGCAACACATACCCGATTTTTTGCGCTCGTTCTTTGATGGAATCATTGCCCATGTTCGTTCCTTGCCAAAGCAACTTGCCAGAAGTCGGAGTTAAAAAGCCGGTAATCAAATGGGACAAGGTCGATTTTCCTGCGCCATTATGCCCGACCAAACTAATCATTTCTCCTTGATGGATGGTAAAATCCAGTGCTTGCAAAATGGGTTTGCCCACTTGGTAGGAAAACGATAGATTCTTCGCTTCCAACAACGGCGGCTGGTGGCTAGGAAGCGCCGGTTTCGGAAATTTTTCTTGAAACTGAGTCAGTTTTTCGGCAATCTCAGGTGATGCAAATGCTTCTACCGCGACCAAATCAGCAGCGTCGGTCACGGGAACCCCCGCTTTTTTTAAAGCAGCTAAATACAGCGGTTCACGAATGCCGACTTGCTGCAGCATATCCGTTTTTAATAGTTCATTCGGTGTACTGTCGGCAAGGATGCGGCCTTCTTCCATCACGATGATGCGATCGACAGCTGCGGCTAACACTTCTTCTAAGCGATGTTCAATGATGATGGTGGTAAAACGCTTCTCTTGATACAGCTGGTCGATCATTTTGATGGCTTCCACACCTGTTTGCGGATCCAAGTTGGCTAGCGGCTCATCAAACAGTAGAATCGGTGTTTCATCGATCAAAACACCTGCCATTGAAACACGTTGCTTTTGGCCACCCGATAATTCCTGCGGTTTTTTCGCCAAATGATCCATTAAGTCAGCCTTTTCTGCCCAAAAACGCAGCGCCTCTTGCATCACTGCTTGACTGCGCTGATCGTTTTCCAATGAAAACACGATATCTTCTGCTACGGTCAAGCCTACAAATTGGCTATCGGTGTCTTGCAGCACCGTGCCGACGGTCAAAGACAGCTCATAGATGGAAGCTTGCCCAAAGGCATTGGTACCGATTGTCAATTCTCCAGTACTACTGCCTTTGTCGTTTTGCGGGATCAAACCGTTCAAACATTTTCCTAATGTACTTTTGCCAGAACCGCTGGCACCGACGATCAGGACTTTTTCTCCTTCATAGATCGTTAGATCGATGTTTTTCAAGGTCGGTTCCGCTTGTGCATCATATTGGAAAGAAAAATTCGTAAATTGAATGATTTTTTGTTTCATTTTTAGCCTTCACACATTTCTTTGGTTAGGATTCCTTACTCAAGCTGCCTTTTTTGGTTTTGGTTTGGGCATAGGCTTTTAGCAGGATCACTCCGATTATCCCAGTTACGACTGCATTGGTCAATCCCGCAATGACTCCTTGCGTAAAGACTTTGTTCGCTGGTTCGCCATAGATCAAAATATCCCCGATCGGGGCAATGATCACCCAGACGACCAAATTTGCGATCGTTTCACCGATCAAGAAGGTCCGAATTTCTTTAGCGCCAAAGGTTCCTTGCTGGATTGGAATCCAACGAGTCAAAAGTCCAAAGAACACCCCTAAGATCCCAGAGGCGGCGATCCAAGACCACCATGGACCATAAGTCGTTAAATCTCCTAGAGCATGACCGATAAAACCTGCTAAACCAGCCACGATCGGACCGTAGACAACGCCTAATAGAGCCAAGAAAGGATAGGCTGTGGCGATATCTGTATTTGGGAAACCCGTCGGAATCGTGACGAAACGTTTTAAGACGAAAAAGACCGCAGCACCGATACCGATTGCAACAATGTGTTTTACTGTAAATTTTGATTGATTCATTTTTCATTTCTCCTTTTTTTAAGGGTAATTTTCCAATTCGTGCCAGTCCCTATTTTATAGGTTTCAGCAAATGAAGCCAAGTTGAGCCCTAAACCGATATTCAGCAAGGAATTGACATATAAGACGGGTTCTTGTTCTGCCACTTGCGCAAAGGAGCGTCCGAAACGCACTTCTTCTTGATAACGCAGGGTATCTTGGTAGTAGATACTGACGAGCAGCGACTCATTGTATTGGACCTGCCATTGCTTAAAGAACGTGTGGGGAATATTCGTCCACAACGAACCAAAGCGGATATCGAGAATATCGATCGTCCCTGTGATCGTTTCAGCTGTTTGGCTTGGCTTTTCAATGGCAAAAACTTGGATCGCTTCTTTAGGTTCAGGTGTTCCTAGCTCTTCAAAGCTGATGGCGCCGCTGGCGAGCCGAGCGGCATTATACATATAAACATCCCGACCATGAAACGTATGGCTTTCGGCTGATCCTGCCAAGCGCTCAGTTGCCTCATTGATCACCCGAAGTTCAGCGATTCCGATATAAGTCGCTAAATAGGTCAGGGTGCCGTTATCTGGTGTCAAAACCAACTGCCCGGTCGCCAGCTTGGCAACCACACTTCGTCGATCAGACCCTACGCCAGGATCGACCACTGAAACAAAGACGGTTCCTGCTGGCCAATAGGTGACGCTTTGTAGCAGGCGATAGCTGGCGTCATGAATGTTGTATGGCTCGATCTCATGAGTCAAATCCGCAATGACCAGCTCTGGTGCCACTTGATAGGCTACCCCGTACATCGCATTGACCGCTCCATCTTGCAAACCAAAATCGGTTTGAACCACTAATTTGTGCATTTTCTCTCCTCCCAACAACCTTTCTCCTTTTCAACAAAACCTTCGCATGAAACAGCTGACCCTACAGACACAAAAAAAGCCCTTAGCCAAAGCTAAGGGCATCACCTGCGGTACCACCTTAATCTGTAAAACCTTCACAGGCCTCACCTCATTCAGTACCCGAAAACACTCGGAGACTGTCGCTTGTTAACGGGGCAACCGTATTTTCCTAATTAGTCAGAAAATCCGCTCCAAAGTCATTTTCAAATCATTTGTTGTCGTTCCTTCTCACCTGCTGGAACTCTCTGCTAGACAACGCCCGTGATTCTACTTTCTTTTTCATCGCGTTTGCATTTTGTTTCATTAAAATTATCAAAGCTTGTGCCTTTTGTCAATTCTCTTTTAAGAAAAAATTCAAACAGAAGCCATAATTTGTCAAAAGATTCACGCAATTTCTAAATTTCACTCGAAAATTCTTCATATTTTCTCGGTATGATACCTGTATACCAACAAACAACCCTAACACTTTTTCATTTTTACTCCTTCCCGCCAGTCCCCGCTGGCGGGCTCCTTTTTGCCTTCTGACTGTTCTAGATGGTTTCACTTTTTCTTGGCGATTTCTTCTCAGAATTCTGTTTGATTCGTCAACTTTTTTTCACATTTTCCCGCTATTATAAATGCATACCAACGAACAACCCTAACACTTTTTCATTTTTACTCCTTCCCGCCAGTCCCCGCTGGCGGGCTCCTTTTTGTGAGATTGGATTTGATTTTCTTCCTAGAAAGGATTATCTTTATCTTATGCGGAAGTGGCGGAATGGCAGACGCGCACGCTTCAGGCGCGTGTGAGTTTATCTCGTGTGGGTTCAACTCCCATCTTCCGCATTTAGCAGTTCAGCTTTCTGAACTGCTTTTTTTGTTGCAAAACGCGCATGTTCATCGAATAAACATGCGCGTTTCATTCAACTATTTTTCCCCTTATTCACTAACATAGGCGGTGCGGAAAAAGAAATGCGCACCATAAGCTGGGAATTGGATGTCTTTAACATTTGATTTGATCAAATAATTTGAAGCACTTTGGTAAAGAGGGACTTGCGCAGCATCTTGTTCCAACAAAATTTCTTCTGCCGCTTTGTAATCTTCAAAATATTGATCGGGGTCATTGGCATGAACGGTGCGCGCATCTTCCGTCAACGCCGTATATTCTTCATTGACATAGCCGCCGTAATTAAAGGAAGCGCCGTTTTTGTATAAGATAAAGAACATATCCATGTCACTGCTTCCAGCGATCCAGCCAGAAACGGAAAGCTCATAATCACTATTTGCTCTTGATTGATTTAAGCTGGCACGTGGCTGTTTGTTGATGGAGATCGACAAGCCTGGCAAGTTTTCTTGCAGTTGGCTTTGCAAGTACTCCCCGATTTTTTGACCATTGTCATCATCTGTCACTAATAAACGCAGCGTCGTACTTTCACCAATTTCCGCTTGGGCTTTTTCCCACTCTTCCTTGGCAGCCTCTAAATCATACAGATTATAATCACCGCTATATGCTCGAAAATCTTCGCCAGTATTTGGATTCGCAGCTAAGCCAGTAGGGATCAATCCATTTAAAACTTTCGCTCCATCGTTCAACACATTATCCACGAGACTTTCTTTGTCGATCGCCAACGCGATTGCTTTACGCACATGAACATTTGCTAAGGCATCGTTGGCGGTTTTATTGAAGTCTAAGAAAAAGTTCGCCACATCGTTTTGCGTAACTAGTTCTTCATTGTCCCCGTATTGTTGGACGTAGATCCCGCTGATTTTTTGCAAATCAAGGTCGCCGCTTTCAAACAATTGGATCCCCGTATTTTCTTCTTTGATGGTGGAGCCTTTGATTTCCTCCAATTGAACGACATCAGCATCGTAGTATTGGTCGTTTTTCACTAGCGTCCACTCGTCTCCTGTCTGTTGCCAATCGGTTAAAGTAAAGGGACCAGAATACAACAAATCTTCACTTGTCCGGGCATAGGTCTCGCCTTTTTCTTCAACAAAGGCTTGATTTTGCGGTGCCAACCAGCCGATGGAAATCAAGGATAAAAACGAAGGCTGCGGCTGCTCCAACTGTACGATAAAGGTCGCGTCATCTGGGGTTTCCAGACCAATCGTTTCTACGTCTGCATTGCCTTCACGAATGTCTTTACTATTGACTACATTATCCAACAAATAGGCGTTTGGTCCCATCGTTGCTGGATCAACTAACTTTTTCCACGCATAAGCAAAGTCAGCCGAAGTGATCGCTTCGCCATTGCTCCACTTCGCATCATCTCGCAAAGTAAAGGTATAGGTTTTGCCATCTTCACTGATTTCGACTCCTTCTGCCAAGCCTGGAACTGGTTCACTGTTTTCATCGAAACGGTAGAGCCCTTCGAATAAATGTTGTACGATGGTAAACGTTGCTTTATCCGTCGTTTGGGTCGTATCGAGAGTCGTCAGCTCAGCAGGTAGACTCACCGCAATCGCTTGATTCGGCGCACCGTTAGTTTCAGCCTCTGATCCCTCGGTATTTCCTGTTGTCGTGCAGCCAGAAAGGGTCAACCCAATCACTCCTGCTGCAACCAATAAACGCTTCTTCCAGATCATTTTCATTCTTCCTCCTATGTGATTGCGCAACCAACGCAAGTGTTTTTCATGACAGCAAAAAACGCATTCAACGATAAAAAGAAAAAACCTCATCCCTTTGCTTATCAACTTTGACAAACAAAGGGACGAGATTTTCGTGTTACCACCCTTTTTCGCACCATTCTCACAAATGGCACCTCAACAGTACGCTAAGATACTTGGCACGGTAACGGCTGCTTTCCGTCTGATTTGCGTGAACAAATCAGATCACTCAGAGCTCATCTTCACTTTTTTTCTGCTGCCCTTTCTCACCATCCGGGTTCTCTTCTAACAGATTCCAAAGCTACTCTTCTCTTCATCGTCTTTCTTTTTATCTAAAAAACAGGTAAATGACGTTTTTTTGTCTATTTCATGATTGTTTTAAAGTATACTATTGGTGTTTTTGGAAGTCAACAAGAATTGCGAATATTCAGTTTTTTATGATTTTTCTATCAGAGCTTGTTTTGCGTCTTGCTTGCCTTTCGTCACGTTCTTCTCTAGGATAAGAACTAGATAAGCCTTCTCATTTGTAAAAAGGAGTGTGCCAAAATGAAATTAGCAGAAGCGTTACTTTTAAGACGAGATTTGAACAATCGTCTGTTTCAATTGCGCAACGAAATCTCTAGCAGTGTGTTAGTCCAAGAAGGCGATACCTTGGATCGTAGTATCACAGAATTGTTCAAGGAATACGATGAGATCAATCAACAGTATTCAGAATTAGTCGTAGCCATCAATCGGAAAAATGCGACTGCCTCTTTAGCAGATAGTGCGTTATTGCTGATGGAAGCACTAGAACAGCGAGAACAGCTGCGCCGCAAGCATGCACTGCTTACGCAAGCACTGGATGAAACCAAAGCAGCTCCCCGAATGGGTCGCAACGAAATTCGACTGGTGCGCACGATCGATACAAAAACGCTAACGGAGCAATTGAATACGACCGCCAAACAGCTGCGAGAATTAGATGGAAAGATCCAACAAACCAACTGGCTAGTCGATCTTTAACAAACATGGGTGGGTGTCAAAGGCGAGCACAAAGCAGGTACAGGCTAATATGTACACTATGGAACGTCTGGCAGAGACGTAAACGTAACAACCACTGCTTACGAATCACAATCGTAACAATCACATTGTATTTTTTAGCGACCACGTGCTGATTTGACTGGATGGGAAAAACCCTCTTCTTTTTTTGAGAAGAGGGTTGTTTTTATCGTATCCAGCCGTACGTGGAGCCGGCTCTTTTACTGAGGAACCTGCTGCTTGTTACTCACAGCGGAAGGACGCGCCAGAAACGCTTGCCCTTTCTCACTGCTCCAAAACGCCTTCATCAATGCCGTCAATCCCTCTTTGGTTTGATTGGCACCAAAGAAAGGACTGCCGGGTTCTAACATGATGCCATTAGCTAAAGCACCGATAGGAAAGGGATCAAAGCCGAAGGCAGCAACGATTTCTGCTATCTGATCGAGGGCGGTTTGGTCATCACCAGCAATGGCGATGGCTTTTTTGGCAGTTCCTTGAGCAGCCGTTCTCGTCAGCAAGGATTCCTCTTGGATATCGTGGTACCCCATATGATTGAATCCTTTGACTACTTTACTTTGGGAAAAATAGCGTTGCACACGTTCCGAAGAAGTCTGCTCGATGGATGAGTATTCTGTTTCTTTGCCATCGACTTCCCACCAATAATTCATGGCATCGATCACTAGCTTGCCAGCCAAAGCTTCTGCTGGCAGCTGTTGGTACTTACTCAATGGGATTGCCAAAAGGATCGTTTGGGCTTCTGTCATCACCTCAACGGCATTTTTTGCGATCGCTCCCGGAGCCAACACAGAAACGGACAAGGCGATTTTTTCTGCTGGCTTCGTACTGGCGATCAAGACCCGATAGCCCGCCTGGGCACCAAGATTTGCGAGTGCTAAGCCTAACTTGCCTGCGCCTAAAATACCGATGGTTTTAGGCATTGCTATCACCTGCTGCCAACAATTCTTTCACCCGTGGAATCACTTTGGTTCCATACAATTCAATCGTTTTGAAACGGTCTTTTTGCAGCTGTCCGCCAGTACCGTAAACCAGATCAAAGCGTTCTACACCGACTTGCGGCATCATACGGGCGATTTTTTGCGCCACGGTTTCTGGACTGCCTACATAGTAAGATCCATGTTCGACTTCAAAGTCAAAGCGCTCTTTGCTCATGGCTGGCCAGCCGCGATCAAGACCGATTTTGTCCATGCTCTTTTTGATGTAGTTCCAGCCGATTTCATAGGCTTCTTCGTCGGTGTCGGCGATCACACCATGGGAGTGCATGCCGATTGGCAAAATCGGTTGCCCCAATTGCTGCGCTGCCTTTTTATACAGATCAACATAGGGCGCAAAACGAGCAGGCTCGCCACCGATGATCGCTAACATAACGGGAAACCCATAACGGACGGCACGAATGATCGATTCAGGGGTTCCACCGACACCTACATAGGTATCTAATTGGTGTCCCTCGATTTTTGGAAAAACGTCGGCATTTTTTAAGGATTGCGTGAACTTGCCTTCCCAAGTTAATGGTTTGCCTTTTCTCAGTTCACTAAACATCGCTGTTTTTTCTTCAAATAGTTCTTCATAATCTTGCAAGTCATAGCCGAATAGAGGGAATGATTCAGTAAAAGATCCTCGTCCCAGCATGATTTGTGCACGACCGTTCGACAACGCGTCAACGGTCGCAAACCGTTCGTAGACCCGCACGGGATCATCCGAACTCAAGACAGTTACACCGGTACCTAATTTGATGGTATTGGTAACCATCGCTAAAGCCGCTAGTACCGTATCAGGACTTGAGATCGAATATTCTTCCCGATGGTGCTCCCCTAAGGCAATGACATCGATGCCGACTTCATCGGCTAATTTCCCTTCTGCCACGATATTGCGCAACGATTCGCTATAACTGATCCGTTCTTTCGTTGTATCATCAAAGGCTAGATCGCCAAACGTATCTAACCCAAATTCAAGATTTCTGTGATTGATGGTCATTTTCTTTTCCTCATTTCTCATTACTGATTCTCTGTTCTCACTATAACAAGGAACAAAAAAAGTTGCGAACAATATGCTTACTTTTTGTAAGTTTCCAATTTTAAAGCAAAAAAACACTTTCCCGAACAAAAATTCAGGAAAGTGTTTGGTCTTTAAAGATAGATCCCTTTACTATGGAGATTCACTAAGCATTCTTCCAAGTATGCTTCATCATGTTCTGGATAGATCGGCGTAGTCAAAGGAACAGCTTGAACGGAGGGTTCCAGCGGCAGATTTTTGCCACGATACGCTGGATCGTACCATTCAGGTGCTGGCCGATAGCCTCGATAGGTCATTTCATCCAGCACTAACTGATGGTATTGAAACAATTTATAGGGCGGATGGGTAAAAACGTAATCGACGGTTGCGTGCTTCTTACCCCAGCCTAGCCCCCGTAAGGCTGCTGCTTCACGATGCTGGCCTAACAGCTGCTGCCGAGGCAAAGCAGGTATCAGCGCTTCATGCCATAAGCGCATCGGTTCAGCCTCCTTTATTCTGCGTCCTGGCTGATGAAATTGTCTTGATTTTCAATAACGATCTTGCCGACTGCATGGTGTGTCTCACTCAATGCGTGGGCATCGTAAATTCCTTGTGCCGTCAATGGGAAGGTTGCACCGATGACACTGTTGACTTTTTCTGCTTCGATCAGCTCTGTCAATTCTGCCAATTGTTTGCCGTTGGTTCGTAACCAAATTGCTTTGGCGAAGATGTCTTTTTCTTTTGCCAAGTCTTCGTCTTCAATACTCAAAATTGAGATCAGACGGCCCTTAGGTTTTAAGACAGTGAAACTTTTCTTCTGGGTGTCGCCCCCCATCGTATCAAAGACCAAATCGATGTCTTGCAAGACTTCTTCAAAATCTGTCGTATGGTAATCGATGATCTCATCGGCACCAAGTTTTTGCAATAACTCATGGTTACGAGGACTAGCCGTCGTGATGACGTAAGCGCCAGCTGCTTTTGCTAGTTGGATCGCATAGGTACCAACTCCGCCTGCTCCGGCATGGATCAAGACTTTTTCCCCTTCTTTTAAACGACCGTGTTCAAACAACGCTTGGTAAGCAGTCAAACCAGCTAATGGCACTGCAGCTGCTTCTGCGTAGTTTTGGTTTTCTGGTTTGATCGCTGCTAACTCAGCATCCACGATGGCGTAATCAGCATACGTCCCAAAACGAGTCGTTTCAGGGCGGGCATAGATCGCATCACCAACTTTGAATTCTGTCACGTCAGCACCTATTTCTACGATATCCCCTGCGACATCCCAGCCTAAAATAATTGGGAAGTCCCACGGAAACATTTGTTTTAAATAGCCTTCTCTTAATTTCCAATCGATCGGGTTGATGGATGTTGCGGCAACTTTGACTAATAATTGATTTGCTTTTAATTCTGGTAATTGGACCGTTGCTTCTTTTAATTGGTCTTTTCCACCATAGGCTTCAATAACGACAGCACGTGTTTCCATTGATGCTTCACTCCTTACATTCATTCTTCATCAAAGAGAGGTTCCTGTTTTTCCATCCCTTGATTTCTCACTTCCCTAGCTTAGGAAAAAGGAGGGAATTTGACAAATGATATGTTTGGAAACTGCCCCAGCCACCTGGCCGTTCCTCCTTCAAAGCCTTGAAAGAAACGGGTTTATTTTTTCTTCATTTTTTTATTGCCTTTTCTTTAAAAATCAATTACGCTACTCAAGAAATACGAAATTGTAGAGAAAGAAGGAATTGATGAATTGAAAAGGTTGTGGGTATTTTTTGGCGGTGTGATCGGCATCACCGCGTTGCTGTTTTTAGGTGCTTCGGTGTTAACGAAAGAATCGGGGGCAGCAACGTCGTCCGACAAAAATACAGTGATTATTTACAATTGGGGCGAATATATTGACCCCGAATTGATCAAAACATTCGAAACTGAGACTGGTTACTCAGTGATTTATAATACATTTGACTCCAACGAAGCGATGGAAACGAAAATCAAACAAGGCGGCTCGCGCTATGATTTGGTTTTCCCTAGCGAATCGATCATTCCGAAAATGATCGAAGAAGGACTGTTAGTGCCTTTAGACCATCAGAAATTGACGGGAACGGAAGATCTGTCGCCTTTTTTGATGGATCAAGCCTTTGATCCTGACAATACCTACTCGATCCCCTATTTTTGGGGCACGATCGGAATCATGGCAAATACTGAAGAAGTTGATGTTTCTTCGATCCATGGCTGGAGTGATTTATGGGACCCTGCATTTAAAAATGATGTATTGATGGTGGATGGTGCTCGCGAAACCTTAGGAATCGCGTTACAGACGCTCGGTCTTTCCCAAAATGAAAAAGACCCGACCAAGGTCACCAAAGCCTTGAAGAAGCTGGAAAGTATCCGTCCCAATGTCAAAGCAGTTTTGACCGACGAGATCAAAACCTTGATGATCAACAACGATGCCCCTTTAGGAATCGGATATTCGGGCGATGCCGCTTATGTGATGGCGGAAAATCCTGCCGTCACCTATATCGTTCCCAATGACGGCGGTGCGATTTGGACAGACAATTTTGCGATCCCGAAAACCGTTGGCAATCTTGAGGGAGCCTACGCCTTCATCAATTTTATGCTGCGACCAGAAAATGCCGCACAAAATGCCGAATACGTGGGCTACGCCACGCCGAGTGAAACGGCCAAAGCCATGCTGCCAGTAGAACTGACTGCTGACAAGGCTTTCTACCCTGAGCCAAGTGCGATGGAACAAATGGAACATTATGAATACTTAGGAAAAGAAGCGGTTGAGCTTTATAACGACCTTTTCCTTGAATGGAAGTTGGGATTATAATTGTCACTATTACTAAAATCTGAACACATCTTTGATACCAAAACGAAAACGACTTTTGCGGGCTTTCTCCTGATAGAAGACCAGAAAATCACGGCTGTAGGTCCTCTTTCAGCGCTGCCAACACTTGCTGAAGACACCCAGGTCATTGATCTCAAAGAACAAATGATCATTCCAGGCTTTATTGATGCTCATGTTCATTTTTATCTTTCCGCATTACTCCATCAAGGGGCACTGACCCATCTTACGGGAGTGACAGAAGAAGCCGTTGCCCAGCAAGTGCCCGCCTTGCCCATCACTCATGGATGGAAAATCGGCATCGGCTGGTTCAGCAGTGATTTCGGTCAGCAAGTCTACCCGACGAAAGATTCGATCGACAACTATTGTGCCGACACGCCTGTCATGCTGATTTCAGGTGATGCCCACAGTATTTGGTTGAATAGCCAAGGGATCGCTGCTTTAGGGATCACACCTGAGAACTTACCAGCAGGGATCAGCGGCGAGGCACTGCTTGACGAAAACAGCGGACAATTAAGCGGCTGCTTTTTAGAAGCGATCGCCATTCATTATTTAGCAAAGGTCTTACAGTCTTTCCAAGCACAAAGCCCTGCTGCCTTTCTGACCTATATGAAGCAGCTCAATCAATACGGCATTACGACGATCGGTGATGTTGCCTTGACAGGAGAAAGCTGGGACGATTTGGTCTACCCCACTCTTTATCGGCAAACAGAAGCAGAAGCGACCTTGCGCGCTGTCTTTTATCCAGCCATGCGAGAAGACATCACGCAACTGAAAAAAACTTACCGTACTTATCGCTCCGAAAAAGTACAAATGGGCGGCGTCAAACAATTTTTTGATGGTGTGACGAGTACGCACACGGCTTTTTTAAAAGAGGAATATGAAACACCGTATTTTGCTGGTGATGTCGGGATGCCGTTGATCGATGTTCAACGGATGCGCCGCTTTATTTTACAAGCCAACCAGCAAGACTGGCCGATGCGCATCCATACCATCGGTGATGAAGCGATTCGACAAGCACTCCTCTTTTATCAAGAAAGTGCTGCTGCTCACCCGCTTTCTAAAGGCAAAGCCAATACTTTGGAACACTTGGAAGTGATGGATGCCGCTGATCTGCCACTAGTTCGCCAAGAACAACTGGTACTCTCCGTACAGCCTAGCCATTTATTAGTCGGTTATGAGACCCTCGATGAAGAAGTAGGCCCTCAGCGTGCCAGTCAAATGTTTCCTTTTCAGTCCTTTCTAGAGCAAGGCGCAACCTTGGCTTTTGGGACTGATACGCCAGTCGTGATCGACGTGACTCCTTTAGACTCGCTGTATTATGCGGTTGCTCGGCAGGAAAAAAACGGCCAGCCAGCAGGCGGATTGATGCCACAAGAAAAAATCTCCATCGCCGATGCCCTCTATGCCCACACCGCAGGCGCCGCCAAAGCCTTGAGTCGGCAAGATATCGGTCGATTAGAAGTTGGCTGTTTAGCCGATCTTTGTATTTTGTCCCAAAATATCTTGCCTTTGACTGCCGAAGAATTGCTTCAAACGACTGTTGAAGCGACCGTATTTGATGGGCAATTTGTTTATCGGGGCAACTGATGAAACACTAGATCTTGTGAAAGTACAAGGTCTGGTGTTTTTCTTTGATAAAAAAATACAGAAACAGGTGCTTAGTTTGGACCACTCTCCCTTTTCGTACTTGCCCCTATCCCTTACGATGGATTCCCTGCTTGGCAGCTATGCTTTATCATAGGTTTTCTTTCGGCCATTTTGATTCGCGTGGATTGGTCTATTCGATTGGCGCAGCAAAAGAATAATTTAAGCGGTTGCCAGTTTCTTTATTTGATGGAAATTCAGAAACATGCCTCTTTTTCCTTGGAGTTTTTTTCCTTTTAACAGCAAACATTGGTCTATTCCATCACCCCTTACTTTCTCCTTCAATCGTTTTTTAAACCTTTGAATAAATTCTTAATAAAATAACTAACAAAAAATAAACTTTTACTATATCCCTTGAATGTAAGCGATAAATTTGTTATTATTACCAAGGATAAGGAGGTGTTTATCTATTGTATGCGATTAAAATCTTTCATGGTTATCTAACCGCCGAAGGAAAAAGAACACGGGACAAAACAATTGCATTAACCTATACTTGCAGAGAAGATGCTGAACGTTTCGCAAATAAAATCGGCGGGAGAGTTAAAAAAATTGGCTAACCAACTAGAATAAAAAAGGCTGTCAACCTCAGTAGGTGACTGCCTTTTTTTGTTATCTGATTTCCAGCAAATCAAGCAATACTCCTGACTTTTTACATATGTTTAAGCTCCTTTTCTTGTTGAATCGAGAAGTGAAGCAAGTTAGTTGGTTTTGACGCCTTGAGTCTTTATACTGAAACAAAGGCACCAGCCAATCCAAAAAAAGGAGTGACCCGTCCATGTGCGGCCGATACTTATTTGACCCAACAACTGGCGAATTGTCAGAATATTATCAAGAAGCCGCGGCGAAAGCCCGCAAGCGCCAACAGACTGTCGCTGTCAATGATGTTTTCCCTTCCAATCATGTCGTAACCATCGGTGCAAATCAACAACAACAAGTTGTAGCTGGTGTGACAAGATGGGGCTTTACCGGCTTTAAAAAAGGGCATTTGATGATCAATGCCCGTTCTGAGACCGTTGAAGAAAAACCGACTTTTCGCAAACCTTTCCAAGAGCATCGCTGTGTCTTTCCGATGTCTGGTTTCTATGAATGGAATCATGAAAAGGAAAAGTTTCTCTTTTCGCAAGATCACGTGATTTATGCCGCTGGTTTTTATCGCATCCTTCAAAAAGAGGATCAGATCGAAACCGAATCAATCATTCTAACGACTGCCGCGAACGATTCTGTTGAACCAGTCCATGATCGAATGCCTCTGTTCTTAGAAAAAGAAGCGATTGCTTCTTGGATCAATGACTTGGCTTTTGCTCGCCAACAACTCAAAGCAGAAATGCCCAAGCTGAAAACCCAATTGCTCTCTTCTTAACTGCTTGCTACTTCTTTTTCAGCAGAACAAAAACCGCCAAGTCAGCTTTGATTTGGCGGTTTTTCCTACTTTTGCTTTTTCTTAATAAACGGTGAAGGTTTTGCCAGTCATGATCCCAAAGACTGCTTTTTGATACGCTGCAAAAACGGGTGCGTCACCAACGGGAATAAAGCCTTTGAAAGAATCGGCGAAGGTTTCCCAAGAGCCCACAAGTGCATTGGGACTGACTGCATTGATTCGTACCCCATGACCGATCTCAAAAGCTGCCGATGCCACGAAGGCTTCTAAACCGCCGTTGACCAGTGCTGAAGGCGTGCCCATTGGGATAAATTCGTCTTTGATAATTCCAGAAGTCAGTGTGATACTGCCGCCTTCATTGAGAAAATGCTGGCCAATCAACGCAAGGTTGACTTGTCCTTGCAGCTTCGAAGCCACCGACTGTTGAATATCTGCTGGCGTCAATTCCTCAAAGGGTTTAAACACTGTGCTTCCCGCAGCGGAAACAATGGCATCCACTTTCCCAGTAGCTGCAAATAGCTGGCTGACACTGTCTGCATCCGCAATTTCGACTTGATGATCGCCGCTGCTACGGCTAGCCGTGATCAGCTCCACCTCTGGTAGCTGCTGAAAGCCTTCAACTAAAAGCTGCCCAAGTGTGCCGGTATGTCCAATCAAAAGTAATTTCATTTCCTCGCCTCTTTTTTTGTTTTGTGCTTCGATTCTAACCCAACCAAGCGATTTCGACCATTCATCTGCTTTTCCTGCCTTATTGATCTATTCTTACCCTTCCCCATTTGTTCCCCTACTACCTGCGTAGTGATTGGAATCACCTATCACGAAAGCAATTGACAACTTTCTCATCTTGTTCTAAGATACTACTAATTTCATACACATGCAGTGAGAAGAAGAGTACGATCCCCCCTTTCTTTCAAGAGAGCTCGGAACTGGTGGAAACGAGTAAGGAAGACGATCCGAAGATGACCTTTGAGCATTCGTGGACGAACAATCCCCGACGGAGAAAGCCCGATAGCGCAATGCAGTTTATTTGATGAACTGACTGAGGTTTTTTGTTTCAACAAAAAACAAATGAAGGTGGTACCGCGAAATGATCGTCCTTCCCAAAGAATTGTCTTTGGGAAGGTTTTTTTTATAAAAAAGGAGGAAGAGGTATGAAACGAAGGATTCGATTAGGTATGGGCATTGGTCTGTTGTCCTTGGTCTTATTTACGGGCTGTGGCAACCAAGAAGAAGTGACCGGAAATGCCGAAGAACAGCAGACAGAAATCAGAGTTGGTACGACACCAGGACCTTACAGCGAGCTGTTTCTTCAGGGAATCAAACCGATTTTAGAAGAAGCTGGCTATACCGTGACCGATATTGGCTTTACTGGGGTGTTGGAAGTAGACATTGCACTGAACGATGGCGAAATCGACTTAAACGTGGATCAGCATACCGCCTATTTAGAGAACTTTAATGAAAACACGGGTGCCGATTTGGTGGGTATCACACCGATCCCTACCGTTCCAGCTGGCTTGTATCCTGGCAGAAAGGACAATTTAGCAGCGATTGAAGCAAACGATACCATCGGGATTCCCAATGATCCGTCAAACAGCGCCCGTGCCCTGTTGCTGCTGCAAAAAGCTGGCTGGATCGAACTTGACCCCGAAGTGGCGCCCATTGACGCGACGTTAAGAACCATTACTGACAATCCTTATAACCTGGATATCGTCGAGATGGATTCTGCGCAAATCCCCCGCAGCTTAGCAGACTTAGACTATGCGGTGATTCCCGGCAGCATCGTTTATAGTGCTGGAATTGCTGCAGAGGAAAGCTTATTAAGTGAAGACATTTTGCAAGAGTATGAACTGGTGGCAACGGTCAAAGAAGCCAACCAAGACAGTGATTGGGCACAGGCAGTGGTGGCAGCATATCGTTCTGAAGCCTTTAAAGAACTGCTGGCAGAAGAGAATCAAACGGGCTATTGGTTTATTCCTGAAGAATTGCAATAACCGCTTCACAAGTAGCAATAAGCAGCAACTGTCGTCTTATTTTTTAAGAAGCTTCTATTATAGAAGGAAAAGAACTGACTACTATTGATTGGTGAACCCTTTTTCCGTCTGAATCTTTGTAAAGGAGGTCAAAAATTGAATATTCAACAAATGCGGATCGTGCAAGCGATCGCTGACCATGGAAGTTTTCGTGAAGCAGCCAAACGGCTGTATCTCTCACAGCCAAGTCTTTCCCAAGCCGTGAAAGAGTTGGAAGCAGAATTGGAGGTCCAGCTTTTCGAGCGTACGAATCAAGGTGCCCGCTTGACTGCCGAAGGCTCGGAATTTCTAGACCATGCCCAGCCGATCTTGAGTCAAGTGGCGCAGCTGCAAACGCGTTATTCCAGCAAGCAAGCAGCGAGTCAAACCTTCGCCATCGCAAGCCAGCACTATGATTTCACGGCTGGAATTTTCAGTGAACTGCTACAGGAATTTCCCAACTGCCGCCAGTTTCGCCTATTAGAAACCACGACCTTAAAGGTGATCACGGACGTGCAGCAATATCGAAGTGAATTTGGGGTTCTTTATTTGAATGAGCAAAACCAAGCAGGATTGGAACGACTGTTACAAGGCGCCCAATTGTCCTTCGAAGCGTTGGGACGGTTTCGCCCCCATGTCTTTTTACGAGCGACTCATCCCTTGACAGAAAAAAAGCAGCTTTCCTTAAAGGATCTTGCGCCTTATCCGCAAGTACGCTTTTTGCAAGAAGATGAACGCTATTCGTTCTTTTCCGAGGATTTGATCGACTTTGCTCAAAGCCCTCAAGTGGTGCATGTCAGCGATCGAGGCACAATGGTCCAGCTATTACAGCAGACGGATCTTTATGGAACCGGCTCGGGGATCGTTGCCCAACCAGAACGCCAAGGCTTGGCTTTTCTTCCTTTGATCGACGCGTCCGAGGGTGAGATCATCCTCATTAAAAAGAACGATCGCCCATTATCAGTGATCGGCGAGCGTTTCTTAACAAAATTACGACAACACCTTGCCGCTTTTCCTACTGATATATAAGCGAAGGCCTCCTCTTCCTACTCCCCATAGATGATTGGCTGCACCTTCGCATTATATAAAAAATCCTTGAGCCACTTCCCATGCAGGAGGCTCAAGGATTTTCTTTTACGGTTACTGTTGTCGGCAATCACCGCTGATTACAGCTGCTCTGCCTGCATTTGATACATTTGCTGATAGATTCCTTGCCCTTGGACAAGACTCGCATGGGTTCCCCGTTCCACGATCTTCCCTTGGTCTAGGACCAAGATTTGATCGGCTTGTTTGATCGTTGACAAACGGTGAGCGATCATGAAGGTCGTCCGTCCTTTTTGCAAGACGGTCATCGCCTTTTGAATGATGGACTCTGTTTCAGTGTCCACATGGCTCGTCGCTTCATCCAGAATCAAGATTTTTGGATCAAACACCAGCGCACGGGCGAAACTGATCAGCTGGCGTTCTCCACTAGAAAACTCATTGCCTTTTTCAACGACTGGATGATGGATGCCTTTTTCGTAGCGGCTCAAAAGGTAGTCAGCGCCGACTTGCTTCAAGGCATCGATAATCATCGCTTCGGTGATCGTTGGATCGTTCATCCCGATGTTGCTGGCGATCGTTCCAGTAAATAGATAGGGATCTTGCATGACGATCGCCATTGAATCTCTTAAACTATGACGATCATAATCAGCGATCACTTGTCCATCCACAACGATTTTTCCCTGCTGCGGATCATAAAAACGGAACAACAGGTTCAAAATACTCGATTTTCCAGAACCAGTATGACCAACTAAAGCAATGGTCTCTCCTGCGGCAACGTCAAAGTTGATATCGTGCAAGATCGCTTGCTCAGGGTCGTAGCCAAAGGTCACTTGTTGGAAAGAAACATCGCCATTCGTAACAGTCAGCTGCTCACTTTGTTGTTTTTCAACCGGCTGATCAGCAAACTCAAAGACCCGCTGTCCAGCAGCTAATGATTGCTGCACATTGGTGATGGTTTGGACAAGCCCTTCGATGGGATCATACAGGCGGTTGATGTAATCAATAAAGGCATACAGCAAGCCTGCTGAGATCGCCAAGCGACCATCAAGGAAAAAGGCGGCCAAGGTCGTGATCAAAATCAAGATCGTTGAATTTCGCAACAAGTTGCCTAATCCCCAAGCGATACTTGAATCGAGCAAGAGGTATTTACGTCCAGTTTTGAACCATTTCTCTACTGTTTCATTAAATTCTTTCTGCAACTGATTTTCTCGTTGGAAGGCTTGGATGATCGCCATTCCTTGGACAAATTCATTCAACTGCCCACTGATTTGTGAGATGTATTCCCGCATTGCTAAATTGTAACGGGAGGCATATTTGGTATAAAAATGCTGCCAGATTCCTAAAATCGGGATCAAAATCAGCATCGCTGCTCCTAAGGTGCGGTTCAAAAGAAACAATGCAATAAACGCCCCAATGATTTGGATGATGTTGCTTAACAAATTACTGATCACGATCACGTAGAAATTCGACCGCAAGACTTCAGTGTCATTCGTGATTCGTGCGACGACTTTACCTGCTGGGATCTGGTCAAAGTAAGAAACCGGTAATTTGTGCATATGGTCAAAAAGTTGATCCCGCATTTTTTTGACGATACTGTTGGACATTTTTCGCAATTGCAGCAAGCTGATATAACGAAAGAGGGAACCAATCAAATTGACCAGCAAATACCCAGCGAGTAATTGGATCAAAAGCATCGTGTCTAAATTGCTACTGTTAACCGCCGGTGTCATCACTCGGTCGATCAGCTGCTTGGCAATCAGTGGGGAAGTCAGTTCGAGCGCTGCAGCCAGCAACAGCAAGATCGCACCCACGATAAATTGTTTTTTATAATAGCTCAAATACGTGAGCAAACGTTTAATCGTTGAGAACACTCGTATCGTCCTCCTTTAACTGTTGATGATAATACTGCTCTTGGTACCAGCCTGGCGTTTCGATCAACTCCTGATGGGTACCACGTTGTGTGATCCGACCGTCTTCTAAGACGATGATTTGATCCGCTTCGGTGATGGCGGACAATCGATGGGTCACGATGATGGAGGTCGGTGCCTGCTTCATCGTTTTCAAATTCGTGATGATGGCTTGTTCCGTTTTGGCATCAACTGCCGAAAGGGCATCATCCAGTAAGAGGACTTCACTGTTTCGTAAAAACGCCCGTGCTAAGGACAAGCGTTGTTTTTGTCCACCAGAAAGGGAAACTCCTTTCTCACCGACGACCGTTTCGAGCCCTTCTGGCATCCGCTTGATGTCTTCGCTAAAGCAAGCAGCTTCCAGTGCTTCCCACAATACTTCTTCGGAAGCGTCTGGTTGCCCGAATAACAAGTTCTCGCGAATCGTTCGTGAAAACAAGGTATGTTCTTGCGGTACTTCTGCAAAGTGGTTGCGCACTGCTGTTGTTTGATAGGCCGTCAACGGCTGCTCGTTGATCAAGGGGACTTGATCAGAGTATGGATAGCGGTGACCGAATTGTCTTAGCAGCGTCGTTTTTCCGCTGCCGGTCTTCCCAACGATCCCTAAGACTTCTCCACGAGTGATCGTCAAATCCAGTCCTTCTAACACATAACGAGCTGCTTGCGGGTATTGGAAATGGTATGCTTCAAAACGGATCGTATTGATGGCTTGCAGGTCGGCTTCGCCTGGCGTTTCTAATTCATCCCCCGTCTGCAGCACTTCATTGATCCGACGCCAGGATGCGGCACCTTGCTGCATCACATTCACAAGATCTCCTGCTGAGATCATCGGCCAAACGACCATAGTCAAGTACACTTGGAAAGAGACCATCGCACCGATGGTGATCGTTTGGTTGGCAACAAGAAACGCCCCCACACCAAAGCTCATCACGAAACTGATCGCTAAGATGATGGTAATCAGCGGCCCAAAACGGGAATCGATCTCAGAAACGATATTGTTTTTCGCTCGTGTTTCCAGTGTTTTCTTTTGAAACTGTTCCGTGGTGGCTCCTTCTAGTCCATAAGCTCGGACGACCCGAATGCCATCAATGATCTCCAGCACTTCACTGTTCATCTCAGAAACAGAATTCTGCGCTTCCGTAAACGCCTTATCGACTTGCGAGCCCCATTTGAAAATGTAATAGACTAAAAGCGGCATTGGAATCAAGGCAATCAAGGTCAGTAGCCAAGAAACCGTCCCAGCCATCATCGCTACGATAAAACTTAGATACAAACTAGTATTTAAGAAAACCATCAGTCCATACCCAATGGTCATCCCCATCACTTGGACATCGTCACTGGAACGAGTCATTAAATCACCTGTTCGGAAACGATGGTAAAACGGCGCCCCCATTTTGAGAAAGTGGCTCATCAATTGTTCCCGTAATTGTTTTTGCAGATCGTAGGAACCAATAAATAAATTAAACGTCCAAACAAATTCCGCCAAATATCCTAACAAGATAGCTCCCGCGAAGAGGCTCACATATTGGATCAGTACGGAGTAATCAAAATTATCTTGAATCAACGCATCGATGAACAAGCGCAGAATATAGATCGGTGCGACATACATCGCACTAGCGATCACCATAAAGACGAATACAAAGGTATAGCGCACCTTATGTTCTTTAAAATACGTTGTTAATTGTTTTAATACATACTTCATGTTTTATCCCTCACATTCTAAAAAAGTACACAAAAAAGCTCTGTCCCTTCGGAAAAAGGACAGAGCATAAACGTCGTTATTATAGACATTATCTGTACACTAATGGTTACCGAATGAGGGATTCACTTTATTCAATTTGGTTGTTTTTTTATCAAATACTTTTTGCATCGTAATCCCTCCTTCTCTTTTTATTTTTGCTGACTACACCTAACACTTTACAGATAAGTTTCTGAGAATGCAACAATTTTTATTAATTTTTTTTCAAAAAGATTGACTTTTCTAAAAAGGCGTTTCTCAATTTCTCGTTTTTTACAACTATTTTTTGAAAACGAATTCTCGGTTTATCCTAAGCGTTGCAAGGAATTTGGCAAAATAAAAAAACAGATGCCCCTCACTTCAACAAGCGTTGTTTGGTCAGCACACTTGGTTGAAAAAAAGTTCCTCTGTTTTCTTACTTCCTGTTTATTCTGAGACAGATGCTAGGCGATAGGATACTGTTCGTCCAAAAGGAAACACTTGCACTCCTTGCAAACGATCTGTTTTCAAATACGCTACCGCTCCTTGATATAACGGCAAGACGGCTGTATCTTCAACGATCAATTGTTTCTCGAGTTCTTTCAATAAGTCCCAACGGGCAACTGGATCGTTTGCTAAAGTCGTCCGTGCTTCTTGTAACCCTTGGTCGTACCTTTCACTAGCATACCCAGAGGTATTCAAGCCACCTGTCGAATCATAAAATTCTAAGAAGTTGATCGGGTCCGCGTAATCTGGTGTCCAAGTCCCGAAGACGAGATCAAATTCACCTTGGGATTGCAAGTCCAAGCGGTTTTGTAAAGGAATCGACTTGGCATCGATGGTTAATCCAGGCAAATTGGTTTCTAACTGTCCTTGGACAAATTCGATGGTTTTCTTGGCTGCTGCTGTATCTGCTGACAACAGTTCCAAAGTGATCTCGTCTTGTCCCAACTCTTCTTTGGCTTGTGCCCAAAGCGCTTGTGCGGCTGTTAGATCATACGGCAGTAAATCGCCATTTTCTTCACGAAAATCTTGGTCTGTTTCAGGATCTTTGGCAAAGTTGCTTGGCACAAAGCCGTTTAATGCAGTGGACCCATCACCTAAGATATTTTCAGCAAATGCCTCTTTGTCAATAGCTTGTAAAATCGCCTGACGTACCTTGACATTGCCTGTGACTTCTCGTTTTTGGTTGGCACTTAAATACCCCACCAGCGCCTTTGGCACATAGTTGGCTTGAGCTGAGTTTTGGTATTGCTGTGCGTACGTATCCGTTAAGGTGGTGTAGTCCAGTTCTCCTGTTTCAAAAAGGCTGACACCAGTTGCCGTTTCCTTCACTACTTGCACGTCGATCTTGGTCAATTGGACATTCTCAGCATCCCAATAATCAGGATTTTTCGTTAACGTCCATGATTCATTGGTTCCGTTCCACCCTTCGATCAAGAATGGGCCGTTGCCAACAAAATTTTCCGCTGATAACCCATAATCGGCACCTTTTTCTTCAGCAAACGCTTGGTTTTTTGGCATAAAAGGTGTCCCGACCAGAATCTGATCCAAATACGAGATTGGACTTGCCAATGTCAGCTCTAACGTCTGCTGGTCCAATGCTTTGGCACCTAACTCACTGACCTCAGCATCTCCTTGACGTACTTGACTGCCATTTTTCAACACATCCATTTGATTGCTGCTGCTAGAACCGTTCTCTGGATTGGCAACATATTGAAAGGCGTAGACAAAATCATCCGCTGTAACAGGATCGCCATTGCTCCATGTTGCATCACGAATGGTGAAGGTATAAACCAGTCCATCTTCTGATACCGTAGGCTCTTCAGCGGCCATCGCAAGCTCAGGATCCCCCTCTTGATCCAGACGGTATAACCCTTCTGCCACTTGTCCGATCATATCGGAACTGTTGACATCCGTGTATTGCCCGCTATCAAGGGTCGATAAGGCGCCCGCGGTTGACACTTGAATCTCTTGCGCAACAGCGCCTTGCTCCTCTTGCTGTCCAGAATCCGTCGTGGGACTCGTGGTACTGCAGGCACTTAAAACCAATACTGTGAAAGCAGTGATACCAATCATTTTCTTTTTCATTTTTCTCCTCCTTGCGTGACCCTCTTTCTTACAACACATCAACGACATACTTGAAAACCGCTTGTTCTTGTAAAAGCGCATCATAGGCAAAGTCTGGATGCCATTGAACCGCCAACAAGCGCTGATCCACGTGTTCAATGCCTTCAATGATGCCATCAGGACTCCAAGCTGTCTTTTGCAATGGACGAGCCAATCGATCCACCGCTTGATGATGAAAGGAATTGACCTTTGTTTTTTGACCGTATACACGAGCCAACATGCTTTTTTCAGCCGTCGCGATGGCATGGGTCGGCACTTCTTTCGGAATCGGCGCCTGCATATGAATGATCTCACTGAAGGTACTGATGTCTTGCTGCAGCGTGCCCCCAAAGGCCACGTTGACCAGCTGCATCCCCCGACAAACCGCAAAAATTGGTTTCTTTTGCAGCAGCGCTTCATCGATCAGCGCCAGTTCAAACTCATCCCGTGCCAAAAAGCCGCTTCCAGTTGCCTGATGGGCCTCCTGCCCATAAAACTTGGGTGAAACATCTTGTCCACCAGCTAACACCAGTTTATCGATCTGTGAAACATAGTCCTTGGCTATAGCTGGTTCACTGATTGGCAAGAGCAATGGCAGTCCGCCCGCTTGCTGGATCGCTCGCACATACCCTAATGGTGTGTAGGCGATCGGCAAATGATGCAGCACATCGCCAGCATCTTGCACTTCATTCGCAGCGATCCCTATAATTGGTTTGCCCATCGACATCCCTCCCTGATTAACGAATTTTTCAGAAAAAAGCGGCATCTAGCAGTTGAACAAGGCAAGCGCCACTTTTTCCCTCAAGATATGTTTCAACTATTCTAAACCAATCGGCACTTTTTGTGAAACACTATTTTCACTTTCGCGATCATTTATTACAATCACCATTCTATTCAACCGCCTCTTTGATTCGCAATAAAGAACACCGCTAGTCAGATATAGTTGAATTTTGCCAATGCTTTCTCTACGTAAAAAAACATGCGAGAAGCCGTGGCTTTCCGCATGTTTCGTCATTAAAATAATCGATTGTCTTTTAAAAACTCCAGCATCTGTGTTTTTAGGGGATCTTTTTCATTGCGGATCGACTTTGTTTGCGTCGTTTCATCAAGTGTCGATGGTCGCTTTTTAGGAAAAGGCGTCGCTGGTTCTTCTGCTAACTCTAAAATTTGAAAGGTATCCACCACCACTTCTGCCGCACAAAATCTTTGCCCTTCTGCTGTTTCATACGGACAGCCTTGCAAGTGTCCGTTGATTTTGATACTTGCTCCTTTTTGAGTATACCGTAAAAAGGTCTCTGCCTGTTTCCCATGAACGACACAAGCAAACCATTCATGATGCACTTCTTCACTGTTTTGCCATTGAGATACAATGACAAGATCAAAACGTACGCCCTGATCGTCCGCCGCATCAAACGCTTCTTTACTAGGCATCGCTGCGATTTTCCCAGTAAGAACCACTTTATTCATTGCCACGCTGCATCCTCGCTTTTCTCTCATTTCTTGAGTGATCTAAACTTATGCGACCTATTCTACCATATTCCAAAAAACAAGCAATCAAAGGGCGAATGGCTTAAGAAATGCTTTGAAAAAAATGAACCAACTCAAAGAATTCGTCTGCTCCTGTCAAAAAGCTGCGATTTTTTGACGGAAAAATTCTCTTTGCTCCACACAGCAAAAAAACAGTTGGTTCAATACCCCTATGAACCAACCGTCTTCTGCAAATCTTTATTTAGCAAAGGAATCTTGA
This sequence comes from Enterococcus sp. B2E4, assembly GCF_030499455.1. Lineage (NCBI taxonomy): Bacteria > Bacillati > Bacillota > Bacilli > Lactobacillales > Enterococcaceae > Enterococcus > Enterococcus sp. B2E4. The sequence goes on from NZ_JAUKPK010000001.1 coordinate 550,961, forward strand.
CTACCATAGCGATCAAAATGGAGGGTTTCGCTTTCGAGATAATCGATGATCGCTTTGGGGATCAGGACCCCTTCTTGCTGAGCTTTTTCAAAGTGTATTTGGCTGATCTCTCCAGGATAGTAGACTTGTGATTGCCCTTTTACTGGCGAGATTGCATGCAGCTCAGTCACCATCTGATCGACGCTTTGCTTGAAGGTTTCGGTGTCCGTAAAACGAGACGGATCGATCACAAGAAGAAATTGTCCTAAGCGACGTTTTTCCGTCAAATCCGCATACATGGAGGTGACCTGTTTACCAAAAGCCAAGCCCAACATCGAGCCAGCTAAAATATCCACCATCATCATCAAGCCATATCCTTTGGCACCAGCGATTGGCAATAATCCTTGGACTGCATAGGGGTCGGTGGTAGGCAAGCCTTGCTCGTCTACGGCCCAAGTATCGGGGATCTGCTGCTTCTTCGAGCGAGCGTCCAAAATTTTGCCCCACGCTTGAACCGTTGTCGCCATATCAAAAACCACCGGCGGATGATTGGCTCGTGGTGCTGCAAACGCGATTGGATTGGTGCCAAAATAGTTTTCGGTCCCACCAAAAGGCACCGCCATCGGATCCGATTGACACATGGCGATCGCCACTAAGTCGGCTTCAGCAGCCTGTTTGACGTAATACGCCATCGTCCCGCTATGGCTGGTCTGCTCGATTCCTACTGCAGCGATCCCTGCTTCTTTCGCCAGATGAATGGCGATCGCAATCGCTTCGTTGCACACATAATGCCCCATGCCGTTATCTCCGTGAAAAATTCCAGTAGCGGCGCCTGTTTTTTCAAAAGACATGTTTGGTTCTAGCGTGATGCCGCCTTTTACTAAGCGCTCGGCATAGTAGTCCATCCGCACGGCACCATGAGAATGGATCCCGCACGCATCCGCAAAGGTCAAATGCGCCGCTGTTTCACTGGCAGCGGCTTCTGGCAAACCAGCAGCCAAGAGTTTCTTTTTCATCAATGCTTCTAATTCCAGCAGAGATCGTCTGCTCATTTCTTCCATCTTTTCTCCTCCTTAGAAAAAGAGAAGCACGCTTGGCAACGGCTTCTCTTATTGATTAAACACGCGATGATCGAGTTCATCAGCAGACTTAGCGATCAAAAGCGCTGAATAGACGTCTGAGTTCACGTTCAAGATCGTCCGCAGCATACCAACAAACCATTCGACACCAGCAAATAGCGCAATGCTTTCGATTGGTAAACCGAGCTGGGGAACAATGATTGCCAAGGAAACTAACCCCGCTCCGGGAACAACTGCATTGGCTAAAGAAACGAAAGTCGCAGTTACAGCTACCGTCACCATTTGGATCCCGTCAAAGTTGATTTGATACATTTGGGCGATCGTCATGACTGTAATCGCCATATGCATCGCTGACCCATTGCTGTTCAAAGACATCCCTAACGGCAATACCAAATTGGTGATGCGGCTACTGAGTCCTAATTTATTCTGGGATTCTTCCATAGCGATCGGCAGCGTGATGGCAGAGGAGGTTGTCGCCAATGCCATGACCGACATATTTTTCATATTTTTGATCAATCGTAACGGATTGATCCGACAATACACGGTCAACAAGACTAGCCACAGCCCAAGGAACGTGACGGTGGCTAGACCGTAGACGAGCAAATAGCTGCCTAATGGCAAAATGATCTGCAAGCCCAGGGAGCTGATCGTTGAAGCGATCAAAGCAAAAATACCGATTGGTGCCACGATCATCACGTAACGAATGATGGCAATGACGACCTCATTCAGATCCACGATCAGCCCATAAAGAGCTGACTCAGGTTTCTTTTGCACAAAGCGATTGAGGGCAACACCAAAAAATAACCCAAAAACGATGATTTGAATAATTGACCCTTTACTCAACGCATCGAAAATATTCGTGGGAATAAAGTTGATCACTGTCTCTGATATAGAAATTTCTTGTGCTTGCAGAGGTTCGCCGGCAGCTTGTGAAAAGTCGATCCCTTTGCCTGGAGCAAAGAAGAGCGCCATCAGCACGCCCCATGCAGCAGCGAATAAGGAGGAAATCCCAAAGACAGCGATCGTTTTTCCACCCAAACGAGTGAGTTCTTTCGGGGCAATCCCCCCAACTGCTTGAATGATTTGGCCAACGATCAATAATGGGATCGCCATTTGCATCAGACGCAAGAAAAGATCGCCCAAAATTTTTAGGAACGAAGCGGCTTGCCCAAAGAACAAACCGCAAAGAATCCCTAGAAGAACGGCAATAACGATCTGCGTCACCATCGGTAGTTTTTTTGCTTTCACTTTGATCCCCTCTTTATTTTCGAAGTATGGTTCCTGTATGCTGATCCAGTTCAGCTAACTTTTCGATTGAGGTAATAATCGCGGTTCTGGCTGCATCTTCTTCGACAAAATCAATCGCAGCTTCTATTTTTGGCAACATACTACCCGCTGCAAAATGGCCTTCCTCGATGTAGCCCTTGGCTTGTGCCACACTGATTTCCCCTAAGGCTTGCTGATTCGGCTGGTTGTAATTGATGTAGATATTGTCGACACCAGTCAAAATGATCAGGCGATCGGCCTGCACGTCTTTTGCTAAGACACTAGCGGTAAAGTCCTTGTCGTTGACGGCTTCCACGCCAGTAAACCCATTGTCGTTGCGAACGACAGGTACGCCACCACCACCGGCGCAAATCGTGATCACACCAGCATCGACCAATGTTTTGATGGCTTCTTTTTCAACGATTTCTTGCGGTTTCGGGGATGGAACCACTTTCCGGTAACCACGCCCAGCATCTTCTTGATATACCCCGCCATTGGCTGCCATCGCAGCATTGGCTTCCTCTTCACTATAAAAAGGTCCGACTGGTTTGGAAGGTTTCTCAAAGGATGGATCTGCTGGATCGACACGAACTTGGGTGACTAATGAGATCACCGAAGGATGTGCTTGACGTGTGGCAAACTCATTGATCAAGGCATTTTGCAGCCAATAACCGATACTTCCTTGGGTCATCGCCACGCAGCTGTCTAATTTCAATTGGGGATTTTTTTCACTTTCCCCTGCTTTTTGCTGCAACAGTAAGTTGCCGACTTGTGGTCCATTGCCGTGACAAACAATGACTTTTTCCCCTTTTTCGACAAAATCGGCAATATAACGTGCTGCTTGCGCAACAACTGCTTTTTGTCCTTCATCACTAGGGTCTTTATCTAAAATAGCATTGCCGCCTAACGCGATCACATTCAAACTCATTTTATGCTCTCCTTCTGATTTTCCTTTGCTAATACGGCAAAAACACCTAATCCGATCAGCAGTAATAGACAAGACAGGTAAAACCCGACCTGCATCGATCCTAAAGAATCGGCTAAAAAGCCAGTAACATAAGGTGCTAAGATCGACCCCGACATCCCGATAAAATTATAGGCACTCAAGGTCGTTCCTAAGGCGCCTTTTGGTGCGTTTTTCGTCACAAAGGTCACGACGATTGGATCAAGCGCCAGCTTGCCAGTCAATCCATACAAAATCAAAACAGTGATCAATAAGGTACGATCCGTTACAAAGGCAATGGCAAATACGGAAAGGGTCGCCAATGGGACCAATAAATAGACTAATTTTTTCGTTGCGCCTGTTTTATCATTCAATCGAGCAAAAATCAACGCACCTGGAATTGATGCCCATGGGACTAAGGAAGCAATAAAGCCGACACTCGCCCCTTCAAAGCCACGCTCGGCAATCAAGAATTGCGGCAGCCAAGTAATGATCACAAAGTTTGCATAAATGCTGGTAAAGCATAGAACAAAGGCTGCCACGAGATTGCGGTTTGAAAAAATCTGCTTCAAGGAAATCTTTTCTTTCGGCCCTTCTTCTTTTATTTCTTGTCCTTCATCTTCTGGACGAATCACTTTTTCTTTCAAAACAAAATAGAACAAGACACCGGCGATCAAGGTCGGAATTGCCATTAGGAAGAAGGGTTGGCTCCAATGGCCCCCGTTATCCAAGACTAATTTACTAGAAAGCAAGTACCCACCAGACGTTCCAAACGCCATCCCACTGTTGATAATGGCATTTCCGACGGTTCGTTTGTTGTCGGGAATCGCTTCGGTAGACAATGCGTATTGCGGACCGTAATAGGCACCTTGACCAATCCCTGCAATGGCACGAATCACTAAAAACAAAACAAAGCTTGTGGCTAGCCCACTGAAGTACGTAGTCACCGCCAATAAAACAAAGCCTAGAGCGATCACTAATTTGCGACCGATTTTGTCGCCGATGATCCCAAAAGGAATTTGCGCAACGGCATAAGTCAAAAAGAAAATACTATTGGCAAGTCCTAGTTGTGTGTTACTTAAATTGAATTCTTCACCGATCACACCCATGATTGGATTGAAGATCGTCCGTGTGGCGTACATTAAAATCCAGCCGACAAAGAAAATAGCAACGACTTTTTTCCAGTAAGAATTGCTTACTTTGACCGCATCTTTCTGGTTACTGATTTCCATGATTTCTCCCCTTTTCTATTCTTTTTCCTCAAGTGACAATGACTCCAACGCTAACAACAACCCAAAGCTAAGATCTTTGCCTGACGAATGACCGATGGACATCAGCTGCTGCACGTCGTTTTCCAGCACCTGTGGGTTTTTGCTTTTTACGTCTTGGAATAATTGCAGCATTACCGAATTGACATACCCTTGACTGGCACTTTGAATATATGCAAGGCTGACATCCGTCGTAGACAGCGGTTTTGCCAATGCTTGCGCTAACGTTTCGGCTTCTGGCTGCTGCAAGGCATAGAGCATCGCTTGATAGGCAACGAGAAGATCATCGCCGCTAGGTGTCAATCCTTTGCCGCGACCAATCAGGTGGTCAATGATTGGTTCCCAATCTGAGACAGACTGCCGCAATGCCGCAAACACTGCTTGGGTTTTCTCATCTTCTGGCAACCCAATCTTGGTTTCTAGTTCTTGTTGAAGCAGTATTTCTTTCAAAAGCTGCAATTCCGCAGAGGTGAAGGATAACTCCTTCACCTGCAGCGAAACCAATTCTTTCTCCTCTAATGAAAGAGAAAATGTTCCTTTTGTGCTGTAAAAGGTCAGACCATGCTCTCGGACTTGCACGCGATTGCCGACTTCGATCAAAGGTAGGACTTGTTCAAACAATGCATCGGGTAAAAAGACGCCGAAGCCAGTTAAATAGTTGCGATAGTTGTTGATATTGACCAGCTGCTGCCCGATCATCACATTGAATGAACGATCAAACACGCTATGCACCCGACCGGTACGACCGAATCGTTGCAGTGGGTCTAGATAATCACTGATTTTGATTTTCTCAGTCAACTTCGATCCCCAGATCCTTCGCATAAGCCGTCAAGGCATTTTCAAAACAGCCTAACGGTGCACGCACCGTGCCTGCGCCGACTTGACCGACACCTGCTTCTTTATGGGCAATCCCAGTATTAATGATTGGGGTGATGCCTGTTTCAACGACTTTACGGATGTCGATCCCCAAACAAGTCCCTTGGAAGTCCCATGTTGGGATCGAGAAGGTCGGATTATGACCGAAACAGATTTTTGCCATTTCGTTGGAAGTTTCCAGCGCATCTTCAAAGCCACCAGCGCCGACAAAGCGTGTTACCCCTGGTGCGGCTACCATCGCCATTGCTCCGACACCGACGGTTTCAGTAATGGCACTGTCCCCAATATCAGGATTGCCATCTGCTTCGGTAAACCCAGTAAAGTACAAACCTTTCGGCGTATTGACTGGTGCAGTATGCCATTGGTCTTCTGTTTGGGCGACACGAACCCCAAAGTTAACACCGTTTCTCGTCATGGTGGTCACGATCGTTCCTTTGGCATCGACACGGGCACCGTCAACGATGGCTTTCCCGGTTGCCATCATGATATTCAAGAAGAACTGATCGGTATCTGCTAAGAACTTGATCACTTCATATTTTTGCTTTTCATCGATCTCTGTTTGGATGATCAACGGCGCGATCTCTTTCAAAAAGTTCAATGATGCTGCAATATTTCGTTGATGGAATTCATCCCCCATTGTGATCGACCGGGCAATCAATACATTCAAGTTGATGCCTTCTTCTGTTAATTGTAATGCCTTGGCAATGGTTGGTCCTAAGACGTCTTTGATCCAATCCAAACGATCGATGACTTCTTGTGAATAGGCACCAAATCGTAAGACTTTACCGATCCCTTCGTTCAAAATACAGTAGGCTTTGTTGCCGACAAGGCGGTTTTCAACCACAAAGACAGGCATATTCCCAGAAGTGATTCCCCCCATTGGTCCAACTGCCTGGACATGGTGACATGGCATAAAGCGGACTTCCCCACTTTCGAGTAAGCGTCGGGCTTCGTCTTCATCCTTCGCCCAGCGTTCAAACAAGGCAGCGCCGATACAAGACCCTTGCATCGGTCCCGTCATTTCCGACCATTGGATCGGCGGTCCTGCATGCAGCAAGGTTTTCTGGCTTTCGTTTAATTCAGCAATCACTGATTTAGCTGGAACGACATCAATCAAGAATGGTTGGGCATTTTTGATTTTATCCGTCACTGCTTGGTTTTCAGCTGTGATTTTTTCGTCAAATTCTTCTAACGCGTCTAAAATACGGATCATTTTCTTGTTGCCGTTGGCACGAGGACGCCAGTTAAATTGTTCTGTTTTCCCGCCATATTGCAGGATCGATTCATTGAAGCTTTGCAAGCCAACATTGATGATCTGTGGTTTGGTGGTCAACAGCTCCATCACTTTCTCGCTAACTGTCGGCACCTCAACTTTGCTACCAGTATAATCATTGACCGCTTTGTCTGCTTCAGAAAGAGTCGCCCCTTTTAAGGCGAGGGCTAATTGCACTGCTTGAGCATTGCTTGGTGCCACATAGACGCCAGTTGCTTTCAAACGGTTGACTGCTTCTTGATAGTTTTGCGGATCTTTTTCAGTTCCGCAGACGGTAGCAACAAAGTATAGCGCGCGATCAGCTGCTTGGGCTGTTTGCTGTGCAGCTTCGATGGCTGGTAACAGTGCACCTACCATATCTGCATGTGCGCCGTAACCTAACACCACATCAAATAAAATGACCCCGGTTTGCTCATCTTGCGCATAGTCTTCGATTTTTTTGATGCGCACTTCAGGATCGATCATTGGGTGCGGTTTGCCTTGGGTATAGATATCATCACCAAGGTCGATCACATCATAGCCGTGGGAATGCAAGATATAGCCTTCTTGTTTTACAAGGCCTTCTAGATTCAAGGCTTCGGAGATCAGCATTCCTGCTTCGGCAGCTAATGTACCGCCAGAATAAAGACCTTTGACCACTTTGTCTTCAGCGAGTTTGGGCACATCTGGGGTTGCCACGCGTTCAAAATAGTTCGCTTTGACGGGTTCTTCATTGGCAAGATCAACAGCGATGCGCGCTGTTTCTTCCAGAGTATGTGCCAAATAGACTTTTCCTTCATGGGCTTCTGGTTTTTCTCCTAAGAAAATCGCTACCACTGGTTTGCTGATACTTTGCAGCAATTGAACGACTTCATCCCGCACTTCTTTTGCAGGTGGTTTCGAGATCACGCAAATCACATCTGTCGGTTCATGATTTTCTAAAGCAACGATGGCATCTTTGACAGTGATCGCCCCAACTTTGTCGCTTAAGTCACGTCCGCCGGTCCCGATGGCATGAACGACACCACCGCCTAATCGGTCAATGATCGTCGTCACTTCTTGAATCCCCGTACCAGAGGCACCAACGACGCCGATATTTCCTGGTGCCACGACATTCGTGAAGGCAATCGGAATGCTGGAAATAATACCGGTCCCACAGTCAGGCCCCATCATCAATAAACCTTTTTCATGAGCCAGCTTTTTCAAACGAACTTCATCTTCGATAGCAACATTGTCCGTAAACGAGAAAACATGCAAGTCATTTTTCAAGGCTTTTTCCATCTCGGCTGCGCCATATTCCCCAGGAATACTAAATAATGCAACATTGGCATCTGGCATTGCGCTCAAGGCTTCTTGCCATGAAGCCGCCGCTGGCGTTTCTTTGCCTTGATCTTTTGCTGAAAGATCAGCTAAAAATGAATCGATCGCTGGCATTACTTGATCCATGATCTGTTCGTTTTGGCTATCGACTACGATCATCATATCGTTGGGTGAAGCACCTTCAGCCTCTTCAGAAAGCAAGCCAGTGTTATTTAATATGTCTTTGTTTGCATCCGTCCCCATCATGATTTGACTCATTTCGACATCGCCTAGATCATTGATCGTATTCGTCAGCAGCATTAAGTTAATGGAATCTTGGTAGTTATTCTTTAAGATTACTGTGTGCAGCATTTGTTCTCCTCCTTTTCTTATACTCTCATTCTAACGATCCTTGTTTGCGTTTTCATTGGATAAAGTTCTAAAAAAATGCTATACTTTTTATCCAAAAGAGAAAAAAGGAGCATTTTATGAAATTAAAAGAATTGGTTGAACTGCCGCTTTTTGAAAAAAGTAAAGTACTGACTGGCTCCATTGGTTTAACAAATTCCGTTGGTTCCGTCATGGTGCTGGAAGCGATGGACATTGAGAAGTGGAGCAAAGCCCATCAATTGATTTTGACTTCTTTTTATGCCTTCAAAGACCAATCCCCTGAGGAACTGCGTGTTTTTTTTGAAAAAATGCAGCAAATCGGTGTCAGCGGTTTAGTGATCAAAGTGGATCGCTTGATCCCTATGATCCCAGATTGGGTGATTGAGCTTAGCTTTGCTTATCAGATCCCTTTGATCAAAGTGCAGCAAGAAGTCAGCTATGAAGCCATCATGCTAGCGGTTTACGAACCATTGCTGAATCACCAAACCCAGCTGCTGCGTACCTATTACGAAGTTCGCCAGCGCTTCATGAAAGTTGAGCGCAACCACTCTTCTTTCGATCAGATCATGCAGGAGTTCTATCAATTGATCGAAAAGCCTTGTTCGTTGCGCATCCCCCATTTAGATGTGCATGTGTCCGTCGGTCAATCCTTTAAGAATTTCGTGGTGACCAAACAAGAACCCATGAAAACCATCGAGTTTACCAAGAACCACTACGAATATTTGGAATTATTTTCTCATGAGAACAATCAATATGTGACTGCCATAAAAGTAGAGATCATCAATCCTTACAATGATCTGTGTACCTTGATCGTTTATCAGAAAGATTCGCAGATCCCTGAGGCAAAAGTCATGATCATTGAAAATGTGATCGACGTCATTTATGAACGCCTCCAAATGGAGTATTTGTTGAAGAAAGAACGCTACAATCGCATGAACAATCTTGCCGATGCAATCTTACAAAACACTCCTAGTAATTTGGCTGAGCTGGATCTTTTGTTAGAAGAAGCGCAACTGGATCGCTACGATTTCTACCAAGGCATTGCCTTTGCTTCCAACAGCTTCAAAGATAAGGAGCGTAAGTCCGTCGTTTTGCACAAGCTACGGGCGTTGAAAACACCCCACGTCTTTTTTGAACACCACAATTATTTGGTGATCCTCTATAATTTCCAATCGATCGCCCATCAGGTGACGAAACAGATGCTGCAGACACATTTTGATGATGCCCTGTTAGCCGATGAACATGGCTGCTTGGTGGTCAGCGAAGTCTTGCGCAAGGAACAGATCAAAGAGATCCTGCCAGAGTGTTTGGATGCGATCCGCTTCAATCGGCAGTTTTATTTGGCGCCGATCATTGCCTATAGCGACTTAGGTATCTTTAGTTCCTTTATCAAGGAGAACCAACTGGAAAAGCTGCAGCAAAGCATTCCCCCCAAGCTGTATCAACTCTCGGAAGAAAATGAAGAGCTGTTCAAAACGCTGTATACCTTTTTTATCACGAATCGCAATTACAAAAATACGGCTGAAACCTTGTTTCTTCATGCCAAAACGATTCGTTATCGGCTAAGCAAAATCGAACAGCTACTAGAGATCGATCTGACAAGTCCGATCCAATTAGTCAATTACGAGATCGGCACCTATTTATTAGAGCTTCAGAAAAGGAGTCAAGCAAAATGAAAAAAGAATGGCAATTGACCACCGGTGCTTCGGTGTCCCTTTATCCTGCTTCGGAGAAATACGTGATTTACTTTCACGGCGGCGGTTTTGTTTATGGGACCCGTCAAGACATTCCCGCATCACTGATCGCACTATTTCAAGAGCAGCAATACAGCGTCCTCACAGTCGATTATTTACTGGCGCCCAATTCCTCGTTAGCGGAGATTTTGGCGCTGAACTGGCAAAATTTTCAAGAATTGCAAGCAACTGTGCTTAAAGATAACCCGTTTTGTTTGTGCGGACGCTCAGCTGGCGGTTATTTGATGCTGGCGCTGACCCAGCAATTACTGAAGGAACAACAGAGATTGCCTGAAAAACTGGTCAATTTTTATGGGTATACCGATCTTTCTTTTATTGAAAACAAACGAGTCTTGCAGCAGCCGCTCTTAAGCAAAGAGCAAGTCCCTTCTTTGGATCAAACCGAGATCGTTTGGGATGATCCGCAGTTTCAGCGCTATTTGCCTTATGTTTATTGGGTTCAACAGCAAGAACTCACCACGATCTATGGTCTAACAGCTGAAGCTCTTTCTGACTATGCCATTGATCCTGAGCTGCTTGCTCAATTTCCTCCAATTTTCAGCAGTGCCAGCAGTACCGATGAGGAAGTTCCTTTTCGTTACAGCAAAGGCTTGAAGAAAGTGCCTAAAAGCAAATTTGTCCCTGTCTATGATTTGCCCCACGACTTTTTGAAAAACGTCGAGGAGCCGCAAGTCCAAATGGTGTTTCAGCAGCTCGCCCGTTGGCTCAAACAATAATTTGATACAAGTAAAGTGAAAATAATGTTTTTTTATTTCGACGAGTACACAGAAAAACTCTGATTGCCTTCGCTTCCTCCTTATCTCAAAAAACGTGCGGTTTAATGAAACTCTTTTAATAAAAAAGGCTTGATACAGGCTCAATTCAAGAGAGAATGCTATACTAAAGGGGAGTATGTTATAGGAAAGAAGGATGAGGTTTTATGCATTTTGTCGGGATTTTGTGTTTGATCCTAATCACGACGACCCTCTTCTCGCATCTGGCGAGGCGGATGGGCGTTCCTGCTGTTATCGGGCAGTTGTTAGCAGGGGTTTTATTAGGAGGCGCAGGACTCAATTGGGTCCATCCAGATATTCTGGTTCATGATTTTTCAGAGATTGGTGTTATTTTGCTGATGTTTTTAGCGGGACTGGAAAGTGATATTTCTTTATTGAAACGCTATTTTCGTCCTGGGATGCTCGTTGCCCTTTTGGGGATCGTGTTCCCAATGCTCTTCGGGTATGCCACGGGGGTCGGTTTTCAAAGCAGTCCCACAGAAGCGTTCTTTTTCGGGATCGTATTAGCTGCCACCTCAGTCAGTATTTCTGTCGAAGTATTGAAAGAGTTGAATGTGGTGAATACGAAAGAAGGGTCGACGATTCTTGGTGCTTCCGTCGTGGATGATATTTTGGTCGTGTTGGTTTTGAGTCTTAGCCTTTCCTTTTTAGGCGGCGAAAGCAGCCAAGCAACACCACTGCCGGTCACCTTATTGGTAGAATTGATTTATTTTGTGTTGATTTTTCTATTAGTGAAATGGATCGCTCCGTTCTTATTGGCACTTGCAGAAAAGCTATTTGCAAATTCCGCGGTGATCATCATGTCACTGATCATCTGCTTAGGAATGGCGTATCTTGCTGACCTCGTTGGGTTAAGCTCTGTCATTGGTGCCTTCTTCGCAGGGATCGCTGTCAGTCAAACGAAGGTTCGTGAGGAAGTGGAACACAGTGTCGAAGCATTAGGTTACGCCGTCTTCATTCCGGTGTTCTTTGTCAGCGTTGGCTTAGAAGTTGATTTTTCCCGCTTAAATGAGCAATTATTCTTTATTCTTGCCTTTACCGTGGTCGCGATCTTGACCAAACTGGTCGGCGGCTATGTCGGGGCGAAAATCGCGAAATTCTCGAACAACAGTGCTTGGATGGTGGGAGCTGGAATGATTTCCCGAGGTGAAATGGCATTGATCATTTTGCAGATTGGTCAACAAAACCAATTGATTTCGTCCGCATTGTATTCCCCTTTGGTGATCGTTGTCTTGTTGAGTACCTTGATCTCTCCCCTGATCTTAAAATACTTTACGAAAAAGATTTATTAAGCGATGTAGCAACAGCTAGGCGATACCGATGATTGCGAAAAAAACAGCACGGGTTTTGTAGTGACCGCTCAACGGCCGATTGTTGATCGAACGTTGGGCGGTCGCTTCCTTTCCCGCGCTGTTTTTCTTTATACAGGTATAAAAGCGACAATGCTGCTAGTTACTGGAAACCAATGTTAATTTTCCATGATCGATTTGATACACATCATCCGCGACGGCATCGATAAACGCTTGATCGTGAGATGTGAACAAAACCATGCCTCGATAGCTGCGAATCAATTGTTCCAAGACGGTGATTGTCGGCAGATCAATAAAGTTCGTCGGTTCATCAAGTATCAAAACATTGGCAGGTTGAGTAAAGATGCGTGCGAGCTCGACCCGTGTCGCTTCTCCGCCGCTTAGCACATTGACTGGCTTCATCACGTCAATCTGGCTAAATCCCAGATTGTGTAAAATACTGCGGACCAGTGGTTCCTGATAGTCTGTTTGAGCCATCAATTCCGTCAAAAGCGGTGTGGTGCTGTTTTTTCGATAGCCCATTTGCTCGTAGACCGCAAAGACGATTTTCGGTGATACATAGATTCCCTCTCCGCCTGCGATGATTTCTTTTAGTAAAGTCGACTTTCCCGAACCGTTCGGACCCACGATAGCGATTTTCTTCCCGGCAGCAAACTGGAAACTGCTGCTGTCTAGCAAACGTTTCGCCCCTCTTTGAATGGTTACTTGCTCCCCACGAATCGGTCGTTTATTATGCAGCTCCACTGCAGGGACTACTGGAAAACGAATCACCTGCTGCCGGGCGACGCCCTTCACTTCTTCCAACTGATCCAAGCGGCTTTCCATGGCTTTGACTGTTTTTTGCAATGACTTTTGCACCGTGTCTTTTTGTTTTGATGACGACAAACGGTCTGGTCGGATGTTCTGCTGTCGCTTTTTTTCAGAAATGCGACTACTCTTGATCGCTTGTTCTTTTTTCTTTTGGATTGCTTGGGTCAACTGCTGTTTTTGTTGCTGATACTGCGCAGCCTCCCAGGCAATACGCTGTGCCGCTTGCTCTTTTTGCTGTCGGTAACTGTCATAATTGCCAGCATACTCGGTGACTTTTCCTTGATCGACTTCCCAGATTTTCGTTGCCAGCTGATTCAATAGATACCGATCATGACTGACCACGATCAGGGTGCCATAATAATACTGCAATTCCTCAATCAAGACTTGAATTCCTTGCTGGTCCAAATGGGTCGTTGGCTCATCGAGCAAAAGTCCTAACTGATAGGAAGATAACGTTTGTGCCAACCGGTATTTGGTCTCCTCCCCGCCGCTTAGTGTCGCCAATTCATTTGTTGGGATCGAAAAACGACCGAACAGCGCCCAGTCAAGGGCCTCCGTCTTTTCAGTCACCTCAGCGATTTGCGGGAAATAGTGAAACGAATTTTCTTTTTGGATCGTTCCTGAATCAGGATCGACGACTCCCGCAATCAATTTCAGCAAGGTAGACTTGCCTTGCCCGTTTGCTCCCACGATCCCGATACGATCCGTTTGATAGGTGCTCAGTTCTTCAATGTTCAGTACTTCTTTGGACCCATAATTTTTGATTAGATTGTTTATTTTTACACTTAATTGTTCCATCAGTCTGTCCTTCCCGTCTAGGAAAACGCAAGCACAAAAAAAGGGCATAGCCTACCGCTATACCCTGATTTTAATAAGAAATTGGAAAAAAGAGGACACTCATCCCTTGAAATCACGATTGCCTAGACTTTTGAAATAGATTTAAATTAGCTATTCAAAAGGTCAATCCACAATTTCATCGATGCTGTCATGTTTTTTCCTCCTCTTTTTATCGTAGTTGTCTGTTGAATGACGAGCGGAAAATCAGCCGCTACTGTTTACCGTTTACGGTATTTCAGGAAGCTTCTTTCGTCTATCAACGAATCAATCGTAACACGTTTTCAAAAAAGAGTAAAGTTTCATCACAAGAATGATTGGTCTTATACGCCATCGGTGATTTTTTCTGCTAATTTAACCGAGGCTTTTTCACCATTGAAGACTGCATGATCCAGTTCTCCTTCATCATGAGCAACGATCAACGCCACCGTGACGTCAGGGTCAACATTCAAGAGGGTCCGAAACATCCCAGAAAACCAATCGATCCCAGCCAGTAAGGCGATGCTTTCATTAGGCAGTCCTAACATAGGTAAAACCGTAGCCAGTGTGACTAATCCGCCGCCTGGAACGACGATCGTTCCCAAGCATGCCAACGAGGACAACAAGACCACTTGCAAAAGATCCCCCCAGCTCAATTGGATCTGGTACGCCTGAGCAACGGTTATGATTGCCAGGGCTAAAAATAAGGAGAGCCCATTGCTATTTAAGGTCATGCCCAGAGGCATCACGAGCTTATTGATTCGATCACTGATCCCAAATCGTTCTTTGCCATCTTCGATTTGAAACGGCAATGAAACAGCAGAAGAGGTGGTCGTAAAGGAAATCACCGAGAGTCGCCACATGTTCTTTATCAAACGAAACAAGGAAACTTTGCAATAGAGTGACGTCAAGAGAAACCAAAGAAACAAAAAGAGCAAAGATGCTGCTGCTAACGTCAATAAAAAACTGGCTAACATTCCCAACACACGAATACCGGTATCTTCTACTAAGGAAGCAACAAGGCCGAAAATCCCGATCGGCGCCAACTTCATGATCATGCTGACCATTTTTATCAAAATATTATTAAAACTGCTGATCATATCTAGAAACAACTGATTCTTTTTTTCATGCTTGATCAAGCTCAAGGCAAGGCCAAAGAAGAGCGAAAAAATAATCACTTGGATCATATTCTGCTCCACCATGGCTTGAATAATGTTCAGTGGAACAAAGTTTAAGATGACTTCTTCCATGCTGCTGGTACTTAATGCGGTTTCTGTACTTTGCAGCAGGGACTGATCAAGGCCGGCGCCAGGCTTGAGGATCAAGGCGAACAAGAGACCGAAAATAGCGGCGACGAGGGTCGATCCAGTAAACCAGAGGAAGACTTTCCCGCCGATCCCACCTAATTCTTTTGGATCAAGTCCTCCCACCGCTTCAATCACCGAGCCCATGACCAGCACGACCACAGACATTTGAATCAGTCGCAAGAAGAAGTCCCCGACTAGCTGCATTTGATCACCTAACCCGGGAAAGGAAACGCCCCAAAAAATCCCCAATACCGTTGCAATCATGATTTGGTTGGTCAAACTGATTTTTAAGGATCGTTTTTTCATCTGTTTTGCCTCACTTTTCTACTTGGCTGTTTTCTTAGAGTTTACAGTCAAGAATAAGAATGTACCACCGATCAACAAAATAATTGCGATATAAAAGCCCATTACTTTTGACCCTGTTGCATCCGAGATCGATCCGGTCAATGTTGGTGCGATAACGGAAGACATCATGCCGAAAAAGTTGAAGACCCCTAATGTCGTACCGACCCCAACTTTGGGTGCATTTTCCCCTAGCCAAGAAATGATGATTGGTTCAACCGCTAATTTCCCAAGGAACCCGTACAAGATCAACGCGATCATTAAGAAGGTCGAATTTGTCGCTTGCACCGTTACTAATAACATCAACGCCGCCAATACTTCTAAAATAACGATAAAAGTTACTTTTTTGTGCATGTATTTGTCTGCCAAGCGGCTAAAGAACAATGCCCCAGGAATGGAAGCAAATGCTACTAATGAAGAAGAGAAACCGATCGCGACTCCTTGGAAGCCTCGTTCTGTTCCTAAGAAGTTTGGTAGCCAAGTAACCGTCATATAGTAGGCATAACACGTCGCAAAATATAACACATAAGTAAAGAGCATCCGCAGTGAGAACAAGGTCGAAAGGGAAACTTTTTCTTTCGGCTGATCCGTTGTTTCTTCTTCAGCTGCTGCTTGGCTCTCCAAGAAAGCCACGTCTTCTTTGTTGCTGCGGATCACCAATGCAAAAGCGATCGTCATACAAACGATCAAGAAAGCGGATAAATACATCATTGTTTGCCAAGGCATGTTCATCTGAATAACGATAAAGCTTGATAAGATCATCCCAAACCCTGAACCAACGGCAGAACCACTATTGACGATCGCTGTTGAGAAGCTCTTCTTTTCTTTCGGAATGTTCTGTGAGGTCAAAGAATACGCGGAACCATAAAATGACCCACAGCCGATCCCTGCTAAAAAGCTACCGGTATAGATCATGGAGATTGAAGAGGCTTGTGAAATCAGTAAAGCTGCCAGTGCAAATACCACAAATCCCGGAAGCAGAACTGTTTTCTTCCCAATCTTATCCACTAAAAAGCCGGCAGGGATCTGCATGATCACATAGCCGAAAAAGTAAAAGCTGGCGATCGATCCTAATGCTGTATCAGAAATATTGCCGCCAAGTGACTCATTGATTTGCGGATAGACCGGTGATAACGCAGCACGATAAATCCAGATAGTGACCCAGCCTGAACACATTAAGATAATAATTTGTTTCCAGTAGGCAAGCCCACCACGTTCTTTATTGATTTCCATTTTTTCCCTCCATCAGTTACACAAGTAAAGTTTGTGAAGCACGCCAACGAAAGCGCTTTAAGATAGTCTTAGTGTACGTTTTTTTGCCGACGATTGCATTTGTCATTTTTCACAAAGCGCTTTCAGTCGTTGTGCATTTGTGCTAAAAATTTAAGTCGTTTTTTGGTAGTAATTTAACGCAGCGATGAGCGCTTTGCCAGCAGAAATTGGTGCTTGCTGGTACAATAGTGCCCCTTCTAACGCGGCTAGGACATGTAAAATATTTTCTTTGCGGCTGCTGTAGCCCATATTTCCAATCCGCCAGATTTTTCCTTTTAGATCACCAAATGAACTAGCGATCTCTACACCAAAGGAGTGAAGCATCTCTTCTCGGACAGCTTCGCCATCAACACCTTTTGGAATAAAGATGGGGGTAACTGTCGGCATTTTGGTTGCTTTTTCGCCATAAATCGACAGCCCCATTGCCTCCAGTCCAGCGACCAACGCGCCTTCATTCGTCAAATGACGTTGGTAGGCTGCATCAAGGCCTTCGTTTAGCAGCATCCGTAATCCTTCATGAAGCGCATAGATCATACTCGTCGCTTCTGTGTGATGGTTGATTCGCTCTTTATTCCAATAGCGTTGCAGTTGACTCAAATCCAGGTAATTGCTCATAATGTGCCGCTTGTTTCGATCCGTTTTACTCAAGCCTAATTCTTTTTGGTAACGAGCATTAAGGACGGCTTCGACTCGCTCGTTGTAGGTCACTAATGAAAGACCAGACGGCACACTTAAACACTTCTGTGTACCCGCAATTGCCAAATCGACACACCAATCATCGACTGACAGGGCCACGCCACCATAAGTCGCCACCATGTCAACGACAAAGAAAATATCTTTTGCGCGACAATACTGCCCGATTTCTGCTAACGGCTGCATTTGCCCATTGGCGGTTTCCCCGTGGACCATCGCCACGATCTTGGGTTGAAATGCGTCGATTTCTTTGATGACCTCTGCGGGTGCAAAAGGAGCCGTCCACTCTTTTTCTACATATTTGACTTGTGCTTGAGCACGTTCACAGATTTCTCCCAGTAAGAAAGCAAAGCGCCCATAGGCTGGGATCAAGACTTTGTCCCCTGGTTCGATCAAAGCGATCAGCGCCGCTTCTAAACCAGCTCGGGAAGTCCCGTCAATGGCAAATGCCTCTTTGTTTTTGGTTCCAAACGGTTGTTTGATCATTTCTTTGACCTCATCCATGATCACCAAAAAATTCGGATCAAACTGCCCCAAAATGCGATTGGTCATTGCTTGTAGAACAGCAGGATGGGCTTCTACAGGCCCAGGTGTCATGATCGTACGTTGTGCGATCGTTAACTCTTTATACATCTTTTCCCCTCATTTCTCTTTTTGATTTCACTGTCCATCGTCTTGTCAACGTTTCCAAGTTTGTTGTACAATAAAGCTAAAAAAGGACATGTTTTTGTTTGTTTTGTTCAATTCTAAAAGGAGTTTCTCTATGAAGTTAGTTGCTGAATTGCTTGCTACACCACGCTTTTCCAATTTGCGTTTGTTGACAGGTCCCATTACCGCGGAAATTCCCGTCGACAGTATCGAAATCACCGAGACCCCCGATATCGCCCACTATATTCCTGAGCATACCTTTATCTTAAGCACGGCGATGGTTTATAAAGATAATCAAGGAGCGCTTCTAGAGCTGATCGATTCTCTCGTAGCCAAAAATGCCGCTGGATTAGGCATCAAGATTGGTCGTTTTTTGGATGTCATCGATCCTGAAGTCATCGCCTACGCCGATAGTTTAGGTTTCCCCATCGTAGAAGTACCTGCCACGATGCCGCTAGGTCGTTTGATGCACCAGCTTTTGAATTTACTATGGAACACCAAAACCGAGCAGTTGAGTTATGCCTTAGATATCCAAAAACGGTTCTCTGCTTCCTTGATGAAGGATGTCAGCATCGCTCGCTTTATCGCTGATTTTGGCCAAATGGTCAATACACCGATCATTTTGTTGAATCCTTTTAAACAAGTGATTGCCCACTCCAAGCATTTCACCCGCATGTCAAAACCCGCGGAGTACTACATCCATCAATTAGGACAAACGAAAGGGGTTTTTACTGGTGAAAAAAGCGGGGCGATCCCTATCAAAGATCTCCATGAAAAAACGTCACAAATTTCTTATTATGCCATTGAAACCTCCACTTATTTCCCGCATTATTTAGTCATTTTGAATCCTGAGGCAATTCCTTATCCTGTCTCGGATTTTGCGCTGGAACAAGCAGCACTGGTCTTGTCATTTATGCTCTACAAAAACCAAAAAGTGCAAGAATCTTTTGAAGATTTAAAAAGTGACTTTTTAACACGGATGATCGAATACCAGCAATCCACCAAGCAAGAACAAAAGGATTGGTTAGATCTCGGAAAGACTTACGGGTTAGTCAAAGCCCGCCATTATCGTGTCATCTATGGTGCCTGCGAACCAACCAAAGAAACCAAAGGCAAAGACAAATACTTAAAAGAAGAAAGTGACTTGGTTTATCAGTGGTTTAGTGAACAACTGCCTTATCGCATCAAAGATGTTTGTCTCTTTCGCTTAAAGGGCAGCAATCACTTTGCGATTTTCGTGCAGCACAAGTGTGACGCCTTAGAAGACCATTTGATCGAGACCGCCAATGCTTTGACCAATCGGTTGCCATTTCGAATGGCCTTTGGGGTAGGGAGTATCTGTGAAAGTATCAATGATTTAGCCAGCTCCTACATCGAAGCAAAGACTGCTTATGAAGAACGAAGAGGCCAACATGATTCGTCCATCGTCTCTTTCTACCATCAACGGGGAATGCGGAGTCTATTTGAAAAAATGAGTCCTGAAGATATCCATTATTTCTGCCGTACGATTCTTAAAGAATTGGCGTTTCCGCAAGAAGATGCCACCATCGAATTGCGCAAAACCTTACGAGCTTACTTGGATTATCAATGTGAGATCACCCGCACCGCCAAAGCCTTGTTCGTTCATCGCAACACGATCAAATACCGCATCGAACAGTGTCAAAAGCTACTAGGAAAAAACGTGCATGATCCTAGCATCAGCCTGGATTTGCGTTTAGCCCTTGAGCTGTCCGAAGAAGGCGACTAATAGGCGAATCAAGCAGTTGGATCGCTGGTGTTACCCAGCGATCCTTGTGCCTGCTTCACCTAACAATGCTAAGTCCGCTTCTTCCAATGAGCAGATGATTGCTGTCTTTCCTTGTTTGGCAAACGCAATCGCCGCTTCCATTTTCGGCCCCATACTACCTTCTGCAAAATGCCCCGCATCAAAATATGCTTGCGCTTCACTTACGGATAAGCCCGTTAATTTTTCTTGCTCCGGTGTTCCGTAATTGATATAAACGTTGTTGACGTCGGTCAGCATCATAAATACATCGGCATCCACTTGTTCTGCCAATTTCTTTCCGGTTCGGTCTTTATCGATGACTGCTTCGATCCCTTTCAAGCCTTCCGCTTGTTTTACGACTGGAATCCCTCCGCCACCACCAGCGATCACGATGGTATTTTGATTCAATAAATGAACCATTGATTCCACGCCGTGGATCGTCACAGGTTGTGGAGATGGCACGACGCGACGGTACCCACGTCCAGCATCTTCTTCCATCACCCAATGCTTTTCCTCAGCCATCTTTTTTGCTTCTTCTTCTGAGTAGAACAAGCCGATCGGCTTCGTTGGCTTTTCAAACGCGGGATCATCCGCTGCCACTTCCACTTGGGTCAATAAGGTCACGACATTGCTGGTCAGTTCTTCTTGCTCGATTTTATTTTTGATGCTTTGCTCCATTAAATAACCGATAAAGCCTTGTGACTCTGCATTGCAGACATCCAGTGGAAAAGGCGGCACGACTTCTTTGGCTTCTTCATTTTGTCGTAAAATATTGCCGACTTGCGGACCATTGCCGTGCGTCACGACGATTTGATGGTCAAGCTTCTCGATTTTAGCGATCTGTTCCGCACTTAACTGGATATTTGCAAGCTGTGTCTCTACGGTCGCTGGTTGATTCGGTTTTAAAATTGCATTGCCCCCTAGAGCGATGACCACTCGTTTTGCCATATGAATTCCTCATTTCTATTGTTTTGAAATTGATCGATACTGCGAGCAAACCCTGCCAAAAAGTCGGCCCCCGAGGTATAACCGATCGCTAGTATCTCTTTGATTACTTGGGAAAAAGAGCCTGAATCGGTACACCTGGTCAAGGATAATGCCGATTGATTGAATGCGCCTGTCAGTGCATGCAGAAGATAGTGTTTACTGACGTCAGTCGTTAAATCATTGACTGTCAATAGCCTTCTTTGTAGATAAGCCACCAAGCGGGTATCTGCTTGCCCCATCACTCGGCGAGCCAGCAAATGACCAACTAGCATATCATCTCCTGTGGGGGTCAATCCGACACCCCGTCCGACTAAATAAGCGACTGCTTGCCGTTGTTCCTTAAATGAAGGCGTGCATAGCTGATCGATTGCGTCATAAAACGGATGATTGCTGCGGATGGTTGCTGAAACAGCTTCTTGAATTCCCGTCTTTTCCGTGACGTTTTGAAGGGTTGACCAAAACAGTTCTCGATCAAATGGGACTGTGCCAGCCGGAACGGTCGTTGTAAATTGGGCTGCCTTTTGAAAAGACAGACGATGATGCGGAAAATGGATCACCCGTTGCTGAACCAAAAGAGTGGTACCAGCAACTAAGCCTGTCGCCAACGCTGCATAATCGTCGGCAGCTAAAATCATCCCTTTGGGCACGCGAGTCGCTTGTTTGGAAACACAGATCAGCTGATCCTGACGAGGATCTTGCAGATTGAAACTATGCTGAAACACACTGTGAACGAGCCAGTTGCCATTGATAAATGCGGGTTCAAATAAAGCTTGGTCGATCCATTTTGCCTGTATCATCGTTAGGTTGCTCCTTTTTCACGTTTTCAGTCCCTGATTTATTCTTCAAATCCTAATTTTTTTGCATAAGCCAAGACAGCTTTTTCAAAGCAATCCATTGGTGGTGTCACTGTCCCGGCACCAATTTGTCCTCGTCCAGCTTGTTTGTTGGCGATCCCTGTATTGATCACCGGTAAGATCCCTGTTTCCACGACTTTACGAGCATCGATCCCTAAACAGATCCCTTTGAAGTCCCATGTAGGAACGGGAAAATTCGGATTGGTATCAATGGAGATCTCTAACATCTCATTGCTGGTTTTCAACGCATCGTGAAATCCACCAGAACCAACGAAGCGTGTCACAGCTGGGGCAGCAATCATTGCCATTCCCCCAACACCAAAGGTTTCCGTAATGGCACTGTCGCCCATATCTGGAGAGGCATCTTCTTCACTGAATCCTGAGAAATACAGCCCTTTTGGTGTATTGACAGGACCAGTAAACCACTCGTCTCCCATGCCAGAAATACGGATACCGAATTCATGCCCGTTGCGACACATTGCGGTCACAACCGTGCCTTCTTCAATCGTCCGGGCGCCATCAAGCACCGCTTTGGAAGAAGCCATCATGATATTCAAGAAGAACTGATCCGTGTCTGCAAGAAACTGAATGACTTCTGGTTTTTCTTTTTCAAATCCTTCCAGGGTAACGATCGCTGGTGCTACTTCTTTTAAGAACGCCAACGAAGCAGCGATATTCCGTTGATGGAACTCATCCCCCATGGCGATAGCTTTTGCGACTAAGACATTGATGTTCAAGCCATCGGGTTTTGTTTGTAGTGCAGCACTTAAAACTGGTGCTAACGTATTTTTCATCCAATGCAAGCGATCAATGACTTCTTGAGAATAGGCGCCAAAACGTAAAACTGCCCCGATCCCTTCGTTCATCGTACAATATGCTCGGTTGCCATCGGTTTTGTTTTCCACCACGAGCACTGGCATATTGGCAGAGGTGATGCCCCCCATTGGGCCAACCGCTTGCACGTGGTGACAAGGAATCAGTTGAACCTCCCCAGATGCTAATAAATGACGTACCTCTTCTTCCGTTTCGCCCCAGCCTTCAAAAAGCCCCGCACCAACACAAGCACCTTGAATCGGATCGATCATCTGATCGTAGCGGATCGGTGGTCCTGCATGCAATAGGACTTTTCCTTCACCTAACTCTGGAATGACACTGACTGCTGGAACGACATCCAACAAAAAAGGCGAACCCGCAACGATTTTGGCAATAACGGCTTGGTTTGCTTCTTCAATAGTTTCGTACACGATAACTTCCTCCTACTCTGATAGTGACACTTGTGCTAAGAAACGTAAGGCTTTTTGTAACGTTACGTTTCCACCAGCAATTGGCTGCCAGTCATATTGAACGACTTGACCGTGATGCGCCTGGATTGCTTCCGCAAAGCTACGCAATCCTACATTGATGAACGCGTCATTCGCCAACAATTCACGGCTCTTTTCAGATGGCTCTGGCAACGCATCGGCAGTTGTCACTGCTTTTGGCAACAGCTTACGACTAATTGGGGAAAACGGGTGACCGAGCATTGCTAAAGCTTGTTTGACTGCTTGGGCATTGCTTTGACACAAAATCACGCCAGCTGCGGTTAAAATCTCTGCTTGCTCGTTGCTGTCTTGGGGATCTAAATCAGTTCCGACGATCGTAGCGATCACCGCTAACTCCCGGCCAGCTGCTTGTGCTGCTTCCTTCAACGATTTGATGGTCGGTGCCAATTCACTCGCCATATCTTGATGAGAGCCGTACCCTAAAACGATATCTAACAAAATCACTGCCGTTTCAGGATCTTCTCCCGCTTGTTTCAACAGTTCGATCCGCTTTGTTGGGTCGATCATCGGATGGGGCTTGCCTTGCGTATAGATGTCATCACCTAAATCGATGATCTCATGGCCAGCTGCTTTTAAGATGTACCCTTCCTGATGGGCATCTTCTTGTTCTAGATTTAATCCTGCTTTGACTAGCATCGCTGCTTCGTACGCCAATGTTCCGCCAGAATAGTAAGCTTTGATTTTTTGCTGTTCAGGTCCAAAAGCGGCAGCTGCCGTTTCCTCTTTTACTGGCTCTAATCCAATCTGTTCTTGACGTAGTAGCTGCACGGCTAATTGAGCCGCTTCTTCCAGCGTGTAAGCTCGGTAAAGATTTTCTTCGTGGTCCGTTGGCTCTTCCCCCAGAAAAATCGTGACTGCAGGTTTTGTTCCTCTTCTTAATAATGCCAACACTTCATCTCGGACACGTGGTGCAGGTGGTTTGGAGATCACCACGATCACCTCCGTATCAGGATCATGTTCCAAGGCAAGAATGCTGTCTTTCATGGTGATCCCACCGACGGCTTCTTTGAGATCTCGTCCACCGGTTCCGATGGCTTGTGTCACACCGGCACCCAATTTATGAATGATGGTGGTGACTTCTTGGATGCCCGTACCCGAAGCGCCGATAACACCGATTTTCCCTTTACGAACGGCGTTCGTGAAGGCTACTGGTATCCCATTGAGAATCCCTGTGCCACAATCTGGTCCCATTAAAAGAAGTCCTTGTTCATGAGCCATTTTCTTTAGCCGAACTTCCTCTTCCAATGAAACATTATCACTGAAACAAAAAACATGTTTGCCCGCTGCTAATGCGGTTTCAATTTCTGGTGCTGCCATAGTACCAGGAATCGATAAGACAGCGACCTTCGCATCTTTTCCAAGATCTAAGGCTTTTTCCCAAGTTTTGACGCTTTGGGTTTCTTCTCCTGCGCTATTGCTTTGGTCCGATAAGAAGGCATCGATTTCTGACAGGACTGTTTCGATGATTTCTTCCTCTTCAATGTCTAACACGAGCACCATATCGTTGGAGGTCGCATTGCTCATCTCCTCGGTATAAAGACCACCCGTCTTGAAGATATCCTTATTGGCAGGTGTACCCATCATGACCGAAGCGTTGTTGATCCCTTCGATCGTCAGTAAACGATTGGTCAAAAGCATTAAAACAATGGAATCTTGGTAATTGTTTTTTTGAATAATAGTGTGTAACATGGGTCTCCTCACTTTCCTGTTCCTGTCTGTGCAAAGGCATCTGACCCAGAATACTGGTCAAAATGAACCGTGTCGCTAATGAGATAGCGATAAATGTTCTTTTCGATAGGAATGCCTTCTGCCATATATTTTTCATAGGTTAGTTGATTGATCTCGCCTGGATAATAGACTTGCTGGAACTGTTCAGCAGCCGGTATGGCGTGTAGCTCTTCGATCATCGTTTCGACTGACTCTTTAAATGTCTCTAAATCTGTAAATCGTTGCGGATCGATCAGCAAAATAAATTGCCCTAAGTCGCGGCCTTTCGTCAGATCGTTGTACATAGAGGAAACATGCTTGCCAAAAGGCAGCCCAAGGAGCATTCCAGACAAGATATCCACCATCATCATCAACCCAAAGCCTTTTGGTCCTGAGATTGGCAATAACCCATGAACATGATGCGGATTTGTCGTTGGCTTGCCATGGGCATCAACGGCCCATGTTGCTGGAATCTCTTTATCTTTGGAACGAGCATCTAAAATTTTGCCCCACGCTTGGACCGTCGTTGCCATATCAAAAACCACCGGCGCACCATGCTTTCGCGGTGCCGCAAAGGCAATCGGATTGGTACCAAAATAATTTTCTTTGCCGCCAAAAGGAACCACCATTGAATCCGATTGGCACATAGATAATGCAATCAAGTCAGCTTCTGCAGCTTTTTTGACATAATAGGATAGCGCCCCACTATGACTCGTTTTCCGTACACCAACCGCCGCGATCCCAGAACGTTTGGCCATCTCAATGGCATACTTTGTCGCTTCTAATACGACGACCTGCCCTGCGCCATTTTGACCGTGAACGATCCCGCTGCTCGGCCCAGTCTCTTCAAACGTGATCTGTGGAGTGCGATTCATCCCACCTTTAGCGATCCGCTCTGCGTAATAGTCTACCCGCACAGCCCCGTGAGAGTGGATCCCGCTGGCATCGGCAAAAACCAAATGCTCTGCAACGATGGCTGCGTGCTCTTCAGACAAACCAGCAGCCGCTAATTTGTTTTGGATCAATTGCTGTAACTCTTGTGACTGTACAATAACCGTTTCTTCCATCTTCTAAACTCCTTTAAATTTCCGGATCGCGGTTGCAATCTTTGGAATAAATATAGGTCAATGGTTCGTCACGACCAACACCATAGGCCGCTTGCTGTACATAGGCACTCATGAAAATGTAGTCGCCTTTTTCCACTGGGAACCACTCATTATCTAAGTTATACATCCCTTTACCTGACAGTAAGTACGCTCCATGTTCTTGGTAGTGGGTCTCAATGTAGCCATGACTTGCCCCTGGTTCAAAGGAAAGGATATGGATATTCATGTCAAAGCCCAGCTCTTTTGGCAAGAAATCCCAAAGTAGGACGTCTGCCATCCCTTCGTATTGGATCGGTGTCAACTCTGAAAGATTCCCCACTACTTTGTAGGCTTGGTGATTTTCTAACGGTTGGTAACGCTTCTTATACAAGAACACTTCTGTCGCTTCTTCTTGGAGATTTTTCATATACAGTTTTTCTCCAGCAGGCAGATAGATATAGCCTCCGTCCGTCAATGTATGGGTTTCTTTACCATCACTTACTTCCAGTTTGCCCGAGATGACATACAAGAAACTCTCGATCTCTGGACCGCCGAAGCCCAATTGGTTGGCGCCATCTTTTTTGAATGAAATGATGTAATCGACAAAAGACGCCCCTAATTTTGGTGTGCCGAGTATCGAACATTCACAGTTTTCGAAGCCTGGAATGACATTATTCACTAGCCCATCATGCGGCAAGATCGCAAAATTATTTTTTCTAATGACTGCTCGTGATTGCAGCAATCCATCTAAATAGCCCGTATTATTATTTTTATATCCCATGTGTGTCCCTGCTTTCTATTCTTTGTATGCTAGCTCGTAAAGGGAAGCTGCTAAAACTTCAACCCCAGCTACTAAATCTTCGATAGTCGTTGCTTCGGCTGGGTTGTGGCTAATCCCATCAATACTTGGTACAAACAGCATCGCAGTTGGAAAATGTGGTGCAATGATTTGGGAATCATGCCCCGCCCCACTATGCATGACTTTGTAGCGTTTGCCGGTTTGCTTCACTGCTTGTTCCACCATGGCAACGATCGTATCGTCCATCGGCACAGGGCGTTCATCCATCCATAGATCCATCTCCACTGTCAGGTCGTGCTCTTTGGCGATCGCTTGAATGATCTGTTCTGCTTCAGCAGTAAAGGCATCCAATAGCTGCCCATCGGTATGGCGACAATCCATCGTAAACAACACTTCACCAGGAACCACGTTGACCGTATTCGGTTTTGGCTCAACTTTACCGAATGTCACTACTAATGGATCCCCAAGCTCTAAGCCACGGTCGATCACTGCGGCACACATTTTGGCAAAACCATACACAGCATCTTGGCGATAGCCCATCGGTGTGGTTCCTGCATGATTGGCTTGTCCTTTTAAAACAAAGGTGTAGCGCTTTTGACCAGCGATACTATTGACGACACCGATCTGCAAATTTTCTTTTTCTAAAACACTGCCTTGTTCGATATGGATTTCCACGAAGGCTTTGATGTCTGATCGAACCGGTTCTTGTGGGTCGCGAAAATCAAAGCCTTGGCGTTGCATCTCTGCCACGAAGCGATTGCCTTCAAAATCTGCGATCGCTTCAACATCGGCTTTTTTGGCCTCTCCGACAAAGTTTTTACTTCCCCAAAAAACGGTTGGAAAACGACTGCCTTCTTCTTCTGCCATTGAGATGACTTCCAAGGAGCGTAAAGGTTGCCCATAGGTCTCTTTTAAATACTTGATCGCTAAAGCAGCAGCAACGACCCCGTATTGACCGTCTAATGTGCCACCGTTGACGACGGTATCGATATGTGACCCTGAAAGAATCGTTTCTTCTGGATACTGGCTGCCTTCCAATCTGCCGAAGAGATTGCCGACTGCATCATAGGACGTCGTTAAGCCAGTTTCTTTTAATTGTTTTTCTACAAATGATTGCGCTTCTTTCCATGAATCGGTATAAAGCAGTCTAGTCATTCCTCCAGTGGGATCACTCCCAATCTGAGATAGTGCATCGATCATTGCCGCTACTTCTTTTTTCAACTCCATTGTTCTGCCTCCTTTGATTTATACGGTTATTGTAAGCGTGTTACTGAAGGACATCATTGTTCACTTTCGACAAAACCGTTTCTATTTTTAGTCATAACGCTGTTTTTTAAACCGCTTCCTTCTCCTATACTCTTCCTTATACTATCGAAGAAGAGAAAGGAAGAAAACAATGGTTTATCCTAAAAATGCCTTTGCGCAAACAGAAAAAATCCAATTTGACACCTACGGCACTTTGCCGTTAGAAGTGACGATCCTAAAAGCAGCGCAGCCTCGGATCAGCCTTTTGTATTTTCATGGTGGTGGCTTCCTCTATGGTCAGCGAGAAGACCTTCCGCAGGATTATGTCCACCAATTGCTGGCTGCCGGTGTTAGCCTTTACCTGTTCGATTATCCACTGGCTCCCGAAGTAGCGCTACACGATATCTACCTTCATGCAAAAAAGGCAGTGGAGTGGTTTTTGGCCGAAGGCTGGCAGTTCAGCGGCGTTGGTACAAATGAGTACATTTTGTTCGGTCGCTCCGCCGGCGGTTTTTTAGCGACCTTACTGACCGCAAGCACAAAGCACTCGGAGCAAAAGGGCTTGATCCGATTTTACGGTTACCAAGAGTTGTTTTGTAAAGAATTTTTGCAGCCGGCACGCTTTTACACACAATTTCCGAAAGTCCCACCACTCGACGCCGAAACTATGATCGAAAGCCAACCAATCACCCTCGGCACGTTAGAAAAACGATTCCCTTTGTACCTTTCCGCCCGTCAATATGGCAACTGGCAGCGTTATTTAGGGAATCGGGAACAGCTAGCAGCCTTGGCGATCCCTGCTGCCGCTTACCAAGACTTTCCTCCTTGCTTTGTCGTTCATTGCAAAAAAGATCCAGATGTTCCCTTCAGCGCATCCGATGCTTTCGCTGCACAAGTCCCCCATGCCAAAACACTTTGGCTCGACTTAGATCAGCATGACTTTGATCGGACGCCAAATGCGATCGCTGATGAGTGCTATCGAGAGATGATTGGGTGGCTGACTAACCAATTCTGAAACTCTCAGCTCTTGATAGGTGATGATTTTGAAGCGATCGGTACGCTGTGATCTTGCGTACAGCAAAAAAGTGATCATTAGAGAACCGACTCTAATGATCACTTTTTTTGATTTGATTACTAGTATATGGGCACAACGATTTCTTCAAAAATCAAACGCTTTGCCTCGCAATTTTACTGAAGTCTTCAGAATAAAACAGCAACTGATCAGCAGATCGTTGTTAAGGGAAACTTGCAGAAGTATCTTTCATTTCTTCGAATTTCGTACCTTTAACAAGATTACATCAACGAACGATAAAGCTCAATAATTTCTTCTAAAGTCGTATCCCGCGGGTTGCCTGGTGTGCAGACATCGTTCAAGGCATCTTTGGCGATGGCTGGGATATCTTCTTCTTTGACGCCTAATTCAGAAATGGTCGCTGGAATGCCCACATCTTTGCTTAACTGATCGATTGCTTGGCAAGCAGCATCGCGGACGTCTTCAAGTGACATCGTTTCTGCCCCTTCAATGCCTAAAACGATCGCGATCTCACGGTATTTTTCACCCGTAAAGTCTTTGTTGTATTTCATGATGGTTGGCAACAAGGACGCGCACGCTACTCCGTGAGGAATGTTGTACCAAGCGGACAATGGATGGGCCATGCCGTGGACTAAGCCCAAGCCGACGTTTGAAAAGCCCATACCGGCAATGTATTGTCCTAACGCCATCGCTTCTCGTCCTGCTTGATCGCCATTCACGGAATCTCTCAATGAGCGGCCGATGATCTCAATTGCTTTGATGTGCAGCATATCAGTCATTTCCCAAGCGCCTTTGGTGATGAAGCCTTCGATGGCGTGGGTCATGGCATCCATTCCCGTTGCGGCTGCCAAGCTCTTAGGCATCCCCATCATCATATCGCTGTCCACAAAGGCTACCAGAGGAATATCGTGAGGATCTACACAAACAAATTTCCGATGATTGTCTTCATCTGTAATCACATAGTTGATCGTTACTTCGGCTGCAGTCCCAGAAGTTGTCGGTACCGCTAAAATCGGCAAGCATGGATGTTTCGTGTCTGCCACGCCTTCCAAACTAATCACATCGGAAAATTCAGGATTCGTAGCAATGATCGCGATCGCTTTTGCCGTATCGATCGGTGAACCACCGCCAATCGCAATGATACAATCGGCTTGGGCTTCTTTGACAAACGCTAAGCCGTCTTTGACATTTTGGATCGTTGGGTTCGGCACAATCCCATCATATAACGCATAATCGACACCTGCTTCATCCAATAATTTAGTCACTTTGGTCGCAACTTCAAATTTCACCAAATCTTTGTCGGTGATCACTGCCGCTTTTTTAAACCCTCGTGCCTTGAATTCGGTCGGTACGTTCTCGATCGCTCCTTTTCCAAAATACGATGTTTCATTCAAAATCATTCTATTTGCCATTCTTCCTACCTCCATTTGTTTGTTTATTCACAATATATTTTAAATAGAAAAGACTGAAAGCCTTTTCTATTCTTCTACCATTGATTATACCTCAAGATAGCCTGCTCGGGGAGTGACTTTGAAAGCGTCAGCCAATTTTTTCAGATTTTCATCTGTAATGGTTTGTAAAATTGGGCCTTGCGCTTTGACATAGGTGTACACTTCCGCAGCTTTCTCTGCCGTTTCAATCAAGCCAAAGACTTCGTCCATATCTTTGCCAGCACCATAGATCCCATGTTGCGGCCAAAGAACCAAACGGGTCTCTTTCATTTTAGCAGCCGTTGCTTCGCCGATCTCATTCGTTCCTGGGACCATCCAAGGAATGATGGAGACGCCTTCTGGGAAGACCACCAAGCACTCCGTACACATTTGCCACAAGGTCCGCGTGAAACTGCGTTCATCCAACTCATGGGTAAAACTCATGGCTAAAAGATGCGATGCGTGGTTATGCATGATGATTCGGTTTTCTGGATCGACCGACAAGCGAGCAATATGACTCATGAAATGACTTGGCAGTTCACTCGTTGGCACCGCACCATTTTCCAAGCCCCAAAGCAATTCCAATGTTTGCCCATCTTCTTTGACTCGAATCACACCAAGGTTTTCCGCTGGATGTGCCGCTACATTTTTAAAGTATTTTTCTGAACCTGTCACGATAAAGTACTTGCCAGCTAGTGCCGTGGCATCAAAAATCATGGGAATTTCCCGCAAGACGCTTTGCGGATCGATGAAAGGCAAGATCTCTTCTTCTGTTAATAAGTAAGAAATATTGCCGCCGTTGCGCTCATCCCACCCTAAACGGTAAAGGTTTGCTGTCGTTTCCATCATTTCTTGTACAAAATTCGCTTGTAAAATATCAATCTTTTTCATCGTTCTCCTACTTTCTGGCTTTTAAGACGGTTTCTTCATAGGCTTTCACTTCTGATAGCCAATCCAGACCTGCTGGTACCCCTTGGCTTTCACAGAAGTAATTCCAAACATCTGCATACGGATAGTCTTTTAATTCTTCCGTCATGGCTAAACGAGTGGTGAAATCACCTGACAATTCGATTGCTTTTAGTTCTTCGATCGGTTCTAGCATCGCTTTTAGCAACGCTTTTTGAGTATTGCGCGTCCCGATCACCCACGCAGCGACCCGATTGATCGTCGCATCAAAGAAATCTAACCCAATGTTGGTTTTTGGCAATAAGTCATTGCGAACCAATTCGCGACCAATCTCTTGCAATTCATCGTCCATGATCACGACATGATCACTATCCCAGCGTACAGGACGGCTGACATGCAGCAAAATGCCTTTGCTAAATAGTGCCAATGAAGACAGTTTATTGGAGATCACTTCGGTTGGATGGAAATGTCCAGCATCCAAACAAATCAATTTATCGCGTGTCAATCCATAGCCCATATAAAATTCATGAGAGCCAACGGTGTAGGCTTCGGCACCAAGACCAAACAACTTGCTTTCCACGGCATCTACCGTGTATTCCGCTGGCAATTCTTCAGCAAAAATCTCATCTAATGCTGTCATCAAGCGTTCCCGTGGTGTAAAACGATCGATCGGGTTGTCTTTGTAGCCATCTGGCACCCAGAAATTATTGACACAGACTTGCCCAGTTTCTTTCCCCATATAAGCAGCGATTTGACGAGAACGTTTGCCGTGTTCGATCCAGAACTGACGAACTTCTTCATCTGGTGAAGCAAGGGTAAAGCCATCTTTGAACATGGGATGTGAGAAAAAGGTTGGATTGAAGTCTAAACCTAAGCCTTGTTCTTTCGCCCAAGCAACCCATTTTTCAAAATGCTTCGGCTCCAATTCATTTAGATCCACTGCTTCCTCGGTGTCTAAATAGATGGCGTGAAGGTTCAATTTGTGTTTTCCAGGAATCAAAGAGTAGGCTTTTTCTAAATCTTGGCGCAACTCCTCTGGGGTATGGGCAGCACCAGGATAATTCCCCGTTACAGAGATCCCACCAGATAATGCTTCATCACTCAAAAATCCTTGGACATCGTCCCCTTGCCAAACATGCATCGAGATTTTCACATCGGCTAATTTTTTCAAAACCGCATCCGTGTCGACACCTAATTTGGCATATGCTGTCTTAGCTTCTTCATAACGCTGTTGAATCGTTGTCATTTTTTCCTACTCCTTTTATAAAACGTTGATAGTTGCTTAAAATCTTGTGATCAAAAGGCTGTGGTTCATGAACACTGCAAGGAAATGAGTGTTTGACCGCGCGGCGTGCTTCAGCCAGCGACGTGAAGATGCCAGCACTCATCATCTGCATTAAAAGATTACCGATCGCCGTTGCTTCACTTGGGCCAGCTTCGATCGTCAGCTGCGCAGCATCAGCCGTCAGTTGATTTAAAAAGCGATTGTTGGAACCGCCCCCCACGATATGCAGTTTTTGCAGCTTGCTCGTCGTACCTGTCAGCTGTTCCAGTTTTTGTAATTCACTGGCATAACAAAGCGCTAAGTTATCATACACACAGCGAGCCAGTTCCCCTGCGGTTTCTGGAACTTTCTGCTGGGTTTCTCGACAATACGCTTGCAGTTCAGTAATCATGTTTTCTGGATTCAAAAAACGAGGATCATTGACATCGACAAACTGTTGAAAAGCAGGCATTGCTTGCGCCAATTCCGCCAATTCTGCATAGGAATACTGATAGTCTTGCTGCCGAGCCACTTCTTGGATCAGCCACATGCCCATAATATTTTTTAAAAAGCGAATCGTGTTGTGGGCACCCCATTCGTTCGTATAATTTTCATCGAAGGCGGCAAGGGAAACATTGGGTACTTTGGTTTCGATCCCCAGCAATGACCAAGTCCCGCTGCTGATGTAGCCCCAATCTGCCCCCTCTCCAGGTGTACCGATGATCGCTGATGCCGTATCATGACTAGCGACAGTGACAAAGGTCGCTTGTGGCAAATCATAGGCTGGAAACTTCTGTGTTTGCAGTGCGCCTAAAACCGTTCCTGCATCAACCAATGGTGGGAATAGTCCTTCTGTTACACCGATCTCAGCTAACAATTCTGCATCCCATGTTTGGGTGTTGGCATTTAGAAGCTGCATCGTCGAAGCATTGGTTTTTTCCGTGACCATCTTACCAGTAAAAACGTAGCCCAAGTAGTCTGGAATCAACAGCAGCTTGTCGGCTTTTTGCAGCAGTTGTGCTTCTTCTGCGGCTAACTGAAAAATCGTGTTGAAGGGCTGCAGCTGAATACCTGTTTTCTCATACAGTTTTTGCAAAGAATAGCGCTGACCAAAAGTTGCGATCGCATCATTGGTGCGACTATCTCGATAAGCGACTGGGTCGCCTAAACGTTCGCCTGCTTGATCGATCAAACAGTAATCCACTGCCCAGGTGTCGATTCCGACGAAGCAGTTATTGATACCTGCTTGTTTCACTTTTTGGAGTCCTACTAAAATCTCTTGGATCAAATAATCGATCGCCCAACGGTCAAAGCCTTCATGAGGACGAAAGCCGTTTTTAAAGCGATGGATCTCTTCTAAAGTGATCCGCTCATTTTCCCAACGGCTCAGCATCAGACGACCGCTTGATGCACCGATATCGATTGCGATAAATGTGTTCACTGGTCTCCACCTTTCATTATCTTGTTTAAAAATAAATCGATTACAATTCACTGATTCATTCTTGTTGCCTCAATTTTAGCTTGACAATCAACGAGTTTCATCACACAATTTTGATAAAGACTTGCACAATCTTGGTAAAAAGGAGGATCCGATGGATTACTGGGAAAAAGCCAACCACTCATGGTCAACCGATTCACTGCGTTACATCAATACTTCAACCCAAAAGCAGCGTGAACTTTTCTATTACATTCAAGAAATCGGCTATTTCAAAGCCAGCAAACCTTACTTTACAGAACGAGAGAACCTGCCTTCTTATTTGATCAAATATACATTGTCCGGCTGCGGTGAATTGCGCTACAAAGGAAAAAGCTATCAATTGAAAGCAGGTGATGTGTTTTTTATCGACTGTCTAGACTATCAGTACTACCGCACCGTTAGTCAAGAGCCCTGGGAAATGGACTGGATCCATCTATATGGCGCCAACGTCGCAGCGTTTTATGAGGAATTCCTCAAAAATGGCAGTCCAGTTTTTCACACCAATCTTGCCAGCAGTCGTCAAAATCCGATCCATTTGGTCTTACAAGATTTATTGATGTTACAGCCAGAACCAAATGCGAAAACTGCCTTCCAAAGCTCTGTTTTGATCCATCAGCTGCTCAATGAGCTGCTCCTGCAAAAATATCATCTCGACTTTTCGGAGAGTGAAATCCCGCCTTATATTTTGCAGATTCGTGACCAGCTAGAAGAAGATTTCCGTCAAGGGATCACCTTGGAATCTTTGGAGGAAAGGTATCATATCAATAAGTATCAAATCGTCAAGGAGTTTTCCAAATATATGGGCTTGCCCCCCATCGAGTACCAGATCAGCAAACGCATCTCTTATTCGAAAGACCTTTTGCGCTATTCTCGGCTTTCCATCAAAGAGATCTCATTGGCGATCGGCATCGAAAACACCGCCTATTTCAGCCGTTTATTCAAGAAAAAAGTCGGCATTTCACCTAGTGATTATCGCCAGACGGAGAATGGACGGTAAAAAAGAAACATGAAATCATTCACTGATTTCATGTTTCTTTTCATTGAATCTAACGTTTTAGTTGGCAACAATAATAGACTCTTTTTCATTCGTGATCTTCTCAAATGCTGACGCATTCGTTACCACAACTGGCGTAATGGTCGCATATCCCTCTGCTTGGATAGCTGCGAGATCAGCTTTTATCAGCGGCTGTCCCTTTTTGATTGTTTGATTTGCTTCAACAAGGGGCGTAAAGTGCCTTCCCTCTAGCTCTACGGTGTCAACACCGATATGGATCAAAAGTTCGACACCTTGATCACTGGTCAAGCCGATCGCATGCTTTGTCGGAAATAAAGCAGTGACCACGCCACCAAAAGGAGCATAAAAGGTATTTGATTCCGGTTTGACAGCTTTACCTTGCCCCATCAAGCCTTCTGAAAAAACTTTGTCAGGAACCTCAGTTAAGGGAACGACTTCTCCTTGAACGACTTCTTGAAAACTGATTTTTGTATTCACTGCTTCTTTTGATTTGACTGTTTTACTTTTTTCAGGTTCTACAATCCCCCAAAAATAAGTGATTAGAAATGCCGTAACAAGCCCTACTACTTGCGAAGCGATCCCACCATAAAACCCACCATCGATTCCTGCTGGATTGATGATCAAAGGAATACCCAATAATCCCGAACCACCAAAAGAATACTGCACTGTCTGCATAAATCCTGCAATAACACCACCTAAACTTCCACCGATAACAGCAGCGATCAGCGGACGCTTATAAGGAAGTAATACTCCGTACAATGCTGGTTCGCTGACACCGATCAAGGTTGTCAGACCTGTTGAGTATGCGAGTGCTTTCGTTTTATCATTTTTCGTTCGTAGACCAACCGCCACGACAGCTCCAGCCATTGCCATTTGGTTCGCTAGGAGCAGACCCATCACAGGATCGAATCCTTGCATCGCCATGTTGTTAAGAAAAATCGGAATGAATGCCCAATGCAATCCGAACATGACCATCAAGATCCATGGTCCCCCAATCACCAGCCCACCCAAAACCGGACTGAATTGATAAACATTATTTACAAGCGTTGCCAGTAGACTGGATAAGTTGGATATAATTGGACCAACGACCAGCAAGGCAAGGGGGACAGAAACTAGCAACACGATAAGAGGCTGTACCATGAATCGCAAATCCTTCAACGGCCATTTCTGAACGAAACCATTGATTTTGGCTGCCACCCAGACAGCAATGATTGCCGGAAAAACGGAAGAAGTATAGTCCATCATATTCACGGGAATCGACAAAAAAGTCAAACTACCTTCTGTCGCATACGGGAGCAAAGTAGGATAGATCAACGATGCCCCGATCAACATTCCGACATAGCTGTTTAATTTAAAATAATTTGCCGCCGAAGCACCTAATAAGATTGGCATGAAATAAAAGAAAGCATTCGACAATGCGTACAAAACGATATAGGTTCCAGATGTTTCTGACAAAATACCTGCTACTGATAAAATCGTCAAGATTCCTTTGATCGTTCCTGACGCAGCCATCGCGCCTAAAGCTGGCGTGAAAATCCCTGAAATTGTGGTGGTAAATTGATCAAAAAGAGACTTTTTTGTTTTTTCACGAGTATTGTCCTCTTTTAGTTCGCCAACTTGTTGCAAGACCGTATCATAGACATCGTTCACTCGATTTCCTAAGACGATCTGGTACTGTCCGCCCTGTTCAACGACTGAAATCACTCCGTCAAGACTAGCAATCGTCTCCTTATTTGGGATATCGGTATCATGCAATACAAAACGCAGACGTGTGACGCAATGGGTCACCGATTCGATATTGGCTTTTCCACCAATTTCCTTCAAAATATCTGCTGCCAACTGCTGGTTGTTCATTTTTGCTCCTCCTCAATAAAAAGTTTGATTTCGCCAGTGATTCCCAAAGGTTCGAACAGGACAAACTGCGAAAGATAATCCCTCATACTGCGACCTAAATTATTGATCACTTCAATCTGGATCGAATTGTTCGTTTCTTGAAGCAGGTCCGTCAACTCAAATGTATACGGTGTACTGATTCTTGTGCCTACACAATGACCGTTCACTGAAACAGTCACAACTTCTGAAGCATCTTCAATACTTAATAAAACCTCTCCTACTGCTTTAGGGAAGTCCACGGTATAAGTGATTTTCCCGCTAAACCGACTGAAATCATCACCGACACCCAGTAAAGGCAGTGACGAATATTGTTTTTGACAGGCAACTGCTGCTTGCACTTTCCCGATTCCTTCGAAAGTGACTTGCCATGGCTGATCGTTTAGATGAACTTCTTTCATTGGTTTGCTTCTTTCAATACGCAATGGTTGTTTCGAGGTAGCTTCAAAAAGAATCATACTCTCTGCTGGTGCTAAATGAATCTCATAGCTGCCATTTTTATATGACACAGGTTTCAGTTTATTTTCTACTGGATCGTATTGAGCTAATGGCTTCTCAGCAGGAAAAACAGCCTGAAACTGCAGCGATTCATTGTCATTTTCATTGAAAAGCATGAACACCTCATCTGTTTGCTGCTGATAATGATAGTACCGCAAATACGGCAGAGCTTTTGACGTGTCTAAACGATCCCGTACCTTCAAGCCAGCATTATCAGTAAGTGCTGTGAGCGGCGTTACTTCTGTCAGACGAGCGAGAAGCCGCAGCTCATGGGTAAGCAGAGTTGGTTCAAGGGATTCTTTCACCATCTCCTCAATAAAAATAATTTGAATACCAGATTCTGCGAGAGCTGTCAGCTTTTTGATCAATGAATCAGGCATTCGCTCAGCATATGGAATGACTAGTGTTTGAAAGACATGCTCATTGATGACAAACGTTTGATTCGTATATTGCGCATCAAGCATCATCTCAACCGAAACGATTTCAAATTCGTATTGATGTTCCATCAGTTCACGAGCAACTTTTTGAATCGGCATATAAGCGCCTGCCCACTCCGCTTCAGCATGGTACAGCACAGCAATGTCCGCTTGATGTTTCCCGTCACTAAATAGATAACTCAAACGATTCATATATGTCATCAGCTGTTTGAAGCCCTCAAATTGTGGATTATGGCCGTGCGCATAAAAATGCGGCGGACAATCGGCATCAGGAAAGTCATTCATTGAAAAGGCATGAGGGACAAAATGATTGACCCCTCGCACCAGCATGTGATCGGTTAGCCATTTCATCAGTTTGGTTCCTTCTGACCAACCATATGCGCCGAATACTTCGCACATCGTTCGACCTTGTTTCACAGGGTCTAAGTTTCCTAAAGACGCCCCCATTTTCCCTAATGCGTAATGGAAAAATTCGCCATCCCAGCCAGTAGATGTCATGGCTTCAAAGTATCCGTCATTTTGTTGCGGCATCAATTGATGCAAAACGACATCGATCCCTGCCATCGATTGACCTTTCATCGATTGAAAGAAGTGACCTGCCCCATAGCCTAAACGTGCATGGGCATTGTTATCCTCAATCACATGTCCGATATAGTCGACCTTATGTTCCCGACACCAGCGTCCGATCCGCTGAGAAAAGTGTTGACTATATAGCTCAGAAACCAACGACATATAATTGTAACGAATCTTCGCCGCCTGTTTTGATTCACCACGATAGAGAGCCGGCAACAGCCCTCGCAGCTCAGTTTCAGATATTGCTAGCTGGTTTGCTAACAACGTCAACAAATCATACCGCCACGGCAATGGCATATCTAATTTTCCAAGGACTGCATCAGGACCCTTGATATTCCCAAACCGCGGTTCATCTGAGAAAAATCCTTGGATCGTTGTGCCAAATTTCTCTCCAAAGTGTTGATAATGACTTTGATAAACCGTTTCCAGCAAAATATCTGTTGCTTCTGGTACCAAAGGATTCAAGTACCCTTGTGTCGAAGCTTCCCCTCCTTCTTGTGTCGTGTAAAAGACAAAGATACTCCACTCTCCTTCAGGAATAGACCAATACAATGTCTCATCAATAATTGAGTCTGTAAGGTCGATCCAGTTCTCCTCGCTTATCTGCTTAAATCCAGTTTTCTTGACCGCAACGGCGCTGATGATTTCAGCTGAAAAAAATGATTTGCCACTCTCCTTAACCGTTTCACCTTCTGAATTCAAAATATTCGGTCGTTCTGCATTGAAACACCAATCCAGCATAATTCCAGCATTCTTTTTGGGACCTACAAAATCAAATTGTCGGAAATTCAAAAATTCTTTCTGCAAATGTCGATGATTCTTCTCAATTTCCCCTGCGGCGTAGCCTGTTGGAAAGTGTTTGTCATCCAAAATCCAAAGTGTCATCTGTCTTTTTTCACACTCTTCAATGATGATCGCCAACTCATCCCACCATTGCGCTTTCAAAAATTCTTCATGGGGGCGTGATTCGATGCAGACAGATCGGATGCCTGCTTCATAAATTTTACTGATGTAAGTTTGAATCGTTTCCTTATCTTCTCCATGCATCCATAAAAACGGAAAAATATGATTATCATATTTTTCGTTCAATAAATTCGTTATCTTTTTCATACAAATTCCTCTTTCTTTCTCATTCAACTTCATTTAAAATCATAATAAATACGCTTTCAAATGTATCATAAGCAATTCTGCAGCTTGAAACAATGTCATACGCTTTGTAGATAATTATCATATTTTTAGATTTATGAAAGGAGGAGATCGTAATGACAACCGAAGAAATGGAAGCAAAACTTTTTCAGCTATCTGAACGAGAATGCTATCACAGAGACCACCCAAACCACCTTTCTGACTATTATCAACAGCTGGAAAAAGTGACGATCAATGGTCGACAAGTTTACTTATTCGATAATCTGATGGAAGAACAAGAAAACTTTACTCTGGTAAAGCAAAGCCGTTTCAGCCCAGTTCCTTTTCATAACCACAGTTTTATCGAATTAAATTATATTTACTCAGGAACATGCACCCAATTGATCGATGATCAGAAAGTTACGCTGACAAAAGGACAAATCTGTCTGATTGATACTGGAATTCCTCATTCGATTGAAATGACCGGTGAAAAAGATGTCTTGATCAATCTTTTGATCAAGCGGGATTATTTCGCTCAATTGATCAGTCGAGAACAGTTTAATGAAGGGGTCGTGCTTGATTTCGTTCTGACTGCATTGTCAGACAAACACGCGCATGACCAATATATTGTCTTTAAGAACAATAAAGATGATCGGATCCATGCTGTGATTCAAGAAATACTGAAAGAAACTTATGAAAAAGCCATTGGCAGTAAACGAATCATCAGCAATCTTATCGCCATTCTTTTCACTTTTCTCGTGCGCGAGTTCGACTATCAGACCAACAAGCAAGAAGCGGCAAAAAACCAGCATATTCTAGCAATCTTGACCTATATCGAAGAGAATTTTCAAACCGTTACCTTACCAAAACTCGCCACCCTTTTTAACTATTCTCCTTCCTATCTAAGTGCATTGATCAAACGAGAAACTAGTAAAAACTTGACCGAATTGATTATCGAAAAGAAATTGAATCTCGCCCACAACTTAATTGCTTCCTCCACCAAACCAATCACCCAATGCGCGGCTGAAGCAGGATTCACCAATATCACTTTTTTCTATAAAAAATACAAAATTTATTATGGGCATACACCGAAAAAGAAGAAATGATCCTATTTCGCCACTTGCGTAGAAAAAAGAAGCCGAGAAATGTTCCTTCTCGGCTTCTTTTTATTCGTCATTTTCTAACGCCCCAACACCTCCGCCACCGAATATACGCCTGGGGCAAAGGTCTTGCCTGTTAGCTTCTTCGTCATGGCATTAAAGGTATAGTGCTCTTCTAAGACGACGACTTCATCGTATTGCTTTAAAAGCGTGCGAAAATCTGCATCGGATAAGAGGAAATTCTCTCGGCCATCGACATTAGGTGAAAACAAGTAATATTTTCCGACATAGCCAACTAAGTAGCTATCTACTGCTTCTTTGTTAGTACTGACCACCAAATATTTTTTCTCGTTAAGGTCAAAGTGATCGCCAGTAACGGCTGAAACTTGTGCTGGAATCGAAGCAGCATATTCACGATTGGTATAACGCATGCCATTATTTTCTGAAAGGATCAGCAATGTCGCAAAAAATAACAGAATCAAGGTACTGTATTGATAGATTTTTTTCGTGGTCAAGCTGGCAAAACTACGGTAGTTTCGCCGATCGATCGCTTGTTCATGATACAAATGATCAATGCCTCTGACCATGAAAAAGGTCATTAAGCCAAGTGCTAAAATCACGATACTTGAGGCATAGCGATCGAACCCTGCCAAAGACAATGCTTCATCAGTGGGCATCGAGAACAAGAACATGGCATAGATTCCTAAATAATACCCCCCAATGATACCATCGATCAACAGCAGTTCTTTTAAAAATGGATTGCGTTTTTTCATGATAAATCGGACAAATAGCCAACTGCCCAACAGGATGACCTGGATCAAGAGAATCCCTTGCGTGGAGATCGTCGCAACATCCGTGATCGTTTTGACAAACACATCCGTAATCTGCTGCAGTATCTGAGAATCCTTTTCGCCAAAAATCTGTTTATAAGCGGTCACGCTGACTTCATGCTTCGATTTAGGAAAATTCGCTTTGACATGCAGGTTCCAAAGAATCGCTGGCAGGACAGATAGCCCAATGGCAGCTAATCCTACAATCATCATGCCCAGCCGTTGCCGCCAACGAACTGATGCCTGCCACAAGCAGACTAGTAAATAGCCGCCTAAAATCAGCAGAAAAAAGACCGCACTATTTTTGACCAAATCAAGAGAGGCGCCAATCAAAAGAAAGAAACCGATCGACGGTAGTACGTTGCCTTTTAAAGCGAATAAGCCAGCGATGCCAGCTAAAGTCAACACTGGCAGGATAAAGTCTACTAACAAATTATTCATTCGAATCGCAATATTAAAATAATTGAAAACCGCCATACTGGTGAAGATCAGGGCAAAAGCCAGCTTTCTTTTCGGATCACGAATAATCGCAAAGAAACTATACAGACTACAGAAAATCAAAATCAATTGACCAATCAGCAAGACATTCTCATGATAGCCAACGATGATCGCTGTATAAGTAACAAATAGCGAGCTGCCTAAAGGATAGGAAGTAAAACTGATGATGGCATCGGCTGCCGTTGGCAATTGTCCCTGCGTATAAAGGAATTTAACGATCGTCGCCCAATGGGAGAAGTTGTCATAGTGGGTCAAATGACTGTGAAGCAATGTTAAAACGAACAAAGCAAAATAGCCGTAAAACCACAGCATGATGGGCTCTTGTAAGCCCCACCGTACCTGATAGCGCTCCTGCCAAAAACGCCAAACGCATAATAGTAAGCCAAGACCAAATAAAACCCATGCCCCCCAGATCAACCATCCTTTGGGACCATATGCGACAAAGGAAAGAACGAGGATCGGCAAACAGCAAGCAGCGATCCAGCTGATGTGTTTGGGAAAATGGCAAACTCGTACAAAAAGATAGGCATAGCCAGCTAATGATAAACCAAAGAGACTAAATCGCAGCAGGATCTCGATCATCATCTTCCTCCTTTCTCAGCAAGCTGTCTACCCATTCTTGAAAGGCTGCTGTAAAACGCAGCTCGGAAAGATTGCTTACTTGATAAATCACTTGATTTTCTTTTGGTTGAAGCGTTGCTTTTTCAGCGTGAAGCACAAGATTACTGATCGGTAAGGTTAGATGGGCAGGCATCTCGACTTCTTCTGTTTTTACCAACGTGAGCTGGTCAAAACCAAACGTTGTGACCGCAAAGGTTCCTTCATCAAAGTTCCATTTTTGATCAATGGTCAGTATGGGCACTCGTTGAGGCGGCAATGGCTTTTGTTTGGCTTGCAGCAGATGCTTACCGAGATTTTCAAAAAGACTGTCAAAGAAGGTCATCCACGGGTCACGCAGAACTGGCAGGCTTTGATTGAAGCCATCATAAATGATCTGCAAATAAGCTAAGTAGTCTTTTTCTGATAATTGGTGTAAAGCAACCCCATAGACCCAGCGATCCTTGCCTGAAAAGACGCGGACGACGTTTCCCGTCATCTCTGCTTGGTAGCCATTACGGGTGATTTTAAACGTCAGCTGCGCATCTGGCGGAAAATAAAGAGGAACGTCAGAAACGAAGGACAAGCCGTTTTCTGAGATATTTTCTGTCATCAAAGAATAGCTGGCGTCTTGGTCGGAAACTTCAACAGGATAATGGGCTCTGAACCGTTCCGTCGTTCGGTAAATCGGGCGACCGAGATAAAATAAGACCGCAAAGGTTAAGTTAAAGAAATGGGTCAGCAGCCAGAAGGTCAACACGCTGCCATAGAAAATCTCTGAACCGAATTTGCCGTAATTAAACTTCACTAAGCCGATAATCGTCAAAATCAACAGCAAAAAATGCGGCACCACAAACAACAAGTCTTTTTTAGACTGAGTTGCTGCTTTATTGGTCACTTTGAAACGGGTCTCTTTGATGCCAATGGCTTGTAAAAAGACAGGAATCACTAGGTAAGGTGCAAAAATCGTTTCCTGGATCTCGCCCCAGCGCTGCGTTCGAATATCACTGCTCAAATCCTGCATCGCCAAATGCAAGAACGTATAGCTTGGCAGCCAAAACAGCAGCAAGACCCAAAAGTTGGTCTCTACGACCCTTACATTAAAGACGGTGTACAAAATCGGCGCGAAAATAAACAGCAACCGACGCAAAAACGACCACCAATACAAATAACTGTTTAAGAAAACCATTTTTTGCGCCAAAGACAACGTCTTGTTCTTAAAAAGATGGAGATTGTGGACACTTTGGACCACTCCTCTTCCCCAGCGAATCCGCTGCTTTAAGGCACTTGGGATATCAATGGGAGACAGACCGCTGGCCATGGGCTGCAGTGTTGATAAACTGCGATAACCTTGGCAATTGATCAAGGCACCTAATTCAAAATCTTCTGTGATCGTGTCCGTCGGAAATCCGCCAGCGGCTTCGATCGCTTCTCGTGCGATCACCGTATTGGAACCTGTATAAATAGCTGTATCATGGGCGTTGTTCAAAACATTGACTTCTTTGGAAAAGAAGTCCTGCTCGTTAGGGATCGCCGCTTCTGAAAAAAGATTGTACTGAAAAA
Source organism: Enterococcus sp. B2E4 (assembly GCF_030499455.1). Classification (NCBI taxonomy): domain Bacteria; kingdom Bacillati; phylum Bacillota; class Bacilli; order Lactobacillales; family Enterococcaceae; genus Enterococcus; species Enterococcus sp. B2E4. Next base: position 595,035 of record NZ_JAUKPK010000001.1, read on the forward strand.
GATCCGCATTGTAAAAACTTTGCGGTGTTTGGACAAAGCCCAACGGTTTGATGGTCTGATCTTTGCGGCGTTCCTGCTGATTTGCCACAAAATATGGCACTGTTTCCAGCAAAAAATCTGAGTAAGGGATCATATCTGCATCAAAGGTTGCCACTAGCGGCGAATTGGTTTTTGACAATGCATGATTGAGATTGCCTGACTTGGCATGCTGATTGCCTGTCAATCCGATATAGCCGATACCAAATTTATCTGCCAGTGCTTTGACCTCTGGACGGTTGGTGTCATCTGACAAGTAGATGTGAACTTTTTTGGGATCGGGGTATTTCATATGAACTGCCGCATTGACCGTTTTTAATAAAAGCGGCACTTCTTCATTATGGGTAGCAATCAACACATCGATCGCTGGATAGTCGGCTTCTGGCACGATCGGTTTTTCAAAAGGCTTTGCTTTGTTTTTGTTCCAAATCAACAGCAAGCCCGTAAAGTTCGATACGATCTCACTGCCCCAAAGCAGCAAACCAAACAGTAAGGCAAACCAAGACTCGTGCCATGGCAATGTATACAGCCCCCGCCATGATAAATAGATCAGCGAAAAGACAAACGCCAGAAAGTAAACGACTTTTTTCGCCCAAGGCAAACGTTTTTGTTCCACCTCAATCACTCCTTAAAGATGACATTTTTTTGCACATGGTAACTAAAGAAAAAGAGCAGGCAATCAACGCCTATTTTTAACAACACAGAATCCCCGATTGGCAGGATCAAATAGATCAGGTAGACGAGGAAAGAGGACAGCAAAATCTGTACGATGACTAATAAAAAATACTGCAGCATACTGTTCTTTGTCCGTTGACCAAAAACAAGCTCGCGATTGATGTAGTAATTGACGATCGCCGAAATCAAGCGGGCACCCAACGAAGCGATCACGATGGAGGACAGATCGATGACAGACAAGAAATGGATCAATAACGCATAGGCGATCACATCGACAAAAAAGGAGACCACAGATGAAAACAAATACTTCAAAAAGACGCTATAGATAGCGACGGAATCTGCCAAGACCCGAAAATGGGAAGAGGCATTTTCTTCAATATAGATGGTGGCGATCGGTTGCGAGAGAATCGGCCACCCCCGTTTCTGGGCTTCGATCAGCATCCGCGTTTCATATTCAAAGCGCTCACCTGAGATCGCCAACAAATCTGTCATGAATTTCCGAGGGAAAACCCTTAAGCCCGTCTGCGAATCCTCGATGGCAAGACCAGTCGCTAAACGTAGGATATTTCGGGTCAATATGTTGCCGAACTTACTCCGCAAGGGCATTTCTTTGCCAAAGGATCGGGTCCCTAAAATAATACTGTCGGGATGGGCTTGGGCCTTTGCTAAGCAAGCCATCATATCGGTATACTCATGCTGCCCATCCGAATCAATGGTCACCATAAATTCAACAGCTGGCTGGTTTGTCAGCACTTCGGTGAGGGCGGTTTTGATGGCTGCGCCTTTTCCAAGATTCTTTGGATGGGTCAAAACCTGACAACCAAACTGCTGTGCCAATGCCGAAAAGACAGGCTGATAAGCTGCCCCACTGCCATCATCCACGACCAAAATCGGCAGGTGCTGGTTATGCAAACGAATTTTCTCCACCAGAGCCAGCAGTTTGTGGTCAGGTTCTAGCGAAGGAATCATGATTAAACTATTTTCCATATGCGCTCCTCATTTAAGGTAGTATTTTTGAAAATAAAAAAGAAAAGAAGCCAACTCCATCAGTAAAGACAGAGTTGGTCGCGACCGCTGCGCTTGGCTCGATACAATGCTTGATCGGCTCGTTCTTGTGTTTGCTGTAGCAACTCGCCCTTTTGCCGTTGTGCGATCCCAATCGACAACGTGATGCTGACCGAATCGCCTGCATCCAAGATGATCTCTTGATAACGGATGCGCTTTTGGATTTTTTCGAGGAGATAAGCAGCAGCCTGTGCGTCTCCTTGGATCAAGATCGCAAACTCTTCCCCACCGATGCGATAGACAGGATTGCTCGCCGTACAGTAGGTCGAAAAAATACGAGCGATTTCTTGCAAAATCACATCCCCAGCACGGTGTCCGTAACGGTCATTGTAATTTTTGAAATGATCGATATCGATCAAAGCGATCGATAAGTCCACCTCGGTCGTGTCTAGGCGTTGGCGGTCATCTTGAAATTTACGGAAGTTGTTCAACTGCGTAAGATCATCGATTTTGACCAATGCCAAAATGCGCTGCATATCATTTACTATCGAGTAAAGGAAAAACGCCAATGTATAGGCGAGAATGCCATAAACTATATAAATTAGGGTCGTTTTTTGAATATCACCCGTCAGATAAAAACCAAAAAGAAAGGAGATAGCGATCAAGTAGGTAATTGATAGGAATAACTCTTGTTTGTCAGTAAATCGCCGTTTGGCCCAGGCATGCAGAAATGTCAGTGTCACTATCAAAAAAAACGTAAGATATAAGTTCAACCAAGACGATTTTGATACTTCAAACAAGAAACGCCCTAACGCTAGATTGACCATCGTCGGTACGGTCACCTTCCACCCCAGATATTTCATGGAAAAAGCGTAAAGCAAAAAGCGCAGGTCAAATCGCGTTTCATATACGACGTAAGAGAAATTCATCATCAGCATCCCCACCACGGTTTCACAAGCAATCGCAGCTGCGATCTGTTTCGCTTTGAACGTCCCTTGGCCAACGAATCCGTCACTGATTTTGAATAACAAATAAATATTGATGATAATTGCGCCTAAATTTGCGAGTGTATTGACAACCAGCGTATTTGCCATTTCCTGTGCTTCCTTTCTAAAAAAAAGAACCCTTACTTGCTGATTCGACGGGACAATTCCAGAAACATTTCATTGGAAAAGCGGACAAAGCATCAAGTAAGAATCACTATTTATTATTGACAGTTTTTATCACTCTTGATTTAGAATAATTTACCAGAAATTATACATAGTTTCAATCTTTTTGTTGATATGCGAAGATTCTCAAGATAAACAAAAAAAGCAAAATGTATATTTTTTAAATAAATAACATTATTTCTTTATTATTACTAACTTTTTGTGCATAAAGATTTAATTCTTTGTGAATTTGTGCAAATCATTTTTTCATTATTTTTTTACGTCTCAGGTAAGGTGCACACCCGATTTCGACCACTTTGTTTTGCGAGATAGAGTGCTTGATCGGCTCTTTCGACAGCTGCCAAGATATCGCCATGACAAACGGTGCTCGCTTCAACGCCGCAAGACAAAGACATAGTCCCTTTTTCAAAATTGGCGACAGGAAACATACTGCTGGAAATGGTTTGACACAGCGTCGTCATCGCAGCTACGGTCTTTTCTTTGACATCCCCTTCGATCACGACACAGAACTCTTCGCCGCCATAACGATAAAAGGAAAAGGTCTCGGCAAAATGCGCCTCTAAAAAAGTAGTCGTCCGTGTGGCAAAGGTTCTCAACAGCTCATTTCCAGCGATATGACCATAACGGTCGTTGACCTTTTTGAAGTGGTCGAGATCGATCATGGCGATCGTCACAGTCTTTTTCTGTGAAACGGCTTGAAGCAGATCGTGGTTATAGGTCCCATAGTTGAAGCAGCCGGTCAATGCATCGATCTTACTATTCGCCAACTCTGCCAGTACTTGGTACTCTTCGCCTTCAATCAACCGATGCAGCCACATAAAGCCGCCCAACAGCACAAAAGAACCAACAAGTACTGCCAACATCGCTTCCCAGTCATAGGTCGTCGTATGATGGACCAACATCGAAAAACGCGGTGAGATCAGACAGGTCAAAAAATACATCAAATAAAATTGCTGTTGCGGACGCAGCGGCTTGATTTTTGATAAGAGAAAATCAAGGACAAAGACGCCGACACCTAATAGCGGTAAATAAAAGGCTTTGCCAATGTCAGAAAAACCGACAAACAGTAAATAGAAAACGACCATACACGGCGTTATCAAAATCAAGATCTTGCCACGATCACCATAGAAAAAATGACTCGCAATAAAAGCAGTTGTGTATTGATAACAGATAAACCCAACTGAATTCATTGAAAAAGAAAGAATAAAATACAAATGCGTAAACGTCAGAATACCAATAATAAAATACTTAAATGGACGAGAAACCGATATTTTTTGCACACTTCGTACAAAAACATCTGCGGTCACCAGTAAACTGGCAATCATCAGCGGCAAACCAAACGCCAAGAGCACGCCTCGTTCTAACATTCCATCACAATCGCTCTCCTTTAGACCATAAATATCCTTGTTGTAAATGAACCCCCATCTCAAGCAGCTGCGCCATCTTATCGCGGGTCTCGATGCCTTCAACGATCAACTCAAGCTGATACTTTTTGGCGACCTTCAACCAACAGGTCAAGAAACTAAACCCGGTCTCCTCATCGAGCTGAATAAACGGCAGTAGTGAAAATTTCAAACAATCCACATTTTCAAGATTGGCAAAGACCAATGACAGGGTATTTTGGCCACAGCCGATGTCATCGACAGCGATCACATAGCCATAGGCTTTGATTTTTGCAAGGGCAGTAGACAAATCAAAAGAATCATGCTGACCTTTTACAGGATGCTCTGTTAATTCGATCTGCAACTGCTCTTTGTGGGCAGTCATCCCCTCAAAAAAGGTCCACGTTGACTGCCACAGCAGCTGTTGTGGATGAATATTGACACTAAAGCGGGTTTTCGGCTTTTTTTGGCACAACCGTTGCAGCTCCTGGGCATACCACCCCATCAACTGCTGATTGCCACTTTCAGATTGAATCATTGCGCTGAATTCTTGTTGCGGAAAGCGGTTGTTTTTCTCGCTGCGCAGCAAGACCTCATAGCCGTTCACCTCTTGCTGACTTAGCGATTCTACCTGCATGATTGGTTGACATAACAGATAAAAATTGTCTGTGTTTTCCCAAATTGTTTCATTTCCCATCTTCGTTAAGCCCCCATCTAGTAAAGTTATCACTTCCGAAAATTGGTCATATTCGTATCATCGCTCGTTCATAGTCCTTAGAAAAAGAAGCTTCAAAGGAACTGACTTGCCTAAGTATACCAAATAGAGCCGCAGTTCCCCAACTATTTTAGATGATTGGGCAGAATTTTTTGTGAACGATTGGACAGAGATTGCTATTTCCACCCATAGTTCCTCTTTCTTCTGACGGTTGGAATTCTGCGCTTTTCTTGTATCAAAAACGCTGTTTCTGGCTGACTTACACGTTGGTCGATTGGCGTTTTTGACAGCTTCTTCTGCTCATCCTCATAAAAAAGCCAGCTGAACAGGAATTGTTCAGCTGGCTTCCTTTTTCTGTTAATAAATTAAATAGTCAGAGGCACCGGCTTGCTTGATCTCGATCACCAGCTTATGAGGCAGGCAAATGCTCGTCTGCCCATTGCGATAGATCCAGCTGGTTTTGACAGCAATCTGGTCGGGACTATTGTCTTCACGAACTCGGATCGCGCCATCTTTGATCTCGACGATATTGTACTGACCTTCTGCTGGATAGTAGGTTTTTTCCATCGCATCGATTTCTTCTAAGTTAAAACGGTCAACCTCTTCTCCATTGATCCGCACGATTGCATACCGATCGCCGGTATCACTTTGAGCTTGTGCTTCAAATAGAAAAAGCGGTAAAAAAGAGCCGACAACTAACAGAACAAACAGCAGATAATCATAGGGCTTTAAAAGTTTTAAAAATGGCTGGATCGTCTTTTTCATCACATGTACGCCTTTCACGGTTCATTCACTGTTGCTTTTTAGAAGGTAATCGCTCTTCAAAAAAAGCAGTTAGGTCGATGATCTCTTCCTCTGTGAAGGTTCCTTGCTCCCATTGGGCAAGAATTTGTTCTTGCAAAGCCAAATCCATTTCCCAAAAATGCTCGATCTTCTTGAAATGCTTTGAGTCAAAGGAACGAAACACGGGGTAGATCATCAAAAATTCTTCAAAGGTAAGATCCCAGTCCTCAGTATAATCTTTAACGACCCCTTCTGACAAGGCTTTTTCCGTCGGATCGCCGTTTTCTTTGATCAAGCCCGCTTCGTAAAAATGGCGATAGATTGCCTCTTTGGTGATCTCTGGATGAAATTTTTTACTGTGACGATAGGCTTCTTCAATCAATGACGGATAGATGATCTCCATTTTCCCCCTGCTTTCTGGACGGCGTCATAAGACGCCGTTAATTCTTTTCGATCGGGTGCTGCGCTTTATATTCTGCTAATGATACATGGTGGCTGCGCTTGAAGGTTCCTGTTGTCCCATCAAACGAAATCGCTGGTGCTTTGACGCCATAGTGGGTCCGGCGCTTATTCTTTTTTGCTTTTGATGTTTTTCTTGCAGGTACTGCCATGTCATTTCCAACTTTCTTTCACTTTCTCATTATGCATGCAGCTGCAATGCATTTTTTCGTTTATTTCGCTTAAATTCATGAATGATCTTTAATGCGCGTTTCCTTGTTTTGATGTTCGGGCTCTTTAAACGTCGATACGCACTAGACAAGTCCGTTTTTTCCATATTGACTCCTTTCTGTTACCAGCTTGCTTTTGTAACGCCGGGAATTTCTCCGAGATGTGCATGCTTACGGAAATTGATCCGTGACATGCCGAATTTATTCATGTAGCCGCGCGGACGACCATCGATCATATCCCGTTTCTTCAAACGAGTCGGATTCGAATCCTTCGGTAGTTTGGCCAATGCTTGGGTATCTCCTTGTGCTTTTAGTTCTTGACGTACTGCTCGGTATTGTTCGATGAGTTGTACTTGTTTGTTGTATTTTGCAATTTTTGATTTTTTTGCCATTCAGTTATTTTCCTTCCTATTTCTTGATTTCACGAAAAATCGCTCTGCGCCGCAACTTTGGTGAATATTTTTTTAATTCTAAACGTTCCGGCGTATTGCGCTGGTTCTTATTGGTCAAATAAAGTCTTTCCCCTGTCTCCACACATGCCAAAATAATATTGTTTCTCATAATAACCAGCTCCTTTCTCTTGCGTCACACCAAAAGAACACTTAAAGTGTAACGATTACGTTTTGTATCATATCACACTAAAACACAGGAAGCAAGCAAAACTATTTCTTCTTTTTTGTTATTTAACACGTGAAGAAAACGTCATATGAATTTGTTTTCAACCGTCACTGTCATTGACGGCAAGATATCAGGACCCTATAGCTTTTGATCGCGCAAAAAAATCACCTGATCTTTAAGGAATCACTGGTCGGTCTTTTCAAGCAGCCCAAGTCGTGATTCTTTGTCAGGTGATTTCATTCGGTTAATTTACTGATTGGTTCTCATGTGATGCAAGCCATTCACTGATCGCCTGCAAGCGTTCTATCCGCAGGTTCGGCAAGCCATTGCGTGATAAACCATGAGAGGATTGAGGAAACAGCATCAGCTTCGTATCGACGCCTTGACGTTGCAATGCCATGTAAAACTGCTGACCTTGTTCTTGCGGACATCGCAAATCATTTTCCCCATGGAGGACTAGCGTGGGTGTCTTGACTTGGCTGGCATAGGCCAAAGGCGACATCTTCCAAAGTCCTTCGGTCTGATCAAGTTCCCGCAACAATTGAAATTTGACAAAGGCAGGTCCAATGTCACTCGTCCCATAAAAGCTGATCCAATTTGAGATCGAGCGTTGCGTAACGGCCGCACAAAAACGATCGGTATGGCCAACGATCCAGTTGGTCATAAAGCCACCATAACTGCCGCCAGCCACATGGATGGTGTTCGTATCGATTTCTGGATGGTTTGCCACCACGGCATCCATCCCCAACAGCAAGTCTTGATAATCTTTATTGCCATAATCACCTAAAATCGATTTGACAAATGTTTGACCGTATCCTTGCCCGCCACGAGGGTTCAACAAGATGACCCCATAGCCATTAGCGGCATGGACTTGCATCTCATGGAAAAATGTTTCCCCATAACAGACCTGCGGACCGCCATGAATGTACAAAATCGCTGGATGATTCTCTTTTGTTTCGGTCGGAGGCAAATACCAGCCTTGAATTTGCCAGCCATCTGCTCCTTCGTACCAAAACGCTTCAGGTTTACTGATCGTTAATCGTGACATAACTGCTTGGTTGGGATCATAGAGATCGGTTACTTCGCCACTTGTTAAGTCAATCAACGCTAAGCGACTAGGGATCGTTGGCGTCGCATAAGCAACAGCAAGTTTGGCTTCTGAATAGATCGCCGCATCGAGGATATCCATTTTTTCATCAAGTAGTTTGGTCCATTCTCCTTGGGTCGTGGCACGGTACAATTGTAGCTTGCCATGTTCTGTTACGGGTACAAGGAATGTGTCATCCGTCAACCAGGTGATCGCTACGCCACGATTTTTTTGTTGAAAATCACTGATGATCGCATTGCCAAAGGCAACATCTAACTCCTTGGAAAGATTTTTGACTGCTTTCGTTTTTAAGTCGATCAAAAACAAATCATCCAAGGTCACAAATCCGTAAGAGAGATCATTGCCTAATAGTAACAGCTGATCATTGCGCGCAGCAGCAAAAGTGTAGGTTCCTTCTGGCAGGATGTTTTCTAAACTTTCTGTCTTTTTCGTCTGGCTATCAAGGAGACAAACCTTCGAGCCATAGTCCCATTCATCTTCTTCCTCTTTGTCAAAGGTGAGGAACAACGTCTTCTGATCATCCGCGATGCCAGAAAAAACAAAGGGAGAATCATGCTCAAAAATCCGTTCCGTTTCTTGTGTCGCGATCGTTTTTTTGATGATCGAATGTTTTTTTTCTTTTAAAAATCCGACGCCATCCGCCAAATAATTGACTTTCGTAGTAGCTTTTACTTCTGGAAATTCCTTTTGCTTGTCCGTCTTTTCTGTGTCGTCTTGATTCTCTGAGACCGGCTCTTCTTGTGCCAGCTTATAATAGACCGCAGTTGCGTCTTGCTTCCAAAAATAGTCCCCCAGACCCTTCTCAGTGACAAGTGCTTGGGGCTTGCCTCCGGACACTGGCATCGTCCATAACGTACTTTCACCTTTCTTTGGATCGGTCGTCACAAAACTGAGCCTTTGCTCATCTGGCGAGACCTTTAGGTTGTTGTGGGTCGACGCTTCGGTGCCCCACTCACGCCGTTCGTTGGTCTTTGGGTCAATACTATAAATCGCTGAATCATACGTATTGGTCTCTTGGTTGACTGCCGTTTCCAAGTAAAAAACTTGATTTTGCCCCACTGCAGGCTGCGCAATCGTTTTCAGTTCAAACAGTGTCTCATTCGTTATTTTTTCCATCCGTTTCCCTCCAAAGATACGTGTTTTCGCAGTAACTATCTACTAGTATATCAAAAGAAACGAATTTTTCTGCTTTTTTCCCGCCTTTTTTTAATAGTGAAATCCTCGCAGATTCGCTACTTCTTCAAAACCAGCCGACGTCCCCGTCTGCCGCAAGATCTCCTGCCCATTTTCTAAAAGGGTCAAGGCAATTTCCGTACTGGCGCTTTCGCGAATGATCCGATTCATTTGCCCAATAGAAGGTGCTAACAACGAATGGCCTTCTTTCGTCAACACTTCGATCGTCAGCAGCCACTGTTTTTGTTTGAGATGGATCACTAAACGGTCTTCCGTACGTTTGACATCATGAATCTTTGCACCATGATAAGTAGCAAAACGATATTCTTGGCTGCCGACTTGCATAACACAAATCGTTCCCAAAAAAGCAAAACCAGCAAAGGGAATGTCGGCTGCGGAGAAAAAGAACCGAACATCTGGCGCATCAAAGCTATTGCACTGAACCCAAATATAAGCTGCTGGAAAGGAGGTACCCCAGTCTTTTTCCAAATAACCGATCCCGTTCGTAAAATCGATTGGTTCTTCGTTCCAGTACAGTGTACCTTCTAAGGTATGACTCATGCTCAAGACACCGTGGTAGCATTCCATAAATGACAGATACGAAAAAGGCCCCATGATACTCGGCGCATAACGTGTCCGCTGAATCGGTTTGTGGTCGTTGTATTTTACTGCTCCTTGTACTTGGAGATCGTTATTTTTTAAAGAAACTTGAATACCTGCTTCACTAAAGATATTGTCACCAATCGTTACTTTTCGCTCCTCTTCTGAAACCTGAAAATCAGTTTCTGGAAAGGAGAAGTAATGCGCGCCCTCATGATTGATCACTTGAATGAACACTTCTTTGGTACCGTCTTCTTGAATCGAAAGACCAGGAATAAAAGCATAGACTTCTTCACCAATTTGGTGCTTATGGTACCAGCCTTCAAAAAAAGCGGTCTGCTTGTCGTGGCCGTGAAAGAACCGATCTGTTGTCAACATCTTGATTTCCCTCCGTTTCTTTTTTAAGTGTAGCATGAAGCAGAAAGATTCCTCAGGATAATGCTTTTGTCCATGTAAAAAAGCCAGAAACAAGCAACACACTTGTTTCGGGCTTTGCTTATTGCTTTTTCATCACTCGACGGGTCCACCAGAGAAAAATAAGAAACCCTACAACGAGCAGTGTCAAAAGTCCGCCGGTCATCCACGATGGATCCCCAATGTGATAAAATGCCATGGCTTTTTGCAGGCAACCAAGCAACACAAATACCCCCAGTAGAAAAACGATCGGATAAAAAGCTTTTTCTTTGCGTGATACAACAAAAACGATCGCCGCTACCAGCAAACTGCCAACCAATACTACATCAAAAGGAAATGCGATCGTCAGGAGCCACCAGCTTGGGGTCATCAGATTGATCAGCAGTGAAAGACCAATCCAGCCACTCACAACGAGCCAAAGGGAGCCGAAACGAATCACCTTGCTTGTGCCCTTCTTTTGATAGATAGTTTTACTGATGATCGCAAAAATCCCGATGACCGCTACCACAGTTCCCAATCCTGTTAAAAGATAATCCAGCAGGTTAAGAACCAGTGGTCCTTGATTTGTAAAATCAGCTATAAACTTGATCCCCCAACTGATACCAACCGCTAGATATGCCAATTTGAGACGCTCTTTGAGATTGCTCTTTGGCGTGTTTGCCAACAGTTCATCTGCCACCCCTTTCGGATCATTGCCAAAATAGTGTTGCGCCTCTTCTCCATGAGTTTGTGCTTCTAATAAATCCATTGCAATCGCGTATACCTGCTCTGTTACTTTATGCTCATCGTAAAAAAGGCTGGAAAGTAAGAGGTAACTTCGAAAATCATCAAAAAATTGGCGATTTTTCTCATTGAATTGTTGCTCGATCAGATTGGTTTGCTCTCGCCAATAGGTCGTCTCTTGTTTATCTGCCATGTTTCCTCACTCCTTAAATAATCCTTCGACTTTCTTCATTAGGTTCGTCCATTGTTCTCTAAATTGTGCCAAATAGTCTATGCCTTTCGGGGTGATCGAGAAATACTTGCGATCAGGTCCTTCAGGTGATTTTTTCATCTCAGAGGTAATAAGTTCTTGTTTTTCCAACTTCTGCAGCAAAGGATAGATCGTGCCGCCAACGATCGTTTCAAATCCTCTTTGCTTCAGTTCCTGTACCAGTTCATAACCATAAATCTCTTTTTGAGCAATCACTTGCAAAACACACCCTTCCAAAACCCCTTTTAGCAATTGCGTCTCTTTCACGATTTCCCTCCTTTGGTTCCCTTTATCTAGTTTGTTATACAAACTAGTGTTGTACCTAGTATACGTGTTTGTCACTAGTTTGTAAAGCATACTAGTAGTGAAAATAAAAACGGCCTTTTAAATAAGACCGTTTTTGACAAACTCGATGCTTTTTTTCTAGATGACAATATCGATATCCTCGGGTAAGAGGCTCTTGTAAAAATATACTTTATTCCGCTTTGATTCTAAAACCATTAGAATAATTTTTTCGGTGCAGTCTTTCAATACCTGTTTAAATACTGCTTCCCCTTCAGTATTCTCAGTGGCTCCTTTTTCTTCATCGTATCCCCTACAAGAGAGAAGCGCAAGATCAAAATGATAGGTCCTGAGCTGGTTGACTGCTGTAACTGAATTAACGGTAAACTTTTTGTTCGTTACCGTCCCGCCAACGATGGTCACCTCAGCAGCAGTATGTTCCGATAGTAGTGCGGCAGTTAGCACACTATTGGTTACCACTCGTAACCCATGAATTTTTTTCAGGTAAGGGATCAGGTGCAAAGCTGTGCTAGAACTGTCTACGAAAATGGTCATATCGTCCTCAATATACGTCACTGCACGTTCTGCAATTCTGCGTTTTTCTTCATCATTGACATAATTCCCCACTTTTGTCAGATAAGCCGCATCGACCTTCTCTGAATCGATCAGCATAGCACCACCTCGGGTACGTCTGATTTGTTCTTCGTTTTCCAGTTCAATCAGATCGCGTTTGACCGTAGCATCACTATAATGTAAGAATTCAACTAATTCCCCCAGAGAAGCAAATTTCGTTTCATTTAAATACATCATGATTTTCTGCTTACGCTCATCTTTTGCTTTCCCCATACATAAACTCCTTTTAAAAAAGAAATTCCCACCAATTTAATCCTGTGCCAATCAATCATTTCCTCTATTATCTCTGATAAAAACTTGCTTTGTCAACCGTATTCAGCAGTGTCAATTTATGGCGTACAACAGTTTTCACATCTTCTATTGGTTGTACATATACTTGATTTGGTTCATACATAGCAGGGGTTTCCGTCAATACTTTTCTGACTGAATCAAAAAATACGGATTTCAAATCAGAACTAAGATTTACTTTGCATACGCCATATTTTACAGACTCTCGCACTTCATGATCTGGGTTTCCTGACCCACCATGCAATACAAATGGTAAAGCAATACGATCGTTCAACTTTTTCAACAAATCGATGTTCAGTTTAGGGGTGATATTTTTTGGATACAACCCATGAGCCGTTCCGATCGCAATGGCAAGGGTGTCAATGCCGGTAGCACGTACAAAGTCTTCGGCTTGGTCGACATCTGTGTAAATAATTTCTGCAGCTCCCCCTTCTGCGGAGCCGTTGTTCCCAATCGTACCAATTTCTGCTTCAACGCTGACACCAACCGTATGTGCCAGTTCAACAACTTCTTTCGTGATTTTTTTATTTTCTTCGTAATCGGCTAATGATGCATCGATCATCACCGAGGTATAGCCATTACGGATCGCCCGCATGACATCGTAGATTGATCCACCGTGATCCAAATGAATAACGACTGGTACCTTACTTTTTAATGCGTACTCCCGCACTGTCGCTATGAAACAATCTCCTAAGTATTCGATCTCATCAGGATGAATTTCTAAAATGACTGGTGCATCCTGTGCCTCAACTTCTTCCATGATTGCTTTTAACATATCAAAACTGCAAATATTAAATGCTGGAACAGCAAATTTATGTTCTTTTGCTACAGCAAGTAATTCTTTCATTGTCATTAACATTGTGACATTCCTCTTTTCTTTTGATTCGTTTCGCTTCAACCTATAAATAGTTTCTAAATCAGTTTTCCTTCATCGGTTGGTTGGCGTTCCATTTCAGTTCTAGATTTTTTCAGAAATCCTAACATCAATGCTGTAACCACCGTTCCAGAAACGATTGCCACGACATACATCAACGGATTGTTCAATACATTGGGAATCGGTAAGATCCAGATACCCCCATGTGGAGCTAATGAAGTTACGCCGGCGCCCATTGATATTGCAGCAGCGGTTGCTGAACCTGCCATCAAACTAGGTATTACTCGTAATGGGTCAGCGACAGCAAATGGAATCGCACCTTCAGTAATATAAGATAATCCCAAAACCCAGCAAGACTGAGCGGAAGTTCGTTCTTCTTGAGTAAATTTTTGCTTAAACAAGATAGAAGCTAAGGCAATGCCTAGAGGCGGTGTCATTCCGGCAGCCATACAAGCCGCAATTGGTGCATTAACTCCTGCCGACATCAAACCAATACTAAAGGTTGAAATCGATTTATTGATGGGACCGCCCATATCAGCTGCCATCATAATGCCTATCAGTAAGCCGAATACCACACCACTCGTAGAACCAAGTCCATTAAGCCAATTCGTCAAAGCATCCAATACATAAGAGATTGGTTTATCAATGAAATAAAACATGGCAAAGCCAGTCACAGCAACTGAGATCAAAGGAACAATAATCAACTGATAGAGTGCGGCAAATGATTTTGCTACTGTTACTTTATTCGCTAAATAATCCGTAGCATACCCAGCGAGTAAACCACCAACCATCCCACCTAAAAAACCAGATCCTCCACTTGCCGCCATCGTTCCCGCAACCAAACCAGCGGCAAAGCCCGGTCTACCTGCAACGGAAGTGGCAATTCCTGCTGCAAGTGCAGGAACCATCAATGCAAAAGCCGTATTCCCACCAATCGTGCTTAAAACTTCGGCAATTTGATTGTATGAAGGATCGCTAGGATCAGCTGCATTGATCCCAAAAGCAAAACTAAACGCAATTAAAATTCCACCGGCAATAACCAAAGGCAACATGTAATTAACGCCATTCATGAAATGATTATAAATGCCAGCTTTCTTTCCAGATTCGTTTGAAGCATACTCGGCTTGGGCAATCGTGGTCACTTCTACCCCATCTATTGCCTCTTGAATTACTTTTTCTGGTTCTCTGATTGCTCTTGCGGTTGACACTCTTTTAACTTTTTTTCCAGCAAATCGGTCGGTCTGCACTTCTTTGTCAACCGCTAAAATGACAACCTCTGCCTGTTGAATTTCTTCTGTACTCAAAATGTTTTCGACTTTTACACCTTGTGTCTCGATTTTGATTGTATATCCCAATGATTTTGCCGTTTTATCCAGTTTTTCAGCAGCCATATACGTATGCGCAATTCCAGTCGGACAAGCAGAAATACCGACAATTTTCATACAGGTTCCCTCTTTTCTGATTGATTTGATTGAATATTGTTAATAATATCTGAGGCGTCTTCTGCCTTTTTTACTGCATTTCGAAATCCTTCGTGCATCAACAATCGTGCGAGATTGCTTAAGATGATTAAATGATCGTCAGTACTCTTTTCAGGTACTGCGATGACAAAAGAATAGATGACTGCCGTTCCGTCAATTGCTTGATAATCAGTAATTGGACTCGACTTTACGAAGGCGATTGCGGGTCTTAGCACTGCCTTACTTTTTGCATGAGGAATACCAAAATGATCCTCAATCCCAGTAGAGGTTTGTTTCTCGCGACGAAATAAATCGTTTTTGTACTTCTTTATATTACTGATAACTCCTGAGGACTCGAATAAAACAGATGCTTGAGTAAACAATTCTTCTTTTGTCCGAATTTGTTCATCAAATAAAATGAATCGTTCATCAATCAGTTGACCGATATCCAATTTCAACACCTCCATTTTTTTGTAATCGTTTTCGAAAACTTGCCTAAACTATACCATCGTGAACTAAACAGTTCAATGCTATGAGCTATTTAATGCAAATAGACGAAAAAAAGTGGGATAAGTTCATAAAAATGATCTATAAAAGTCAAAAAAAAGAACAAAGAACGACAAATCATCGTCCATTGCTCTCTTATTTCGATTAATACCTAACCTATACTAAAAAATTTTTTAAAAGAAGAATCGTAAGTAAATCTCTACTTTTCTTCCATTTCCGATATCTACACTTACAAGTCATTCTTTCGAATCAACGCTCATGTAATAAAACATGAATCAACGCTTCACCCCGCGTTGATAGGAATCATTGTACGCTTGAAAGGACTTATCGTGAAGTTTCGCCGCTGCATCTGCCAACCAGTTGACATTTCTGATCAATGCGCGGCCTTGTAGGACCAAATCCACTTGATTGGTTTGCAAAAGATATTCGCAAAGATCAGGATTATCCAATAAACCGACTGCTGCTACGGGAATATCGACCACTTGCTTGATAGCTGCAGCAAAGGGCACTTGATAGCCATCATAGATCGGAATATTAGGCTTTTTATCCACCACACCACCTGTGGAACAGTCAAGACAATCAATGCCATCCGCTTGAAGCCATTGGGCTACTTGCTGCCAATCTTCCAACGAATTTTGGCGTCCTGGTTCTTCATAGTCCGTCAGTGACAAGCGCATCCACAAGGACCCAGAAAAGACTGCTCGAACTGCTTGTACCGTTTCTTTTACAAAGCGATACCGATTCTCTAAGGAACCACCATACAGGTCGGTGCGTTGATTGACGAGAGGCGAAAGAAATTGATCCATCAAGTAGCCATGAGCCCCATGAAGTTCGATCATCGTAACACCCGCTTTGGCTGCTCGTTGGGCAGCCTGAACAAAACTATCTTGCACCCGTTTGATTTCCGACAGGGTCATTTCTGACGGTGACGGGTAGCGTTCGTTAAAGGCAACGGCACTTGGTGCCAAAGGATTGCTGGCATCAACTGCTTTTCGTCCTGCATGGCTTAGTTGGATGCCTACTTGCGCATCGAACCCATGCAGCAGTTCCACCAATTTCGTCAGCTCTGTTTGCTGCTCTTCATTCCATAACCCTAGATCATTGTTTGTGATTCGTCCGTCTGGTTCAACGGCAGTCGCTTCAATAATGATCAAGCCGACTTTGCTCAATGCTCGTGCCCCGTAGTGAACAAAATGAAAAGGCTCCGCAACACCGTCTTCTTTTTTTACTTCATACATACACATCGGCGACATAACGACGCGGTTGGCCAATGCTAAATTCGCTAGCTTCACTGGTGACAATAATTTGGACATGCTGACACTCCCTCAACGATTTTTCGCTTTGTATTTTTCTCTATATTCAGTATAAACAGCCCCTTCAAAAACACAAGCAATGACCCTTTTTCTCATTTTTCAAACAAAAAAATAGACGCATTCTGCTTGCTCCCATGACATTGGAACAATCAGCTGCCTCTTCCCACTATTATTATACCGCATCCAGAGTCAAAAAAATAGACTAGTATTTTTGGTGGATGCTCGTATAATTGAGATACTTTGGAGAATGGATGTGAGTCTGAATGAACGACCTAAAGGCTGAAAAGAAGCATCTCGCAGACACGTACCAGCAATTGCTGACACGAAAGACAATGCTGAGCAGCTTCTTGACTGAAGGCAGAAAAAAAGATCGCCTTGCGATGCAAAGCATCGGCGAAGAGATTCGCTTAAACTTTGATAATTTTGCTGACCGTTTAGATACTTTTGCTGCCATCGAAAGTAAGAACCGTGAGATCGACCAAATGAACGCCGCTCTTCAATCTGCTGAATGTGAATTAGCTGCCATCGACCGTCTACTGGATAGTCCCTACTTTGGTAAAATCTCCCTACAATTTGAAGATGAGGAAATGATAGAAGATTTTTACATTGGGATCAATGGTTTTGTTAATGAAAATAAGGAAGGGTTGATCTATGATTGGCGCTCCCCTATTGCCGAATTGTTCTATGCCAAACGCTTGGGCCCGGTCTCTTATCAAGTGAACAATCAGACGATTTCTGCCGCTCTTGAACATCGCCGACAATTTATTATCGAAAAAGATCACATGAAGCAAGCCTTTGATACCTCAGTCGCGATTCAAGATGAAGTGTTACTGGCAGCCCTTGAAGCCAATAATAGTCAAAAAATGCAAGATATCACTGCTTCGATCCAACACGAACAAAACGTCATCATCCGTGACTTAGCGCATAAAAACCTACTGGTCAACGGTGTTGCTGGAAGCGGAAAAACGTCTGCTGTCATGCAACGGATCGCCTTTTTGCTGTACCATTTTCGTGAAGAGATGACCGCAGAGAATGTCTTGATCCTCTCCCCGAACTCTCGGTTTATTGATTATATTTCGCAAGTGCTGCCTTCCCTCGGTGAAAAAAATCCATTGACGTTGACCATGCGGCAGTTTTGCCAAGCATTTCCTAGTGTTGACTTAGAATCGGAAGAGGCGTATTTTGACCGCATCCAGCAAACACCCAGTGAAGCGATCGACCTTTTGCGCAGTGCGGACTTCAGCCGCTTTCTTCAATCCTTGAGCAAACAGCTGCCAGAAGAACTTGTGCTTCAGTTTAAACCAATCAAAAGAAAAAACGTCATCCTTTTTTCTGAAGAAACGATCGACACTTTCTTCCAAGAGACACCGAAACAGGCATCCTTGCGCGATCGCATCCAAGCAGTCAAAAAGAAATTGGCTTACGCTTGGGAGGAACGACTGCAAAAAAATGCCTTAGCAGCAAATGTTCACGACCAAGTTCGTTCTTTGACTGAAGACGAACAGCGCTCCCTATTAGGGACAGTTTTAAAGGATGATTCAGAAAAAACAATTCAGAAAGCAGCCATTCGCCTCCTGAAGAAAAAATACGCAACGGTTTCCAAACAAATCAACGACCTTACTTGGTTTGATACAAAACGATTGTTAGCAGACAGTGCCGACTATTTTACTCACGGACAGATCACTTTGACGCAAACAACAGATAGTTTGGATTATACCGTTTGTCTATTGCTGATTCGTCATTTGCTCGCCGAAAAACAACCTGTCCCTGCGTTACGCTATCTGTTTATCGATGAAGTCCAAGATTATACGCCAGCACAAATTCAGTTTCTATTATGTCTTTTTCCTATGACCGCTTTTACCCTCGTGGGGGATCAGCAACAGGCGATCTTTACAAGTGCCATCACCGTATCAGAAATACAAACGTTATTTCAACAACAGGCGAAATTCCTCGAAACGTATCAGCTGACTACGAGTTATCGTTCTAGCGGTGCAATCACGCGGTTATTTGCCCAAATGCTACCAAAAGAAACCAATTTAAACATCTCTGCCGTTCGACCAGAAGGAAAGTTGCCACAGTTTTATGCCAATCTGCCTGACGTTGCGTTAGTAGACATAATAAAGGAACTTAAGCAACCAGTAACGATTATCACCAAAGATAGTCGATCCAGTGAGGAGCTCAAACAGTTCTTCGATAAACAGGCCGTGTCATTTCATGGAACGGTTTTACCGATTCATCTTGCCAAAGGATTGGAATTTAAGCAGGTCCTCTTATATGATGTCTCAGAAGAAAATTATCATACCGATCAAGACCGGCGAATTCTCTACACGGCGATTTCTCGTGCAATGGAAGAACTGGTGGTAACTTCAAAAGGAACCTTTTCGCCGTTTCTCCCTCCTTGCTAGTAGAACGAAAAACCTCCTATTTTCTATAGAATCTTTACAAGATTTGAGAGAACCCTGTCTTGCCTCTCTGAGTAGTTCTCTTATCTGACTGATTTAGAAAGCTATCGATCAAATAAAAAAGCATCAACGCGATTGCGTTGATGCTTTGCTTTTGAATTGATTAGCGATGGATGTAAGTATATCCAGATGCGCTAAATGTTTCAAGGTTTGGACCACCAGGACTGCCAAAGTTCATTCCGCCCTGAGAGATCGTGATGGTATTGTTTGATGCGTTGTATGATTCAACATAGGCAACGTGTCCATAGGATGGATCAGCATTCCACTGACCACCAACTGATTGACCAGCGGCAAAGACTACAACGGCTCCGGCTGCTGGTGTACCATTGACAGTGTACCCATCAGCTGCAGCTGACGCACCCCATTGTGCACCATTACCCCAGTAAGTACCTACCCAAGGAGCGCGGTTTTTCACGTACCAAGTACATTGACCCCAAGCATACATGTTACCTGAGCTTGAATGATCTTTTCCGCCGCCAGTAGAAATACTTCCGGTAGAATTATTGTTTGATGAAGAGTTTGAATCTGAGTTACTTGAGCTTGAATTGCTTGAACCAGTGTTTGAAGAGCCTGCGTTCGATGAACTTGAGCTGTTAGAACTGCTGGTATTGCTTGAGCTTGTGTTGCTTGAAGAACTACTTGTTGCTGTTTCAGTAGATGCTGTTGTATTCTCTGTCGTGCTTTCAGTTGATTGAGCAGCAGCTTCTTGTTGTGCTTCTTTCAAAGCAGCAGCTTGTCTTTCTTCTTCTGCTTTTTGAGCAGCAGCAGCTTCTTGTTGTTCTTTCAAGATACGTGCTTTTTCAGCTTCTGCTTCTTGTTTTTTCTTATTCAATGCATCTTTGTCTTTTTCAGCAGTCGCTTGTTCTGCTGCTAAGTTTGCTTTCAAGACATTTAAATCAGCTTGTTTTGCTGCAATGGCATCTCTTTGTTGGCTAAGTTCTGCTTGGTTCGCAGCAACTTCTTGGATTTTGCTTTCGTTTTCTTTGACTTTGTCTTCAACATCTTGTTTGTCTTGTTTTTGTTGTTCAACTAAATCATTGTTTGCATTGACGATCGTTGTCATCGCTTGTACGCGACCGATAACATCCGTTAAAGAATCTGCTTCTAAAACAGCATCAATGAAATTGGTGCTTTGACCGTTAACTTGTACATCACGGGCTTGCTTTTGGATTGCTTCTTCACGTTTGGCAATACGCAATTTCAATGTTGCGATTTTGTCTTGCAATTTCTCAGCTTCTTGACCTAACTCAACTTGTTTCGCTTCTAATGAAGCAACTTTTGCACTCACTGTTTCAATTTCTGCTTCTAGAGAATCGATTTGTGATTGGGCGTCAGCTTGCTGACCTTTAAGAGAATTGATTTTTTGGTCTTGCTGCTCGATTTGATCATCAATGGAATCTGCAAATACTAATGCAGGTGCTGCAACTGCTGTTAATGTTAGTGAACACACCATTAATGCTGATAACAAACTATTCTTCACTCGTTTTTCCTCCGACTAGCTGGTTGATTTGACAGATGAACTGCCTTTATAAAAACTTAATTTTGTCTAAGAAAGTTTAATGTTCGATTTAACGACAAATGAATTCTACCATAATGATATGACACACAGATAAAGGAAATGTTACAAAAATGTTTCAATCTAACACTCCCTTTATCTCAACGATAAATAACAGGACAATTAAAGACCGTTAAATCAACGTTTCTGAATAAATTACCGCGTTTTCTTTTCATTTTCATCATCAAAACTAAAATCAATTCATGTTATCTTTATCGAAAATAAAGCTAATTCGTCAGGGTTTAAAGCTTGATCACACTTTTTTTAATAAGAAAAACTATGAAAACAAGAAATCATTCAAAAAAAAGACCATTTATGTGACAAGATCCCTATTCCTTTCTATAATAAATAAAACAAGCGAGGAGGGAATCGCGATTCGTACACACAAAAAATGGTTTTGGCCATTGGCACTACTTACACTTTTTGTCACCTGTTTCCTGTTATTCTTTCAATTTCGTAAGGTGCATGAAGCCGATACTCCATTGCAACAGGCGAGCAACAGTGAGTTTTGGCTCTTAAGTGATATTCATTTTCTTTCCTCCACGCTCCATGATAACGGCGCAGCCTTTCAGACCTTCACAAAGGGAGCTGCTGGCAAAGAGATGACGTATCAAGAACAATCGATCGAGGCCTTCACCGCTCAAGCCTTAAAAGAGAAACCCACGGGAATTATTTTGACCGGTGATATGACGCTCAATGGCGAGAAAGCAAGTGCTCAAGAGTTGGCAAGATTGCTTGAACCATTGCAAGAAGCTGACATTATGGTTTTAGCATTACCTGGCAACCACGAGATTTACAATGGTTGGGCGCGAGCATTTAAAGGTGAAAAGGAATACTACGCAGATCAAATCAGTCCTGAGGATTTTCAAACGATTTTTGCTGAAGGTTACGAAAAAGCCAACAGTATCGACAAGTCTTCCCTTAGCTACAGCATTCAGTTAAACGACAAGTATCGTCTCTTTTTGCTCGATTCATGTATCTACGATTCTGAGGTTAATTGGGATGATCCTACTACGAATGGTGAGTTGAAACCGGCTACTCTAACTTGGTTGGAGGAGCAATTAACCCTGACGAAAGAAGCGGAGCAAGTACCACTGGTCTTTTTGCACCATAACTTGTTCAGTCATAATGAACTCTTACAAGACGGTTATGTTCTCGACAACGCCTCTGAGACTGTCGCTTTGTTGGAACGCTTCAACGTGCCAGCCGTTTTCTCTGGTCATATCCACATTCAAGACATTAACGAAGGGAATGATTCGCTTTATGAAGCAGTCACTGGGTCTTATTCAACGGCAGAATTAGGCTACGGTGTCCTTTCTCTTTCTGACAAGGAAATCAACTACGAAGCACGCCAGATTAATCTCGATGCTTGGGCGGCTGAAACGAAGCAAACAGATGAACAGTTGCTGAACTATCAAAACTACCAGAAAAGTATTTTTGAAAAAGACACCGACCAACTGGTCCGTGACCAATTGTCCGCAGTGTCTGAACTGTCAGATGCCCAGATGACAAAACTTTGCACGTTTGTCACGAGGCTGAACACTGCCCTTTTTACTGGCAATGATACTTACTCAGCCGAAGAAAAAGCTGCCATCAAAGACTCCGAGGAGTATCAGTGGTTAGCGACCTATTCTTACTTTTTGAAGCAATATGTCGATTCAATGCTGGACGATCAAACCGATGATCGCAAGCTGACGATCCCCCTCACAGCAGAATAAAGCCAAAAAGTGTCTTCTTCCTTTCTCTTAGGAAAAAGACACTTTTTCTTTTCTAATGAACGATAGCCCTCTCGTTTGGGTAAACGAGAAGGCTATCTGACGAGTCAATATTTATTCTTTGAAAGTGCAGCATACTATTACTACTATTATTTATTTCTCATTTAAACGATACAATCCCTAACCTCTATTGTATCCTTGTAACTCTGAAGTTACGCCAGGTTTGAATAAATTTCTTCAAAACAAGTAACGTGTGGTACAAAAATATTTGTCGCTTATCAATAACTATACCACGCAACTAGGCGCCGACGGAAGTAAACTAGCTTATTCTTAATCATTACTTAAACAAAAGGCTTTGTTTACATAGAGTGTTGCTCCTTTAAGAATTTTACGTGAAGCGATTAACCTTCCTGTCATGCATATCTGCTAACCATTCGTATAAAGGAATTCCTTTTATTCAATAGGCAAGTCGTGCTGTTTTAAGAAAGATAATTTATCCCAGTAGCCTCTTTGAAATAAAATTTTATCATTTATTATTTGAAAAAAACCGCAGCCTCTCAAACCTAAGGGGTCACGCCACTCTAAAATTGCCCATTGTCCATCTTCGAAAATGTTCTCAACGATACAAACCATTTTTGCGTTAGAAAAATCTTGCTCAAACATCTGCTTGATCGCTTCTTTCCCAATAACTGGCTCATTGGCAACCTGATGATTGATTGCATTGTCATCATATAATTCTGAAATACTTTCTACATCTGCCTGATTAAACGCATCAACCCATTGGCAAAGTATTTCTTTTGGCTTCATATAAATTCCCCCCTCGATAGGTAATCATCTTTGTTCCCAACTGCAATAAAAAAAGCAGCTAATTTGTATCAATATATTCTACTTTTACAATTCATTCAAGACAATATCGATGAAACGAATAAGAATGATCGATCTTTCACATCGATTACTCTTGTATAAGTACGTGGTATCTGAATCGTGGCATGTTCCGCTTACCTGTTTCTTTATTCCATTCACAAGAGTCATGCCATTTGAATCACTAGTAACCATTGCTTTTAATGGTAGCAACGCTACTAAACCTATTCAACCACTTTATTAATTTATTGAATACGGTATACAGCCCCTCTTTCTTTTTATACGCTTATCATCGAATGAGAAATCATGGGTAAGTAAACCGCGACGCTTAGGGCTAGTTGAATAGTGAAATCAAAGATGTACTATTTACCATGTTAGGTCCTCAAAGCCTGCAACTATTCTCATGTAGCAGATCATCAAAACCCGATCCATTTCAATAATTATGTAAATTAAAGCAAAAAAAAGCGAGAACCCAATGGATTCTCGCTTGTTAACGTCAATTAACCTTTAACGATGTTTGTTGCTTGTAAGCCACGTTGGCCTTCTTCAACGTCGAAAGTCACTGCTTGACCTTCTTCTAAAGTTTTGAAGCCGTCGCCTTGGATAGCTGAGAAGTGAGCAAATACATCATTGCCGTCTTCACCTGTAATAAATCCAAAACCTTTATCTGCATTAAACCATTTTACTGTACCGTTATTCATAAACGTATACCTCCATATTACACATCGACTGTGTTTATTTGTTTGTAATAGAAAATGATGTGTAATTGAAGTGTGTATCAATAGAAAAGATAAACAAGTATTAACATATCAGAACTTTACCTATTCATCATAGCATGGTTAAAATAAAATAGCAAATAAAGTTGGCTTTTTTTCTTGATAAAAAGGTAAATTGTTAAGAAACCTTATGATTAAGCCCAGCAATTGCTTTATCTGGAAGAATCAAAAATCAAAGAGTTGCGCCGTTTGAAGCAATTACTTTTTTGTACCAATCAAATGACGCTTTCTTGATGCGTTTCTTTGTGCCATTGCCTTCATCGTCTTGGTCGACATAGATAAAACCATAGCGTTTCGACATTTGTGAGGTTGAGGCACTAATGATATCGATGCAGCCCCATGCCGTATAGCCAAAGACCTCGACGCCATCATGCAACGCTTCATTGATTTGTTCAATATGCTGACGCAGATAGTCGATTCGATAAAAATCATCGATGGTGCTATCTTCGTTTACGACATCTTCTGCTCCCAAACCGTTTTCGGCAATAAACAAAGGTTTTTGGTAGCGGTCATAGAGTTGATTCAATGCTGTTCGCAACCCTTTGGGATCGATCTGCCAGCCCCATTTGCTGCTTGGCAAATAGGGATTTTTAATCCCACCAGTGATCAGATTCCCGACAGCACTTTCCAAGCGTTCTGGATGCGCGCTGACTGCGCTGGACATATAGTAACTAAAGGAAACAAAATCAACAGGGTTTTCTCGGATGATTTCTAAGTCTCCTGGTTCGATCACCAATTCCACTCCTTTTTCTTCAAACATGCGGTTGGCATATGCTGGATAATAGCCTCTTGCCTGCACATCACTGAAAAAGAGTGAGGTTCGTTGACTTTCGACTGTTTTTTGGACATCGTCCGGATCACAGCTGTACGGCGTTAATAATTGATAGCTGATCATACAGCCGACCTTGGCATCGGGAATCAATCGATGGCAATAGTCAGTCACGATTGCGCTGGCGACAAATTGATGGTGCGCCCCTTGGTACTTGTCTTGTTCAATATTAGGATGACCTTCTTCAATGATCCCGACACTAACATATGGATGGTGTTTGACACAGTTGATTTCATTAAAAGTTACCCAGTATTTGACTTTCTTTTGGTATCGCTCAATCACCGTCTTGGCAAAACGGACATAAAAGTCGATCACTTGCCGGTTTGGCCATCCTCCATACTCAGTCACTAAATACAAAGGCATCTCATAATGGGATAGTGATACCACTGGTTCGATCCCATACTTCAAACACTCATCAAAGACTGCGTCGTAAAATGCCAATCCAGCTTCGTTTGGCTCTACCTCATCCCCCTTTGGAAAGATCCGTGTCCAGGCAATTGACATCCGATAGGCTTTGAAGCCCATCTCAGCAAATAAACGAATGTCTTCTTTAAAGTGATGATAAAAATCGATTCCCTGTCTTTTCGGATAGTATTTCGTGCTGTTTGGATCCTGTGCTTCTGCAACTTGCTGATGAGTCATCATATGCCATTGGTCAGTCCATCGTTCTTTCGGCATTGAGGAATCGAATAGATAGACATCAGAAACCGACAATCCTTTTCCATCGATTCCAGAACCT
This sequence comes from Enterococcus sp. B2E4, assembly GCF_030499455.1. NCBI lineage: Bacteria > Bacillati > Bacillota > Bacilli > Lactobacillales > Enterococcaceae > Enterococcus > Enterococcus sp. B2E4. The sequence goes on from NZ_JAUKPK010000001.1 coordinate 620,648, forward strand.
CCTTCAACTTGGTTGGCAGCTGTTGCTCCTCCCCAGAGGAAATCTTTTGGAAAATAACTTTTCATTTTACTTGCCGCCTTTCAAAAATGATTCGTACGCCAACGCTTCCCCATTCGTGGCGATCACTTGCTGATAATACGCAAAACTAGCTTTTTTCTTGCGGGAAAGATCTCCGCTACCATCATTTTGCTTATCAACATAGATAAAGCCGTATCGTTTTTCCATCTCTCCTGTCCCCGCAGAAACGATATCGATCGGTCCCCACCATGTATAGCCTAGAATCGCTGCGCCATCTTTGATCGATTCCGCCATTGCTTCTACATGGTCTTTCAAATAGGCCATCCGTTCTTCATCGACGATCGATCCATCTTCATTGACAACATCCTTTAAACCAATTCCATTTTCAACGATAAATAATGGTTTTTGATAGCGATCAGTCAATTCGCTGCAAACATAGCGTAATGCCAGCGGATCGATCGGCCATCCCCAAGCAGTTTCTTTTAGGTAAGGATTCTTTTTCCCTAGTAATCCGCCAGTATTGCCTAAAATTTTCATGCCTGCTTCATGCAATGAGCTGCGGTAAAAACTAAAGCCTAAATAATCGCAGGTCCCCGCTTTAATGATCGCTAGATCTTCATCTGTAATGTCCAGCAACAGATGATTATCCTTCACGATGCGGTCGAAGTATTCCGGATATGCTCCTCGCAATTGCACATCACTATAGAACAAGGAACGACGGCGCAGTTGATACGATTCAAAAACATCTTGCGGGTTGCACGTTGCAGGGTAAATCGGACTCAGTGACAGCATACAGCCAATCTGATTGTTTTCATCTACTGCCTTCCCATTCAGAACTGCTTTGGCACTTGCAACAAACATATTATGACTTGCTTGATAAAGTGCCTGTAATTTTTCTTCTTCAGTCTCGAAAGAAAACACATCGATACCTGCTGCGAGTAACGGGATCGTATGGGTATGGTTGATTTCATTGAAAGTCATCCAATATTTCACTTTCCCTTTGTAGCGTGCAAAAACCACTTTTGTATACCGATCAAAAAAATCGATCAGTGCACGATTTTGCCAACCACCATATTTCGTCACCAAATGCAGTGGCGTCTCAAAATGAGCTAATGTAACAACTGGTTGGATCCCTTTTTCATTCAAGGCATCAAATAAATCATCATAAAATTGTAAACCTGCTTCATTGGGTTCCGTCTCATACCCATTCGGAAAAATGCGACTCCAAGCAATTGAGGTACGCAAACACTTCAAGCCCATTTCCGCAAACAGTTCAATGTCTTCTGGGTACCGATGATAAAAGTCGATGGCTTCATGGCTCGGATAAAAGTTATCCTCTTCAAGCTGCAGTGAAACTTGCTCAATACGTTTTTCACCAACTGGTAAAATATCTGCTACACTTAATCCTTTTCCTCCTTCCAAATAAGCTCCTTCGGCTTGATTTGCGGCGATCGCGCCGCCCCATAGGAAATTTTTTGGAAATACACTCATGAAATCGCTCCTTTTAATAAATCATTTGCTACCAAAGCGGTAACGTCTTTTTTCGCTTGATCCACAACTGTCAATGCATCTTCTTTGATCACACTGGTAAAGACCAGCATGGTTGTCGGATCATATCCTTTTTCAATAATTTTTGCTAAGTCAAAGGTGCCAATTTTTTGCCCCTTCACGACTTGATCCCCTTGTTTCACCGAAATCTCAAACACGCCTTTTGCTAAATCAACCGTGTCTAAGCCGATATGAACCAACACTTCCGTCCCAGCAGCTGATTGGATCCCAAAAGCATGTCCAGTTGGAAAAACTGTCACAACCGTACCAGTAAGTGGCGCATAAATATCGCCGGCTGATGGATAAACGGCTAATCCATCCCCCATTGCTCGAGAAGAAAATACTTCATCTTTGACATCATCAAGCGTGATCGCTTCACCAGCAACTGGTGTCATCACTTGCAGCCCTGCACCTTCTTCTAAAACAGGTTCTACCGTTTCTTCAAATCCTAATACATAGGTCAAAACAGCAGTACCGAAGAACGCAAAGGCAATGCCGATCAAATAGTACACAAAGGTGTCCCCAAAGAAAGCTGGCAATGTCGTCAATGCTGGGAAAACATAGACGATGGCCTTGGTTTGCATCATTCCCATAAACGCACCAGCAAGGGCACCAACGATGGTTTGAGCAATCAACGGCTTTTTAAATTTTACCGAAAGTCCATAGACGATTGGCTCTGTAATTCCTCCAAGCAATGCTGGAAGCAAAGAAGATAGCGCCAGACCTTTGGTTTCTTTTCTGCGAGAGCGTAAAAACACACCTAAAGCAACCCCAGCACTCGCAAATGTTGCTGCTGCGATCATCGGGCGCAGCGTATCATAGCCATATACCGCTAGGTTATTGACCATAATCGGTACAACTCCCCAATGGATCCCGATCATTACTAAGAATGTCCAACCGCCACCGATCAACAAGCCCGCCAACAGCCCGCTCTTGTCGCTGATAAAGTTCATGGCATTACCTAAACCGTCCCCAAGCATTACACCGACCGGTCCAATGATCAAAACGGTCAAAGGCACCATGATCAAAAGAGCTACTAGTGATAGAGCAAAAATCTCGATACTCTTAGGAATGATCCGTTTGAGTAGTCGTTCCAAGTACGAGTAGATATAGATCGAAACGATCGCTGGAATCACGGTACCCGAATACCCCATCAACACAGCTGGGATGCCAAAGAAATCGACCGTCACACCGTTTTCCGTCACCATTGCTGTAAAATTCGGCTCCAGCAACGCCCCAACGATTGCTAAAGCAATAAACATATTGACTTTGAAAATCCGCGCTGCACTGATCGCTAAAAATAAAGGCAAGAAATAAAAGACACTATTGCCAGCAGCAGCTAATATTTTATAGGTGCTTCCTTCCGCATCCATCAAATGATAGGTTGTAAAAACAACTAGCAAAGCTTTCAACATTCCTGCCCCTGCAAGAGCAACAATGATTGGATTAAAGATCGCAGACAATACATTGAAGAATCGGATAAATACATTGCCTTGTTTTTCTGTTGATTCTTCGGCATCCCCATCACTTTCCAAAGCATTTTGGATCGAATACTTACTCATGATCGTTTGAAAAACATCCGCTACATGATTACCGATCACGACTTGAAACTGGCCATTTCCTTCAATGACAGACAATACCCCATCAAGCTGCTGAATCTTATCCTTATTTTTTCGTGCCAACTCGACATCTTTCAACTTAAAACGCAATCTAGTGATGCAATGATACAGGCTAACGATATTTTGTTCCCCACCGACCTGTGCTATAATTTCACTAGCAAGTTTTGAATAATCTTTTGCCAAATGACTCACTCCCGTGTTTGATTTATAAAGCGCTTTATGGCGTTACTATAGCAGATTTTTTTCTCTCACCTGCGAAAGTTCGCAATTTGGAAACTGCTTACAAGAAAGGAAAGAAAATGGGCCTCTTAATCATTCGTTTATTGAATCTTTTAAATAATGCACCCACTGATTCCACCAACTACTATATCGGTTTGACCATGATCAACCATTATGATCAGATCCAAACTCTAAGCATTGGTGAATTCGCTGCTCTTTGCCATGTGTCAAAGTCAACCGTTTCAAAATTCGCTCGCACCTTGGGCTTTGATGATTATGGCGATCTAAAAGACAACGCTGCCTTCATCGAGAATCGCTTCAACAATCCCCTGAATTATCGTTCGAATATTTTGTCTGCCTTAGAGCAAGAGGGCGTAGACTCCTATTTTGACGCAGTTGTACAAGACATCGATTATCTGCGTCATCATCTTGATCTGCCAGCCATCGAACGGGTCGCAAAAGCCATTGTGACGCATAAAAATGTCTTTGCTTTTGGAATTTTATTCTCAGAATCGGCTGCTATTGATTTCCAGATCAAACTAGCATACAACGGCAAGTTCATTCGGACCTTCCAAGACGATCTTGTACAGGAAGAAATCATCAAGACCGCTGATGAAGAATCGCTGTTTATCATTTTTACCAACTCCGGTGACTACCTAACGAAACAGCAAATTCGAAATGGAACACCACGGAAAGATTTCTTCGATCGAACCAAAGCCAAAGTCATCGTGATCACCGCTAATCCACAGATCTCGGAACTGCCCTTTGTCCAAGAAGCAATCATCTTCCCTCACCAAACCCATTTTCAAACCCATGCTTTTATGTATCAGTTCATCATGGATTTGATCGTATCGAAGTTCAAGCAGTTGACGGATCGAAAGCGCATGTAGCACAAAAAACACACGCACAGCCGATATCGGAAAGAAGCCTCCGCTCACATGACTGGACGTGTGTTTGTTTTTTATAGGCAAAATCTGCTTATTTATTGTCCGTTTCGCTACCTCTCATACGGTTCGAAGCTAAAACAAATGGAGTATAGATCAAAAAGGCTAGCACCAAAATAACTACTTGAACCAAAATGGCCGCTAAACTTTGATAACCTACAAAAGCATTGACAAATAAGGGCAATCCAAACGGCACTTCCACACTAGCTGCTGGAATAATCTGGGTCACTGTAGCAATGTAAGCAACAACGGTAGCCATCAATTGCGAAAGGATAAATGGAATCGCAAAAATTGGATTCATAACGATCGGTAATCCATAGACTAACGGTTCATTTATACCGAAAATCCCTGGAATCAAAGCTAGTTTTGAAATGAGTTTTTGATCTTCCCTTTTTGAAAAAACCAGTAAAGAGAGAATCAAGGCAATCGTCACTCCAGCCCCACCCATTACCACATATACTCGAAAGAATGTCATGGTCAATGGATTTGTAGCAGCTTCTCCTGCTTGAACTTGCGCAATATTGTCTGCAAGACCTGCTAACGCCAATGGACTTAAGATAGGCATGATCACCATATTGCCATGCAGACCAAAGACCCAAAAAATGGCTGAAGCAAAAGCCAATAAAATGATTCCAACAGGACCGTTTTGCATCACTTTTTGCATCGGTACTTGCAATGTATTATAGATAATGTCACTTAAATAATTGCCCGTCCAATTGAAAATAACGGTACTAATAATTGAAAATACTAGAAGAACGAGTAGTACTGGTATCAAAGAATTAAAAGACCGAGCAATTCCGCTTGGTACACTTTCTGGCATTCGGATTTTCAATTTTTCTTTTTTCATTAACCAAGAAAAAAGTTCCACTGAAAGAATAGCAATTAGCATCGCTACAAACAAGCCTTGTGCATTGATACTTGTTGTTGCAATACCACTGGTTAAAATGTCCTCCATTCCTTCCACCACTGTTACGATCGTTTGTGGCACGATCGTCAAAAATGAAACGACTGCTACTAACGCACTATAGTTTTCATCCACACCATTTCTTTGCCCAATAATTTTCCCAATCAAAAAGGCAATGGCAATACTCATCGTCGACATAGTTGCATAATTAATTGCTGTAAAAGCTGGACCGATAGCGCTTAAAAAAGAAAAAGCTGCAAATTGCGCAAGACCGACTTCTTCAGAACAAAGAATGGTGTTAAATAAAGTTGCGAACGAGCCAACAATAATAAATGGCATATAAACGGTAAAGGCTGTTTTAATACTGTAAAGATATTTATTCTGATTGATCGCTTCGGCAGTGTGGCCGATTTTATTCGCAAAAGAATCAAAAAAAGACATGATTTCCCCTCCTACATATCAGCTAGATTTTTATTTTGTTCGATTATTTTTTTGTAATACGCAAAGCTGTCTTTCTTGCGACGCTCAAATGTTCCGTTTCCTTCATTATCAACATCTACGTGGATAAAACCGTATCTTTTATTCATTTCTCCTGTGCCTGCACTTACAATATCTATGATTCCCCACCACGTATAAGCAAGGATTTCACAGCCATCATGGATGGCTTCAGATAAGGCAAGCAAATGATCTCTTAAATAGTTTTGGCGTTCTTTATCAATAATCTTGCCATTAGCATCTATGTGATCTTCCATGCCGAGGCCATTTTCAGCAATCATTAATGGAATTTGATAGCGATCATACAATTCGTTACAAACATACCGCAATCCAAAAGGATCAATTTGCCAGCCCCAAGGCGAAGTTTCTAAATAGGGATTTTTTTTCCCTTGTGGACCGCCAGTTCCCGTCTTCATCTTTAAATCATGAGAGTAGACTGTCGTTAAGTAGTAACTGAATGCTAAATAGTCACTCGTATAGGATTGAATCGTTTCTAAATCGCCTTTTTCTATTTCAAGATTGATAGATAACTCTTCAAATAATCGTTTAGAATATGCTGGATAGGCACCTCGGATCATCACGTCTGAAAAAAACAAAGATTTTCTGCGAAACTCATAACTACCAAATATATCTTTCGGATTGGGTGTATCAGGGTACACACCACTAAGTGAAAGCATACAGCCCATTTTTGCTTTAGGATTTATCTTCTTCAATGATTTGTTTGCTAAAGAATGGGCAACGAACATATGATGAGCTGCTTGATATTGCGCTTGTGCAGGATTTTCGTCTTCCTCCGTTCTTAAAGCGCCCGCAAACCACGGAATTTTTACAATATTATTGATTTCATTAAAGCTCATCCAATAAGTGACCTTTTTACCATATTCTGAAAAAATCACCTCACAATAATTGAGAAAAAAAGAAATCAGTTGCCGATTTTTCCAGCCACCGTATTCTGTCGCCAAGAATAATGGTGTTTCATAATGAGAGATGGTCACGATTGGTTCGATCTTGGCAGCTATTAGTCCATCAATCAAGCGATGGTAAAAGTCTATTCCTTCTTGGTTCGCTTCTTTCTCATCGCCACGTGGAAAAAGTCGTGCCCAGTTGATTGAAAAACGAAAGCATTGTAGACCCATTTCTTTTAACAAAGCAATGTCTTCTTCAACATGATGATAAAAATCAATTGCCTTGTGGGAAGGATAATAGTGATCTTTTTTTAACTGAGGATCAATCGTCAGTAATCGTTCTTTCCCCACCGGTAAAATGTCGCAGATTCCCAATCCCTTGAGCCCCTCTTGGTAGGCTCCTTCCGCTTGGTTTGCTGCAATGGCTCCGCCAAATAAAAACTTGTCGGGAAATCCTTTGCTCATAACTATCACTCCTCTTTCTTGATAGCTAAAATTTATCATAGAAAAAGAAAAGCACAATTTTATAAAAAGGCTTACAATTTTTGATTTGAAAAGGTTTCACAATAAATCTGGTACCTTTTAAAGATAGAAATCCATCTATAAAAAGTACCAGAAAAATCAAAAATCATGAAGTTTATCTTGTTGATGTCGAAAATCGAAGGTTTCTTTATTAAATGGCAAACGGAAAGTCCCTTTATAATCTACAGCAATTCTTGAAGTTAACTCAACGATCAGTCCCTCAGTAGTAATCGTTCGGCTGGTGACTTTCATTGCAGCACTGTTTTTTTTAAGATGAAAGACTTGCGCATCTTGCTCCGAGAGATTTACAGCTTCAAAACTCGTCAAACTATGAGAGATATAATAACCAGCATCAATCAATAGTTTCTGAATCGAACCTTTCCCCATCTCTTCATCAAAATAAGGAAATACTTTTTTAGGAAAAATCGACTCTTGAATCTCCGTTACCTTTTGATCAAGAATGCGTAAACGCTTCAATTCCCAAACAGATCCAATCAATTGGGCATCAAAGATATTCGCTTCTCTTTTTGTCATTTCTCGTTCTTTTAATAAAAGGACTTTTGATTCTATTTGATTCGATTTTTTTTCAGTTACCGAGCTGTAGATCAAGCTTGGGTTTACTTTTGTCTTCTTGATTAGATAACCTTTTTTAGGGACAGCTTCCAAAACACCTATATCGATCAATTTTTTTAACGCTTTTCTAACAGTATTTCGCGATACTTCATATTTTTCCGCGAGATTTCTTTCTGAAAGAAATTTTTGGGAGGGTTTGCTTTTCTTTTGATAGATTTTGCTTAATAAATCCTCCACAATAAACTCAGCTTTACTCATTCTTTTTTCCTCCTCCCCTTTTCAGACTGTAGCTTCCTTCAAATTTTAGCATTAATCTTTGTCAATAAACCACCTACGATTTTTTTAACCTACAGAAATTTTCCTACCTCTCCCATCTGTGAATTTGAAATTTTTTTAATCCTAGGCTGCTATTTATTAAATTTCTCCTCATTTATGTTTTTTGTTTCACAAACTTCACCTCGGTATGGTATAATCATTTTGTTTTTAAGAAAACTATGGGAATACAAAGGAGAAGGAAACATGAAAAAAACTAAAATCACTTTAATCGCTGCATCATTGCTTATGGGAGGCACTCTTTTAGCTGCATGTAGTTCAGATAACGATACAGCTGCAAGCTCATCATCAACAGCAGCTTCAACTGCTGCATCAACTGAATCATCAGATGACGTTGTTTCAACTGCTTCTATCAGTGACCAAACTTCAGTGATCGAAAAAGCATTGAGCGCAGATGGTAACTGGATCGTTGCTGTAACTGGCGACATGACATTTGATAACGATGTAACCGTTGATGGCGAATTCCACGATAAAGGTGACGACTCTGCTGATATCTACCGTAAATTTGCATTGTACTCACAAGATGAAGACCGCAACGTAACAGCTGAATACACAGTAACTGTTCCTAAATTGATCGTTAACTCAGAAAACTTCAACATCGTTCACGGTGTAATCAAAGGTGACGTTGAAGTGAATGCTAATGGCTTTGTATTGAACGGTGCAAAAGTTGAAGGTAACGTAAAATTCACTTCAAAAGAATTCCAAGATTCAGCAACACTTGACGAAGATGGCGCTTCTGTAACAGGTGACGTAACAGTTAGCGAATAATCTTTCACTGGATTTCTGTGAAATAGATGAACAAAAAACGAGGTTGGCAAGTCGATCGTTGATCCCTTGCCAACTTTTTTTGTTTTTTTATAAACAATTGCATCCGCTCTCATTACTAACATTGTGTAAGTAAGAACAAAGCCCTAGAAAAAAAAACTGGCTTGCTTACGCAAAACCAGTTTCTTCTTTAGGCGCTTATTCTTCAATAACTGCCCACTTGTAGTCATATTGCGCACCAGCACCGTGTGATACGACCCCTTTTACTTTTGGTGCACGTAAATGAGCTTCAACGTTTTGGTACACAGGGATGACCCCTTGTTGATCCATAATGATTTTCTCTGCATCTAACAAGTCTTGCCAGCGAGCATCTGGATTGCCAGCGTTTGTCGTGGCAGACGATTTCACTGCTGCATCGTACTCCTCACTTGTCCAACGACCGCGGTTGTAGGAATTGTCGGTAACAAACAAATCAGTAAAGCTACTAGCATCCGCATAGTCAGCTCCCCAACCACCCATGACGACATCAAAGTCACCTGAGTTCGAACGATCTAAACGAACGGAGAAAGGAACAGGACTTAGGCTAACTTTCACCCCATCCAGCGTGTCTTGAATCGCACTTTGAATATACTCAATGGCCTTTTTGGTTGAATCTGTATCAGAAGCCAAAATTTCAAAGCTCAAGGAATCGATTCCTAACGCCTCTTTGGCTTTTTCCCAATGTTCTTTGGCCTTTTCTTGATCGTATTCAATGACACTTTCCGCTTCATCGACAAAATCAGTATTATCAGTTGGGTTAAAGGTCATTCCTTTTGGTATCAATCCTGTGGAAGCCAATGAACCGTCCCCTAAAATCGATGTCACTAATGCATCACGATCGATGGCATAAGAGATTGCTTTACGCAGATCCTCATTGCGGAATGGCGAATCTTCTTCTCGCTGATTCAACTCGATATAGGAAGTACGGGCTAATGGTTCTGAAACAAACGCTTCATCATTGGCCATCTGCTGCGCCAATTCTCCTGTTAAGATGACGTCGTCTGCTTGCCCATCTTGGAATAGATTCAAGGAAGTTGATGATTCTTTTACGACACTAACATTGATGGTATCAAGTTTCACCGTCTCTTTGTCCCAATATTGGTCATTCTTTTCATATGACCATTCTGTATCGGTTCCTGGCCCATCAAAGCCAGCTAACACAAAGGGTCCATTGTAAACGGCATTGTCGCTTGTTGAAGCATATTGATCGCCGTTGTCTTCTACAACTGCTTGGCTTTGTGGGAAGAAGGATGGAAACGCCAATAAGTATTGGAAGTATGGCGTAGGCGTCGTCAGCGTGATTTCTAATTCATAGTCACTGACTGCTTTAATCCCTAATTCTGAGGCATCTTTTTCACCTGCTGTTATCGCTTCGGCATTGGTTACGGGCGCAAATAAGTACGCATACTCAGAACCTGTTTCCGCACTTACAGTGCGTTGCCAGCCATAGACATAATCCGCTGCTGTTACTGGTTCTCCATTTGACCATTTAGCATCTTCTCGTAATTTCAATTTATAGGTCAGACCATCTTCACTGACTTCCGCTAATTTGGCGGCACCTGCTGGTTCGGGCTTACTATCAGCATCTAAGCGGTACAACCCTTCATACACATTATTTAAAGCACTGAAACTGATCGTATCGGTGGCTAAGGATAGATCGGCACTCGGCATTTCTTGTTGAACCACAACATTAAAAATTTGATCGGCAGCTGCTGTCCCACTACCACTTGAACTTTCACCTGTACTTGATGTCCCTCCTGTTGAACAACCTGCTAATACGATTCCACAAACAGCGACGACACCATATCCCCATTTTTTCTTCATCTTACCTACCCCTTATGAAAATCCAAAATTTTCAGAATTATTACAAAACTCTGAATGTAAATAAGATTTTAATAAATATTAATTATAAAAGCAAGCTATTTTTCTCATTTTATTATTATTTATTTTTTATGTTAACACTGCATGTTATTATTTATGACACAAAAACAAAAAACACAAAGCGAACAAGATCTCGCTTTGTGTTTTTTTATCTTTGGATAGAAACGTGGATTACTCCATTTTATAGCTTTGACGTGTCACTTTCCCCTCTCGTACCGTAGCGATAATAGTTGGCACAGCCCCAATCGCCGTAAAGAGATAGACCAGACCTAAGTTCCCGTAATACTGACTCGCTTCCAAATATCCTTCACGAATCAAATCAGGTAAAATACGAAAGGCATAGAAGACATCAACGTCCGTGTAATAATTCGCTACACTGATCGACCAGTCGATACGATTCCCGACATAGACCATGATGATCATGACGATAATACTACTAATAATACCTTTTGTGCTGAGTTTTCCACCTAATAATTCATACCCTTTGATGGCACAGATCGCCATCGCGATCCCAGACAATGCAGCAACATACCCCAGTTGTCCTAATAAAATAATTGCGCCGGCACCAATCAGTGAGCCAAGAAACGCACCCACGGTTCCAGCTAACCAATTTTCTTTTTTCTGCCCTTTTTCCCGTTCTTGCGCAAGGACTGCTTCTTGTTGTTTCTTAAAGCAAGCTTCACAGGCAATGACGGGAGCGCCGCCAATAGCGTACAGCGAAACCGGCTCAGTAACCGCGCCGCAGAAGGTACAAGCATTTTGGAAGCCTTTGGTCTTCAAAAAATTCGTCAACTGGTCCAACGCAGTACGCAACTTGTCCACAGTTTTCCCTGCAGTCATCGCTCCGCGTAAAGTATAGGCAACTTGATATCCTTGGATCACACAGTCGATGATCTCTTTTGACTCACTTAAAACTTCTTTGACTTCTTCTTGGTTGGGAAGTTCGCCATCTTTGCTAAGTGAAAAATGAGCCACTAGAGAATAACTATTGTTATTCTCTTGAACTAAAAAAAGTTTATAACTATGATACGTTCCATAAATCACCCCAGTGGAAGTATCAACGGAGAGCCCCAACGGCTCGGCAAATTTGGTCAATGTCTTCTCGATCTTCTTATTCATTTTTCTCCTTCTTTCCAACAAACACTTACCTTTTTAGGTATAGCTAAAAGTTTAAGGAGAGTAGAAATGAAAGTCAATCAATTTGTTCAAAAAACCTAGTTTTTTTATCTATTCTGTGACAAATCGCCGCAACGCATCAGCAACCCCATGGTCTTTATTGCTAGTCGTCACAAAATCAGCTTTTGCTTTGACCAATTCGGGCGCATTCTCCATCGCAACACCAATACCAGCTGAAGCAATCATTGGCAGGTCGTTAAAATTATCGCCGATCGCTAAGGTTTGCGCCAGCGGCACTTGAAAATAGGCCGCCAATTCATTTAGCGCCTTATCTTTTCCCACAGCTTGATGAGTGACTTCCAAATAATTCTCTTTGGATAAGTAAAAGGCGCTTTCTAAAAATCCAGCGTTCTGGCAGGCAGCATGAAGCGCTTGGATTTCTGCCGTTGTGCCGATCATAAGAAACTTATGAACCTCAAAAGCTTCTTGTGCCAACAGTTGTTCTAATGAAGTTTCTACAGGAGTCTCTTTGGTGATCGCCGCTTCTGCTCGTGCCCATTGGTCCACTCTTTCGCAATACCACTGATCACCAGAGTAGACATTGATAGAAACACCAGGAAAATCAGCTTTGATGCGCGCAACCAAAGTTTTTGCTTCTGCTTTTTTGACCTCATGACTGAAAATCGGTACCAGCGTGCCCTTTTGATCGTACCCTCCAATCAGGGCACCGTTGTAACAAGCCAAGGGCCAGTCTTCTATCCCTAATTCTTGAGCTATCGGTAGCATTCCTTTCGGGGAGCGAGCGGAAGCCAAAACAAAAGGAATCGCTTGCTGCTTCAATCGTTTGATTTCTTCAATCAAATCCAGATCGATTTGATGCTTATGATCCAAGATCGTCCCATCAATATCACTTAAAATAAACCCTATCTGCTTTTTTTCCAAATAAACCATCCTTTCCCATTCCCCATCCTTTTTACGAAAGCGGATTGAGCCATCGCTTTCGACCAAAACAAGCGCCGTTTCCATAAAACGAAAACAGCTTCCTTGACCTTCTTTGCTTCCAGTTTACCATACTAGCCAATGAAAAAAGAGTGCATCGCTGCACTCTTAGGAAGTATAGATATAAAACTCGATTTCCTTCTTGATCGGTTTTTTGATCCAGCGTTTCACAGCAGCTGCCCGCTTCAAGCCCATATGCTCATAAAAACCGTAATTACAGGTGGTATCGGTATAAAGGAAAAACGGAGCCGTTTTTTCCTGCTGGACCATCGCTAAAAAGGAAGTAAAGAGCTGCTTGCCTACACCCAATCCTTGTGTTTTGGGACTAACGGCAAACAAACCAACTTCGGTCTGAAAAGGAGTTTGTAAATCTTTCAACATCGCTTGATTTAACTCAGCCACCTCTTTGGCATAATGCAACAGCGTATTTCTCCCTTCTTTCGTAAGCAGTAAGCAGCCAGCATGCCAAATCGTTTTCCCCCAATAGCGCATTGGATGAAGCTTCTTTCCTCTTTTACTGTCTGCTAATAAGATGCCGACAGCTTCACCATTTAAAAGAGCCACCCGCGAATAGGTCGCACGGGCAAGTTCATAACACAAAAAGACATGAGCAAAGTGCTTGGCGGTCTTCTTGTCAAATTGCTTGTCGTAGTTCCAGCTATCAATAATCACTTGCACAAGCGCAGGCAGATCTTCTCGTTTAAATGGTCGATACGTTACTTTTTTATTCATTCTATCTTCCTCCCAGTAGTTGACTATCCTTAGTATAAAGTTTACAGTAACTGTAATGTCAAGGAGGATCTTCATGAAAACCAAATTAAAAGTATCGGAAATGGCACGCTTCGCGCGGATCAATCCTCGGACACTCCACTATTATGACGAGATTGGGCTATTTCAACCAAACAGCAAAGACGAGAACGGGTATCGGTATTATTCCCTTGATCAACTTTTGGATCTCGGATTGATCCTGTCATTGAAAGAATTATCGATGCCCTTAAAAGAGATCCAAACAGCGCTGCAGGGGGATGCCGAGACCATGAGAAACTTATTGGAAGCCAAGCGGCAAACCATCGATGAAAAAATTCAGCAGTTGACTAACATCAAAAAAATCATCGAACGAAAAGCTGCGGATTTGCGCCTGGCTGCAGAAAAAACTTCCCCCTTCTCCTTGAAGGAACAGCCAGAGGAATATTTCTCCCTCAGTCCTAGATTAAACGGCAGCTCCATCCCAGAGATGATCACCCAAGCCTACGACCTTTTGATGGCACAGCCGTATCTTTTTTCGAATAACGAGTACGGTTTTATGATTCGGACGAACAAAGACGATACGCAAGACATCGACTACGTTTACGTGCGGCAAGAAGAGCCGCAAGGGACTTCCTTCGTGAAACCAGCAGGATGCTATTTAACCGCCATTTATCAGGGGGATGACGAAGGATTGAAGCAGTTCTATCAAAAACTCAAGCAGCTGATTGCGACGCACCAATGGCAAATCGATGACTACTTCTATGAACGATCGATCCACGAAACGACCCTTAGCAACGAGCAAGCTTATTTGACAGAGATCCAAGTTCGGATTTTATCTGAGGAATAATGATTCGTTCAAACTGCGCTAAAAAGTAAATAAAAAACGCAACGACAACGAGCAGCTTCTTTCGCCTCGTTGTCGTTGCGTTTTATTTAAATCAAATGGTTTTCTTTCAACAGATCGCCAATGTAGGTATGTTCGGTTTTCTTAACGAAGCCTTCCAAGAGTTTCCGTTCGATAAACGGCAGCTCCATTTCCGTAATTTTTTTCTTATCGGTCAGATAATAGACAGCTTTGGCCAAAGTACGTAGATCATAAGCGGAAGCAAACACTTCTGGTACCCCACGTTCCACATCTAATAGCTGATAAACAGCCTCCATTGCAGTCCGAACGGAATATTCTGTTGTAAAAACAGTGTCTCGTTCAGTCTCTGCGAAATTACCGATAAAAGCTAAGTTTTTGGAGCCATTTGGAATAACCAATGGCCGATCCCCTGGTTCACGCAGCATGAAGTAAGAAGTGATAAACGGCATGTAGACTGGAACTGCCACACTTGATTCTTTTGAAATGCGTTGGATTTCTGCTTCCGGCACGCCTAAATGGTAAAGCAGTTCTTGCACGATTTCTTGTCCAGAACATTGTTCAATTGGTTTTTTGATGTAGTTCCCTGGTGTATTTGACAACAAGCCATACACCCATGTGATCGTTTGTTGGTCTTTTTGTTCTTTAAAGTGCGGTTGGCGATGGGTCGCAAAGCTCATCATCCAATTGGAATCTTTGATGGTGATGATCCCGCCAGTGACGATTCTGCCTGTTCGTAACTTGCGATGGGTCAATTTTTCTAAATAAGGTTCCACATCAAAATTCTGCCAAGTCACGGTTGCCGAAACAAACCAGCTTTCTTCAGGCAAGTTTTCATAAAAGACTTCTGGATGACCAAACTCAGGCGATTGCGCCGCCAAGTTTTTCCATAAACGCCAGCTGCCACCAGGTGCTTTTGAGATACGCGCTGGAGTATAATGGTCCCCTTGCGTGGAACTTTCAGTGATCGATCCGTTGGTAACAAAGACCAAGTCATCTTCTGATAAAGGAATTTCTTCGATTGCCCCCGCTTTTTCTAGCACAAGTTTTTGAGCAACTTTTTCCTCGCCCACGATCCGAACATCGATATTGCTGACGGTGCATTCATATTGGAAGTCAACTCCTTGTTCTTCCAAATAAGCAAGTAGTGGTTTGACCAATGACTCATATTGGTTGTAACGGGTAAATTTTAACGCAGTAAAATCAGGCAAGCCATCGATATGGTGCACAAAACGCAACACATAGCGGCGCATTTCAATCGCCGAATGCCATTTTTCAAAGGCGAACATCGTACACCAGTATAGCCAAAAATTGGATTCAAAGAATTCATCGCCAAAAACATCTTCGATTTTTTTCCCGATCAATTGATCTTCTGAAGTCATAAATAATTGGGTTAATTCTTTTTGTGCTGTCGCAGACAAGGTAAATTCTCCATCATCTGCTGCTCGTTGGCCGCGATTGTGAATGATCCGACAGTTAGACGAATTTGGATCATCGTGGTCCAACCAGTAAAACTCATCTAACACCGAAGCATCTTCCACCTCCAAAGATGGAATCGAGCGAAATAGATCCCACAGACACTCAAAATGATTTTCCATTTCTCGACCGCCGCGGGTCACAAATCCATCATGGGGAATGAATTTTCCGTCCAATGAACCGCCTGATAAAGAAAGTTCTTCAAGGACGTGGATTTTCTCACCCGCCATATGGCCGTCACGGATCAAGAAGACTGCCGCAGCAAGTCCTGCTAATCCCCCACCAACAATATAGGCTTCTTTCTTTTCGACATCTTTCGGTTTTCTGCTTCTTGCAAAAGCTTCGTAATTTCCGTTCGTATATCT
Organism: Enterococcus sp. B2E4; assembly: GCF_030499455.1. Lineage (NCBI taxonomy): Bacteria > Bacillati > Bacillota > Bacilli > Lactobacillales > Enterococcaceae > Enterococcus > Enterococcus sp. B2E4. The sequence continues at coordinate 636,978 of NZ_JAUKPK010000001.1, forward strand.
CATGTAGATCCCTCCTAATATTGGTACGTTTTTATGGTATCAGTAACTATTTTTTTTGACAAAAATTTGTACTAGTAAAAACAAGCGATTTTGACAAATCGGCCTTTTTGTCAAAAAAACAGGGCAAAGCCCCACCTTTTAAAAAGATCTGCGCCCAACCCAAAAAGCGCCCCTAAGAAAACTGATGGCAGCTTTCTTAGGGGCGTTTCTAACAAAGGACAAACCCTTTGCCTATTCAATGAAACATTTATTTCACTCGTAGAGCGAAGCTAGCAGTCGAAAAGCCTGATTGTGCTTCGGTGACTGTATAACCCGTGCTTGGCGCATGGATATAGCTTGTATTACTGGTAGCGATCGCTACGTGGTAGGTATTCCCTTTTTGACCCCAGAACAGCAAGTCGCCAGCTTGTGCTTGCGAGACAGGAATGATCGTCCCTGCGCTTTCTTGTGGGACTGTCCAATCACCGATGTTTTTGCCCGTCACTTTTAAGAAGACATAACGTGTAAACCCAGAACAGTCGAAGACATCTGGTCCTTTGCCTCCCCATTGATAAGGAGTGCCAATATGTTTTCTAGCTTCTGCAACGATCGCTGCTCCGTTCACGCTCATAGGAACATTGGAATTGCCTGCGTTGTTATTGTTGCCAGGAGTCGTTGCACTGACTTCCTTCACATACGCTGCAGATACCCAGCCACCCGTTGATAACTTATACCAAGTGGCATTGCCATTGACTGACGTACCTTGTTTTTGAGCAACTGCTTTGAAGGTAGCATTGCTGCCCAAACTGCTGACTACACTTGCAGAAGTCGATGCATTTGAGCGGACATTCATACCAGTGGTTGTTTGGAACGTTTTATTGATGGCTTGCTCACTCGCATTGTTTGAGCCGTTTGATGAACCAGTGTTGCTTGAACCTGTGTTTGAATTATTGTTATTACTTGTATTTCCAGAACTAGACGTGACGTCACGCACATATGCCGCTGTGATCCAGCCACCAGTCGATACTTTGTACCAAACATTGGTGCCGCCAACGGATGTGCCATTTTTCTGGGCAACGACCTTCACCGTCGTGCTGTTGCTTAGGCTGCCAACGACACTCCCGCTTGTTGAGGCACTCGAACGGACATTCAATGCCGCTGTTGTTTTCACGTTCTTGTTGATAGCCGTTTCTGCAGAAACACTTGTGTTGCCGCCAGAAGAACTATTGCCTGTCGAGCTACTGGAAACATCTTTGACATAGGCCGCCGTGATCCAACCGCCTGTGGACAATTTGTACCAAGTGGTCGTGCCATTCACCGACGTTCCACTCTTTTGTGCAACGACTTTCACCGTCGCATTGCTGCCTAGTCCACGTACGACACTAGAACTAGTCGTTGCATTTGAACGGACGTTCAATGCAGTAGTCGTTTTCACTGATTTCGAAATTGCTTTTTCCGATGAAGACGACGACGAATTGGACGAGCCAGTATTGGCAGAAGAAGATCCTGAGGTGCTTTTCACATAAGCACCTGAGATCCAGCCGCCTGTTGATAGCTTATACCATGTTGTATTGCCATTCACTGAGGTACCGTTCTTTTGAGCCACCGCAGTGATTGTTGTATTTGCTCCTACGCCACTTACGATAGAGGCACTTGTTGAAGCATTTGAACGAACATTCAGTGAAGCTGTTGTTTTAAATTGTCGATTGATCGCCGTTTCAGCTGACGATCTGGCAAGAGTAGCAGTTGTGTTGGTTGATGACGAAGCGTTTGTCGTTTCGGTCGCATGAGCAAGAGACGTAAAGACACCTGAAGTCGATGCTAACGCTGCTGTGATACCCAATCCTTTTTGTACGAAAAGGGACCGTTTTTGTTTCACTAAACGCTTACGTTTGTTTTTCCGAGATTCCAATAAAACACCCCCTGTACCCCATTTTAACAAAAATTAATATTTTTTGATATTGTTTTCGTTTTGTATTTTTTTAATTTACGTTTAATAAAACGTGTCATTTATTTTCCTGCGTTATTCTTTTTGATCACTTTCTCTTTGGTGTTGCTCAATGGCACTCTATTTACAAAGATTTCTATAAACGACAGAAAAACGCTATTTCATTAAACGTTATTTTAATTCGCGAATAAAAACAGGATTTTTTTTTTGCAAACAAACCCACTTTTTGAAAAACAAGACTGTTATTTGAACAACATTTCTTTCCTGATCCCCTTTTTTAAAAATCGATACTAAAACCACCCATTTATCATTCCTTTTTTACACGAGAGATTCTGTGAAAAAGTTGTTTCAAAAAGAACGCTGCTTCCAGCTGTGTGGTCGACGCTAAGATGAGATCCTGTTACATCGCTTCCAACCGGATGCGAATTTCTTGATAGAGAAGTCCCTCATCTCTGCCAAAAGAAACATTTTCACAATGTATATTACGAGAAAGATTATAACACCAAGGAGAAAACCAAGGATTTGCATAAGTTTGTGAAATCATGCTATACTTAAAAAAAAGGAAGAGGTGACCGAGTATGAAAACAAAGACGAAAGAAAAAGTTTATGCTGAACGACAACATAACTATAAAACGAAAAAAGAAGAGATTTTCAAAAAAGCCCTAGATTCCGTACCGACCACAGACAAGAAAAAAGAAGAACAGAAAAAGAAAGCGTAGACTCCTGCGTTTTCTTTTTCTGTTGATTTATAAAAAAGACGAGACTTCACCGATTTTGGCGAATCTCGTCTTTTTCACAATTTTTTTTGTAAACACATGATGCTCCCAATGACTGCCATAAATCCTAGTATCTCCACCACTGTGAAGTGATCATGAAAAACAATGATCGATAAGAAAGCAGCCAGCAGTGGCTCAACTGCTGTTAAAACTGTTGCAAGTGTTGAGGATAAATAGCGTAAACTTGTTAAAAAAATCAAATACGCTAATGCTGTTCCAAATAAAATGACCACCAGCAAATAAAGAATCACTTGAACGTTCAGTTGACTATCGATCTGCCACATTGGATGAACCACATTCCCCAAGCCTCCACCAATCAACATCCCCCAGCCGACAATTGGTAAACTCCCATATTTTTGCAAGAGTTTACGCGGCTGTATAGAATAAAAAGCTAGTGATATCGCTGATGCTAACCCCCAGCCTAGCGCAGATTGGGAAGTTGCTAATTGCTCAATCTGTCCTTTTGATGCCACAGCCGTCACGCCAAGTAAGGTTACCAATAACCAGAAACATGTCTTTAAAGAGGGGAGCTGCCTTTTGGCTATCGCGGCATAGAGTAAAACAAAGAAAGGTCCTGTATATTGAATAATCGTTGCAAACGAAGCATTGCTTTGCTCAATCGTTTTAAAGTAGGTAAATTGAACGAGAAACATGCCTAAGAAAGAAAACAAGAGCAGCTGAATGAAGTCCTTTTTCTCCCGAAATGGGGAAATCAATCGAGCGCGATCCTTTAACCCAATGCTTAGCAACAAACACCCTGAAAGAACCAATCGTGTTGAAACGAGCCAATTTGCTGAAATACTATATTTCGTAAATAAAATTTGTCCAGCGATGCCAGAAACTGCCCACAAAGCTGCTGCTGAACAAGCATAAACAATCCCAACTGTTTTTTTCATAAAAACACCTTTTGTCTTTCACTTTACTTTGTTAGTATTATACCGAATCATATAGTGAACTTTTGTCAATATCCTGATTGTTTTTAACACTATTCTGTAAAAAGGTGGTGCGGTATGTACTTTGAACGCACAGAAGAAAACGAAGAAACGACCAAACATACAACTACAAATCGCTCCTTCGCAATTTATCAACGTTGCTTGCAACAAAAGCGTGGCGACCAATTGCCTCTGCATTGGCACGACGAGCTGCAAATTGTATGGGTCGAAGAAGGTAGCTTCGTGTATACGATAGATGACGAGCAAATTTTGCTAAGCAAGAATGAGGCGATCATTATTAATAGCCGTGTACTCCATGGTGCTGTTTTAGCTTCAGAAAACGTCCGATATTGCTGCTTTGATTTTTCTTCAGGCTTTATTGCTGACCCTGCTTTTAAAGAAGCGATCGAACAATTAGTCCACGATCGCACCCGCAGCTATCGGCGCTTAACCTTAACCGCCCAACATCAAGCATTTGTTCAAACCGTGCGTCTGCCTCTGCTTATTGAACAACGATTTACTCTCTATGAATTGTTTTTAGCTGCCCTTTCACAGCTAATGGCTGCAAGACCTGCTTCACCAAAGAAAGAAACTATCTACTTAATGCTGGCATTTGTCCATGAGCATTATCAAGAACCATTAACGGTTCCTGCGATCGCTAAAGCTGCTGCCATCAATACACGTACTTGTACCGCCCTTTTTCGGCAATACACGACATTGACCCCAATCAACTATCTGATTGATTATCGATTGTCTCAAGCCAAAAACCTATTGATCGAAACGGATGAGCCGATCTCAACCATCTGCTACCACGTTGGCTTCAATCACTTGAGCTACTTTAGCAAAAGATTTCAGCGTAAATTTGGTTTAACGCCGCTACAGTATCGTAAAACCTATCGCGAAGATGATAGAAATTAGCTGATCGGTACCAACAGAGCCTCTCATCTAGATAAATTTTGCTATATTCTATAAGCGTTTCAGTACTTTTTTCACTTTTACGCTCATTGGTCCATAAGAATCTCTTTGAAATCCTTTTCTAAAAACCATACACCCAATATTTAGTAGGCGAAAACATGTTCCTACAACATATTGTGGATAAACCTGTTGAAACTGTGCATAACTAAAAAGCCTGCGATTTTTTCGCAGACTTTTTTATTTATTGACAAGCTATTATTATTCTAGAGATAAATAATAGCTCACATTATCTGGTAGTGGTTTAAAGCCATTCTTTTTATAAAAATCCGCTGCTGGCATACTTTCTTCGGTATCTAACAAAATCGTTGGAATCTCTTTCTTGAGCAGATCCTCTTTGATCCTTTCTAAAAAAGTGGAACCAAGGCCTTTTCCTTGATGCGTGCCAGTAATTAAAAAGGTATCGATCACATACTCTTTTCCTTGATACCAGGGCTTGATAAAGCCTAATGAAAGACCAATCAATTCATTCGATGCTCGGTCTGTTAGTCGATAACCAATAAAAGTATTCATTGCCATCATTGAAGATAAATAGTCGGTGATTTGCGGCACTGTCAATTGGTCATTCCATGGTTCTGCTGAAAATACGGCAATATAGTGGTCCACGACTTCTGCTAAATCCGCCGTGGTTAATTCACGCATGCTTACATTCTTTTCCATCCTATCTCCTGCTTCCATCTCTATTTCGGTAAGGGCCTATACTCGAGGAATCTACTAGTTTTTGTGCGTGTATCAATTATCGATTCGTTTTGCATAGCCATTGCCATAACTCGTATAACGACGCTTTTGGTTGACGGCCATTTTTTTATGAATCTCAGCTTCAAGATCGATGGAAAGGATTTCTGCTAACCCAAGAAGATAAATCGCCACATCCGCCAATTCTTCTCCTACCTCTTGTTGCTTCCGATACGCGTCAAAGGCTTCCCCTACTTCACCATATAAAGCTAAAAACTCTTTTTCAATATTTGTGACATTGAATTGGTGATCGATTTTGTTTTGATAAATCGCTTTTTGCATTTCTGAAAGTTTCATAGTCGCTCCTTTTGGGATAGTATACCATTTAATTAAAGTTCAAAATAGAAACTTAGTAAAAAAATCACCTCAAAAAATAGTGACCCCCAAAACGTTAGAATTTTGTTCTAACTTTTGTAGGTCACTCTAGTATAGGATTCATCCTGTTTTGTTTATTCTGCCCGCTCCAATTCAGCAGATTTGATTGCAACCCGTTGAGCGATTTTTAAAAATGGAAAATAGATTGCTACACAGACGACGATGATGATCACTTGAACCAAAACAACTTTAAAATCCCCTTTTGATGCCAACAATGCACTAAGAATTGGTGGTGTCGTCCAAGGAACCATCACAGAAAGCGGCTCAATGAATCCTACTGCGGTAGCAAAGTAGCCAATCAACGTTGCCACAATTGGACTTGCAACGAAGGGAATGATCATGGGTAAATTGAAGACGATCGGTAAACCAAAGATGATTGGCTCGTTGATATTAAAAATACCCGGAGCTAGGGATAGATTGACGACATCCCGAAAAGGTTGGTAATTGCGGACGAATAAGAGCACTGCAATGATCAAGCTGATCGTAAATCCAGTCCCGCCTAGTTGTGCGAAAACCGTCACGAATGCTGAATTTAAGATATTGGGTGGCGTAGCGCCTTCTTGCACGGCTTGCATGTTTTCATTCATATTGACTAACAGCAATGGATCTAACAAGGTGCCATTGATGACGGTTTGGTGAATGCCTAAAGTAAACAGAAAATTGCCCGTTGAATAGATGATCAAGAACCCAAAAATCGATGTGTTCAATAAACGCAGTGGTTCTTGGATCACTGTTGAAATGATTTGAATCAGGTCGGTATCAAAGGCTGCTAGCACGGTCGCAACTACGGCAAAGAAGGAAATCACCAAAATAGCAGGGATCAACGTGCTGAAGGATTTGCTAACGGCAGGAGGAACTTGATCCCCTAAATTGATTTTTAAGTGCTTGTTTTCTGACAGTCGAATAAATAATTCCGTGGCAACTAACCCACAAATGATTCCAGAAAACATTCCTTTGGTCCCGACATCGTCAAATAGCATCACACCACTGATGGTCACTTCTGCTTGAGCGCCTTCTGGCAACACGGCATGAGCCATCGCCAACATGACCACTAAGCAAGTCGTTGCCACAAAGGTTGCATTGATGGCGCTCGGATTGTTTTTGTTGCGGCAAAGAAAATAAGCGATCATCGGGGCGATCAGCAGACCGGCGATATTCAATGTTCCATTGGTGATGGAATTGCCAAACACTTGCATTCGAGCCAAGGCAGCCCCTTCTAAAAACCATGGAAAGAAGACATTATTAAACAACACAGCGATCCCTGCGATAATAAAGGCAGGCATTAAGGTCGCAAACGCATCACGAAGACTTTTGAGATGAACCTGATTGCCGAGACGGACCGAAAACTCTGTAAATTTATCTAAAAACGTGCGCTTTTCTGCTGCCATTTTTGTTCCTCCTATTCTGTATATGGGTTTGTATAGATCGTACTACCATTCGTTTTGATCACTTCTTTGAACCATTCATACGATTTTTTCGGTACACGTTTCATATCTCGCAACTCATGGTTGCCACGATTGACATACACGAGTCCGTATCGTTTCTCCATATCACCTTGCGAGCTCAAAATGTCGATCAGCCCCCAACCAAGATACCCAAGACAGACCACTCCATCTTCCACCATCGCTTCAAACATCGCTCGAATATGGTCTTGATGATAGGCAATACGGTAATCATCTTGAATCGGTTCTTTGCCATTCCAATGCTCTCTGACCCCAATCCCGTTTTCAATCGGAAACACTGGCAACCGGTACCGCTGATAGACTTTATTTAAGACATCACGGAAGCCGAGCGGATCAATTTGCCAATTCCATTCCGTCGTTTCGATATACGGATTGTCTTGTTTTCCAAAAGTCATGTACCGATTTGGCGGCGTTCCTTCAGGAATTTTTTCAGCGTTCAAGGTAGAAGAAGCATAATAGCTAAAGGCAATGTAATCATTTTTCTGGGCTGCGATCGCTTCTAATTCCCCAGGTAAAATATTCATATTGAGTTGATGATTTTTCACGTATCGGTCTTGTGCTGCCGAATACTTGCCGTGCGCATAGCAATCTAATAAAGTAAAATTCGCAAATTCATCAAACTCTCTTGCTGCTTTGATGTCTTGTGGACGACAAGTCGCTGGATACGCCTCAGAATACGCCAGCATGCCGCCGATCTTCGCATTTGTTGTTTCATGAAGATAATTACAGATTTCTGCATGGCAAACCATGACATTGTGGAAAATCTGATACAATTCTTCTGTCGTTTCTTCCCCTTCTAAATAACCGCTGATCTTAAAACCATGGTCTTGGTGGAAAAGATTTTGTTCGTTAAAGGTTAACCAATAATGGACTTTATCCGCAAAACGATCCACCATTTCTTTTCCGAAACGAATGAATGCGTCCTTCACTTCTTTGCTGATGAACCCGTTATAGGTTTTCGCCAGATGCAGAGGCATATCAAAATGGTACAAACAAATCATAGGCTCGATCCCTCGAGCTAGCAGATCATCAATAAAACGATCGTAATAGGCGATCCCTTCTTCATTAAAGGCACCATCTCCATCGTGAACGACCCTTGACCAAGAAATTTGGAAACGATACATGTTCATCCCCAAATCTTGCATATAATCAAAGTCTTCTGTATACGCATGATAGTTATCATTTGCTACATGCCAATCGCTAGCCTGTTCCGATGCTTCCCGTATATCATAAACGGATAAGCTTTTACCGCCTTCATTCCAACCACCTTCTGTCTGCATACTGCTGACACTGTTCCCCCAATAAAATTTTGTCATATTGATTCCTCCATCATTTGTATTCGCTTACAAAACCTATTATAATTAGGTGAAATAGGCATGTAAATTTTTCAAAAACTCATGTAAAGCTTTTTCTATACATGTGAATTTCAGCGGATTCTTTAGTGATAGACCTTGTTTTTATCCCCTTCAAACAAAACTCAAGTCCATGAATTTCTTTACATAAGGAGTGATGACTATGACAAAATACAAAGAGATCGTTGATCAGTTGCGGACGAATATTTATGAAGGTGTTTTTCCAGCTTTATCAAAACTACCGGAACAAACGGCGTTAGCCAAACGATTTCAAACCTCGCGAATGACGATCCAAAAAGCGCTAAATCAACTGAAGCAAGAAGGCCTGATTTCCACCAAAAGAGGTCATGGCACCTATGTCAATTCAGCGACCTACCAAGGACAGATCAATGAGTATATCGGTTTAGTCAACCGATATGGCGGACGGCATAAAGTGCAAAGTAAAATCATTAGTTTCAATGTACGTTTTCCAGAAGCCAACGAAATGGATTACTTGTCTTTGCGAGAAAACGAACCTGTTTATGATATCGTACGACTGCGCTATGTTGATAACGAACCCTTTGAATTGGAGTACACGATCATGCCCATCAAAACCATTCCCGATATTGATATGGCGATCCTTGAACACTCGATCTATCGATATATCACTGATTCCTTACATCTCAAAATAGGTCCCGCCATACGTAAAATCCGTGCCGACAAAGCAGATTCCTATGATATCAAATATTTAGAAGTCGATCCCAATGATCCGATCTTAGAATTAGAACAAGTTGCTCGTCTCTCCGACGGACGACCCTTCGAATTTTCGCAAACTCGTTATCCTTACCAAAATCGTGAGATTTACTATCTTTCTGAACCTTAATGGCAAAAAAACAAGTCTGAAGAAAACTCAGACTTGTTTTTATTGTCCAGGGAAGGTGAATTCATTAAGATTCTTCGGTTTTTTTCGCCGTTCGCTCAGGGCTGACCCAAACGCCGCTGCCGTAGCCAAGGATGGTTTTGACGGCTGGAATAAAGGTAGTGACGATCGTTATGGCATTGATCATCCAGTAAAACAGCATGTAAAAAGGGGCAAAACGGAAATACTTCAGCTTGCTGCGGTTATCATCCGCCAGGAGGCTGGTAAATAGCTGCATCACCCCCGCAATCATCTCGAAACAAACGAAGAGAAAGGCCATCGTAAACATATGATAGATCCGTTCGTAATTCCCAGTTGCACCATAATAGATCAGATAGAAGACAAACAAGGCAGATGAAAGCCAGAAAAAGAATGACCAAATGATACTTAATGTTTGATCGACAAACATAGCGGTTCGACCAATGTTTTCAAAAGGATGCAAAAAGACCTTTTTAAAGTTGGTCAGCCATACTTCTGTACCGCCCTTCGCCCAGCGTTTCCGTTGTCGGTAGAGCATCTTGAGTGTTTCTGGCACCTCCATGAAAAACATCACTCGTGAAGCAAATAAAGACAGCCAACCTCGGAATTGGTGGTCCCAGGCAATACTGATGTCTTCTGTTGCTCGATTTTGTCGAAACAGACCCACGTCCATCAATGCCGCGCGGCGATACATCGTATTGGCACCGCTATAGGCATAGATGACGCCGAAAACGGCTTGCTGGGTCCGTTTGATAATTCCTACGATATTTGAAAATTCAACGGTTTGTGATTTCCCTACGATCGTTGTGCGATTTTGAACATCCATATTCGCCGTAATGGCAGAGATATTGATGGAGTCTTGGCGGATGAAATAATTGACATATTTCCATAACGCATCAGGTTCAGGAACCGTATCTGCATTGTTGCTCAAGATCAATTCCCCTTTGGCAAACCCTACCCCAATATTAAAGGCATAGGCTTTTCCTTGGTTTTTTTCGATGCGCAACACTCTTAGATTTGGGTACTGTTCCATCAATCGGTCTAGTATCACAGGGTTTGATCCGTTGAGCCATCATCAGTCACCAACACCTCATAATTGCTGTAGTTCAGATTGTTCATTAAATAATGAATCGTGTCTTCAATAACGATTTCTTCATTGTGAGCTGGTACCATAATCGTGATCATCGGCTCGATCTCTGCGGGGATCGGTATCCACTCTAATTGTCGATAACGGAACAAAAAATCGATTGCAGATCACCCCGATGAACCAAGCAAAGCCACCTAAAATTGGATACGTGAAGAGAATCATCAAAACGACTGTTAAAAATGTGTCCAACCACGGGAACCCAGTATCAAAATTGACAACCATCAGCCCACCCCGTTTCTACGGAAAAGTTCTTGGATCTCCGTTTCTCCGATGTTTTGCTCTGGTGCAACCGCTTAGTATTTTGCCCCGTGGCGTTCTTCTTTCGTCCCGAAGCGTTCTTCGTAAAATGCTTCTAGCAACTCTTTGCGCTTTTCCAAGGCAGCTTCATCATGCATCGATTGCTTTTGCAGCAATCGTTTGAAGCGGCGATTGTTCCTCAAAGTTAATAAAGTAAACGTAAGAACTAAAACCAAAAAAGAAATGCCTAAAAATAACGCTAGAAATTCGAAAGTGACTGCTTCTTCTAAATAGGTCCGAAAGGCGATCCGATCCGCCAGATTCGGCAGCGTCAATGGAATGGCCAGCCAGACAAAGGGAACCAAGACCATCAGCCAAGCAAGAATCGTCAAAATCGTTTGGCGGGTCTTTAAAGCGGAACGACCTTTTTGAAAATACGCATCGGTGACCAACCGTTCTTTGACTTCTTCCCGTGTCACTCGATGTTTCATTTTACTCACTCCTTAAAAAATATTTTTTATTTGCTGTGAAGAAAAAGAAGCAACAAAAGCAAGTCGTCTGGACCTGCTTCGTTCTTCTTCTGTTTGTCTCACTTAGATTTCTTGCCAACTTTCAACGCATTGAACAGCGTGTGAAATTGGCCTTTAAAGGACATCACTTGCTCAAACACATCTTCCCCATCATTCAGCATCTTGACAGTCACCCAGCCTAATGCTTCGGTGATACCACTAGCCACACTGGCATTGATTGCAGCTCCAGCAACGGTGCCAACTGCTGGAACAAATTTCAAGATATTGCCAACGGCACTGCGACCAAAACTCACAACGACTAGCTCTTTCGAAATACTTTTCGCTAACCCTTCACGCCATGTTCGCCCAAAAATACGATACAAACGTGCCATCATCGTCATTTGAACTGGCACAAGTAACACTGCATCTGAAAAGGGAATCGGTGAACAGCCGATGATCGCCGCCGTCAAAGAAGCCGCATGGATCGTACGGTGGGCTTTTTTCCGCGTTTCATCATCTACGCCAACCAAAAACTCCTCAAACACCTGATCAAATTGATCCTTGCTTTTCGCTAACACTTTTTCCGCCTGGGCTTTTGATCCGTCATAGCCTTTCATCACCAGGGCAGCCGATTTTTTCGGCATTCGCTTCATGACATCCGCAAAAAAAGAAGTAAACTCCGCTTCTTCTTGCAACTCTTCTCCCATTTGACTTTGCTCGACTTGAACGGACTGTTCCGTTAATAATTCATTTTCGTGTTGCTTCTTTTTGCGTTTTATCCATGGTTTTTTCAAAGAAATGTCTCCTTCTTTCGACTCGTTGTTTATCTAAAAATCAAAGTGAGCCATGATTTTGTTCCTCTTTCTATTTTAGCTCAGGTTTTTCAAGATAGCGAAAATGTAGCTTGAGAGAGCTTACACTTGCTGAAAAAATGCAAATTTGCATCTTTAGATTATTTATTTATATTATCGTTTTTTTATGCTATGATACACAAAAGGAGTGGATCGAATGAAAAAGAAATTGAATTGGAAAATCCTTTTTTATCTAGGCTTATTGACTTACTTTCTTTTAAGCGGGATCTTCGCATTCTTTGGCGTCGAAATACCGTTTCTTTATAAACGTTGATCTTCACGTTTTCTCAGAACCATATCATTCAACTCTTTGCTCTATGTTGAGAGAATCCATCATTCTATCGTCCATTCAATCTAATCAGAAAAGGTGATTTTCTTGTCCATTTTATTTGATCTATTGCAGCTGCTTGCCGTTATCTGTATCGCGTATTTATTGTTCACAAAAAACCATTTCCTCAAACAATTAACTGCTGTTCAGAAAATGGTCTTTGTCGTTTTATGTATTTCGGTGATACTGCCGGCTCTCTACGAATTTATTACTGGTTTTGCGCAGGGACTTTGGGAACGGTTGTAATTGACGTTCCTTAGAAAACACGCTGCCTTTACAAGACAAATAGATAGCTTATATCTACCAATCCTTTCTCCTTTTATTCAAGCAATGAACCAATTCTTTGGTGCTTAGAATACTAAGAAGAAAGGTTTTTTGTCTTTTTCTGTGTTGAAGTATTTTTAGATCGCACAAAAAAAGAACCCCTCAAAAGAGGAGTTCTCAAGGCTTGCTTACATCATGCCGCCCATACCCATTGATGGGTCCATTGCAGGAGCTGCTGGCGCTGCTGGTTCTGGTTTGTCGGCAACGACTGCTTCAGTCGTTAACAATAATGCGGCAACAGAAGCTGCGTTTTGTAATGCAGAACGCGTCACTTTTGTTGGGTCAACGATCCCAGCTTCTAGCATGTTTACCCATTCGCCAGTTGCTGCATTGAAACCAACGCCTAAGTCAGCGTTTTTCAATTTGTCGATGATGACTGAACCTTCGTAGCCTGCATTTTCAGCAATTTGACGAACTGGTTCTTCTAAGGCACGTAAAACGATTTTGACACCTGTTGCTGCATCGCCATCTGTTTCGATTTCTGCAACTTTGTTGATGACATTCACTAAGGCAGTTCCCCCACCTGAGACCATGCCTTCTTCAACCGCGGCACGTGTTGCATTCAATGCATCTTCAATACGTAATTTCAATTCTTTCAATTCAGTTTCAGTTGGTGCCCCAACTTTGATCACTGCAACCCCACCAGCAAGTTTTGCTAAGCGTTCTTGTAGTTTTTCACGGTCAAAGTCAGAAGTTGTATCAGCGATTTGGTTTTTGATCAATTGAACGCGTGCGTCAATTGCTTCTTTTTCACCAGCACCTTCAACGATTGTTGTGTTGTCTTTATCCACAACCACTTTGCTTGCTTGACCTAAGTTATCGATGGTTGCATCTTTCAGCTCAAGACCTAAGTCTTCAGTGATCACTGTACCACCAGTTAAGATCGCAATGTCTTCTAGCATTGCTTTACGACGGTCACCAAATCCTGGTGCTTTCACTGCAACAACATTGAATGTTCCACGGATTTTGTTCAATACAAGTGTTGGTAATGCTTCGCCATCAACGTCATCAGCGATGATCAATAATGGTTTTGATTGTTGTAAGATTTGTTCTAACAATGGCAAGATATCTTGGATGTTAGAGATTTTTTTGTCAGTGATCAAGATGTATGGATTTTCTAACGCTGCTTCCATTTTATCGTTGTCAGTTACCATGTATTGTGATAAGTAACCACGATCAAATTGCATTCCTTCCACAACATCTAATTCTGTTTCGATCCCTTTTGATTCTTCAATAGTGATAACACCGTCATTGCCGACTTTTTCCATTGCATCAGCGATGTATTGACCAACTTTTTCACTACCAGAAGAAACAGCACCAACTTGTGCGATTGCTTCTTTTGAATCAACGATTGATGAAATGTTGTGTAGCTCTTCTACAGCCACTTTTGTTGCCATTTCGATCCCACGACGAATACCTAATGGGTTCGCACCAGCGGTGACATTTTTCAATCCTTCACGAACGATTGCTTGTGTCAATAACGTAGCAGTCGTTGTTCCGTCACCAGCGATATCGTTTGTTTTTGAAGCGACTTCAGAAACAAGTTTTGCGCCCATGTTTTCAAAATGATCTTCTAATTCGATTTCTTTAGCGATCGTTACACCGTCATTTGTGATCAATGGTGAACCGTAAGATTTTTCTAAAACCACGTTACGACCTTTAGGGCCTAAGGTTACTTTTACTGTATCTGCTAATTTATCTACCCCACGAAGCATTGCTGCGCGTGCGTCTTCTGCAAATTTGATTTCTTTTGCCATGATTTCATCACCTCAAGTATTTTTTATTTTTCTTATTCTACTACTGCAATGATATCTTTTGCAGCAACGATCAAATATTCTGTTCCTTCATATTTCACTTCCGTGCCAGCGTATTTTTCGAACATTACTTGTTCGCCAACGTTGACAGCAACAGGAGCTTTTTCACCGTTTTCGAGCGTGCGTCCTTCGCCGACTGCAATAACGGTACCCGTTTGTGGTTTTTCTTTTGCTGCTGATGCAAGCACGATTCCGCCTACAGTTTTTTCTTCTTCTTTTGCGACTTCGATAATCACACGATCACCTAATGGTCTTAACACGATAAATCCCTCCAATGAATGTTATAGAATTTAGCATTAGCACTCTCTTGTATCGAGTGCTAACTTACAGTTTCAATATTACTCATTTTCCCAAATTTTTGCAAGCCTTTTGCTAAATTTTTTTTGCATTTCTAATTGATTGATAAATATAGTAGGATTTTTTGTTTCTAGAAGCAACCTAGTCTATAATGAAGCAAAGGAGTGTGAGGAAACAACTATGTCTTTATCAAAATATTCTTTGTCCACGATTCTTACTTACGGCATCGTCTTTTTTCTACCGATCGCATTCATCCCTAGCGGACATCAAGTGGCAGCAACAACGATCGGTTACTTAGCTGGTGCAGCGATCATGTTTTTCTTGTATTTCAAACAAACAGAACCGCTATCGTTTGAACACAAAAAAACCAAAGTCTCAGCGATTCTTATTTACGGGCTAACAGGCATTGTCGCAGCGATTTTGTTGCAAAATCTAGCCATCTTTATCGAATCCTTTTTCGGAGAAGTCAGCGCTTCTCAAAATACCGAAAACATTATTGCCATCGTGGTGCAAAACCCACTCTTTGCTCTCGCAGCAATGGTCGGTGGGCCAATTATGGAGGAATTTGTCTTCCGCAGAGCCTTAGTTGGCATCATTGGGAAATACAGCAATGTATGGGTCGGTGTAGTGGTCAGCGCCGTAGCCTTTGCCTTTGCCCACAATGACAATCATCTCTTAGTCTATATTTTCTTAGGACTGTTCTTTTCTGGGCTTTATGCTTTGACCGGCAGTATTTGGACTTCCATGATCACCCATGTGGGAATGAACACTTTAGTTATTATTATTCAGTTATTGCTTCATTACGGCTATATCCAAATGCCCTAAAGAAAAAACGCTACGCAGAAATTTTGCGTAACGTTTTTTTCTTTAGACCTTCGTGCCATTGGACGCAATCACTTGCTGATACCATGCAAATGAATCTTTCTTCTGACGAGCAAGGGTTCCATTTCCTTCATTGTCTTTGTCCACATAGATCACACCATAGCGTTTCTTCATTTCCCCTGTTCCCGCAGAAACCAAGTCAATGATGCCCCACGGTGTATAACCTAATAAGTCGACGCCATCATAAGCTACTGCTTCTTTCATCATTTCGATATGGGCTTTTAGGTAGTCAATACGGTAGTCATCGTGGATCTGTCCATCCTCTTCCACCGTATCCACCGCACCAAAGCCATTTTCTACAATGAAAAGCGGCAATTCGTAGCGTTCGTTAAACCAGTTCATGGCATAGCGCAAGCCTACGGGATCAATCTGCCAGCCCCATTCAGAAGCATCGACATAAGGATTGTCCACCAGATCTTGGCTCTCATCATAGTCATAGGTTGGATCATTCTCCTTGCCTTTGATCGCAAAAGACATATAGTAGCTAAAACCAATGTAGTCAACACAACCTTTTGCCAAAGCTACTTCATCTTCAGGGGTGATATCTAAATCAAATTGTTTTCTTTCAAAATAGCTGCGCATATAGCTCGGATAGTGCCCACGGGCATGAACATCTGAAAACCAATAGCGACGTTGCATGGCCACCGTGGCTGCCATCATGTCTTTGGGATCGCAAGAATACGGATAGATTGGGCACATCGCGATCATCGATCCGATTTGAAACGCAGGATTGATCGCATGTCCTAGCGCCACCGCTTTTGCACTGGCAACGAGCTCGTAATGAGCTGCTTGGTACATGACTTTTTCTCGGTCTTCTCCTTCCGTAAAGAACAGACCAGAATTGGTAAATGGCGCAAAATCTTCTTTATAGTTTGCTTGATTATTGATTTCATTGAAGGTCATCCAATACTTCACTTTCTTTTGATAGCGCGTAAAACAAACTTCTGCAAAGCGGACAAACAAATCGATCAACTTACGGTTACGCCAACCTCCGTATTCGGTCACTAAATGATAAGGCATTTCAAAGTGAGACAGGGTAATGACTGGCTCAATGCCATAGCGTAAACACTCATCGAATAATTGATCATAAAAGGCCAGGCCTTCCTCATTCGGCTCGCGCTCATCCCCCTTTGGAAAAATACGGGTCCAGGCAATCGATGTTCGGAAGCACTTCAACCCTAATTCGGCAAAAAGCTTGATGTCTTCAGGATACCGATGATAAAAATCGATCGCTTCATGATTGGGATAGCTTTCGCCCGGTTGGATCCCTTCCGTGATTCGGCGAGGAATTCCGTTGCCTCCGACAGTCATGACATCAGCGACACTCACGCCTTTTCCACCCGTACGATAGCCGCCTTCCAATTGGTGAGCAGCGACTGCGCCACCCCATAAAAAATCGCTTCTTAGTTTATTCATTTCTATTCAACCTGCTTCCTTGGTATTAAACGATCTCTGTTTCTTGTTTATAGTTCAAACTATCGACCTTGCGAATGAAAGGATAGTAAATAAAGAAGCCGATTGCTAAAACAACAAATTGTAAGATAGCGGTCCGAATGCCACCTACTAGAAAACCTGAAATGATCGGCGGGGTCGTCCAGGGAACTTGCACAGCAGTAAATAGCGGTACGATACCGGTATAAAGTGCAAAATACGTGATCACGCCTGAAACCATCGGTGTCAAAATAAATGGTAATACCATGATTGGGTTCATGACGATCGGTGTCGCAAAAATAATTGGTTCATTGATATTAAAGAATGCCGGAATCAAGGAAAGACGTCCTAATTGTTTGAACTGCGCCGAACGGGCAAAAGCCACCATGTATAGCACGATCCCAATCGTCATTCCTGCGCCAGTTACCGTCATAAATTGATCCAAAAACTGCTGGGTCACGATGTGTCCGCCATTTTCTAATGTCAATGCTTTACCAGATTCAAGAATAGCCGTATTGGCTAATGAATTGGCTTGTAAAATTGGTCCCATGATCCCGCCCACGATCGTCGAACCATGAACCCCAAAGAACCACAAGAATGGCACTAAGAAGCCTAGCATCATTGCACCACCAAGGGAATCCGTCACCCCTTGCATCGGACTTTGAATCACGGTGTAGATCCATTCGACCACGGTTGTTTGAAAAACTTTATCAAAGAAAATATAAATGCCTAATGCGATGGTCGTCAAAACAGCGGCTGGAATCAATGCTGTAAATGAGTTTGCGACATTGGTGGGTACTTGCTCTGGCAGTTTGATTCGGATGTCGCGTTTCAAGAACCATGTATAGCCCCAACCCACAAAAAGTCCCACTAAGATGGCACTGATCATGCCTTGTCCACCGGTCCACGTCTTATCAATGACATTTGCGATGGTCACATTTGCTTCAGCATCCGTCACACTTGACTCCATAGTTAATAAGAAAATAACTAAACCAATCATTCCTGCAGGGAGTCCTTCGTAACCTTCTGCTTTTACATATGAATAGGCGATGCCCATTACGGCGAAAAAGGCCATAATTGCAAAAGAGGCGCCATAGGCTTGGTTGAAGTATTCACCTAAGCCGCTATTCGTTACCCAATCCGCAATCGACTGGACGGGAAAGTTTGCTAATAGTAGGAAAATCGATCCTACGATTGAAAAGGGCATCGTATATAGCATACCGTTTCTTAATGCAGTGATTGCTTTCGTATTGACAAATTTTAATATTGGGGGTAATAATTTCTCATTGATCCATTCGTTCATCTCACATCACTCCTAAAATAAAATTCTATCCACTGGCCAGTGAATTCGCTTACAAATAAATCTTAATGGATAATATTCCCCTTGCCTATAGCTTTTCTAAGTTATGAAACATGTTCCAACAAAAAAAACAGCCGAAGCTGTTTTTTTACGATCACTTAGATTTGCTTGTAGACTTGATGGGCTAAAAGTTCGATCAGTGTAATCACCGGGACTTGCGTCGTCAGGTTCAAATCGACTTCTTTTCCCCCACTGACGACGGGCATATAATAGGAAATATTGTAATCTGCCATTTGGGCGATCGTCGATTTTTCATCATTGGTGATACTGAGTACTTTTGCCCCATACCGTTTGAAGTCCTCCGTTTGCTTGATCATTTGAATGGTTTCCCCCGAAACTGATAAAATGATCGCTAACGTATTTTCCATCCCACGAGGCGGTACTGGCAAAAAGGGATCGACGATGCTATAGGCATTGATGCCTAAATTAGCAAAATAGCGGCTGCCATAGGTGCCAAGAATGCCACTTGTGCCGATACCTGAAAACGCCACATGGCGTGCGGAAAGAATCAGTTCTACCGCTGGCTGGATAAACTTACGGTAATCTTCATTATTGACTTTTTTTAAGAATGTATTGACTTGGATCGTTGCATCATAGAAAAGATCAAACGCTCGTGCATCTTGTTCCTTTTTTTGACAGATCGCATACTTTAACTCTGAATACCCGCGATAGCCTAATTTCGTGATACATCGTAAAATCGTCGAGGTCGAGACATGGCATGCAGCTGACAATTCGCGGATCGTCAGTTGATCGATCTCTTCAAAATGCTGGACAATGTACTTATAAACAGCCATTTCAAGCTCGTTCAGACGCTTGATTTTTTCTTCATCAAACATACCTGCTGCCTCCACCCGACAATTTTATCCTTTGTTGATCGATTAGATTGCAAATAACTCCGTCGCTTTGTCAGGATCGGTATCATAGACTTCAAATGTTTCTCCAACACCTAGATCATGTTCTTTCATGGTGTTGACCATCGTTAAGTGCGCCAACTCTTTCAAGTTGTTTTCTTTACTTAAATGACCAAGATAGACCCGTTTGGTATTGTCGGTCAAGATATCCGTCATGACCAGAGCGCCATCTTCATTCGATAAGTGACCACGATCTCCAAGAATTCGCTGTTTGAGGCTCCATGGGTAAGGGCCCATTCGCAGCATTTCTAGGTCATGGTTGCTTTCCACAAGGTACGCATCGGCGCCTTTGATAATGCCTCGTACATGATCGCTGCAATAACCGGTATCCGTCAACATCACGAATGATTTGCCGTCTTTATGGAAACGATAAAATTGCGGCGCTGCAGCATCGTGAGAGACGCCAAAGCTTTCAATGTCCAAGTCACCCAAGGTCAGCACTTTTCCCATTTCAAAGATATGTTTTTGTTCGACAGCGACGTTACCGATCATTGGATCCATCGCTTGCCATGTTTTTGTATTCGCATAGACATCAAGTTTGTATTTTCGCGCCAGTACTCCGACACCGTGGATATGATCTCGATGTTCGTGGGTCACAAGAATGGCGTCCAAATCTTCTGGTTTACGCCCTACTTCATCCAATAATGAAGTGATCTTCTTGCCGCTCAAACCGGCATCCACTAAGATCCGCTTTTTATTGCTTTCGATATAGAGCGAATTTCCTGAGCTTCCGCTGGCTAGAATACTTACTTGAAAGGCATTTTCCTTCATCATGGTTTACGTGACTTCCTCTCTGGTTGTTTCAACGAGTTCCATTATACCCGCTTTTTTATGGATTTTCTACCTTTTGAACGGCATTATTCGTGATGATCCGATTGCTAAAGGCATTGACCGTTTCGATTTGGATGGTGTCATCGCCATCTAATTGGAACGCAATAAACCATGCAGGAATGTACACATTTTTTTCCCTAACCTTCAAAATCATCGTATAGGCTAATTCCGTCCAGAGAATTTTCGAGTGACTCGGCAGCTTGTTGTTTAGATAAAGCGTATTTACTGCTTCTTTTTCTGAATAGACCGTCATCTTTTCCCTTAGAGGCGTAATATTGGAGATATGTGTTTGCGTGTAATGGGCAATCTGCAATAGATCATCCGTTTGTTCTAAGGTGATATCGATTC
This sequence comes from Enterococcus sp. B2E4, assembly GCF_030499455.1. Lineage (NCBI taxonomy): Bacteria > Bacillati > Bacillota > Bacilli > Lactobacillales > Enterococcaceae > Enterococcus > Enterococcus sp. B2E4. The sequence goes on from NZ_JAUKPK010000001.1 coordinate 657,657, forward strand.
GACTTGAGCTGTCATTGAAAGGAATGCCTTCATAGGATTGAACCGCCACCACGGTCGGATGATTGGCGTTCAAGACAGAGAGGTTTTCCAAATAGTCATATTCATCCCCAAACAGGACTTGATCTTTTCGTTGCAAAAAACCATTGACGGTTTCTTCCGTTTGGGAATCATCACTGATGTAAAAGCCATTGGTTGAGACATGGATCAACTGCTGCCCTTTGACCGTCGACCCTCTTTTGAACTGCGTATTGAGTTGCGGATTTCGTAGCTCCACATCAAAATCCGTCTGTTCACCGCTCAAATAATAGCCACTCAAGACCTCATCTGATAATTCGCCAGAATACCGAATGTCCTCAGACTCGAGGCGTTGTTCGATAGGAATCGTTTGGTTTGATTGTGAAACCATCTGATGCTCGCTGCGAGCCTCACTGTAAACATTGAATAAAAAGACGTTCAGACCAAGAAAAGCGAGGAAAAAAATCCATTCGATTCGTTTAAAATCCAATTAATTCTCCTCCGTTTCTGCTAATTTTGTCATTAATGCATCATAACTGATCCAAGACGAGTCATAATTGACATACCAAGCAGGCGTCAAATCAACGAGTGGTGCATCTTTGATCTCCCCCCATTGATAGCCAACGATGATCTGTTGCAATAATTCAGGATCAGCCCCTGCCGCAATCAGCTCATTTTTGACCGACAAACTAGAGGGCAATTCAATCTCGGTTTCAGAAGGAATCGGCACTTGAATCGCGTTCAAACTGGCAGAAATCGTCATTTCCCGACTGCCGGTCTGACCACTTTCTGAAAAAGCCACACTGATCACCCCTTGACCACCAGTACTAAAGACTGGATAGCCTTCAACGAAGACCCGATAATCCAAGTGCTTGTCTTGTTGATCAAAATAGCGGATCGTCCCAAAATTGTTGCCTAAACGAATAATATAATCCGCACTCAACATCGCCAGATCCGTTTCATCGGAACCATCTGTGGTAGTTTCAAACTTGACTTGCTGCTGATCTTGCAAGACCGTCATGTTTTGCCCACCTTCATAATAGTAGGTATCGACACTTTCATCATTGATCTTGACGTTTTTAGGATTGCTGAAAAAGGCTTCTCGAAACAAGCTCTGAGATTGGGTCGAAGAATAGTAGCTGTATTTTTTCAGCTTGATCGAATCCTGCGTATAATATTGCTTGCTGGATCGTTCTTCATCTGCCGCCATTGTCGTCCATTCCCGAGGGTTGTCTGCTAGTAAGTGTTTTACTTGGCTTTTGTCCCAGTCGATTTTGCCTCGCACCACTCGTTGATGGGTAAAATCAACAAATTGGATCGTGTTTTCTTCAAGGTCAAACTGGATGCGGGAAAACGGAAAATCCTCTGTTTCACTTTCGTCCTCTAAGGACAGCTCTTTTTCAAAGGTTTTCTCATAATCTTTCAAGTAAAACGTTGTATAGTAGTTTAAGGACACCCCTTGATTGACTTCTTGGGCTTTTGAAAAAGCTTGTTCCTCGCCATAGGTTCGCAGTGTCAAATCACTGATCGTTGCCTCATTGATCGCCTCTTGGATCTCTCGAATCACCGCTTCAGAGTTAGTTTCTTTGATCGCGTCCTCGTCATTCCAAGTCAAATACAGGGGCAAAAACAAATCGCTTTTTTGTTTGTAGGTTTGAACCGAAGGATTGACGCCGGTATCTGTTTCCGTGCTGGCATTGTTGAACCCAGTCGGATTCAGCCAAATCATATAGGAGAAATAAAAACTCAAGGCGATCATTACGATCAAGCCTACACGAATGATTTTTTCTGAGATTCTCATACCCACCAATCCTCCTCATACGGTTCATACGGCAACATGATGTAAAATGTTGACCCGCGATTTTCTCGACTTTCCGCCCAAATCGCACCGCCATGAGCTTTGATGACTTCTCGTGAGATCGCCAATCCTAAGCCAGTACCTCCTTGCTGACGGGCACGAGCTTTGTCGACTCGGTAAAAACGATCAAAGATCTTCGTGAGATCTTTTTTCGGAATCCCTAGTCCTTGGTCATTGATGCTAAGTACGATGTTGTTATGGGTCTCCATCAATTTCACCGTAATGATCCCGCCATCTGGCGAATATTTGATGGCATTATTCATGATGTTATCGATCACTTGGATCATTTTATCGGTGTCGACTTCCACCCACAATTCTCGTTTAGTGAACTCCCGACGAATCAAGTATTTTTTGCTTTCATTCGTCACCATCATGTCAAAACGATCCAACACGAAATTGACCATTTCATTGAAGTTGATGTATTCCAACTGCAGTTGCGAATTGCCACTATCCATCCGCGACAGACTCAGCAAGTCATTGATCATCCGAATCATTCGATCCGTTTCATCCAACGTCACTTTCAAAAAGTTCGGCGCAATTTCTGGGTCTTTCCAAGCACCCTCACTCAACGCTTCGATGTAGCTGCGCATACTCGTTAATGGTGTCCGTAACTCATGAGAAACGTTGGAAACGAACTCTCGCCGTTCCTGTTCATTTTTTTCTTGCTCTGTAACATCGTGCATCACCGCAACTAACCCAGAAATAAAGCCAGACTCCCGACGAATCATGGAGAAATCGATGCGCAAAATCAGATTTGTTCCCGTCAAATCATTGCTAGGACGCTCCAACAGCATGTCTTCAGGATTTTCCAAAAGCTTTCGTAACGTGTATTCTTCATCGATTTCCAATAACGTCAAAATCGACTGCCCGATCGCTTCTTCGTTGCTGACATTTAACAAGGACATCGCCATCTCATTGATGGTAATGACTTTGCCTCGTCGGTCGGTGGCAACAACGCCGTCTGTCATGTGAGACAAGACGCTGTCCAAGCGGTTTCGCTCAGATTCCATCGCCTCTTGAGTCTCTTCGATTCGTTCTCCTAGTTGATTAAAGGTCTCCGCCAGTTGCCCCAATTCATCTTTTCCATGAATCGCGACCTTGCGGCTATAATCTCCTTTGGCGATGCGAATCGCTTGTTCGCGCATCTCTCCGATCGGTTGGGTGATGGAACGAGAGACCAATAGTGCCACAATGATCGAAATCACTGCCGCAATCAGTGAGGCTGTCACAAAAATGACCGCAGTCGTACTGACTTCATTGTATTTTGACTCAAGATTGCTCCGTAAATAAAGGGTTCCTAAAACGGTATCCCCTGTCGGTGATTGGATCGACTGCACGATATTGAACACCCGCTGGCCGCTGGATTCATCATAGAGGACTTCACTGCGGTTCGTATCGTAATCACGGTAATCATTTTTTTCTCCCACCGAGCCACGATCATTGATATTGGTGGTTGCACGAATGATCCCTTGCTCATCCACCACCCGCATCTCCAAAATTTCCGATGAGTTGGTACTCGTTAAGATTCGATTCAAGGAAGCATTCATGGAATCCCAATCTAAACCGTCATCATTATCCATTCGACTCAATTCAGAGCCTAATGTTACCACTAACGTGCTGGCACGTGCCTCCATGTCGCGTTTGAAGGCATCAACCGTTGTTCTTTCCAATTCGCGAATAAAATACGCCCCGATAATCTGGATCGCAATCAATAAGATCAAGATAAAAGTCAGGGCGATTTTGAAGTTCACCGATTGAAAAAAGCGAACTTTATTTTTCATAGCTTATTCCTGTTCTGGGTTCCGCAAGTAATAGCCCACTCCGCGACGAGTAACCAAATAATTTGGATGGCTCGGGCTGTCTTCGATTTTTTCACGTAAACGACGCACCGTCACGTCAACGGTCCGAACATCACCAAAGTAGTCATAACCCCAAACCGTTTGCAATAAATGCTCCCGGGTCATCACTTGACCAAGATGTTTTGCCAAGTAGTGCATCAATTCAAACTCTCGGTGCGTTAATTCGATGGCTGCACCATTTTTAGTGACCATGTACGCATCAGGATGAATGGTTAAATCACCAATCGTTAATTCGCTGTTGGCGTTATCGTCTGCTTCCTTCGCAGCTGCCGAGCCGCGACGCAGGTTGGCTTTGACGCGGGCCACCAATTCCCGGTTTGAAAATGGTTTGGTTACATAATCGTCCGCACCAAGCTCGAGGCCTAGTACTTTATCGATTTCAGAATCTTTGGCTGTGACCATGATGATCGGCATGTCATGGGTTTTACGCACTTCCCGTGCAACTTCCAACCCATCCATTTTTGGCAGCATCAAATCAAGCAAAATCAGATCAGGATCGACCTCGGCTACTTTTTCTAATGCCTCTTCTCCATCATAGGCGGTATATACTTCATATCCTTCTTTGGTTAAATTAAATTTGACGATATCAGAAATTGGTTTCTCATCGTCCACGACTAGGATCTTTTTCAAAAATGTCACCTCAATTTTTTTTGGTTTCTTACTTATTATACATTATTTAAACTGGCTTTTCATCTTTCCCAAAAACCGCAGCCTCATTCTTAAGGAAAGCACAAAAAAAGAAAGGCACGGGGCCTTTCTTTTTTACTCTTCTAAAAGCTGGATACCGATCCCTAACAACCCAGGACCCGTGTGGACGACTAATGCGGGAGAAATTTGTCCAAATAAGATTTCTTTGACCTTAGGAAATTCGGCTTCTAATCGTGCTTTCATCTCTTTGGCTTCTTGCAGGGCATCACCTTGCGCCACGGCTAAACGCACATGGCGATGATCACCGATGAATTGCTTGATCAAGTCAACGGTTTTGTCCAAGCTTTTTTTCCGTCCACGAGATTTTGCGACCGTATAGTAGATCCCTTCTTCATTACAAGAGATAATTGGGTTCAATTTCAAGGCATTGCCTAAGATGGATGCAACCAGACCGATGCGGCCGCCTTTTTGTAAATACTCTAAGGTAGCTACGTTGAAAAAGACTTTGTTTTTCGGCACTTCATTCGTTAATTGTGCCCGCAGTTCTTCCCAAGTCACGCCTTTTTCTAACAGTTCTGCTGCACGAATCGCTTGCAGCCCTGCACCGATTCCGATATTTTTCGTATCAAGCACGAAAACCTCAAGATCCGTCCGTTGTTCACCTAACAGGCGAACGACGTTAAACGTTCCGCTCAATCCGCTGGAGATGGTTACGGCAAAGACTTTCTCATACCCATCGGCTTTGATCCGATCAAAGATTTCTCCGATCGCAGCACCGTCAGGTAACGAGGTACTAGGGATCTCTTGTGGCAAGCGCTCGTAAATTTCTTCGGCAGTAATATCAACTTTATCGGTATAGGTCCGATCCTTGTAGATAATTTGCAATGGCAGCATATACATGCCGTATTGCTCCATGATCTGTGCGGGAACATCGGTACCTGAATCAACTAATAGGGCAATTTTCTCTTTATTCATGGGCTTCTCCTTTATGTGTTTCTAAATAAATGACTTCTAATTCAATCGTTTTTTCTGCCAATAGTTTATTGGCAAAGGAACGCGTCGCACCTTTCATGGCTACTAATTCAATTGGGATCGGTTCCGACGTCATTTGTTCGGGTTCTCCCATTGCTTCTTTGCCGACAAGGTGGATCACTTTTTCTTGTTCTTCACAAAATACATTATAGGCATTTCTGATTCCGACAGCTTTCCCTTGAAAAAGGATCCCCGTCTTTATTTCAGGAATCGTCAGCACTTGCTTGAGCATCGTGATCGCAATCAAAAATGCGAGATGCTTTTGATTGTAACGTTTCTTCTCTGGTGATGGAATCATCCCTTTTTTGACATAATTATTGACCATGGAAGAGGTCAATAGCGGATGCTTTTCCGTTTGGATCACCGGCGATAAATATTGATCGATCAATGTGATCACCTGATCCATATACAGTTCCAGCGTTGGCAATTCTTCCCATCTCGGCAGGTGGAAGTTCAGCAATGAATTGCCCCAATTTTTCATGTCTGCTTGTAATTTTTCCATGTCATCCTCCATTTTGACGAACAGAAGGTTAGATTATCACAAACTAATCATCTAGTTTCGATAACTAGATACATTTTATCACGGTTTTCTTAGTTTTTAAAGCAATCTGATCAATCTTTTAAGAATTTCCTATCATTTGAAATTGGGGAATGAATGGTATTTTTTTAAGATAACCTCTGTTTTCCAACTGAAAAAGCACACATTTTTTTCAAAAGAATGATTGATTTTTCAACAATGGAGTGCTAAGATAATGAAGTACTTTTGGTACGGGCCGTTAGCTCAGTTGGTAGAGCAGCTGACTCTTAATCAGCGGGTCGCGGGTTCGAGCCCCTCACGGCCCATTGGGTGCCAAACCCACGGAACAGGTAAATGTTGGTGCGAAAGCATTTCGAAAACATTTATGCTGTTCCATTTTTTTGTTTATAATTATCATTATGCGAATAAAGGAATTTTTTTTGATAAGAGGATTTATTATTCGAAGAGGTCTGTGTAAAACTTCAAAAACTTTTGAGCGATGAAGAAGGCATCTCAATACGACGGTCTTCCTTACTCAAACGATGACTCATTTACCGATCACGAAACGAGCATTCTACGGATTTAAATCATTTGAGAATACGAGAATTAAAATCTTTTTGATCAATCAATTAATCAAAGTAAGATAACAAAAAATCTGAGCCAGAATGCTATTCATTCTGACCCAGATTTTAGTTTGTACGACTCATCAGTTCTTATTGACAAAGAGCCGAATTATGGCTGTCCTACATAGCCTTTTTTATTGTATATACTTCGTATACGATGTACTCTAAAACCTTGTTTTGCTCAATCTCTAGATATCTATCATCAGCGGTAAGCGATTTTTTAAATTGTTCAAAATCGTCAAAATCAATGCTTTCTAGCAACTTATTCGGATCGCTAGTACCATCTATTTGAGAAGCATCAATAGTGATATTTTGACTGACACTATCATCATTATATTTCGTAATGACTGTTACGCCTTCTGCAGCATTATAATCTGAGGTAATTGGCTCCATAAATAGTTCAGGAGTCTCATCTTTATTATCAGATAAAATCGAATTAGGTATCTCTACGTCAATAGTGATATTTTTTATCATATTATCCTTATGTTCTACTGTAACCACATTTTTAGGATTTATTGAAGATTGAAGCTTTTCGACAGTACTACTATTGTTGCAACCGGTTAGCAAAATAATTAATGTATATACAAAACTAGATATTTTTTCTTAAGCATACCTTTTCCCCTCTCAGTTTTTTACTGGGTTTTAATTGAATATATTGTGACTTTTTCTTTGGGCAATCCATCATGATCAGCTTCTACCTTTGAAATTTCTTTTACGATATCGATCCCATCAATCATTTGCCCGAATACTGTATATTGAGTATCTAAAAATGGTGCCCCTCCATTTTTATAGTCTTCTAAAATTTCAGGAGGATGGTCTTCTTCAGTTAACAGATAGGGAATCATTTTCTTCAATTGTTCATGTTCCTTTATGGTATCAGTTTGATCAATATCATTAGACACAATGTAAAATTGACTTCCTTGAGTTTTCTCACTTACATCTCCTTCAAATCTTGCCATATAAAGGGCTCCATTAATATGATATAGTCGATCACTAATTTCTGGTGCAAATTCTTCATTCCATATGCTTTCGCCACCCATGCCAGTTGAAGTAGGATCCCCTCCCTGTATAACAAAATCTTCAATCACACGATGAAAATCTGAATTATCATAATAATGGTTTTCGGCTAGCTGCAAAAAGTTCTCAACTGCTTTTGGTGTTATTTCTGGGTATAGTTCCTGCCGCTACATTAACTGACCCTTCACTTAGCTTATCAATTTCTTGAATAATAGCATATCCATGAGCGGGCGTAGCTAAAACTAAAAGAATATAAAAAGTTGTTTCAGTTAAAGGTAAATATGGATTTCTAGTCATATAAAGTTACTCCTTATTTTACTATAGTCAAGCATAAAAAAAGGGGGTATTATGTTACTCTCTGATATCCCCTATTTTTATATCTAACTGATCCTAACTAACTGAGCTACTGAAGGAGCCATAAAACGGGGAAAAAAAACAGGGTCAAAAACTATTAAGTTTCTGACACCTTTTTATCTGGACATACTCCCCAAATACCCCAAGCTAAAAACTCTTTGAAGATTTAAATCACTGCCGTACTCCAAAACTCCGGTGGAGAAATTGATCCAAACATTAAGAAACAATTCTATCTACTTTGGACAATCGAGTCAGAAGGTAATTGAAATAATCGAATATATTCAAAACGACTAAGACGCTCAAAAGTCTAGTCTCATCTGTTTAAACTGGAAAATACGGCCTACAAGAATCTCTTTTTTCTCGTCATCAATCCGATAAAAAAGAGCATAACTTTTGCCGATAACAATTCGATAAGTTGTAGTCTTCATACCGTATATTTTTGAAACTTCCTCATACATTTTCGGGAACGTCTTAGTGAGTTCTAGCGCCTTCTGGATCGCACCTACAAATCTTTTGATGCTAGTTTGTGAAAGCAGCAACTCATTTTCCCATTCAGTTATTAAATTTGATAAACTTTGCTGAAAACTCTGGGAATAAACTAGTGTGTATTCTTTCATTTAACTCCAACCATACTTTCCGAAACTCTCTCTCATTTCGGTTTCAGTTACGATCAAACCTTCTTCAAAGTCTTTAAAACTTTCCTCGATCAGCTTTTTATCATGATTCTTAGCTGTTTGAGTTGTATCCAAAATAAATAAGTTCCCTTCCTTTTCTGCTTGAAGAGTATCTCCATTTTTCAAACCAAGTTCCTTAGGCAAAATAATTCCTACGCTGTTTCCAATCTTACGGACTTTAATTGATCGCATACATTTCACGCTCCTTTTCTACTGTTGCACCCATTTCATTATAACAGGTTATAACGAAAATTACTAACCTGTTTGTTCCGCTTTAGGAAAAGGGGAACTTCTCGCACCGTTGATTCCGTACCTCAAACATTGGCAATATGTACACCAAAGCATTCTGAAGCAGTACCTAAGGGGATTTATCCAGTGGTATTTTTTCAAATGATCTTAGAATGGCTCTGAGACAACCAATATATAGCAAAACAAGCGAACCGAGTGAAGGATCACTTCAAACGTTTCAAAAGTATCCATATCTAATTAGCACAGCCAAAGCAGGCATTTCTTTTCCTTATAGGTCCAGTCACCAGTATGGGAGGAGGACAACAGATTGTCAGATCTTACTCTTTGTTCACTTGAAGCTAACTGCCAGAGTTTCTCAAATATTTTTGCGTCTGGTGGATACGCTACTACGTAACCATCAACTATACACGCCACCAAGGAGCGTGATAGATAAATAACATTCTGTTATTGACGCAAACCTTTGAAATCCCCTGAAAAAAATTGATTTTGGCCGGGGCTAGTTAAGTGCGCTTCAAAACAGGTTACACAATAAAAATATTCTCAATCTTCAACTTGACTTATTACCATTAGACTTATTGACAAAGAGTCGAAATAGTTTATCATATCATAGTCCACGTTCATAATGTGACCAAACAGAGAGAATCGTGATCGTTTTACTCTCTTCCTCCACGCTGTATACCAACCTGTGGTTGATATTGAGACACCTTGAACAGTAAGGTAATCCTGTTAATTTTTCGTAAGGTGGCGGTGTTTGAAAAGGATTTTCCTTAACTTTGATCAGTTCATCAAACTTACTAGTTAGATTGATACTCTTCAATTTAGACAAATCTTTGCGAGCATTCTTTTTGATCTTTACTTTGTATCCCAATCTATTTCACCTAAATCTTCACTCTCTTCATTCTCAAAGTGTTTGATCCGATCAAGTACACCCACATTTTGTAAGTTGAGTGTTTCTTGTAAGGAGTTCCAATCGCTCTTACTAATCATAATGACGCTTTCTTGCTCTTTTGTATTCGCAATTTCTACAGGTTGACTGTCAGCCACAACATGCTTAATGATTCCATAAAGGTTTTTTCTTGCATTTGTTGGTGTAATTACTTCCATGTTTTCTCCTCCTTTTCTTTAAATATCTTAAGCATATTATAACGTACGTTAACAAAGAGAGTGAATATACTTAATTTTTCTTACAATTCTTCATATCTTGTAGTAATCGTTTTTTGAGACTTAACTTGTGGTTTCGATTGCTCAAGGTGCTTACTGTTTGCCGTCCTATTTATCCAATGGGCGGTTTCTTGTATTGATTCTTGGTCTTTAACAGCTGTCATAGTCATTTTGTCTTCAGCGGCTTGCTTTTTGATTCGTTTATTAATCGAAGAATGCAACAAGAAAAGAAATTGCCAATCACTATTTTGCTTCTAGCATGACTGTCCTTCGTGTCCTGCACAGGAATAAGACTAACTGTATTGAAAAAGAGTAAAAAACGTTTTGATGCTACTTCATATATTCTTTTGCTCGATCACTACCACATCTTCATTTACCGGTTCTTCGAATCCTGAAAAAAACCGTTGAAGGATTTCTTCTGTAATAGGAAAAGCGGAATTTGCTGTCTGGACTTTATTTCTGATCGCTAATCGTTTTCGTAAAGTATCATAATCAGCTTTTAGATAGATTACTTTAATCGTCACATCATATGCTGCCAGTAGTTCTCTATAAGCGTCTCGGTGACTTTTAGCCCAAAAACTAGAATCGACAACTACGTTTTTTCCTTCTTGAACAGCCTTCACTGTAAGCTCTTTCAATTTAACTGAAGATAATGAAGAAACTTTTGCATATTTCTCCGAAGGGTAATCAACACCATAAACGCCATAGTCTTCCCAAATCAATTCATCTATTGCTAATCTTACATAGCCTTCTTGCTCTTTTTGTTTTGAGTAAGTGGTTTTGCCTGCACCACTAACGCCACACATCAAAAGTACCTCAACCATTATTCTCCTCCTACCTTTTCCGATCAATAAACAAAGAGAACGAAAAAACCTTATTTGTAATCAACGCTCGTGTTTTAGACCACTGTTCGCCACCCACATCTGATGATACAATGATAACATTGTTTTTATGAACAACAAGCAGATTGGGAAACAATCGCAAGAAAAATAGGAAGTAAAACCATATATTAGAGAATAGAAGCGTTAGCCACTTAAGCTAACGGATAAATCAAATTTTTGTCCATTTCCACTCTACTATAAAAAAATTATTTTCTACAAAAATAGGAACGAAAGCCAAAATACGAAAGAAACATCATGGCTAAAACTTATGTATGTAATGGTATCTTTATTTCTATTAGTCCAATTTTAAAATAAAATAAGCCACCACTCCAAACTATGATAGAAAAACAAGAATAGACTCTTGAATAGAACTTGAATGCAAAACTACCTCCAAAATCAACGCAAGAGTCTATCTGTATAGATAAAGATCTTTATGGCAAGTTCTTTTGCACCAATAAAGATCCTTAGAATCAAACAAATCAGAATGCTTTCAAATCAAATGTGATAGTGTCATTGTTCTTTAAAAACAACGCTTGTGCCCCTTTATCGGTCATTTCGTCATTGACGGTATAGACCCAAAATAGATTGGCTTTTTGATCTTGACTGATGCCGTCGATAGAGGTGATAAAGCCATCTTTTTCTTTGATCGCAAAGTTTTCTTTCATTACTTCCAGCAGCGACTCATTTTCTCGGAACGTTACTTCTTTTGAGGTCACAGCTTCTTGATTTTGGATGACGATCGTAGCTGTTCCTTGTTCTTGCTTCAAGGAACTTTGCTGCGTGCTTTCTCGCGTTACACTTGCCTGTTGACATCCTGTAGCGACGAGTAATGTGCTCACTAGCATAAATACGACAAATACTTTTTTCATCTATTTCTTCCTCTCCAATAGTCAAAATACTAATCGTTTTTCTATCCAATATGCGGATAAGAGTTATTTTATCAATCCCGTTTTTTCTTAGAGCCCGCATTTTAATTGGATTTTACAGTTTGTGCAGGTACTACAGCCGCCGATTTCCTCAATGGTTCCTTCATGGCAGATGGGGCAGATTTCACCAGAGACGACGGGTTCATCTACTTGAACGACAGGCAGCGGTTCAACTTGTGCGGTCAGCTCATTTTCTACCGCTTCTAAGGTAAGTACTTGTGAATCTCGGCTGCCATCTACATAGACGGTCCCTCCTTTGGCTCCTCCTTCATAAAGATCTCGATAAACCTTGGCTACTTGGCTTACTGTATATCCTTTTGGTGCATTGACCGTTTTTGAAATGGAGCTATCCACCCAACGTTGAATGGTGCATTGCACACCGACATGTTCTTCGGGCGTCAACTCCATAGCGGAAATGAACCATGCCGGCAACTGCGCTTTGGTTCTTTCAGGATGATCCATCAGGTATTCGTCAACGATTTCCGCATTGATTTCAATAAACTTACCTAGTCGACCGCTTCTAAAATAAGAAAAGGAGTAGTAAGGTTCTAAACCAGTTGAAACTCCCGTCATCGTGCCTGTCGATCCTGTTGGCGCAACAGTCAAAAGATGAGAGTTGCGAATACCGAATCGCAGCACGCCTTCGCGGATGTGCGCTGGCATTTTTTTCATGTATCCTGTATCTATAAATTTCTTCCGCAACGCTTGCGTCTCTTGGTCATTTTTTCCAATCAGGAAGGGAAAACTGCCTTTTTCTTTCGCCAATTCAATGGATGCCTCATAGGCAGTGACTGCCATTGCCTCGAAAATTTGATCAACGAATTGATTTCCTTCTGCCGATCCGTATTTTTTCCCGCCGTAGATCAATAAATCTGCCAAGCCCATGATCCCTAATCCAACACGTCTTTCCCCTTTCGCCTGCTGCTCATTTTTGTCAAAAAAGTAAGGCGTTACGTCAATAACATTGTCTTGGAAACGAACCGCTGTTTTCACGGTTTCTTTTAGTTTGGCAAAATCAACGGTGCCCTTTTGGCGATCCGCCATGTTTGCGAGATTGATGGCTGCCAAGTTACAGACCGCATAAGGGGTTAGGGGCTGTTCACCGCACGGATTGGTTGCCACGACTTTTTGTCCGTATGCTGTAGCATTCGTCATCTTGTTGGCATTATCGATAAAGAAAATACCAGGCTCAGCAGAATATGTTGCACAAAAAGTAATCAACTCCCATAACTCACGAGCTTTGATCCTTTGATAGGTTTTGACTTTATGGCCATCAGCTGCCCATTCTCGCACATCCCCGACTTCAGCCCATTTTGCATCATATTGTGCCATCTCTGCTTCTGAATAATTGTCGATATCTGGAAAGCGTAGCTCATACCACCCATCTGTCTTCACTGCTTCCATGAATTCTTCTGTCAAGCAGACTGAGATATTCGCGCCAGTTAAGAAATCACTTTCTTTCACCGTATAGCTGCCACCTATGCGCAATTTTTCTTTTACCTTTTGGATCATGTCATTATGTTCCTTATCTGACGATTCAGGCAGTTGTGCTAGATAAGTGAACATTCTTTCTTCCATTTTTGTCAGAGGGTCAAATTGCAGTTTTTCATTGATCAGTTGTTTGATCGTCGCATTTGTGATTGTTTTTTTTAGGTGAAGCAATACAGCAGGATTTTGAATTTTAGAAAGAATAAACGCAAAAATATCTGGATGCCAATCTGCCATCATAATCATCTGCGCTCCACGGCGGCTACCTCCTTGTTCGACAAGGTTCGTCAAGTTTGCCAAATCATTCAACCAAGAAACTGCCCCAGAAGACCGACCACTGACACCGTGGACCACACTTGATTTTGGTCGCAAGGTCGACCCATTGGTTCCAACCCCGCCACCTCGACTCATGATCTCCATAACTTCTTGTCGATGAACAGCAATCCCTTTTCGGGAATCATGGATGAAAGGCATCACAAAGCAATTGAAGTAGGTAACTTGAGAATTTGTTCCTGCTCCATAAAGTACTCTGCCTGCGGGAATTAGGTTTTGCGCCACGATTTGTTGGTAAAACGCCTCAAAGAAGCGCTCCTGGTCATGGGACTCGTTGGCAGAAATCCCTTTGGCTACACGATGCGCCACTTGCTCAAAAAAGAGTTCTAACGGTTTTTCAATGTCACTTTTTCTTCTTTTAACAAGTCCACTCGCTTGTTCATCAATATCTTCTAACGCTGAGCGATAGGCCTCTTCCACTTCGATAGAGACTAGTTCCCCATCGATTGCTTTCACAACACCGATTCCTCGCGCAGGATATTTAGGATCAGCTTTCGTTGTCAAAATCACCAAATCATCCTTACGCAATGTTTGATGGGTTTGATCTTTGTATGAATAACGATCCAGCATAATCAAACGAGCGATTCCCTCAAATGTTTGGGTCATTTCTGGTGTGATCGCCGAAACTTCTTGGAACAACTTGATATCCTCGTTCAATTTCTCAATCGTTTGTTTTTTGTATTCCATTTCTTTCCCTCGCCTTCTAAAACACAACATATTGTGCTCGTTTTTTATTATTGTACTATATAATGTGTATTTCAATCTTGAATTTTATTATTTTCCATGTATAATGAGAATGATTATCAATTAGAAAGACGGCGATTCTCATGCTTCCTCCCCAAACCAAGATATTTTCCATCCAAAGAATTTCTCATTTAGCACTGATCACTGCGGCTTGTATCGTTGGACGGTTAGTTTTTGTCTTTATCCCTAACATTCAGCCTATGAGTGCCCTTTTATTTTTAGTGGCTTTTTCTTATCGTTTATCTGATGCGTTGATGATTGCCTTATTAAGTTTGCTCGGAACAAATATCTATCTAGGCATGGGTCCCTGGACGATCAGTCAATTTGCTGCACTTACTGTCACCATCGTTCTTTTTCATCAGATTGGAAAAATACCGATCATCAAGAAAAACCGCTTCTTGCAAGCTTTCTTTGCCTTTCTTTGCGGACTTCTTTATGGCTTGATCGTTTCGTTGATGGAAGTTTGGCTTTATCAGTTTCCTTCGTTTCTTGCCTATTACCTTCAAGGACTACTGTTCGATTTCTTCCATGCCAGCGGAAACTTCGTCTTTTATCTGCTTTTATGGCCAGTATTTGAGCGAATAACACCCACCTCCTATAAATTGGCGAAAAAAAACGAGTGATTTCGATGGAACGAAGCATTCGGCTAACTTTGTTTTCGTGTTTCTTTGAAAGAATGTTCGCATAAAATTTTTAAAAAAAAACAAAAAAACTACGACTACTCTCCTGTTTCCTTTGCTTAAAAATCTATCCAAAAAGCACCAGTGAAAGCCTTTCGAAAGGGTTTCTTCCATCTTTATACGTCCATTCATTTAAATGAAATGATCCCTCTTTCATCCATGCCCTTGACCGAATGTAGTTGGATTTCTTTCAGATTATTAATGAATGATGATGTTTGCTTTTGCTATCATAAGAAATTTATTATTTTTTTTAAATAACAATTTAATTTTTCTTGACCAAAAGAATTCAGAGGTTTATCCTAACTATGGAAAATCAACGACTGGATAAAAAGAAGCAAATGAAATTTTTTTATTCAATTTGACCTTTGACATTTGTGAAAAAATGCATAAGAAACTTGATAGTGATCAAGCGCTTATGGAAAGAAATTTTTTTCTCACTAAATTTCAAAAAACGCTCTATTTTAACCAGTCAGAAAAATCATTTTAAGAAGGAGAAAGCGATGAATGAGAAACAATTACGCTGGTATAATATTGCGCTGATGGCGTTCGTCTCTGTTTGGGGACTGGGAAATGTTGTAAACAACTACGCTCAACAAGGATTGACTGTTGTTGTTTCGTGGCTATTAATTATGGCTCTTTATTTTGTACCCTATGCATTAAGTGTTGGTCAGTTAGGATCGACCTTCAAAGAGTCAAGTGGTGGGGTTTCCTCATGGATCAAAGAAACCTCAACAAAGCGGTTGGCTTTTTTTGCTGCTTGGACTTATTGGGTCGTTCACGTGCCTTATTTGGCACAAAAACCCCAAGGAATCTTAGTGTCATTGAGTTGGTTATTTAAAGGAAATGGTACATTTGTATCAACGATGGGCTCCATGGAAGTCTCATTGATTTGTTTAGCTATTTTTCTATTCTTTTTATGGATTGCCTCTAAAGGATTGACGACCTTAAAAATGATTGGGAACATCGCCGGAACAGCCATGTTCGTGATGTCGATTCTTTTTATTCTTTTAGCAGTCACTGCTCCAGCAATGACTGGTGCTGAAATTGCTACACCAAACATGTCATCTGTTTCAACCTATATCCCTAAATTTGACTTTACCTATTTAACCACGATCTCGATGCTGGTATTTGCGGTAGGTGGCTGTGAAAAAATCTCGCCTTACGTAAATAACACAAAAAATCCTGCCAAAGAATTTCCAAAAGGCATGATCTTTTTAGCCGGTATGGTGGCGTTATGTGCCTTGCTCGGCTCGATTGCTATGGGGATGCTTTTTGATGCCAACCATATTCCAGAAGATTTGATGGTCAACGGCGCTTATGAAGCCTTTCAACGACTAGGAAACTTCTACGGAATCGGCAATTTCTTTGTCATTCTTTATTCCATCGCCAATGCGTTAGCGCAAATCTCTGCTTTGGCATTTTCAATTGATGCCCCATTGAAAATATTATTGTCTGATGCTGATTCAGAATTTGTACCAAATGGCTTAGCAAAACTAAACAAAAAAGGAACACCAGTAAATGGGTATATTATGACTGGTATCCTAGTCAGCATTTTGATCATTATTCCAGCACTAGGAATCGGCAATATGACCGAACTGTATCGTTGGTTGCTGAACTTGAATTCAGTTGTCATGCCATTGCGTTACTTATGGGTCTTCTTAGCCTTTATGCTAGTCAACAAACACGCCAATCGCTTTACTTCCGATTATAAATTCGTGAAAAACAACAAGGTTGGCTTTGGGATCGGCTTATGGTGCTTCTTGTTCACGGCCTTTGCCTGCATTTTAGGGATGGTTCCTAAACTTGATTATGGGGCAGATCCGCAAGCTTGGTTCTTCCAATTGGCCTTAAATATCATTACGCCAATCGCCTTTCTTTTGATTGGCTTGATCTTGCCGATCATTGCGAAACGTGTAAATAAAAAATAATCATTCCCTCAAAAAAGAGGTGTCCGACAACTATTTCGGTTGTCGGGCACCTCTTTCCTTATATATGACTTTTCCGCCGTGCGAGGCATTTGGTCCATCCTCTTGCCGAAGCGTTCATTCTTCTTCATTGTCCTCTTTGTTATCCTCTTTGATTCCATACTTGATCCATTGCACCTTATAGCGAAAATCTTTGATCAGCTCTTTTGCGGTCCATTCATTCGAAATAAAATCTGTCAGACTATCCATCACAACCGCCATAATAAAATAAAGGAAACTGACAGCTTCTTGCGTATCATGGATCGTGAAGCGATTTTCTTCCAACAGCTCCAACCACTGACGAATCATGGGCGAATCGTCAGGGATCGCATCGCGCTTCGTCCAGGCATTGCTTTGGGTACATAAATGGATCATTTTCCAATGATCATCTTCAGGTGACCATTGACTGCACCAAGCCAAGTATTCTTCGATCCCTTTGAAAAAATCATTTTTGTTGCGATTGATAAACGTAAAAATCGCGGAATGGATTTGGTTTGAATAGTCGGCGATCGCATAGTCATAGGCATCTTCTAAGTTTTGAAAGTACTTGTAAAACGCCCCTCTAGAAATGTGCGACTTTTCGACGATGGCAGAGACCTTGACTTGACTGATGTGCTTGCTGAAGAATTCTTCTAAAAGCACGGCATCGATTTTTTCTTTTTTCGCTTGTTTTAAATGAAAAAATGTTGTACTTGGCAAGGGATTCTCCTCCATCATTCGCAATCTACTCCCTCTATTATAAACAAATCCCTCTACTTTTCCACTCAGACTTGTGCAGTTTCTCTTGACGGGGCGTTTTGTTCGATCAGATTGCCATCTTCCATTCGGAAAATGCGATCACTCCATTGGATCATTCGCTCGTCGTGAGTGACCATGACTGTCGCTTTCTTTTTCTCATGCGCTTCTTTCACCAATAACTTCACCACTTCATACGCATGATCGGTGTCTAAGCTGGCAGTTGGTTCATCCGCCAAAATCAAGCTTGGGTCATTAAACAACGCCCTGCCGATCGCCACTCGTTGACGTTCCCCACCAGATAAATCGCGGGGAAACTTGTCTTGAAGGTCGAGAATATCTAATGAAGCAAGCAATTCATCAATCCGTTCCTTTTCCTTGGCTTTTCCTGTAACTTTGTCGACCAAATAAAATTGTTCCTTTACCGTTAGAAAAGGAATCAAATTCGAGCTTTGCAAGATAAACCCAATCTCTTTAAAACGCAACTTCCCTCGTTGCTTTTCATTTAATTGGGAAAAGTTCACCTGGTTGATGATGATCTCTCCCGATGTTGGACTTTGTAAGCCGCCAGCGATGGTCAAAAAGGTACTTTTTCCTGAACCAGAAGGGCCGATGATACTGACAAACTCCCCTTCTTGAACGTGAAAATTCAGTCCTTTTAATGCCGTTACTTCGGTATGCTGCTTGCCAAATTTTTTTACAATATCCTTCATTACTAAAATGTCTTTCATCTTTGTTACCCTCCTATTGCCGTGATTGGATCGACTTTTGTGACCGTCCGAATGGAGAATAAACCGCCTAGAACTGCCACGAGAATCAAGATGCCGCTATAAAGCAGCCATTGCTTGAATTCAAAGAAAAATGGCATGGCATCTGGTAAAAACAAGCTGGTGCCGTATGCCGCCGCAAAGGCTAGGGCTACCCCGATCACACCGACCATAAATGCTTGCGCAATAATTGATTTGGCAATAAAGCTGGTCCGAATGCCTTGGGCTTTCATCACACCAAAAATCGCCGTTTTTTGTAGGGTGATCACATACATGAAAATCCCCACGATTGCCGTTGCAACGACAAATAAGAAGTAGATCATGGCATTTAAGGTCAAGTTTTGGGCAGAAAATCCAGGAAGCTTTTCAATAAAGTCTTCCGTTGCCAACACTTTGAGCTGGGTTCCTTCTTGGTTATCGACTTTCGGATCACTTGATTTGGTCACAATGATATTGATTGGCTGCTCCTTATCAGATGCGAATGGTTGATTAGCAAACTTCATTTTCGTCCAAGTATCCAGGGAAGTATAAATCACTGGTGAGACCGTATAAGACGTTTCTGGGGTGATCCCAACGACTTTGAAGGTTTCATCTGAACGCCCGATTTTCACTTGGTCTCCGACCTTGATACCTTCTTCTGCTAAGTTTTCTGAAATCGTGATCTCATTTTCTTTTGAAAACAGCTTGCCCTCTAAGACTTCTGGTAACAAGAACGCATCGTCTTGTGTACCAAAAACAGTCACATTGACTTGTTCATCGTTGACCGTGATGACACTGCTATATAAACCAATCGGGGCTTTTTGGGTTCCTTCTACACGGTCTAGATCCCCTCTCGTCAATTGCGAAGCCGCAAATGTGTCATTCGCATCTTCTGATAAAACGATCGCGGATGAATCCCAATCGACGATGGCCTTTTTAAAATCCCAGTTAAGTCCGGTAGCTAAGCCAGACAATATAAAAACAACATAGGCGATCAAAAACATGATTCCTACGATCAGCCCATATCTTAATTTTGAATAACGCATTTCTTTTATAGCCAGAAACATTGCTCTTTCCTCCTGTTTTCCAAATGTTGACAAAGTGTCACTTTTTGAAGAATACCACACAAAGTGACACTTTGTCACTTTTTACAACTCGAAATGTTTGCAAGGTTGATCGATCATTCTTTTTCTGTCATTCACTGAGGATGTTTTTTTTAAAGGAGTGAGAAAAAAGAGAGTTGAATAGTGGCCGTTTCGAGTAAAATACGCCATTTCCTTTTAACATTCTTGGCTAGATGGAAAAAAAGCATGGCCGACCGTAAATAGTCGAACCATGCTTTGGCAAAAACGAACACGAGGATTCATTAATCGTATTCTAAAGATCAGCTGACCTTGCTTTGTCCAATTGTGGAAATTACTGCTCGTAACTGATGACACGAAGTATCAAACTGCCGTTTTTCCTCAGGGGTAAGCGTCAATTCAATAATTTCGCGGACGCCGTTTTGGTCCACGACTGCAGGAACACCTGTGAATAAATCGTTGATGCCATATTCCCCATCAAGGTAGGAAGACACCGGCAGAATCGCTTGCTCATCATTTAAGATCGCTCGAACGATTCTTGCGACACTCATCCCTATTCCGTAAAAAGTTGCTTGTTTTCGATCAATGATTTCATAGGCGGCATTTTTTACTCGTTCAGAAAGAACCGCTAGATCGGCAACGGTCAAACGATCCTTTTGCTTGATCAATTCTACGATCGGTTGCCCACCGATCGTTGTATGGGACCAGACAGCGACTTCCGAATCACCGTGTTCCCCAATGATATACCCATGAATATTTCGTGGATCGATGGCTAATTTTGCCGCCACTTCTTTTCGAAGTCTTGTGGTATCGAGGGTCGTTCCCGTACCAACGACACGATTGGCGGGCAACCCGGACACACGCCATGCTTGATAAGTTAAGACATCGACTGGGTTTGAAGCGATGACAAGCACGCCATCAAAGCCTGAAGTCATCACTTGTTTTGTGACGCTTGCCATAATTTCGGCGTTGACATCGATCAATTCAAGCCGTGTTTGTCCTGGCTTTTGGTTGACCCCTGCAGTAATAACGACGATATCAGCATCTTTACATTCCGAGTACTCTCCCGCCCAAACTTTGATGTTTTCTTGCCCCCATGACATTCCGTCTAACAAATCGAGGGCTTCTCCTTCTGCTTTGTCTCTATTGACATCGATCAAGACCAATTCATTGATCAGTCCTTGATTGATCATGGAATACGCAATGCTCGTTCCAACGAAACCTGTTCCGACAACGACAACTTTTCTGCTTGTACTTTTCATGTGCGATCCCTTCCCTTTCTTTTCAAATACTTGTACTATTGTTTTGCGTAGAGTACGCATTTTCTTAAAAAATGGATGATTTTTTGTACTTTCTTAGTAACTATGATCGGCAATCAGGGCTTTGGTTTGCTGATACAAATGAACAGCATATTTTCCTAACACATAGCAGACGACAATCACGGCAAAGCTGGTTTCAATAATCGTTAAGGCTTGTAGAAACCCAAATATCAGTGGGTGATTCGCAAAAAACAGTGCTGATTTGAACATTGCAGTCGCCGAGATCACAAGAGGAAACGTAAATGCCGCATAGCTTGGGTAAAACCCGACTGCCAGCATGTTTTTCATATAAGCGACAACACAGAAATAAATCGTTTGTGACAATAACAGCATAAAGGCGACAAACCAAGCAGAGCCTTGTTCAAATACGGAAAGGTAACCTGCTAAGCAAAGAGAACCTGGTGCTGTTAAAATCGTGATCAAAGGAACTGCCGCACGTTCCGTCAGCTTTTGATGGACGACTCGCTTTAAAATAATCGGCAAAAGCGCAAAATACAATACCAATGCGATCCAGACGATCACTTCCCCTAGCTCTTTAAAAAAGACAGCAGAAGTATTGGGAATTACGCCAATCCCGACGAAGGTAATAAACCAGCTTGGATAAATGTATTCCAGCGAAAGGTCGACAGGCAAAATATGCACGACAACAAAATAGATCATTAGAGCAAAATGTAAGCCGATAGCCCCCCACCAGAGCAGATCATTCACCACTGCATTGGGAATGACCCGTTCAAAAACAGTGGAGATCACCATCAGCGCCATCGTAAAGGTCGGCGCCACCGAAGCAACGATTGGGTTTTGCAACTCTGACATCGTGTGCTTAAATGTAAAGCATACTTTCAGAAGGAAGAGCCCCATGATGAAAATACCAAGGGTGCAAAACGCATTTCCAACCGTCTCCATTCCTTCTGAATACAATAAATTCCCCAAAGACACAGTGCCTAAAATCAAGCCGCAAATCGGGATTGGCAATGAATGTAAAAAATGCTGGATCGATGTTTTCATCAACTCATCCTTTCTTAACGTATGAAAATTTCAATTAAATTTGCTTTCTTTTTTCTCTACACTTATACTATAATCACCTGATAACTATTTGTAAAATTGTACTTTTAAATACTAATTATAAATATTATTAATAATAAAGGAGTCCGCAAAATGATTGAATTGCTCAAAACCTTCATTGTTGTTTATGAAACGAGAAACTTTAGTCTTGCCGCAAAACAGCTCTATAAAACTCAGCCAACGATCTCCTTGCAAATCCAACGATTAGAGGCGGAACTTGGCTTCAAACTTTTTGAACGTAAAGGAAAACAATTGATTTTACCCACTAGCCAAGCGGAGTTTTTGTATCCTCGTGTGGTCGAGTCCCTCCGCTCATTGTCCACTATTTTTTCGCAAGCCAAAGACACCAAAAATTTTAAAACAGCGTGTGTGCTCGCTTGTTCGAATACCACCGCCGTTTACTTACTGCCTAGCATCATGGCACAGCTGATTGCAGAATTTCCAACATTTGCCTTTGAAATCAAAATCATGAATTCGCAAGAAGTGATCGATGCCGTCGAATCAAACAAAGCCCATATCGGCCTGATCGAAAAATCAATCGTTTCGCCATTGATCCAAAAAGAATTCGTTTATCGCGATGAATTGGTGTTAGCAGGCAACCTCGCTTCTGATTTTTGGGTCTTGCGAGAAAACGACTCGGGGATGTATTACATTAACGAAACCTATCTTTACGCACAGCACCTAAATCCGCAAATCATCAAAGCCAATAATAGCGAAGTGATTTTGTCCCTACTAAAACAAAACATCGGCAAATCGATCATTTCGAAACTTTCATTACCAGAAGAGTTGCCTTGGCAGGAACTTGATCCAGAGTACCGCTATCGTGATCTTTTTATCATTCAGAATCGTCAACGTGTGACGCCGGAAACCGGAGAGGTTTATGAGGAGATTAAACGGCTGTTGTTAGCATTGATTCCATAAATATTAGTCTTTTGAACCAATTAAAGTGAATACAAAAAAAGACGCTGGAGTGTCGTTTGTCACTCCTCCAGCGTCTTTGTATTTTTATAATTCCTTGATAAACCGTTTCTGTTCATGACTGCTGTGGTAGCCATGATTTTCATAAAACCTGTGAGCAGCATGGCGTTTAACATTCGAATTTAATCGAATGCCTTGCATTCCTCGCTGTCGGGCTTCTTCTTCAATTGCCGACAGTAGTTTCCCGCCAACGCCTTGCTTTTGCACTTGATCATCCACTACCAAACCTAGGACATTAAAAAATTGCCCAGCAGAATAAACTGTTGAATACGGCTGTGCTTCAATCATCCCAACTGCTTTACCCTTTATTTCGGCAACAAGCAAGAGATGATCCTCCTCAGCTAAAATTCTCTTTAGGCCTTCGATCAATACTTCTTCTTCGATTGGATAGCCTAGTACTTTCGACAAATGAGTTAGTTCTTTATGATCAGACAATGCTGCGGCTCTAATTTTCATGATATTCTCCTGTCTTGCAGCTTTTGACTCAACTATATTTTTAGAATGCTTATTTGTCAAGAAAGCCCGTTCTGCGCCGCTGATGTGAAATACCAAAAACTACATAAACTGAGATTGAAATAAGAATTAAAAGAAAACCGACAAGCTGCCTTCTGACTTTCCTCCTTTCGTGCAACTCGTACAGAGGAGAGATTTTTGCATACCTTGGAAAGGATGGCTTAGGTATACATTCGCTATTGGCATTCAACCTACAAAGATTCTCGTCTGTTTCGCATTAGTATTAAAAAAGGCTCGTAAATACTTTGATAAGACTTACGAACCTTTTTCACTTTTCTATGGCACAAGCGGACTCGCCGCTTCGCGTGACTTTTTCTCAGTAGCAATTACTCTACATACAATGTCACAAATTTTGCGTGGCCTATCTTTTCAAGAGTGACTACATTCTTTTCCACAACCAGTGCTTCTTTTGTAGCTTCTTTTAAATCGACTGTTTCTACTAACTTCACTGGATGGTTGAATGTGATCGTTGCTTGTCCACCTTCATCTAAAAGCCCATTGTATAGACGCAAAATATAACCTAGACGATCTTCGGCTTTTTTCAATACACTCAGGGTCAAATTGCCATTGATCTCAAAAAGACTAAAGTTTGCCGGTAAGGTTGGTTCAACCGGTCCTAAAGTAAATATCAAGCGGGAATTCAGGAATTCTGCGGATTGATAAAGAGTGATCGGTGTTACTGCTTGTTTGGCACTCTGTGCAACATTTGCTTGATCAAATCCTTTAGCAAAGTAAGCAACAGAGAAATCAAAATGCATCGTTTTGTGGCACTGCGCAGCTGGTGTCGCAATCACTGATTCTCCTGAAGCACGCCCTGGTCGATACAGTAGATTCTCTTTCCCCATGAAGCCATAGGTTCGGAAAATCGTTAAGCGAATCGTATCAAACGCTTTCCCCACGATCTCATATTCACGTACACCCTTGGGCATGACTGCTACGCCATGGGATGCATCGAATAAACCGACAAACGATTGACAAGTTTCTATGGCGATCGGCTGCTCATTCCATTGCTCTTTATTAGCTTCCCAAAGAGCCATTTCTTTTTCAAACACAACAGGGCGCTGCAACGTGCCAAACTGTTGGTCAGCCAGCGAAAATTTCGAGGCAATTCCGGTATCAAATAGCACACATACCCGATGACTATCCACTTGTTGGTTTTCAACCGTTAAGTTGAAATCAATTTGTTGCGATTGTTTTTTCAACACGATCGTCAATTGGATCGGTAGTGAAGCCGAGACCTTCTTTTCTGCACGTTCAGCTAAATCCTTCGGAACCCTCAGCGTGAATACCACATCAATCTTTTGGTAGATTGCTGATTGCTGAATCGAGATCGTTGGTTGCGCATCAATTGATGAAATCACAAAATCTTTCACAGGTGGTGAATAATTGAATGAATCACCATCGTCGCCATTTTCTTCAATGATCCCTTGATTTTGATAAAGCACCTGATTGGTTTTATCTAGAATATCTAACGAGCCATTGCTATTGACAGTGATCTGATAGTATTCATTTTCGATCGTATTGGTTGTAATCTCCTGCAATGGTGCGCTTGTATCACCTTTTAAATCAATTGTCAGCTGGGTATACCCCATACTCGGCACATCAGTCGTTTCTATGGCAATCTTTGCTTTATAGACTTTCTCCGGCAAATAGATCTCCTTGACTGGATCTAATATGTTCCCCTGATTCAACACATACTCCGTTTGGTCGGTAAGCTCTAAAATCGTATAAGGTAACGCCTGACCTGACTGGTCAAGGATCGCAAAATCTTTTTGCGGCAAATAAACCTCTGCTTCGATCACCCCATTACGTTTTGTGTCATAGGTATTGAAAAGCGTAAAAGTAATTTCTTTTGCTTGTGGGTTGTTGATTGCAGTAGAAATCTGTCGTAACATCAATTCGACAAGATTCATAGAAATATCTCGCGCTTGCTTATAGCGCATATAGATATCTTCGTTGGTCGTATCAGAAACACAAGAACCGATCGAATCATGCGCCGCATTTTCAAACATTAACTTCCAAATCTCTATGACTGTTTCTACGGGGTACTCAAATCCTAATTGCATAGCCATGGTTAAGATAGGCTCCATGACATTGACTAAGTAATGTTGGATCTGTGTGTTCATCGCCTTCAAATCAGGACGTGAAGAAAAAATCGTTTTGTGAATTCGCATCAATTTGCCGTTGATCAGTTCACCAGCGATTTCTTCCAACTCAGGATGGCGTACTTTGACCGCAGCAATGTATTTTTCGATCGTTGAAAATTGTAACTCATACTCATCCTGATACAGTTGATTCATTCGATCAACCAATTCTGGAAGATTTTCTCTAACTGGTGCTTGGTCGAAACCATTTGGAAAATACACTTGATCCGTTGCACTGCGCCCCCAAGTCGTTTTAAACGGTTCTTGATGTAAGAACTCTGCTAATTCTGCTTCTCGTTCAGGAATGGCACCGCCAATGTAGTACCCACTTGGGATCTGGTAAACATTGACCACAGAACCATCTTCTCCACGCCATTTGTACTCTGTGTGTTTAACATCGTCATCACTGACACCGCGCCAAAACATTGTGTCTGTGATACCAAACTCACGATAGATTTGTGGCATACTAGCTGCTTGTCCGAAAGAATCTGGCACATAGCCGACATTCATGTAGGTTCCGAATGCTTCACAAATTTTCATGCCATATAACATATTACGAACAATGCTTTCTCCCGAGATCACTAATTGATCGGTTTGTGTGTACCATGGGCCAATGATCAATTTTCCTTGTTGAACAAGTTGTTGAATCCTTTCTTTGTCCTGTGGGCGCCATTTCAAGTAATCATCTAACAGAGAAGCCTGTCCATCTAAAATGAAACTTTCATAAGGATCATCCTTTTCTAGTTGTTCAATGACGTTTTTTAGATCGTGCATCAAATAGATTTTCGAGCGACTCGTCGTAAAATACCATTCGCGATCCCAATGACTGTGGGGTACGACATGTACTGTTTTTTTCATTCAATCATTCCTCTCCCGTGATTAAAAAAGGCACGTAACGATGGGTGTCGTTCGTGCCTATTAATTTTTCTCAATTTTTTTACCATCTGGTACGCATCATTTGATCCTTACATAAATGCTTCGAATTTTGAAAATCGTTTCTCTTCAAATACTCTTGTTTTCTTCCCCAAGTCTTGTCCTTGTCAGATACCTTAAAGCGTTCTTGAAAAATCACCTGCTCGTGCCTTTTCTTTTGCTACTATTTAGCTAATCAGCCTTGTTACTTAGTTTTCAAAGCTCACTTCAATATCATCGAGGGCAATATCTTCTGTTTGTTCTTCTTGCTTATTGAAATTCACGAATAAAGGCGCGACAAAACCGATGAAGGCTGCTCCTGCAAATAGTCCAATCAAATACGCCCAACCGTTTCCAACAGTGAAGAAGCCGTAGATTCCCCCAACTGGTGGCATTTTGTCATACATTCCTAATGCGATCCCCAAACCAGAAGCAATTGCACCTCCCAACATGTTGATCGGCACAAGCCGTAATGGATTGACTAATGTAAAAGGAATTGCTCCTTCTGTGATTCCGATGAACCCCATAATAAAGTTATTACGCCCAGCATCCAGTAGCTCTTTGTTGAATCGATTTTTGTGGAACAAAGTTGCTAAGGCATATCCAAATGGTACCGCACAAATCGCAACGTTCACGATGATGGCTGGTAAATAGACTCCTTCCGCTAGTAACACATTTCCTGCCATCCAAGCAGCTTTGTTTACAGGTCCCCCTAAGTCAGAGCCAATCATTGCCCCCATGATGAATGCCAGTAAAATTTTGTTAACGTCATTTTCAATCATGGTTCGGATCCATTCAACCAAACTAGTATTGATCCACGCCAAGGGCTCAGAGAGTAAGGCGCCCATGACGATTGCTACGGACAATGTAGCAATCAAAGGTAAAATTACCAACGGCATCACCCCAGCAAACGACTCCGGTAATTTGATATGTTCTTTCGCCCACTTCACTAAGTATCCTGCTAAGAACCCAGCAATAACTGCCCCTAAAAACCCAGCATTGGTGCTAGAAGCGACTGCACCACCGATAAAGCCGGCACCTAGCGCAGCCTTATCTCCAACAGAATACGCGATAAAACCAGCCAAGACAGTATTGATCAAGCCGATTCCTGCCCACCCTACTTGTTCAATCAAATAAAGCGCATGTTTAAAGCCTTCCGTGTCAGCATAAGGATCTAAGCTTGTGATCCCCATACCAAGAGCAATCATTTTCGGAATGGCAACAACCAGTGAAGCACCAATAATCAATGGCAGTACAAAACTAATTCCACTCATCAAGTGGCCTTTTAAATCTGCTAGAACTCTTTTCATCATCCTTGCCTCTTTCCTTTAGTTTGCGTTTCTTTGTTCAACAGCAGCTACACATTTCTTCAGCACCGCTTCCGGTGCCTTGATACACGTATTGATATTTACTCGAATTTGCGGTTTTCCTTCAAACCGTTCCATCCCAACAACTTTTTGGTCAGTCGCTAAAAGCAAGAAATCCGCTTCTTTTGCTTCGGCTGCAGTGATCTCATTGACTTGCCCTAATGAGCCTTGCTGTTCGATCTTGACCTCATAGCCAAGTTTCACACCAGCTTTTTCTAAAGCTTTTGCCGCCATCGGTGTATGTGCCAATCCAGCTGGACAGGCGGAAATTCCTACTATTTTCATACAATTTTCTCTCCCATCATTTCCTTTTTGATCAATTCTGCTAAATAAGCTTTGTCTTCTGATTGTTGAATCTGCTGGATGAATGTCTCTTCAAGCAATGCGGTTGCTAGGCGACTCAACATTTGCAGATGCACCGTTCCTTCATCTTTTTTAGGAACCATCAAAGCAAACACATTTTTGACTGCTGAATCATCGAAGGTTTCCCATTCGATGGCTTGCTCTAAACGAATAAACAAAACGGTCGGTTCCAAAACGGGTTCAGCTTTTGCATGTGGAATAGCAAAGCCTTCTTGTAAGCCGGTTGAATATTGTGCTTCCCGTTCAATGAATGCCGCACATGTATCTGCTGCATTGGTAACGATCCCTGATTCATAGGCATGATGCGCAATTACGTGAAACAGTTCTTCTTTTGATGTAACAGCCACATTCAAGAGAATATTTTTTTTCTGAAAATCCATCTCATCTGCTCCTTTCCTTTATTATGAAACCATTAGCGTAATTCGTGTGGTTTATTTTCTGTACACGTTTAATTTACGGTTTCTAATTCACGATGTAAACACAACAAATTTCCAATTCAAGTGGCAATCATTAGTAAAGCGTTTTCCAAAATGATTGCCAACTCTTCTGGAAATTTTCGGTACTGGTGAAGCATTTCATTCTTATTCTTTCTATTGTATGATGAGAAAGAGCACGGAGGTGAAACAAGTGTCAAAACTTGCTTATCAACGATTAGATGATCTAATGGAAGTATTAACTAGACAAACGGCGCCGCTACCAATGAAGGAGTTAACAAAAAGCTTCTCGATTTCTGAGCGAACGGTTCGGACCGACATTGCAAATTTGAATGATTTGTTAACAAATGTGGGTGCCTCCATCAAGTTGATTCGAGGGCAAGGCTATTTGTTGTCTATTGGTTCAAAAGAACGATTTCATGACTGGTGGACTGAAAGTATGTCGACTACCGAGTCCTTTCTAACTACGAGTGAAGAACGACAAGCCTATCTACTTTTCCTTTTATTTAAGAATGAAAACCCTTTATCCTTAGATGATTTTCTTGATCGATTATTTATTAGTAAAAACACCTTTTACTCATACTTAAAAACGGCTCGAGACAATTTAGCGACCTATCAATTAAAAATAGTAAATCGTCCAAATATTGGCTTTGAAGTCTTGGGTAACGAATTCGCCAAGCGACAAGCAATCAGTGATCTTTTGATTGAAAAAGATCTCCAAGAGTATTTGGTGGGTTTTACGGAAATGGAACTTGAGTTGTTTGATACGATTGATCTGACCCGCTTGCAAGAATTGTCATTAAATCATCTGGCGCCCTTAGACTTGTTAGACTCTGACTACTATCATAAAAACATTCTTTCTCATTTTGCTTTAGCAATCAGTCGCTTTATAGCTGGCCATCAGATCAACGAATTTCCCTTGCACGTGCCCGCGCTCAAAGAAGACGCCCAGAAAGTTGTTGGTCACTTCTTAGAAGAAATCGATCATGCATTTGATATACAATTGACTGCTGGAGAAAAACAATACTTCATTTACTATCTTGCGATGAATGCACCACGTTTAGTTGAAACAGGCGATGCAAGCGATTCTTCCACGAAAACTGCGAAAGCCATTGTGGAAGAATTATTAACTGCGATCAAACAGACGTCAAACTATGCGTTAGAGACAGACAAGATGCTAATAGACGATTTGACATCTCATATTGAGGGCTTTATCAACATGAATCTAATGGATGCACGCCGTAGCAATCCATTGCTGGCAACGATCAGAAAATCTTTTCCACAGGCTTATGATTTATGTTTGACTCATTTAGAAACGGTAAGCCTGAAACACGGTTTTTATTTTTCTCCTGATGAGATCGGCTATATCGCTTTGCACATCGCAGGTGCTATGGAAAGGAGTTCCATCAGAAATCATCATAAACATCGCGTCATCCTTGTTTGCGGAACCGGTCGAGCCATGAGTCGTATTATTGAAGCAAAAATTATCAAGCACTATCAAGAAACGATCGAAGTCGTTGATCGCTTTTCTTACGTCGAGCTACAACAATGTGATCTTTCTGCCATTGATTTTGTGATCACAACCGTTCCATTAGAACAGTTCTCGGTTCCTTCTATTTACATCAACATGGCCAAGCTAGATAAAGAAATTGGCAAAATCGAACCGTTCATTGAAACGCTCAGTGAATCAAAAGATGGTATCTATTCATTGTTTCAAAAAGCATTTTTTCTTCATGAAAATCATGCAGATAAAGAAACCTTACTAAAGAAAATGGCGCAGCAACTGTACCAAAAAGATTTTGTGCCTCAAGATTTTTATGACAGTGTGAAAAAACGAGAAGCAATCAATCAGACCAATATTAACGAGTGGCTTGCTATCCCCCATCCCATGACCTTGATGGCAAAACGCTCAGCCGTTTCAGTGGCGATCATTCCTGACGGCGTTGATTGGGGAAATGGTGATTTGGTTAAATTCGTCTTTCTCTTTGCGATTCAAAAAGACGAATATGAAGATACCGAAGAAATCTATAGTCTTTTATTAGAGTTGATGGATCGTGAAGATATTCAACAAGCAATCCTGCA
Organism: Enterococcus sp. B2E4; assembly: GCF_030499455.1. Taxonomy (NCBI): domain Bacteria; kingdom Bacillati; phylum Bacillota; class Bacilli; order Lactobacillales; family Enterococcaceae; genus Enterococcus; species Enterococcus sp. B2E4. Next base: position 688,417 of record NZ_JAUKPK010000001.1, read on the forward strand.
AAATAGTGACTATCACCACTTTTTGAGCTGTATAAAGCAATTATAAAAGGAGCTGGGGAATCCAGCTCTTTTTGTTGATATGACTAATCTTATTTGATAGCTCTTTTTCTCATTCATAGTATGCAAGATTAAGATTGTTTCTTGACCTTTAAAATTTTAAATATCATTAACAAGATGAAACCAATAATACAAAACAATCCAACGAGAACATATCGTTGATCTGCAGTTTCTCCTGTCTTAGGCAGAGCAGCACTGTCTGATTTTTTTATCCTTTTATTTTCTTTTTCTAACACTTTTGGCTTCGATATATTAGTGGAGCGATCATTTATTGAAAATTTGATCGGTGTTTTATCAATTTGATAACCACTCGGTGCTTTGGTTTCAATCAACTGATACTCTCCTACTTCTAAATTACTTATCTCAACCTTTCCATCTTTGCTCGTAACTATGTTTTTTTGTACAATATTTCCTTTCGAATCTTGCAGCTCAAACTCTGCATTTGCCAGTAGTTTTCCTGTTTCGCTGTCTACTTTTTTCAGAGTTACTTTCCCAAGTTTTGGTGATACATAAGTATTCTTGAAAATAATCGATTCTTGGTACGCTGGACTTGCCACTAATTGTCCAGATTGGTCTTCCACATTTACGGTTACATGGTATTCTGTTTGGTCATAAGTGATCGTGCTATCTGTCCCTGCGACTTCTCGGATCGTATACTTGTATGTGCCTGCTTGGTCATAGTCGATTGCATCGAAGTAAATTTTTCCGTTGGCATCATTGCTCTTGGTTTGAATCACTTCCCCTTGTTCGTCCAACAGCTGGAATTGAAATTCATCTGCACTTAGTGCTTTGCCAGTCAATTCTTTACTTGCTTCTAGAACCGCACTTCCTTTTGCGGGATTGTAGCTATTTTTAAAAACAGCACTGCCTTCATAGTTTTCCTATAAATTTTTCCAAATTCTTTTTTGATTTTGAATCAAGGAAATCGACTCTGGAAACAGCTTGTAATTCATTAATTAGCTTATTTAAATTGTAATTAAGCGTTTGTGGTCTTTCTGCAAACCTTTTATTTTTAATATTTTGAATTAAATCATCCTCAATCATAAAAACTACTTGTAGCATATCGATTTCTGGTTTGATACTTTCATAGTCTTCCTCACCTACATGAAATTTATGAAGATATGCTGTCTGGTTTATGTAATCTTTCCTGATAGCACTTAAACAATCTAGAACATTCTGAGAATATTGTGTTTTTCTGGAATTAAAATCAATATCGAATTCTTTAATCATGTTCTCCAAAATTGAAATTAATTCATCACTAGACTCATATAATTTATCGATTCCCATTCTTCTTAATTCCAAAACACTATTATCAAAAATACTTTCTCTTAATTCTTCAAAATGGTTATTATCTTTCAAGAGTGTGTTCTTTTGATCATTAAAAAGCAATAACAAGTTAAAGAAGGTATTATCTACTTGCTCTGATTTTCTAGCCTTTCTCTCTTCTTCTAGCTCTTTATCTCTAGCTAAAATTTGTAATTCAAAGCGCTTCTTATCTTCTGCTAACTCTTTATTTTTAGCTTTTGTCTCCTTGTCAAAACGCTCCTTATCATTGGACAACTGGATTTGGATCACGATTAAGGCTCCTACGACTCCAATAATAGATCCAAGATATCCACCCCAAAAACCTAACCATCCATCATCTGATCCATTATTCATGGTGTCCCAATTAATAAGTACTTGAATAAATAAAGGGATTAGGACAAGTGTAACCAACAAAGCCCACGCTACAAATTTTTTATTTTTTTTCAAAAATTCCATTACATTTCTCCACTTTCCATTGTTAACTCGAATTATAGATCTAAACTTTTCACTGCGGTATCTTTATCTTCTTGCGTGATCCCTATATAACGTAACGTTTCACGCTGGGAGGAATGGTTAAGCAGCGATTGAATGATTTCTGTTTTGGTTCCTTGCTTGTAGAGAAAGTAGCCAAACGTTTTCCGCATCGAATGCGGCCCAATATCTTTTAACCCGATTGCAGTTCCAGCATCATGAATGATTCGCCAAAGACTTTGGCGATTGAGCGGTTCGTTTGTTCCTTTGCGACTTGGAAACAAGTAGTGATCAAATTCCTGCTGAAGGAGCTGCTCCGGAAATTCTTGCTGCACATATTCTAAAATCGTTTTTCGCAATTTATTGGAAATGTACACCGAATTGTGTTTCGCCGTTTTTTGTTCCTTCATTGATAGTCGATCTTTTACCACTACTCGGCCACGAGTAATTTCTAACACATCGGCCAGTTTTAATTGACGCAAATCAGAAATTCGATACGCCGTATTGATCCCGATTGAAAAAAGAACCAAATTTCGTTGGCCATATTTTCCTGAAGCCAAAATTGCTTTCATGGCATCGATCTTTTTTTTGTCTCGAATAGGTTCAACTGTCTTCATTTTCTCTCTTCCTTCTAATAAGACTTAATCCCATTATAACATGTAATATGTCTTATTTAAAACGAGTGAAAGAAAAAGGCTCAAAAAGAAACGTGCATTTCTCTTAGAGCCACAATGGATAGCGCCCGTTTCACCAATGAGACACAACCTGCTTGTGTCTCATTGGCATTGTAATAAAAACAATGTATTCTACTTAATAGAATCAGTTGTCTCTTTTATAGTTGAAATCTGTTGTGAAATCAAAATCTGAAGATTCTTTACAGTATTTATTCTCTTATCTTGGTCAGCAGTTTCAATTTCCGTTAATTCTTTTTCAAATAAGCTAAAATTAAACCCTTTTAGTCCTGGCAAATGTGATCTATCACGAATATTGAGTAGGCTTTTTCTAATTTCTGGAATAATTTTTCTTGGAGCGATACCATTAAAATTAATTTCATCATCGTTCTTTAACAAATCTTCAAGTTTAGATCTCATACTCTTTAATTCAGTTTCGATAGAGGAGTATTCTTGGATCCAGCCTTTTTCACGACTTAATCTTATCAACTCTTTCTTTGCATTCTCTACAATTTCTTTAGTATCTTCTTTACTCTTTTCAGCTCTTACTTCACTTTTTTTGCTTGCAACTTTAAATCTATAGTTGACAATAGAAAAAAAGATACTGGCAATGACGGCAATAAGATTCAACAAAGTATCTACTTTATCCATTTACTCACCTAAGATTCTATTTATAAGATCTACAGAAAGATTGCCGAACTGATAATCTGATAAGGTTTTTACTACTTTGTAATTAGATAAATATTTATTATAAGTGTTTGCCATTAGTTGATGACTATTGAAACCTTCAAATTCTTTATCCTCTACTAACTCAGGGAATCGATCTAACTTCTCAATAAAAAACTTAGCATAAAATGCTAATTTTATTTCTTTGGGATCATTATAATCAAACCCTCGGAAATAAGTAGCATGTAGTCTAATGTTCTGTTTGTCAGACCAGTTCAGGTTTTGCTTGCTAAAATTGATATCTCTATACATGCTCAATACATCAAGTACAAATCGAGAATCCTCTTCAGGCAATGGATCAGAGAGTTCATTCCAAATTTCATCATCGTAATGATACTCGTAACCTTCTCTCAATATTTCGATTTTTCTTTCATAATAAGATCTGTTTTGGTCATCAAATTTAGCTAATAACTCAAATTGATTTATTAGTGATAATCTCTGAAATTTATCCATAAATTTTTCTTCCTCTCTTGTTCGTCAATAAGAACCTAACTTTTGGAAATTAAAATATAGGCTATTACACCCAGTATTATATATTAAATCTAATTGTAGGTGAACACGGATTTTATAATTATTTATGGTGTTAATGGCGAATGATACCCGTCTCCTTTTTATACCTTCCGAACTCTTTGCTAATAGAATAAAGTTTCAGCAACTATTTCTGACCATAATTAAATGAGCTGCCGAAAAGCTGTAAAATCGGACTTTAAAATAAAGGATCAAAAACTTTTAAGTTTCTGACACCAGCCAATATTTGTTCTAATACTTATAACCCTAATTTATAAATGAACAAGAACTTATTTACACGTTTATTGATACAGATTTAAATTGATACACGCCAATTGTGGTATTTAAAAAGAGTGCTTAGAAGTCAGGAATTTTCTGAATACTCTGTATAATTCACGTCATAGTATTCTAGATTTGATTTTACATAATACATTTTGTCCCCCAACAAACCAAAATACCGACAGAATATATTATACTGCCCCTTTTATATAGAACAGAAAAAAGACTCAGTAATTTTGTCATAAAAATAGGATAAACATCTTCTATTGCATCTGTTCTTGCAGCACAGCTAAAAAAGCCCTTAAAAATAAGAGCTTCCACGTTCAGCTATCCAAAGTTTAAGATCGTTACATAGGTAGCTTCGCTAATAAATGAGACTTGATTCAAATCGCCATTAATTTTTTATAATTGATCACTGTTTTTTCAGAAGTATCTGTCACCTTGGCGATTGATAAGGTGACGACTGCTGAATTATTTAACAACTTTACAATTGTTCCAATGACTTGTTTTTTCCTAAATCTAAATGTGACTTGTTGATTTTTTTTAAAAGCCACTCCTTCGATGGATGGTTGCATTGGTTTCCATTGTCCAAAACCCATAATAATCTCCCCTTTTTGAGTATTTAAAAAACCGTCTCAAGCATTTGAGACGGTTGAAAAAATCGTTTAAGCTTTGTAGATATTAACGGCTTGCATACCACGTTGACCTTCTTCAGTATCAAAAGTGACTGCTTGCCCTTCATCGAGAGACTTGAATCCATCTGCTTGAATCGCAGAAAAATGAGCAAAGACATCTTGACCATTCTCTCCGGTTATAAAACCAAAACCTTTGTCTGCATTAAACCACTTTACTGTACCTTTATTCATACTATTTCCTCCTTGTGCATCATTACGAATGCGTTTTGTTGCAATAATTGTTTGATAAGCAAAAGGAGAGTATAAATTTCTGTATAGCACTCTTAATACGTTTCAAAGTTTATCACTACAAGTAGTATACCACACAAACTCTTTAGTTGCAACTTTACATAAAAATATTATTTTTTTATAAACTTATCACTCACTATACACTGTTTTATTTTTTATGTGCTATACTATCTATATAGAATTTCGCTATGAACGTTATCGTTACCTTTCGTCACTATTTGAGAGAGGAGAATGTATTATGACATTCACTAACAAAACAATTGATTATCGTGTTACTTTGGACACTAACTTAAACTTGTTTATTGTTTTTTCTAAAAACGATGAAACCAAAGTGGCAACCGGTACTACAATCGAAAATGCAGTACATGAATTAGAAAAACTAGCATAAGGAGTGAAACTCTCTAATGGCCAAGCTCTTTTCATATTAAAGGCAGCTACTTGTAAGAATGAGTAGCTGTCTTATTCATTTTTTGTGCGCTAATTTGCTAAAAATGATCTCCATTGTTTCAAGTGTATCGATATCCATCTGACACAACCAGAGAAATACCTTCTTTTCCTCCTCCGTCCAAGTAGTTTTTGGATAGGCGGAAAGAAGTTTCAGATATTTTACACGTTGGATACTAGATGACAATAGCCAGTGCTGTTCAAAACTCTCACTTTCTTCCATATCATCCCTCCAAAATGGTATTACCTACAGTTAGACATAGCAAATGCAAGTAACTTTTAACTAAAAAAATATCACAAACTAGCAAGCCAATCATCACAGATTAAAAATTGCTTTTTTTATGTTAATAAAGCCCTATAATTTCTGATCCGTTAAAATCAATATTGTAGAATTCATAATCATTTTTTACCAAGCAATCATTTATTTAAAAACCATTCACATAAGTAATAATTAACTTTTCGAAACCTAAGTCTTTAAGGAATACTATTTTGTTCTATAGTGGTTTTCCGATAATGCTTCCACATAATATCTTAATAACTTGTAATCTTTTTCATCAATACTTTTTATTATTATTTTATTTCCAAATAACGATCTGTGTGAATTTTTTAAAAGTCTGTGATGTATTTGATTTAAAATCAAATACTCTACTTCTTCGTCCTTCAAGTTAGGATCAGTAATCTTTTCTAAATCCCGATGAATATAATTATATTCTAAGTGAGACGCGTCATTAATAACTCGTTTAAATTCTTCTTTCTCAACTTTCAGGAAAATCACGTCCTTCCCTTAATAAAAAACTCAGCGAAAAGAGAGATTAACTAACCACTTCTGCTATTTAAAAATACATATTACATAATCAAATAAATTTCAATTCAACATCAGATATCTTTACAATAGTATGTTACCCCTTACCTAAAAAAAATTTATTGTTTTTATACATAAATACCCTAACATTCTTATGCAAAACTCTTATCAATAGATCATCTAATCTAAATCATAAAAATAGACCTAATAGAATTCCCCCTAAGATGAAGAATGCAGAGTTAATTTTGTATTTAAGAATACCTAATAGACTAATAAAAAAAATTAAAATGAAATACCATTCAACAAATATATTTTGTCCTAATTGGATGGTAACATTAGCCATCAATGCTAATGCTGCCGCATTTATACCAATTAACATTTTGGAAAATGTATTGGATTGTTTAAGCTTGGAAAATAGTGGTGCTAATATAAGAACCAGTAGAAACGATGGTAAAAAAATCCCTACTGTAGCTACCAAAGCACCTGGGATATCGAAAAGTAAATATCCAATAAAAGTTGCTGTAGTAAATACAGGCCCAGGAGTAAATTCGCCTACAGATATGGCATCTATCATTTGAACTTGGGTCAATACTTGTAACTTATCAACAAATTCTGATTGGATAAACGCAAGTAATACATAGCCACTACCATATAAAAGTAAACCTATTTTCAGGAAAGTTAAAAATAAAATTGAGAGACTAAATGGCTCTATGACATAATTTTTAAAATTCCAATCTTTTTTTATTAATAGTAAGAGTATTGCGGCAACTATTAACACAGTTAGTTCCGAAGCACCAAAAACAACCAAAAGCAGAGACAGGCAAAAAACAATAAATGTAGACATATCTTTTATAGCTGTTTTAAAAAGCTTTATTAGAGCTGCTACAATAATTGCTACAATGACAGGCTTTATATACTCCATAATTGTTTGAACTCTAGGAAGGTCTCCATATAATTTATAAAAGTGCCCTATAATCATTACAATGACCATTGCTGGTAAAATAAATGAAATACCTGCTAAAAATAATCCCCATTTTCCAGCACGCCGATGACCTAATATAATTGCCATCTCTGTAGAGTTTGGACCAGGAATCAAGTTAGTAAATCCTAATAAATCTAGAAACTCTTCCTTAGACATCCATTGCCTTTTATCCACGACTTCTTCTTCCATCATAGCGATATGAGCAGCTGGTCCACCAAAAGCAAAGAACCCAAGTTTTGAGAACACTTTAACAATCTCGATGTATTTATTTTCTTCCATAAGCCCTCCAATAGCATGAGAAATATTAAGTTATGTGCTGATTTGTTATATCAATGATTGGTTTCAGTTTAGTAGATCTTTACTTTCCAATAAATAGTTTAGAAAAGGACGCAAAGAGAAAAATAGAACTTTCTCTTTGCGTCCTTTGATGAAACCTTCTGAAAAACGATAAATATATTATCATTACAGTAGATTTACTCACCTATAAATATAAAAGCAACATATAAAAAGAAGACTTCCCCAATCTGCTTTCTCCGCTACTCTTTTAATGAGACACACTAGAAAATTTTAGAACAATTATTTATATATAGCAAGTAAAATGCCCTTGTTAAACAATACTATTTTAAATTAACCGTCCAAGAGATCTTGATCAAGCCAAAATCATGTTTAATTGCATAATAAATCAAGAATAAACAACAACTGTGTTTCTACCTCCTTTTTTTTGCAGCATACAGCGCTTGATCAGCCTGATTGATGAGTTCATATACATCTAAAGAAGAATCATACTTAGAAATGCCAGCAGAAAAATAAAGCGTAATCTTTCTTTCCCCTCCAATATTCAACTTATTTTTTAATAAGAATGCCTGAAATCTTAATATAGTCTTTTGAACAGACTTTAATGTACTGTCTTTGAAAATAACTAAAAATTCTTCGCCTCCATATCTATAAACCTCTACTTGATCTTGGTGTGCTTCACTAAGAAAAGTTGTTATTTTTTTTGAAAAGAATATTAAAGCACGATTTCCTGTAATGTGTCCATAGTGATCATTAATTCTTTTAAAATGATCTAAATCCATCATAACAAAAATAAGCTTTTCCTTTTCAACATCTGTCATACTATCTACGTCTTCATTTAAGCTTCTAAGATTTTTAACTTTCGTCAATTCATCGTAGTTTCTCTCAATAAGTTTTCTATTTATATCTTTTAAGAATTATTTTTGAGTACTTAGATAGTATTGCCAAGAAATACAAATAATTATAGACCCTATAAACAAAGATAGATATTCCCAAAAAGTAAGTTTATATTCAAAAAAGAGCATAGAATTCAATCCAGCCATCATTAGGGGAGCGTCAATAATTTTGTGTAAATGATTCTTCCCTACTGCAGATTGTTTCTAATTCTCAATCAGTTGGCTTAGCATTTGTTCAAGTTCGCCTTCGGCCTGTTGAAAGCCTTTATGACTGCGACCTAGGAATTTTTGGTTGTAAGTATCAAAAGACGAGACTAAGAAACGTTCCATCGACTCTTCGTTTTGGAACTGTTCCTTGCGGTGGCTGTATTTCTTGATTTGCTTATTAAAGGATTCAATCAAGTTCGTAGAATAAATACTCTTGCGTATGGCCAAGGGGAAATCATAGAAAGTGAGCAAGTGATCGTTCGAAAGAATCGATTCAACCACTTTTGGATAGCTGGTTTTCCATTTTTCCGCAAAAGCACCACGTGCTTCCAACGCCACCTCTTTAGATGAGGCTTGATACACCATTTTAAAATCATCACAGACTTCCTTACGATCATCGACACGCACTTTGTGACTGATATTACGGGAAACGTGTACACAACAATGTTGAAAACGAGCTTTGGGATAGAACCGACTAATCGCTCCTACCATCCCCTTTAAGCCATCCGTGATGAACAGGAGGACATTTTTCAAACCGCGCTCTTGAAGGTCCAATAAAATTTCCTCCCAAATCGTGATGGATTCAGTCGGTGCAATCGCATAGCTCAATACTTCCTTTGATCCGTCCGGGCGAATGCCAACTGCGATATGAATAGCTTCCTTGGCGACGGTTTTCCGCTTTAACGGAATATACGTTGCGTCCATATAAATAGCAGCATAACGGTCATGAAGCTCCCGCCCTTTAAACGCCGTTACCTATTCTGTAAATGATTTTGTTATATTGGACATGGTTTGGGGCGTGTAGTGATGCCCATACATTTTCTCAATCAAGTCTGCGATTTCCGACATGGTAATACCTTTTCGGAAGAGGTGAATGACGGTCTCCTCTAACATGTCATTCGTCCGTCTATAAGCAGGAACAGTCTGTTGCTTGAACTCACCATTGCGGTCGCGCGGAATCTGGAGATGAAGTTCCCCATACTCGGTCTTGACCGTACGGTCATAGGAGCCGTTACGAGAATTACCCGTGTTACAACCAATGCGATCATACTTTTCGTAATCTATGAAAGCTGTTAACTCCGTTTTGAGAAGCGTATTGACTGCTTTCTCCAAATGGACACGGAATAATTCATTCAAATCGCCTTTGTTCGCTAGAGTCTTTAGAATTTCTGTAGTAAAATCGTTCATAGGGAAGTCCTCTCTTCTGTGAATGTGTTGTGGTAACTCTATTCTACAGAAGGGACTTCCTTTTTTCTATTTACACAAAATATTTTACACTCTCCTGAGTTAAACTGAATATCATTCTGTCTATATAAATTTTAAGATGGATTACCATACTTTTGTTTGACTCATTGACAAAAATCTAAAAAACTTATCCTCAGCGAGATTGAGTGTCTTTTACCAGACACAAATCCCTACTACAGATAAGTTTTTTATTTTTTTTATGCTTTTAGGTATATGGATATTTCAGTTTTTCCTTACTGATAAGTTTCTGTCCGCAAGAATTCTTCTTGCTTTAATAGCTCCTCGATGGAACAATTTTTTTCCAATGCTTCTTTGACAAAAGCAGTGGCTTTTTCATAACCAATTTGCGGTGAAAGGGCTGTAATAGTCCCTGTACTGTTATTTACAGCTTTCAAACAAGCTGTTTCATTGACGGTAATACCTGCCACACATTTATCGGCAAAAATTTGACACGCTTTAGTCAACAGTTGACATGATTCAAATAAATTATGGAACATCACCGGCTCAAAAGCATTCAATTCCAATTCTCCGGAAGCTGCCGCAAAGGTGATGGCACCGTCATTTCCAATCACTTGAAATGCAATTTGACTGATAACTTCTGGAATGACTGGATTGACTTTGCCCGGCATGATCGATGAGCCTGCTTGTCTTGCTGGCAAGTTGAGTTCATGAAAACCAGTTCGCGGACCGCTGGCTAAGAGACGCAGATCATTGGCGCTTTTGTTCAATGTGATGGCAATCGTTTTTAATCCACCTGAAATCGAGGCGAAACTGTCGGTATGCTGTGTACTATCAATCAGGTCATTCGCTGGCCGTAAGGGTCTTGGAAAACGTCGGTTCAATTCTTGATAGAGGTATTCTTGATAGCGATAGGACGCATTAAGACCTGTCCCAATGGCTGTCCCACCCATATTTAAGGTCAATAGTTCTGCCGATAAGTGGTGCAGCCGTTCACGGCAACGCGTCAAACTGTGGGCATATGCAGCGAAACTTTCCCCTACTGTCATTGGCACCGCCTCTTGCAGTTGGGTTCGCCCCATTTTTGCCACGTGCTGAACTTCTTTCGCTTTCATATGCCATCTGTCAATCAACTGTACCAGCGCTTCATCCAATTGTTCAATATATACAAGCAAAGCCAGTTTCCCAGCACTAGGATAGACATCATTGGTGGATTGGCTTTGATTGACATCGTCTAAAGGATGAAGATATTGATATTCCCCTTTCTTATGCCCCATCAATTCTAACCCGCGATTGGCGATCACTTCATTCACATTCATGTTGGTGGATGTTCCTGCTCCCCCCTGAAATGTATCAACAATAAATTCTTCATCCCACTTGCCCATGATGATTTCTTCCGCAGCAGTCACAATGATTTGTGCTTTTTCTTTGGATAGCGTGCCAGATTGTTGATTGGCTAGCGCAGCTGCGGCTTTGATACGTGCTACTTGTTTGATCATCGTCAGATCAACTTTTTGATCAGTGAAAGCAAAATTTTCTTTTGCGCGATAACTATGAATACCATAATAAGCCCCCTCGTATATAGGTAGACTGCCAATTGTATCTGATTCGATCCTCATCATGATTTAAACGCCCCTTTTTGTATTATATGTGATAAAATATCACATAAGAGAAAAAGACACGAGCCTTTTCAGCCATCTCTTTGTTAATCCTTGAGATTGATTCCTTTCACTTTGAAAAACAAAGAGAAACAGTACAAAAACAGAAAAGAGGAAAGTATTTGGATGAACTAGATAAAAAGTTGTTGAATCTGTTGCAGCAAAATGGTCGGTTATCGATCAAAAAGTTAAGTGAAGCGTTATTCATCACTGCACCTGCTGTTTCCCAACGAATAAAACATTTAGAAGAAACCGAGCAATTGTTGTATTATCAAGCGACGATTGACTATGAACAAGCCGGCTTGCCGATCAAAGCATTTATCCACCTGTCGATCGAACCACAGCAAAAAGCAAGTTTCTATCCTTTCATACAGGCGATCCCCAATGTGTTGGAATGTGATTGTGTCACCGGCCCTTATTCAATGTTAATCAAAGTCGTTTTCCCTTCTACCAAATCATTGGACAGCTTTATCAATGACTTGCAAAAATTCGGTCGAACCAACACCCAAATCGTTTTCTCGACGCCAGTTCCCTCTCGAGGATATCAATTCTGAAAACCCAAAAAGCGCGCTTATCTCACATAGACAGGCACGCTTTTTTTATATACAGGGGTCACTGGTCATCGACTGGCACTTGCAACCCTCGTGGTCCGACATTCGTTGAAAATACAATGTGGGTTTTGGTATCCCCATAAAATTGCAAATCTGTGATAAACCGATCCAAGACGACCGTATCACTAAAATAAACCTTCAAGAGCATAGAATAATCTCCAGTGATACAGTCACACTCGATCACATTTGGGATGTCTGCGATATAGGCATAGAAGGCTTCTTTATCTTTGGCATTCACTGCGCAATGGACATACGCTTTGATCAGATAACCAAGTTTTTGGTAGTCGATCAGTGCCTGATAAGAACGGATATACCCAAGGGTTTCAAGGTTTTGTACCCGCACAGAAACAGATGGCGATGAAATAAAGCATTGCTCTGCGATCTGTTTGACAGTGACTCGGGCATTTTGCTGCATGATGTTCAGTATCTTGCGGTCTAAGTTATCCATAATCATCCCCCGTTCTCATTATTTTCTCAGTTTATCGAGAAAACAACAGAAGCGCAAGTTGCAGATTACATCCTATGTTAAATTTCCTAACATCAACGCTGAGATAATTGGAAATAGCGATAAACAATCATCGCCCCACAAGCAAACAGACCACACCCAAAAAACATCATGTCAAAGCCAAAAAGACTGGCGATGATTCCCCACAAAAAAGCCCCACCTCCATAAGCTACATCTAAGGCTGCTGAAAATACCGCTGTCCCTTGCCCTCGCTGCGCCTCAGACACCGATTCTAATACAATCGTATTCATCACAGGCAATAAGCCGGCATAACCGACACCATAACAACTCGCGGCCAGAAGCAAGCTACTGAGCTGTGTCGTAAATGGCAACAGACAAAAAGAAACCAAAATCAATAATAAACTGCCATAAATCAATGTAGCCGTTTGGATTTTGGCGAGCAAACGTGGAAATACGACCCGTGTTGTGACCGTCATGATCGACATGACCGTAAAATAATAGCCTGCGCCGATAATCTCACGTTCAAGGGCATATTGTGCAATAAACGCCACCACGCCAGAATTGGCAAAGCATATCAAAAAAAGGATACCGCTAGGAAACACAACCGCTTTGATGCGAAGCAGTTCTCGTAACGATGATTTCGCTTCGCCAGAGTGCGTATTCCTCCGTGAAAAGGGCTGTTCTTTCAAAAAGAAACTCAACAAAAAAGCTGTTCCGCTCAACAAGGCAGCCATCCGAAAAAGTACAGGAAATCCATAATTTTCTACAACAGCAAGTCCTATCAACGGGCCGATGGCACTCGGCACAGCCTGGGCGATAATGAAATACCCCAATCCGACTGCTAATTTGCCTTCAGGAATCGTATCAACTGCCATCGTCGCTGCTGCTGTCGCTTGCAAACTATTGCCCACCCCTTGCAAGATGCGCAGACAAAAAAGCATCAATAGCCCCTGCAGCAGATTCAATAAACTAAAATCAATCAACAGAATGGCTAATCCCATACAAAGCAAGACTTTGCGTCCATATCGATCCAATGCCACACCGATTGGCAAACGGCAAAACAAAGCAGATAGCCCCAAGACACCTACAATGGCGCCGGATACTGCTTTAGAACCACCTAAAGAAGCAACATATAACGGCATAGTCCCCATTTGGGTCGTGATGGCTGTCATTGCTAGTACCGTGACCACCATCACTAAGTAAAAATCTTTCGACCAAAGCCGACTAGAGCTGTTCACCTTTTCCATATTGTGCCTCGCTTCTATACAGCTAATTGAAAACGTACTTGTGTCAAAAATTGCTGTGTACATTCTTCTTGCGGATCCTCAAAAATTTCTTCTGGTGTTCCCGCTTCTACCACCACACCATCCGCCATGAATATCACTTTATCCGCGACTTCTTGTGCAAATTGCATTTCATGCGTCACGATGATCATCGTTTGCCCACTATCAGCCAGTTGCTTCATGACATTTAGGACATCACCGACAAGTTCTGGATCGAGCGCTGAAGTGGGTTCATCAAACAGTAATAATTCTGGCGTCAAAGCCATCGCTCTGGCGATACCTACACGTTGTTGCTGTCCGCCAGACAGTTGACTAGGATACATCATAGCTTTATCTGCCAAACCCACTTTTTCTAAGGCAGATAACGCTGCTTTTTCTGCCAGTTTTTTTGGGAAACGCCGTGGTGTGCGTAGTCCTTCCGCCACATTTTGCAACACATTCATGTGGCTGAACAGCTCATAGGATTGAAAGACCATCGCTGTTTTGCGGGCAATCTCCAATCGTTGGGTTTTGCCAATATGTGCGAGATCATACTGGAAGTCACCGATAGAATAACTCCCCGCATCAGGCTGCTCCAACAAATTCAAGCAACGCAAAAAGGTCGTTTTTCCAGAGCCGCTAGGACCAATGATGCATACAACTTCCCCACGTTCAATTTGTAAGCCAACATTTTTTAAGATGACTTGTTTATCGAAAGACTTCTTCAATCCTTTGATTTCTGCTTGCAGCATACTCCCACCCTTTCTTTTCTATCGCTCAAAGCGCGATCGTATTGGCAGATTGTCCTTCTAGCAAAATATCTCTTGCATTGTTCAAAGCTGTTTCTGCAATTTCTTGTACAGCCAATTGGGTATAATACGCAATATGCGGGGTCAAAAGCACATTTGGCAGTTGATTCAGCTGTTGATAATAAGGATTTTGATCCCACCCAACTGAAAAATACCGTTCTTCATTGGCGATAGCGTCTAATACAGCACCAGACAAACGCCCTTGCGCGAGTGCGGCAATCAACGCATCCGTATCAACGATTCCCCCACGTGCCGTATTGACCAGACAACTGCCAGGCTTCATCTGTGCAAAAACAGAGGCCGAAAATAGCCCTTCTGATGCTTTTGTCAGCGGGATATGGATCGACAAGACGTCCGATGCAGCAATCAAGGTCTCAAAGGACACATATTCGACAATCCCCTTCAACCGAGGATTTTCACTCCTACTAGTGGCAATCACATGTCCCCCCATATGATAAATCGCTTCTGCGACTAGAGCACCGATTCGACCAGTGCCTAACAAACCGACTGTTACGTCTTGTAGCTCCCGACCAATCACAGACCGTCGATCAAGTTTTCCTTTGATCATTGCTGGAATATTGCGTAAAACCATCAAGATCGACATCACAGTGTAATGGCCCACCGATGTTGGGCTATAAGAAGGGACATTGGTGACCGTCAACTGATGCTTTTGCGCCCAGTCAAAACGAACACCGTCGACCCCCGTTGATTTGATCGATAACTGCTTCATCCCTAAAATATGCAAGCGTTGGTACAGGGACTCATCTTGCTGCATAGCCAGACTAGGATACAAACAGATGCCGTCGTGCCCTGCTGCCAAATGGATATTCTCCCAAGACAAGCCCTCCATTACGATCGTCACTGGTGTTTTGTGGATAAATTGCCACCGTTCGATATAAGCAATTTCCTCTTCACTTACCCCGTAATAAATCAATTTCATTGGCAACACCTCCTAAATGACCCCTTCATATGCTGGCGGCATAGCGTATTCCAACGCATCACCTAATAAAGCGATCCCTTGATCGATCTGTGCCAATGTCGGCTTCGTAAAATTCAGCCGAAATGAATGCTCATAGCCTTTTCCCGCAACACTCATGATATTGCCTGGAATGACCGCAACTTTCGCCTCATCAAGGTAATCATAGAACCGCTCTGCGTCCATCTCAGTCGATAGGAAACAGGTGATAAAATAGCCGCCTGTTGGTTTGATAAAGGTAAGCTTATCCGTTGGCAGTGCCTGTAATGCTTGCAGCATGCGGGCATATTTCTCTTGATACAACAAGGTCAATTGGGCCACATGACCTTCGAAATCATGATGATCCATATATTCGGCCAATACCACTTGCCAATAAAAATTGGTGTGGGAATCGGCGGATTGCTTGGCCAAAATCAATTTTTCCATTGCAGGACCAGCAGCCATCATAAAACCAATCCGGCTGCTGGGTGCCAAAATTTTTGAAAAAGATCCCGCATAAATGATTCGTCCTTCGGTATCTAATGTTTTCATCTTAGGGATCGGTGTACCTTCATACAACAACTCACCGTAAGGATCGTCTTCAAAAATCAGCACATCATATTGACATGCCAATGCATAAATGGCTTTACGTTTTTCCAATGGCATTGATGTGCCTAAAGGGTTTTGGAAAGTGGGGATCAGATACAACATTTTCACTCTTGCGTCTGTTTTGAGGATTGTTTCTAAAGCGTCAAGATCCATTGATTCTGCTGCAAGATCCATCGGTACCGGCACTGGTATCGCCCCATATCCTTTGATAGCATTCACCGCACCGGAAAATGTTTGCTCCTCGCATAACACCACATCGCCTTCATTACAAAAGACTTTTACCGCCAAATCCATGGCTTGGGTCGAGCCCGAAACCACCAGCACCTCCTCTTCGTTATCGATATTTGACAATTGACGCAAACGTTCTTTGATCAAGGTCCGTAAGCGCGGATACCCCTCTGATGCCCCATACTGCAAGAAAGACTCTGGGTCCGCTTCGTTATATAATTTTTGCGAGATCTCTTTCAATGTAGCCATTGGAAAT
Organism: Enterococcus sp. B2E4; assembly: GCF_030499455.1. Classification (NCBI taxonomy): domain Bacteria; kingdom Bacillati; phylum Bacillota; class Bacilli; order Lactobacillales; family Enterococcaceae; genus Enterococcus; species Enterococcus sp. B2E4. The sequence continues at coordinate 705,038 of NZ_JAUKPK010000001.1, forward strand.
GCTTCTGTCGGTGGAAATCCGTAAGCAAAGGAAATAGCTGCTGCAGACTCCATATTTTTTTTTGCATTCTCTCTTAATGGAGATGCTTCTAATGTCATGATACGTTGTGCGAATTGATAGGCCATTCTATTTCCTCCCTGCATAGTTGTTAGCCGGCCAGCTGTGTGGTAAAGCGGGCTAAAAAGGCTTTGGTTCGTTCTTCTTTGGTTTCCTCGAATACTTGTTGCGGTGTGCCTTGTTCAACAATATGTCCATTCTCCATGAAAACGACTTTGTCTGCTACTTCATACGCGAATTTCATTTCATGGGTCACCAATACCATGGTCGCACCGGCTTCCGCAATTTCTCTGAGCAGCGCCAATGTCTGTCCCACTAGTTCCGGGTCCAATGCCGAGGTAGGTTCATCAAACAAGATGACCTTAGGATTCAACGCCAACGCACGGGCGATCCCGATACGCTGTTGTTGTCCACCTGACAGTTGGCTAGGATAAAAATCTTGTCGTTCAGACAAACCGACTTGATCCAACAAAGCCTCTGCTGTTCGCAGGGCAGCTTCTTTGCTTTGTTTTTTGGTCACGATCAATGGCATCATGATATTTTCTTTGGCTGTTTTATTTTGAAACAAGGCATAATTTTGGAAAACCATCGCTGTTTGCCGTTGATGGGTCAATATTTCTTTTTTACTTGCTTTGTGCAATGTGGTGGTGGTTTCTCCCAATTGAATCACACCTTGATCTGCTCGTTCCAAAAAATTGAGACAACGCAAGAAGGTCGTTTTTCCCGAACCGGAAGGCCCCAATAAGACGACTACTTCGCCTTTAGCGACATCAAGATCAATCCCTTTTAACACTTCTTGTTTGCCGAATCGCTTATGGATATCCGTTACTTTCATCATAATGCGGCCCTCCTTAGTTTGCGCAACAGCCGATTTTCCAGTAATTGTGCCCCTTTTTCGATGACCAAACTAATCAGCCAATAAATGATCGCAACAGCCACATACGCTTCTAAAAACCGATAATTTTGCTGGGCCGTGATTTTAGCTGCCGCAAAAACATCGACAACACTGACCATGGAAGCTAAGGCCGACGCTTTAACCAACGAGATCAGCAAATTACTGAACATGGGCAATGAAATCGGCCAGGCTTGCGGGAGCAGCACACGACGGATGACTTGTAAGTTCGTCATGCCGATCGATTTGGCTGCATCGAACTGCCCTTTTTTGACTGCCGCAAATGCGCCCCTGAAAATCTCGCTGCTATTGATAGCAGACATTAAACTCAAGGCGGCGATCGCTATCCAAACCATGTTGAAATCTTTAAATCGCAAAGTCCAATGCATCGACTCCGCCCAAATATCAAACTGTTTAGCAGAAATAAGATATAACGCTAAAATCACTAAAACCACTGGGACCCCTTTTAAGACCGTGACAATCACTTGCAGCACTGGTGCGAGGATCTTGATCCTATACAGACGAATCAAGGCGATGATCAACCCAACCACCGCGCCAATGACTAGTGCGGTCAACGCCATAAAAAGCGTCGTACCAATATAATGACTTGCTGTTTTCAGCGCTTCGATCATAATAGACAATTGAAAACTCATCGCCATTCCTCCCTATTCTGGGACGTAATCCCCATCTAGATATTTTTCTGATAATTCTTTGATCGTTCCATCTGCTTTCAATTCCTCTAATGCTGTATTGACCGCATCAATAAAGTCTTGGTCAGCTTCTTTGTTGAACAATAAGTAGGCATCTGAGTTGTGGACTGGTTCGCTGCCGATCTCTAGATTTTCACTAAATGAATTGTTCCAATTATCGACTTGATATTCTGGTGCTAACGTTGCATCGACCGCACCTGAAGTGACTGCTTGTACGATTTGCTCGTTGTTGTATTCCCCATAAACCAATTCAAAAGCATCGGGATTTTCTGCCAGATAAGCCTCAGCCATTGCTGCTTGGTTAGTAGCAGTCGTCACATAGACTTTTTTTCCTGCTAAATCTTCGAAGCTATCGTAGACCGTACCGGCATCTGGATCAGAGACAATATACGTATCCCAGACCACATACCCAACATCCCCATAGACGAATTTTTCTTTCCGTTCATCATTGACTTCATATTCATAGGCAGCCATCTGGACTTTATTGCTTTCTAAATTTGATAACGTCGTTGGGAAATCCGCTCCTTCAAAGGTAAAGGTATAATCAAGTAATTTTTCGTCGATTGCTTTAACGACGGCGACATCATAGCCATCATATTCACCATTTTCGTCTAAATAAGCATATGGCAATGCTTCATTCCCAGTACCCACCTTGATTTCTGTTGCATCACTTGCTCCACTGCTTGCAGTGTCGGCAGAACTGCTTCCGCAAGCCCCTAAAACAAAAAGTGTCACCAATGTAATTGCACCTAAAATCGTTTTTTTCATTTGAATTCCTCCCTTTCCCTCTACCCAAAATTTTCCTATGTTGTTTTGATTTTTTGCTGTTTTTTGGTCCATGATATCAGTGGTACTTTTGCTGTTTGTTGTTTTGTTTTCGAAAAACTCATCCGACGTTCCAGACCGGTGAAAACACGTTCTAAGAGGAAGCTTAAGGTAATAAACAAGATCGCCGCACCGACATAGCCTTCAAGTGTATGGAAGGTCACTGCGCCTATCGCTCGCGCTTTGCCGACAACATCCACTACCCCAATGGTAAAAGCCAGCGATGTGTCTTGCAGCAGTGCAATCGTAGTTGTACCAAATGCAGGTAATGCGACACGGACAACTTGCGGTAAAATCACTTGTCGATACATTTGTGTTTTCGTCAATCCGCAAGCAATACTCGCTTCCTTCTGTGTGACCGGTACACTTAGAATCGCAGCCCGGAAAGTTTCAGACTGAAAGGCAGCAGTATTTAATCCGTAGGTGATATAGATGAAAATAATTTTATTCCATGAGGAAACATCGATTTGAATCATTTGTAATAAGGCGGGTACACCATAATACACAACATACAGTTGAACCAATATCGGTGTGCCTCGAATAAATGAAACGAAGACTGCCGCCAGTTGACTCAGAAATGGCACTTTTTCGACACGAATAAATGCAAGTAAAATCCCTAAAAGCAATCCTGTAATCGACGCCACTGCTACTATCATCAACGTAACCGGCAAAGCACTTAAAACCTTTGGAAAATATTCCCAAACTAATTTCCACTGAAAAAATTCCGACATATTGCCCCTCCTTTTTCTGAATATTCTGATTATTAGACAATATTACTAATGGAAAAAAATTTTTCAATAGATTCATTACTAAAACTTCATTAATTTTATAAATTCTCCCTTTTAACTAAAAAAAGAAAGATGCAAACGGCATCTTTCTTTTTAATATAAGAATATAAAATACTACCCGTGGTGCTAGTTAATTTTTTCCTAGAGGAAAATGTCTAAACATGTTGGTAAATCAACAAAAAAACGCATACAGTAGTCTCAAAACTCCCAAGAAATGAGGACTATTTAACAAACTACGATGGTTACGTCGTGACAACTGAACATTTTGACTTAGCCAATCCTGTTACTAAAGTCGATGATATCCCCGATTATGAAATGTACAGTCAAACAATCGATAGCTTAAATAAGCGTTTTGGCAATCGTGTTTTAAAAGGCATCGAAATCGGTTACATCGCTTCTGAAAAGGATCGGATCATCGACTATTTAGCCGATAAAGATTACGATTTAAAATTACTCAGTGTGCATCATAATGGTCAATTTGATTATTTAGATGACGAAGTCAAAGATATGGATCCTGCTATTGTGATTCCTCAGTATTTTGCACAACTTTCAGAAGCACTAGTTGTTATAGAAGCAGATGTCTTTGCTCATTTTGACTATGGTTTTCGGGTATTTGGTCTATCCGTTGCTGAATTTAAACAATATGAAGCGCAGTTTTTAACGATTCTAGATCAAGTAATCAAAAATAAATTGGCATTCGAATTAAATGCTAAGAGCGCTTACTTGTATGACAATTTAGCGTTATATGAATATGTCATCGATTTATATCTTTCACGTGGTGGTACCTTGTTTAGTGTTGGATCAGATGGGCATTACCTTGAACATTTCCGTTTCCATTTCGATGATCTTTTTGCTCTGTTAAAAGCAAAAGGTGTGACGGAATTAGCGATTTATCAAAAAGGAAAGCGAATTATGGTTCCATTACCAGTCTAAAAAAACGTCCTCAGCATCAAAAGTGAGGACGTTTTTTTAGATTTCTTTTTCTAAAATCGGACAAATACGATCTTGTTTTCCTAAAGGAAAATGTTTGATCCCGATTTTTTTAAATCCATGACGTTCATAAAAACGAATACCTGCATGATTTTTTTCATAAACAGTCAAACGTAAATAACGTTTTTGTTTCGTTTTAGCATAACGATTCGCTTCATCGAGTAACCGTTGCCCTAACCCTTTGTTTTGATAATCTTTGAGCAGATAGAGCCGTTGAATCTCTATAGCATCTTTTTCATCATTGACTTTCATATAACCAATGAGTATTTGATGATCCTTAATACCAATAAATTTACTGGTTGACTGTGCCAATTCTACTGCCAATATTTCAGTTGTCAATTGTGTCTGTAAATATCCTTGCATATCAAGTGGATCTGCGCCATCGATAAACGATTCATAAAAACTGACAACACTTACAACTTGTAAAGCATCTAGATCATCATAATCTAAATACGCTAGTGTGATTTGATTGTTCATCTAACTCCTCCTTTTGACATAGTATACTATAAATCACCCGTGGTGCTAGTTAATTTTAATATCCTAAAGAATATCTCAAAGTTCCTTCAAAACGTCGTTGTGCTCGACTTAATAGAACACTGTAAGCCAGTAATATGCTTTCAAATCTACTCTCTAGCCCTTTAACAGAAAGTGAGTTGAAATTTTGACAACCTAATTTTTCTAAGGAAGAAAAAACAGACTCAACTGTTTTTCTTTGTTTTCCAAGTAAGCTGTGGTCTAGTTTTTCTGATTTATCCATGTTTTTACGTGGCGGAACGGATATAGTAATGCCCTTAAGGGCAAGCTTTTCATGGATTTTATGGCTAATATATCCTTTGTCCCCTAGGATATTGGGAAGATTCGCTTCTTCCGATAAAGTCTCTAACACTTTCACGTCATGGACACCTGGATTCGTGATTGAGTAAGTAATCGGAAAGCCAGTCTTAGTAACGATCATATGAATTTTAAGACCATAAAAATAAGATTTTTTTGTTGAGTTATAGCCAACTTTGGCTATTTGATTCAATAGTTTTGCTTGTCTATTTCTAACTGGTTTACATAATGGACTAGGAAAACTATCTATAATTCCGACTAGTTCACTTTTGGTGAGCTTCTTGATGAAAAAGTATCGAATAATCTTGATAGTGTAAGCTAAGTTTGAACTTAAGCGAGTGAATCGACTCCTACTAGGAAAGTCACCATTAGGAAATAAGACGGAACAAACCACTCTATACGTGGCTCTTTGGCTAGTATAGCCATTAATTATGCCCCATATAACACAAGCAATAATCACTGTATCGCGTTGCTTCAGTTGATCAGTATTTCTTCGGTTTTTAATCTTATCTGGTACACAATTGTGGTATATGTTAGAAACAGTTCTCATAATTTCCTTGAATGTTATAAAAGTATCTGTATAATGTTCAGTATATTTTGATGAACGCATATGTAGTCCTCATTTCTTGGGAGTTTTGAGACTACTATATGCGTTTTTTTGTTGATTTACCAACATGTTTAGACATTTTCCTCTAGGAAAAAATTAACTAGCACCACGGGTAAAATACTTTAATTTTTTAGGTTCTATAATATTTAGTGTTGGTGGAAAATCTGAGAGTGTAAAATACATTTGCGATACAAATAATATTAAACCAATAATTATTTTAAAAGAATATCGTAAATGGAGTTTCTTAAAATTTTTTACAAATAAATCATAGGAAATAAGTAAGCTAATTACTATAATTGAATACAATATTACATAAAGCAAATGTAAAAGTCCCATAGACATTTCTCCATTTCTTTTTGACTGTATACTAAGACTATAAGTATGAGATTTTACCTTTTCATTCCAACTATATAAATTTATTTTGCATATCTTTTTTCTTCTCTTATTTTATCTAGAATAAAACTTGTTTGACTATAATCAGTTAGTTCACGTATTACTTTTTTCATCGTACGATCAACAGCGCAAATACCAAACATATCAGAATAGAAGTCAGTTATTGATTTAATTGGACTAAACAATTTTTCTGATAATTCAGTTTTTTTTGAGTAATTCATTTCTAAGTACCCTTTGTCTACTAGCCGATCAATAACTAAATAAGCTGTATTCAGCTTAAATTCTGGGTATTTTTTTACAAAGTTACGTTTTGTTATCCCTCCCTCGCATTCATATAATGAAATCAAAACTCGGTATTCAATTTTAGTTAAATCTACCATCTTCAATTTCACCTCTAATAGTCCATAATATATAAAAAAATGAAGCTTGAAAAAAAATACAAATGTTACATCAAACCTCAAAATAAGTTTCTTCCTAATTATTCCAATATTTAGAATTCTATCATAATTTTTGTATCGTTTCACAAACTTCTTGATAGTTTTTATTTCCTCCGGATAAATTATAAACTTGTTTAAATCCTTTGTTCAGTAAAATATTTTGTGCTGCATTTCCAGTAACGCCTTTATTACAATAAGTTACTGTCACACATTCTTTATCCAATTCCTCATATCGATCTCTTAACTCAGCTAAAGGTATGTGAATTGCTCCCTCAACTTTCGAAGTTTCAAACTGTTTTCTTGATCTGGTATCAATAATTTGTAATTTTTCGCCGCCATCAATTCTTCTCAATAGCTCTATAGGGGTCATTAACGGGGTATCATTATTTATATCGTTGTTCAAAGCCATCCCAGTATAATGAATGGGATCTTTTGTTGTAGAAAAAGGTGGAGCATATGCTAAATCCAAGTGAAATAAATCTTCAGCAGTTGCGCCAAATGAAATAGCAGTAGCAAGCACATCGATCCGCTTATCTACCCCATCATAACCTATGATTTGAGCCCCAAGTATCTTCCCATTTTCTTTATTTGCGATTGCTTTGATCACCATTTCTTTACCATTCATATAGTCCGGCTTATTAGGTTTAATATTATATAAAGTAGTAATAGCTATATTATTTGCTAAAGCATCTTTTTCTGTGAGACCAGTTTGAGCAATTGTTAAATCAAAGAATCGTAAAATACCAGTTCCTAAGATTCCCTTGTGTCGTAGATTGCCACCTGTAATAACATCTCCTGCGATCCTTCCCATTTTATTGGCTGTTGAAGCTAAAGGTCGATAAATTGGTCGCCTAGTTATGCGATCAAAACTTTCTGCAACATCACCTACAGCATAAACATTTGGAAAATTGGTTTCTAACTTATCGTTTACTTCTATAGCTCCGGTAATTCCTAATTTAATTCCCATGGATTTTGCTAATGCGGTGTTCGGCTTTACTCCGGTAGCTAATACAAAAATATCTGCCGAAAAGATAGTTCCTTTAGCCGTTTCAATAGACTTCAGACTACCATCACCGTTAACTTTTCTGACGGTTTCTTCAGGGAAAAAGGCAATGTTTTTCCTTTTCATTTCATTAATGATTCTTGAAGACATGTCCCAGTCTAAATGGGACATGGGATATTTACTTCGTTGAAGTAACGAGACCTCAAGACCTAGTCTCTGTAACTGCTCGGCCATTTCTAAACCAATATATCCAGCACCAATGACAACTGCTTTTTTTGGCTCGTTTTCATCTACAAACTTCTTGATACTTTTCCCACTCGAAATATTTTTCACCTGAAAAACATTCTCAAAATGTCTATTAACAAATATTTCTGGGGTATTATAAACCGATCCTGTGGCCAACACTAAAACATCAAAATTATTGGTAAATGATTTTTTTGTAATTAGACTGATTCCGTGCACCAATTTTTTATCATAGTCAACCAGAGTTATTTCATGAGAGGTATGAATATCTACGTCGTACCTTTTTTTAAACCATTCAGCATTACGAGGCGTCAGTTCATCAAAGTTTTCCACTTCTCCCCCCACTGCATATGGAATCCCACAAACTGCGTAAGACACATCCATATCTTTATCATACAAAACAATCTCTGCATCTTCAGTATTTCTTCTTGCTTTTGCAGCGACACTTGTTCCAGCAGCGACAGATCCAATAATGATGATTTTCATTTCTCCACACCTATCCTTTATACGTTCTTGATTTCACTCAAAGATTCCGGATTTATGAACCAGTCTTTTGTTTTATTAGAAACCTTAACTAAAATTAACATAACTGGCACTTCCACAAGTACGCCTACGACTGTTGCTAAAGTTGCTCCCGACTGTAATCCAAAAAGTGATATTGATACCGCTACTGCCAACTCAAAAAAGTTACTTGCTCCTATCATTCCAGCAGGAGAAGCAATATTGTGTGGCAACTTCCAAAATCTTGACAAACTATAAGCAATTGTAAATATTAAAATCGTTTGAATCGTTAAAGGAATTGCGATCAATAAAATATGCAATGGATTGGAAATAATTCTTTCACCTTGGAAGGAGAAAATAATGATCAGAGTTAGTAATAAACCAATAATCGTCACTGAATCAAATTTCTTCAAGAAGACATTTTCAAAATAGGTTAAACCTCTTTTTTTTATGATCAACACTCGAGTAATGAAGCCTAAAAACAGTGGGACAACTACAAATAGAACAGTTGACAGTAATAAAGTGGCTAAAGGGACACTTACATTATCAACGCCTAGCAAAAAAGCAACAATAGGTGCAAATAATACTAGGATAATTAAATCGTTGATTGCGACTTGAACCAAAGTATAGGCAGAGTCACCTTTTGTTAGGTAGCTCCACACAAAAACCATCGCTGTACATGGTGCAGCTCCTAGAATAACCGCACCAGCGACGTATTCTTTTGCTAGTTCTATTGGAATCAATTGTTGGAAAATCACATAAAAAAAGAGTGCTGAAATGCCATACATCGTAAACGGTTTAATAAGCCAATTAGTAACGCACGTGATAACTAATCCCTTAGGTTTTTTAGCAGCACGAACAATACTGGTAAAATCAATTTTTAACATCATAGGATAAATCATCAACCATATCAAAATAGCCGTTGGAATTGAGACCTGAAAATACTCAAATTGACTTAATGTATCAGGGATAGCTGGAGCAAACTGTCCAATCAATATTCCGATTATCATACACAAAATTACCCATAGAGTTAAATACTTTTCAAAAAAGCCTAACCCTTCAGCTTTAACTTTTGATTTCATTTTTACTTTCCTCCTACTTAGATTCTTCTTTTACTTTGCATACACAGTTATCTTCATTATTTACAAGTAATTGTTGAATAGATTCCATAAATTCTACAACAAATTCTTCCCTCAATGAATAATGGTGCCATTGCCCTTTTTTACTTACACAAACGACACCCGCTTTTTCAAGTACTTTCATATGATGAGAAAGTGTAGGCTGCGTAAAATCAAAATATTCAAGTAAATCACATGCACACAAACTACCGCAAGAAAGCACATCTACTATTTTCATACGATTTGGATTCGCTAGAGATTTTAATACTAATGAAAGAGATTCATAATTCATTTTTCGACCCTCCTTATATAGATGGTTGTCTATATATGTAATATAGACAACCATCTATATAAGGTCAAGTTGTTTACTCATAATTTCTAAGTAAATAGGAATTAATAGCATAGTTAGTACTCTCACTGTAGGTTAATTTAGCATAGAAAAACTGTTAAAGAATATTCTATCTTGAACTCTTTTATAGTTATAGCAATCAAAGAGAGCTCATAAACCCTTAAGTTTCTGACCCTTTTGTATTAAACTTGAAAATAGAAAACCATATTATTCTCATCTATTTTTGTCTTAGCGGCACAATAAATCGACAATATCAAGAGCACCCTATCCTAACAAAAAAGAGAACAATAATTGTCCTCTTTCTAATTAGATCTTTATAAATGTAATTAAAGCAGCGATTCCTGTTAGGACTGCAGGGACGAACATTACGTATGTTGATTCAATTACGTATGCATCTACAAGGTATCCTTGCATTACAGAAAATGCAAGAACTGAAATGATATTCAATATAGTAATTATATAAAGTAAGTAATTTTTATATTTTTCTCGATTATTATCCTTTTTATAGACTATAAGTAACAAAAACACTTGTAGCAAAAATGGGACAACAGTAAGAAAAAAAACGATATTTTCTAACATCAAATCAACCTCTATTCTAAAAAATTATTTATGCTACCAATTTGATCGGTATAAGATAAGCGCTCTTTAGTTTTCATATTTACTGTAGTTGGAACTTCGGTTATCTCTAACTCATTAATATACCATAAAGTAGAAGGATTAGTTTCTTTTGTGTCCGTATCTATAATCAAGAATTTTTTATCTTCATATTGAGAAGATAAAAATAGTTTAGGAGCAAATGCATTGCAATACGGACAAGATTCTCTTGTAAATAGTACATAGTCAAAGTTATTAATATCTGATTTAGTAGTCACTGAAGTTTTTGCAGAGATTTCTTTTTCATAATAACTATATGAAAATACTGATCCAGAGGTCAACTGATTTTTAAACAAAAATAATACAAGCAAAATCGAGATCAAAGCAAAAATACTTGAAATAACTTTAATTACTATTCTCATTAAGGATTACATGCCTTTGCAACAGTAGCAGCATAGCTAACATCTGGTCTCCACGGCTCAATATTCCATGGAGTTTTCATACCACTGGCCCATTGTGCATGACACAAATATTGATCTAGCATACCATTTGTGTTTTTCCAATTCTTATCATTTTTATGTTTAGGCAATAATTTGTTCCAAGCGTTACCAATATGTGCAGCTCCTCCATTTCCTGAAGGAAGGTTTTTGGTTAATATAGCCTTAGGAGTTATACTCAAAGATACTTTACCATCTCTAGTGATCCATTTTACCGAAGAAAAATAATCTGAATGACTGTAATCACTTACCGCTTTTGCTAATGCTTGAATTTGTACAGGTTGTGTATAATCTAAAGCCCATGAAACCTCCGATAATACATCATTGTTTTCGACTGCTATTTGAACTTGTTCCTACTTAGGAGATAGTTCCACGGTGTCCTCACTATTAGAGATAGAATCTGCTGATACGATTGATGTGCTACCAATAACAGAACCTAAAATAAGCATTGACCAAATAACTTTTTTCATTTAAAATCCTCCTTTTTTAAAAATATACCATTTCAAATAGTATCTGAAAAACCTTTTATTCCTTGAATAAATTCATCTGAAAGTTTTGTGATATCATGCATTTCTACCTACTGTTTTTTGTCAAAAATTGATTGATAACTTTTTCTGACATGGCCATCGATCTCACAATACCCAACACATCGGTAGCCACCTTGGTCCATCCCTAAACGAAATCCTCCGATTCCTGAAAAGATCTAAAAAGGTGCCCTTATTTTCTGTTGTACCATTTTTCATTGTTCACTCAGTTTCTTCATGCGTATGAAAGGTGTTTCAAGTACCTGATGGATTAAGAATAACGAGAAAATGGTTGTTTATATTTCGGAACAATGGTGGCAATTAGACCTTTTTTAAGAAAGAAAAGTGATCTTTTTTGCCCTCCATGTTCCAGCCGCCTCCACCACTTAAGAGGGCCAAAAAATAGACGTGCAAGGCACGTCTGTAGAGCAAAAGGTTGATATTTCACTGAAATCTTGCTATACTAAATATGTAAAGAGGAGTTGCGCGAACAACTCCCCTACAGCACCGTTTAAGACGGTGGCAGTACTATTATTTAAACGAAAATAACCGTGACCTGCTAAAGTAGACGGTTATTTTTTTTTGTCATTTTTCACTGCTGTTAGGATGCCAAAGATGATCGTTGCGATTAAAGAACCGAAACTAATCATTAGCCCTAATGCTTCAGCTACAGACAAAAAGCTTCTCCTTTCTAAAGAGTGAACACTTACTTTCATAAGCATCACCACCTTCCAAAAGATAGCCACCGTCACAAACTTTACTGTACTCATATTATACCATAACCCACGCTGAAAACCTATATTTATCAAGGTTTTTAGCGTTTTTTTATCAACATTATTTAAGCCAATAAGCTTGTTCCTTCAGTCGCTCCAGCTACCACCATCGCTCCTTCAGAAACCGTGTTGTGGACACAACCCGAAGTGATCAATAGAAAAAAGTACCAACATCAGGCAGAGATCTCTTGTTCTTTTAAAGCTAAAATAGACAAAGCATTCGCAAACTGCAGTAAGCTGGATTGAGAATCATCGACGATCACATTTTTCTGATAATGGATCCGATCGCTCACATGATTGATAATCCGTAGACAAAACGCATCAAAAAAATCTTTCGTCTCCGATCGGTGATTTCTGGTTTATATGGATGGCTAATGGCCGTCAGACCCAAAGAAAATAAGTGGTGAAAATAAAGAAACTCTTGTTTGAACTGCTGATTTTCTTGAACAAAGCTAGAGTGTTTGATTTCTGGTATATCTTGGTCTAAGAGCGAATACGTTGAATGTATCGGCGACATCCTCGTCAATCCCATCCTTTCTCTTGAAACAAGATAACTAGAGAACATCGATCCGATCTCTCTTTTGGTTTTATCCCAATCAATCACCTCTTTTTCAGGTAATTCAAATTGGTGAACATCAAATAATCGCACGTTTTTCCTCTTTTCATATTAAAGTAGTCACTGTTCGAGAGACTTTTTTCTTTGATGTTCGCCCTCGTTTACTTGATAGACCAGCTCGGCTGACCGTTTGTTTGTGCTTGATGGTCAAAGACTCTTGAAATTTGCGCACTGTAGTCTCTCTTCAGACGTTCCAACTTTCTTTTTGCTCTTGCTAATCGACTATTGTCTATTTCTTGTCGATTATTGTCCTATTCTTCCATCAAATTTCCCTCCAAAAAAAGACCGGCTTTCGCCGATCTTATTTTTTTTATTCTGCTATTTACTAATTGAAAGTAACTCTAACAATTTTTAAATTGTTCTATCAGTTTCCTTGAAGGTGGTTTACGATCAATTTTCTAAATACTTAGTTTATTTAGTATAAGAAAGTTTAAACTTTACATATATTTTTCTTGTACAAGGATTAGTTCTTCTTGTCTATGATAAAATTTATTAAACAGTTTGAAAGTAAAAACTATTCAAAGAAAGTGGGCGATAACAATGGGATTTTGGTATTTTTTAACGTTAGCTGTCGGTATAACTTTGTTGATCATAAGTGTTTCAAATAAAGAAGTATCTAGATCAACCAAATTCGTAATAGCCTGTTTTGTTTTAGGGATCTTGTTAGTCATAGGTAGTCTACTTTTATTTTTACCAGGCAGCTCTTCGATTATTGAGCAACTACTTCAACTAAATTAGCTTCGTTATTAAAAGCCGACTTTCTAAAAAAAGAAAATCGGTTTTTATTTGTACTGGTCGAAAAAAATTTTTCTACGGCTGATTTTGACTTTATTTTAGATCCAGCTGAACGATCAACGGCTCCCCTTCTTGCGTTGCTTCATCCAACATTAAAGAATAAACATCGGCATCCTCTTTCGTGATACGTACCTGTTGCGCACTCATTTCGCCAGCACCCACTTCTTGAATACGCATCATTTGGTTCTCTGGATCCACGCTATTGATAAAGTAATAATTTTCCATGACTTTCCTCTTTCTCCTAATTGAATAGGTCTGACTCTTGACTCATTTTTGCTTGTTCGATTTCACGCTGCAGCTTTTCAAAAGCTACTTTATTTTTGAATTGATCAAATTCATTGCTCGTCACCCGTTCTAGGTGTTTGACTTGATTTGTGACCGACCGACGATACTTGAATGATTCCTTAAATGGTTTGATTCGCTCATTTGGATTTCGCTTTGGCGGTGATCGACTTTCATTCGTTTCTTTCCCCTTGAAGTACTCCTGTTTCATTCTATTGTATATTTCTTTGTTAGGGTTTTGTTTACCTGATAGCGAAGACGGACGGAAAGGGTTGTCTTGTTGGGAAGAATCATTTTCCTTTTTCAGTTCTTGGAGGATACTGTTTCCTAATCGATAATATATGCCATCCGGCCCGTACATTCGGCCCTCGTAAAATGATTTTTTCTCTTTGTTAGGATCTCCCTCACCATAAGTAGCTTTCTTGAAAATATCTTCCTCTTTTGCCAGCTGTTTGAATTCTTCAAAATGGCCATTGTCTTTCATGGTATTCAGTAATTCAACCAACATATCATAATCAATAAATAGATGAACGACTATTGGTAAATGACAATTCCTCACGACTAGGCAGCATTGGATGCATCAACGTAAACCGATAGTCTTCCGTTCGTTCACTCAGCCAATCTATCCAAAGCTTTAAACCGGTTTCTACAGTAGGAACGCTGTGAGGTACTAGGTCTTGTCTCAGATCGTACCAGTCAAGATGATTAATCAGCCTTTTTGATTCGTCCACTCACGGAAAATCGGGATTAATTCCGGATAATACAGTTCGAGCAGCATATGCGTATCAAAGTAGCTTATAGTTAAGCCAAGCCTAGTTAAATAGTCCAGTTGGGCATCAAACTCTTTTATCACTTCAGCTTGATCGATTTGCCCCCCTGGCAGTCCAAATCTGGGAGGGAAGAGTCCATTTACCTCAATCAGCGAAGAATTTGACTGGCTTCAGTCATTGGAAACCACTTCAGATAGTCCCATTCCGATGTATCCTTAACAAGAACAAGCAAGTGGACGGATTTATAGTCCACTTGCTTGTTCGATAAATTTATTTGATATAAATATATTGATTCGATATAATTTTCACAATATTTAAACTTTTCAAAATATTAAATGTTCGAGTAAGAAATTCGAAAGAAAGGAGAAGATAAGAAAAATATGAAGTGCTCAAAAAAATGGTGATTGTAGTTATTTTGTTTTTTGTGGTATTGAGTGGGGGAGTTACAGGACTTGCTACAGTTCAAAACAATAAACTCTCTGATTTGTATTCCCAAGTTTCAACATGGGAAAAAACTGGGAGAACGTATACTACCAATGAAAATGATATTGGGTATTCTGTTGTTGAACTTAATACTGAAAATATATTCGAAGTGCCAGCCAGTCTTCCTATTACAGCTACAGATTATGAAAATGGCGTATTAGTTGATTACGATGGAAATGACAATGATTTTCAAGTGACATGGACAAAAAGCGGAAATATCAGTGAAACGGTACACATGGATTCGAGTTTTAACGTTATAGACGAAACAACTGGAAAAACAGTTTCTAGTGAAGATATAAAAGTTGTTAAATATGTTTTTACTAATGCGAAAGATAAGTGGAATCAAATCAATCAAAATTAGCAATAGTTTGAAGTGTTGTGCATGAAGAAATATTTGTTTTTATTGGGAGTAGTTTTGTCTTTGGGCGTATTGTTTTCTAAAAATGTTGAAGCTTCAGAAACGAAGGTTGCTACTATTGACAACGAAACGGTAGTTTTAGAAAAAGTTGAAGACTTAGAAACAATTAGCTCGATTTTAGAAGAATATGGTTACTCGACAGAAGAAGTTGGATCTGTATATAAATATACTGTTGAAGATCCTATACCAGTTTTTAATCGCACACGTGCTTACAGAGTGGATGTTCTATCTGCAGCTTATAGAAAGCATAAAATTGCTACAGGAGCAGCAGTTGGGGACTATTATAATAAGCGCTATAAGGCTTTAAATGTTCGAAATGGTTATGAATGGGTAAGTGGGTATGCAATTTATATCAAGCAAGTAAGCACGACAGAGGAAGTTCTGGATCATATTCGAGTTTATAATACATGGTAATATGCCATCTAAAAAAGTGATTCTTGAAAGGAAATAAGAGGTATTTAGAAATGAAAGTATTATTAGGCTCACAAGTAGACATTCTATTTTTAAACGATAAAATAGAAAATATTAGAGGTACAGTAATAAATATTTTTGAAGATTCTATGAGAGTAGAAGTTGAAACAACAAAAAAGCACTTAATCATATTGAAAACAGCAATCGCAACAATAACACTTTTGGATTAACTCAGTTAGTTTAAATATTAGTTAACACAAGACGCCCGTCAATCAAACGATTGACGGGCGTTCTTTGTGATTTTCAATTGGTCTAGCTATGTTGGGAGCCTAAAACGTCGGTAAATCAAGCTTCTTCTCTTTGGGTCTTTTGTGAAGAAATCGGGGGGACGAGTTGGAACGGTGTTATGTTCCAAACTGGACTCGTCGCAAGATAAGCGAAATGTTGCTTTTCTAACAAGCGTAAAATGTAGCGGACTTGATCCGCTGTTTTGTCGGACGTAATAGCCAGGCATTCCACAAAGTCAGCAGGCAAGGAGAAAACGGAACGATTCGCTGTTCGCCACCCCGTGACGCCCGTGACGATTGTGGGATCGAATTCATACTGTCGACAAAAATCACCCACTGATAAACCAAGGTGACCTACGATATACGCAGTCACAGGATAGCTGTCAACGTAAGCTGAAAACGACATACACAATTCATCCTTTCAACGCTATCTTAGGTTTCACGGAAAAAGTGCCACCACTTCTTCTGTCCTTCTTGTTTCAGTCGCACGACTTCATTTTCAGGAGTAAATTTCCCCTTATGTTCTGAGGGGGTCTCATAACCACTTTGAGACGTTTTAAAATTTTTGGTATCATTGTTGCATTCTTTGTTTAAATCTTCTGAGAAGTGTTCCTGCGACGTCAGAAACAGTATTTGTTTGTTCGCTTGCAAAGTTAGTTGTTGTTGCTGATCAAGAAGTTTTTGTTGTTGGGCTAATAACGACTGTAGCTGATCAATTTGTGCATCCTTTTGTTGCAACTGTGCAAACAACTTCGTTTCTATACTGTCAGAGCTTGCTACGTCAGGAATTTCGAACGCTTCAAGCAACTCAGCGCGTCCTAGCCACGTCCTAGCTTGTCAGCAAGGTGCAACACTCCCGACCACAGAACTGTCTTATACCCTTGGCTGTTTTTGGCAAGGTACGTTGGTTCTAGGTTGTCAGCATGTTTCCTCATAGCTTGTCTGCTGATACCAAAAAGTTCAGCAAGTTCTTTTACTGTCAACATTTGTTTTGGTTATCTGTCCGTTGTCACAAGGGTGCCACCTCGTTTGTTTTTCTTTTAGTATACATGAATTCGCTTTGCCAAGCGAAACCGATTGAATGCAGCAATCAAAGTAGAGGAACATGTAGTAAGAAAACTACATGTTTTCTTCTAGTAATTTTAGTATATAGTCGTCCGCTATGATCTCACCTTGCATGATCAGCCGTAAATGGTCGAAAGGGATTTTTGTGGATTTACTGAGTTGGTTCAGTTCTTCCTCACTCTTGATCCTTTCATAAATTTTTTTGGTTCGTTCGATTCGATCCCATTCTGTATTGGTCAAGTAGCGGGAAAGTTCATAGGTTAGCCGAGAATCCTCTGCACCGTGCACAAGATCAACTCCTCTTTTTATGGATTATTATAAAGACAATAGAAAATAAAGAAACAACTGATCACTTGAATTGTTCATGTTATACTCGTTAATGGCAACTGCCCCGTGAGGGGGTGTAAATATGCTAGAAACTTTAATATCGCTGATTATCGCTCCACTATTCGTGGGTCTAGTACTCTTACTAGTTGATCGCTGGCTAGACGATTAGCCGATAGTCGAAGCAGTTGCCTTCTGGCCCCAACGCTGGAGTCGCAACAGCGCAAAAAAAGCCCTCCTATTCGCAGTAGGAGGGCTTTTTGGTGTAAACATGCTTGTTCTTTAATATCGCTTCGCACATTTATTATAGCAAGAAATTTTGAAAAAATCAAAATGCAGCAATCAGTACCGATCGTTTTTTTACATTAAAACTATTTGCGATTTTCTGTCTAAAAAAGTTGGTTACATTCTCAACTTTTATCGGTCAAAAATGTAACCAACTTTAAAAATGCTCAATCCCTTGCAGCACTAAGGTTTTTCTGACCTCGTTACATGTAGGAAGTCGTTTCCTAACCCCCCTATTAGTAAATGGGGGTTCACGGTCACTTCTGCTCTCACAGCAAGCTGAAGTGACACCAGAAAGGCTACAAGGATTTTTTGCTAGCGCAAAAATCCTACAGCGTCTGCACAGCAAACGCTGTACGCCATTTCTCTTTTTTATCATAACGAAAGTAAACTATTTTGCAAAGTTTTTTCTCTCTAACTAATCAAAAGTTTTGTAAAAATTGATCAATGGTATCTGCGCTTCAACCCTTTACTTTAAATGAGTCGCTCGTTTTAAAATCATAAATCATTACACAATCTGCTTCTATATTTTCTTTGAGAAGTGGGTTTCTTTTTTGGTTTGTTTCTGCGTTGATTGCACGTAGTGTAATAAGGTCGATCTCTTTTTTTAATGCGCTACTTAATTTACTTTTTAACCGAATCACATCAAATATATTTTGGAGCAAAGACCCCTCACCGTCGATTAAAATATCTAAATCACTGGTTTCTGTTGCTTCGTTTCGAGCGTATGACCCAAACAGAAAAGCTTTTTTTATTTTCCATTCTAAAAATATTGGTGTACATAATTTTTGAATGTCACTAATTGTATAAATCAAATAACCGAACTCCTTGTCTTCAATTTGAATATTAAAATAAAAATGAAAAGCGACAATTATACTCACCGTTTAGGAAAAAATATTGATAAAAAAGGGAAGGAACAGGTAAATCGATTGCTTCTTTTAGATCAAAAAAAGGGAAAGAGCATAAGGTAGATACCCCCACCTTCTAGTTAGAAGGTGGAAAATAGGCTGTGCCTATTGGGTTTTAAGAGATTTCAAAGTGATATCATTGCGGCTTTTTTAGTGGCACCCAGATACCACTACCGATGGCACCTAGGTGGTACTTTTTGTAAAAAGTGCCACCTAGGTGCCACCATCAACCCTCAATTATTTTGGTAAATATTGGGAAACAATATCATTAAAATCACGTTCTTTTTTGACATCTTCTTGAACAGATTTGACCTTTTTCTTTTCTTCTTTCTTTGATTCGTCCTTCCTGTTTTTAAAGCGATAGTTCTTATTTCGAACAACTTTCTTACTCATTGTGACTGCTTCTTGATAAACATCAGAAGAAAAAAAGTCTTGTATTTTGGTATGATCTTGCTCCAATTTTGCATTGGTCATAATCTCTAATAAAGACAAAGAATCCAATACTTTTTTTTTCGAAATTTATTTCTTTTCTCACCCGATTAAGTAATTCAAGCAGCGCATATCGAATCATCGGACTATCTTTAATATCCACGTCAACGGGCAGATAGGTTTTTAATTCTTTCAAAGCATCTTCATGTTCCGTGTCTAAAAATACCGGAATTCGTTTCTTTGACATGTTATCTCACACACCTTTTTTGAGTTCGTCAATTTTCGATTCAATCAACTGAATCGTCTTTTCGATATCAGAAATTTTGGTTTGATTATCTGAAATGTTCCCTTTAAATGATTCAATCGTATTCTCCAAAGTGGTGATTGAATCTTACGTTTTTGCTAACTACTCTCCGACTTGATATTCTTTTTCTTCAGTGAAAGAAGCAATTTTTTCTCGTGCATTTTTTATTTCTTCGACAAGAGATTTGTTCTCTTCCTCAATCATTCTCGGATATAATGAATTTTTAGAATTTGATAATTTCATGAATTTATAAAGAAACTAGACTTTTTGAACCGATCCCCAAAAGTTAGATTCTTAGTCTAACTTATAGGAATCATTTTTTTTATGATAAAATTTAGTTGTGATTTTAAGAAAATAAATGGACAAAATTATCGTAACGATAACTCTTAAATAACAATGAAATGAAAGAAAAGACGAGAATCTTCCAGTACTTCGAGAATCTTGTCTTTTCTTGTTGAATATAAAAAACCGAAAATAGATATATTTTAAAGGCTCTTGTCAATAAATCTAATGGTAATAAGTCAAGTTGAAGATTGAAAATATTTTTATTGTGTAACCTGTTTTGAAGCGCACTTAACTAGCTCCGTCTAAAATCAAATTTTTTACAGGGGATTTCAAAGGTTTGCGTCAATAACAGAATGTTATTTACCTATTACTCTCCTTGGCAACGCGTAGAGTCGATGGTTACGTAGTAGCGTATCCACAAGACGCGTAACTTAAGACGATTGCTCGTTTGTGTTTATATTTGGGACCTCTTTACATTTGCTTTGATAAAAAACTTTATATTCAGGAAGATACTTTTTTATAGAGTTGGTAGCTTTAACTAAGTAGTATCCAAAATAGCGATTCCCTTGTTTTGTCAGAGGTGTATTTTATGACTGACAGTTACCAGATTGTTTGACTTTCGAATATAAGCCTGCATATTTTGCCAATTTTGTTTGATTTTCCAATCGTTCAATTTGACCGATTTCAACGATTAATTAAGTGGAGTACACCTTTCCAATACCTGGAACACCGGGCAAATATTGATATTCTCGAATGCCGACAAATAGTTGCTTGATTGCTTTTCCAAGTCTTTGATGTTCTTTTCAAGCGCACGAATTTCACGTACAAGAACACTTAGAACGACATTGATGGATTCTTGTGCAAGTCTACCTAAACGATAACTCATGGTAATTGCACGTTGAATGATTTGGCAATTTTTTCTGGATCTTTAAAGCAACCTTTTCCTTCTTCTTGTAGTAAGTCACAGAACGCCTCTAAGGCTTCTTTAGCTATAGTCGCAGCATCCGCAATATTTCCATAGTTAATGCAATTCCTTTTACGGTATCTTCACCCATGACAACCATTCTAAAAATTTTCGCTAACTCGTCCATTCCAGCTGGAAAAGAATCCCAAAAATCAATATCATAATTACCATTTTAATGATTTGTATTCAAAAATCAGATGAATTGTTTGACGTGGCAATTAATAATAATACTTTAGCAATCAACAAGATGATTGACGGTATGTGGTTAAAGAAGAAAAATAGCTAGGAGATTTTTGAGAGATGACTGGTAAATTTAAAGATGAATTATTAACTGTTGTTGCAGATAATGATTTAAAAAATATTATTCAGTTAAGAAGATACTTTGAAAATCATAGTGATGAATTTACGTTCAAAAATATCACTCGTTTTCATCAAACCATTAATAATAATGTCGATGTTTTTGGTCTATATTTTGAGGGTAATCTTCAAAATTAAATGCACTTAAATATAAAAGCCCCCTGACGAAAGTCGAAGGGGGTTTTTATTTTGGTTTGAGGTTTGCATACCTACCGAAAAGGTAGAGTAGCAAAACGTCAAACAGGTATCAGCTAAATGCCACCATAAGGGTGCGCTGATACTCGGCTCAAAAGAGCCGACAGAGCCGTCTGCAAGACCCCTCGGAGAGCCCACACTTTACCTTGTAAAGTATAGTGGGTTATACTTTACAAGGAAGTAGTCACCGAATTCCAGTTAGAAATTACTTTGTAACTACGTTTTGAGGAGGAGTAAAATGCTTTCCTACGTTCGACATTACCCATTAGCGATAGCTAAATTAATGTGTCTGTGCTCTCCTAAAATCTGCTGATTTATTACTGACTAATACTGGAGGTTTTTTTATGGGACAGACAATCATATCTGCTATTGGTGTTTATATTTCCACCAGTATCGATTATTTAATTATTTTAATTATTTTATTTGCACAGCTATCACAGAATAAACAGAAATGGCATATTTATGCGGGGCAATATCTAGGAACTGGCTTACTTGTAGGGGCGAGTTTAGTTGCTGCTTATGTCGTCAATTTCGTGCCTGAAGCATGGATGGTTGGATTGCTTGGTTTAATCCCTATCTATTTAGGGATTCGCTTTGCAATTGTTGGAGAAGGTGAGGAAGAAGAAGAGGAAGAAATTATTGAAAGATTAGAACAAAGCAAGGCAAATCAACTGTTTTGGACAGTCACATTGCTGACAATTGCGTCTGGCGGAGATAATTTAGGTATCTATATACCTTATTTTGCTTCGTTAGATTGGTCACAGACCCTCGTGGCGTTGCTTGTGTTTGCAATCGGCATAATTATCTTTTGCGAGCTTAGTCGGGTGCTATCTTCTATTCCGTTAATATCCGAGACAATTGAAAAATACGAGCGAATCATTGTGCCCTTAGTATTCATTCCACTTGGACTATACATCATGTATGAAAGTGGCACGATTGAGACTTTTCTGAACTTTATTTTATAGATAAAAAAGCCCCTTAAATGGGGCTTTCAGACTGTAGACAAAGTACTAGTTTTTAGTGCTTTGTCTTTTTTTATCCGTTAAAATAAGAGTATCAATTGGAGGTGTATCCAGATGCTCTCAAAACAAGATATGAGTAAACGCGCACAAATCGGTTTCTTTTCTCTTGAAGACTTGGTCCCACAGGACCATTTATTGCGGCAAATAGATCAATGTATTGATTTCTCCTTTATTTATGAATTGGTTAAAGAGAAATACGATGAAATCCAAGGACGTCCTAGCTTGGATCCTATTCTTCTAATTAAATTACCAATGATTCAATATCTATTTGGTATTAAAAGTATGAGACAAACAATAAAAGAAATAGAAGTGAATATCGCTTATCGCTGGTTTTTAGGTTTGAGTTTAGAAGATCCTGTTCCTCATTTTTCAACATTTGGTAAAAATAGTGTTGCTGACCAATACTATTTGACACAGAACCATTTAACTTAACTTGATGCAAATAATAACTTATCTAAATCAAATATCTCAACATATTTTTGAGTATGCTGTTTAATTAAACCTCTCTCTTCCAATGATGAGAACTTACGACTTATTGTTTCTGGGGTTGTACCCAAGTACGAGGCTAGATCTTTTTTCGACATTGGTAAAGTCACATAAGTATGGTTTTCTTCATCTTCAACGTATTCTGATAGAAAATCAATAATACGAGACTCTACTTGCTCCATACCAACCTGCATCGTTTGCTTTTCTGATACCTGTAAACGTTTCGTAACATCTGATAGTATTCTTCTCATAATTTCTGGGTAAGCGCCTAAATAGTCATCCATATCCTTTTTATGAATTCTACATATGCTCACTTCTGATATTGCTTCAGCATAATTAGAATGGTAACTTTCAGTTTGAAAAATAGCCACTTCTCCCATAAAATCACCAGGATTTAATATGCGTACAGTTTGTTCACGACCAGATTCATTTAAGTTATAAACACGTACACGCCCATTATTTATAATATAAAGTGTGTCATCTTTATCACCATTTCCAAATAACAACGCATTCTTTGCATAATGTACTTCTTGCGCTGATTGCGCAATTAAACTCATTTGTTCTTCATTTAGGTGATTAAAAATCGGAACTAAACGTATACAATCTATATGACTATGGTGGTGATGGTGTGCCATACAGCTTTCCTCCTAATTAATCGTTATCTATATAGTCATCATCTTCTAACGCATCCTTGTTAACAAAGGCTTGAAGTTGCCAAATATTTATATCTAAGTAATCTTTATAACTAATTAGTAAATCTTCTAATGCATCATCTGCTTCTTCTTGTGCTAAACGCATTGCACGAACGGTAAATTCACGATTAGTCCTAAAATCTTCTACTAACTGTATGACCATTTCTTCAGCAGAATAATATTTTTCAGACGGATCTTCAGAAATTATTGTAAATTCCTGAAATTCAGTAGTTGTTGAAGCTGGCTTAAATCCTGAAGCTAGTAAACGTTCTGCAATCTTATCAAACCATGTCTCATTCTCATTGTATAAATTCTCAAAAACACTATGCAATGAATAGAAATTTGTGCCTTTCACATACCAATGATATTGATGTAATTTTACATGTAAGGTATGGATATTAGCAAGTATATGATCTGTGACAGCTACAGCATTAATCTTAGTATGATGAATGTGTTCTTTATATGCTTTTTCAGCAGCTAATTTTTCTTGTCTTTCATTTGCTGTTGTCATTTTATACACCTTCCTTTACTTTTGAACTAATAACTGAATATCCTAGGTTTTCAATAGCTCTTTCAATTGTACTCAAATTGACTTGTTCTTCATCAAAATCTACTTTTACCTTACTTGCATTGAACAGTACTTTTACAGAATCTTTTTCTACACCAGCTGTCTGTTTTAAACCACTTTCAATTTTTTGTAAACACGATGGACAAGTTAATGTTTCTAATTTTAATGTTGCTTTAGTCATATCTATCACTCCTTTAAATAAATTATACAGGACATTTCTTTTAAGATAATTGACATAGATCAATTATCTTAATTGATATCTTCTTAATCTCATTGCATTTAAAATAACTACTAAAATACTTGCCTCATGAACTAACATACCTATCGACATAGACATCCATTCACTAAATATTAAACTAACCAATAATATTATCACCACACCAACAGCAATTAGAATATTTTGTCTCATATTCGCATATGTCCCTTTAGCTAAACCTAAAGCATGGGGGAGACGATTAAAATTGGAATTCATTAGAACAATATCTGAACTTTCAATAGCCACATCTGTCCCATTTCCCATAGCAATCCCTACTTCTGCAGTAGCTAGAGAAGGGCTATCGTTCACACCATCACCAATAAAAGCAATAATTTCACCAGTAGACTGTCTTTCTTTTAGAAACGCTTGCTTGTCCTCAGGTAACATATCGCCATGAGCCTCGGTTAATCCTAGCTCCTTTTTAACTAAATTAACTGTGCCTTGATTATCCCCTGATAATACAGTGAGATTTTTAACACCAAGTGATTTTAATTTTTGTAGGTCTTGTTTAACACCTGCTCGAACTTGGTCACGGATTCCCATTAAAATAATTAACTTACGATCAACTGCCGTTAATACAATACTCTTCTTTTTTTTCAAGAACTCAAAAAAGCGGAAAATCCCAGATTTAAAAATCTGAGTTTCCGCTTTTGTCATTTCAAGGATGGACTATTGTCTCAGCCTCTTCTAATTTATTCTTAAGATATTTTTACTTTCTCTGCAGGTGCTGATACTTCTTTTTGTTCTTTTCGACCTTTCAACTTATACTTCATTAATCTCATGCCATTGAAAATTACCACCAAGATACTACCTTCATGAACCAACATTCCGATAGACATATTCATCCATTCGCTGAAGAAGACGCTGGTCAACAAGACCAACACTACTCCAATTGAAATCACGATATTTTGTTTCATATTATTTGCGGTGGCTTTTACTAATCCTAATGCGTGAGGCAAGTTGCTGAAGTTCGAGTTCATTAAAACGACATCGGATGTTTCAATCGCTACGTCCGTTCCGCTTCCCATTGCGATTCCAATGTCTGCTAAAGCTAAGGACGGACTATCGTTAACGCCATCTCCAACAAAGGCTACAATTTGACCACGTTGTTGAAGTTTTCCGATATAAGCCGATTTGTCTTCCGGCAACATGTGGCCGTGAGCTTCGGTCAAACCAAGTTCGCCGGCGACCACATCAACGGTTCCTTGGTTATCTCCTGAAAGAACGACTAGATTTTTCACGCCCAAGTCTTTTAATTCCTGCAAATTAGCTTTCACACCCGGACGGACTTGATCGCGAATGCCCATCAGTACTTTTAATTCACCGTCGACCGCTGTCAAAACGAGAGAGTTCCCTTGTTGTTCAAACCGTTTGACATCTTTTTGCACTTTTTTGCTGAGAGTGACATTTTCTTTTTCCATCAAGGCCACATTCCCAACAGCCACTCTATGTCCAGCTACACTTGAAACGATTCCGCCGCCTTTCACGACTTCAGTTCCTTCAACAGGATAAAAATTTGTTTCTCCAATTTGATTTAAGACCGCTTTTGCTAATGGATGATCTGATTCCCGTTCCACACTGGCCAGATAGCCAAGCGTTTCAGCAGAATCTTTTTCATACAGTTCAGTCGCTGCAACGGTTGGGTTTCCGACAGTTAAAGTACCTGTCTTATCAAATACAATTGTATCCACATTGCTGAAGTCTTGAATGACTTCACTCCCTTTTAAAAGAACACCGTTACGAGCACCATTCCCGATACCGGCAACGTTTGAGACAGGCACTCCGATAACTAATGCGCCTGGGCAACCTAGAACCAAGATGGTGATTGCTAACTCAATATTTTGACTGAACGCCCATACAACAATTGCCAGAACCAAGACAGCTGGTGTGTAGTATTTAGAAAAGCGATCAATGAACCGTTCCGCTTCGGATTTAGAATCTTGTGCTTCTTCCACGAGTTCAATAATTTTTCCAAATGTGGTGTCCTCACCAACTCGGTCAGCTCTGATTTGAATCGTTCCGTTTTCTAAAATGGTTCCTGCAAAAACTTCTGCATCAGCTAGCTTGTTGACCGGAACAGCTTCCCCTGTAATGCTAGCTTCATTGATATGCCCTTCGCCCGTAAGGACTGTGCCATCCACTGGAACTTTCGCACCCGTTTTAACAAGCAAGATATCCCCTTCATCTACATCATCCACTTCTACTTCTTCAAATTCGCCATTATCCATTTGTTTCAAGGCGCTTTCGGGTGCCATTTCAGTCAATTCTTTGATAGCAGATCGCGTTTGGTTCAATGTTCGTTGTTCCAAGTAGTGTCCGAATAAGAATAAGAACGTGACAATAGCCGATTCTTCATAATTTTGAATAAAAAGCGCACCAATCGCTGCAATACTGACTAAGACATCAATACTGATGACTTTGACTTTCATTGCTTGAAACGCTTGAATGGCAATTGGCGTAATCCCAAAGACAGAGGCGATGATTAAAGACCACTCTGAAAGTCCTACGTTTTCTAAAACAAAGTGACTGAAGAAACCGAGTGCGATTAACAATCCACTGATGACGGTGATAACATTTTTCTTGCTTAATATATATTGTTGCATGCTTTTTCCCTCCAAATTTAATTTCTCTTTTATTGATAAACACAGTATAAGATAATTGCCTAAGTAATTAATTGACTGACATCAAGTTTTGAAAAAATACGTGTCCCTTCTCACTATTTTTTTGATCTAACAGCCTCAATGACACTTATTCCTCTTTACAGTTATAACGATACCCTCTTTTTATCGAATAAAAATTTACGGCTATCAAGTTTAGAAAGTTCTCTTTTATCGTTTCTAAGCACCTCGAATCGGATTGCAACAAAAAAGCAATCCCGGAAAAATAGCTTTTCTTCCAGAATTGCCTAGTTCATTTAATCTGTTAAGCGGCCTTGACTTTTGCTTTAAGGACCGGATAGCCTACGTTTTCGATAGCTTTTTGAATCTCTTCAATCGAAGTGACAGCTGAATCAAAATTGGTTTTGACTTTGCTGGAGTTGAATAATACTTTAATGCTGTCTTTATCAATACCGTTAACTGATTTCAAGGCACCTTCAATTTTTTGCATACAACTTGGACAAGACAACGTTTCTAATTGCAATATAGCTTTTTCCATAATTCCTATCTCCTTTATTTGTTTTTATTTTATCCGCAGCAGATTAATGAACACTGCCTTTTCCTCTTTACAACTGTAGTATATCTCACTTTTAGCAAACGAAAATTGACGCATATCAAGTTTTGCACTTCTTTTTATCTTTTTGCTCAATTCACCATCTTAATAGTCTTTTTCTGCCCCTTATTGCCATCAGAATAATAATAAATTGGTGGATAGTCTTGTCTGCGTATAAACCATACTACAATCGCGCCAATAAACAGGGCCAGAGACAAGGCTTGTGAAACGCGGATCTACTCGCCAATCCATAAACTGTCCGTTCGCATACCTTCAATGAAGAACCGACCCACTGAGTACCACAAAACGTAACTCAAAGCGACTTCTCCTTGACGCAAAAGCTGTTTTCGGTTCCGTATAGTGACGATGAGGACAAAGCCCAACAAACTCCACAATGACTCGTATAAAAAAGTCGGATGGTAGTAGGTACCATTGATATTCATTTGTTCAATGATAAATTCAGGTAAATAAAGATTTTCCAAGAATTGACGAGTAACCGGTCCACCATGAGCTTCCTGATTCATAAAATTGCCCCAACGACCAATAGACTGGGCTAACAATACATTGGGCGCTAAAATATCAAGAACGAGTGCCAAAGAAGTACCTTTTTTCTTTGCATACCAATATAGCGTACCCCCTCCTGCAATCAATCCCCCATAAATCGCAATGCCGCCATTCCAAATCGCAAGGATTTGTCCTGGATTTTGCAGATAATAACCAAGTTCAAATAACACATAATAAAGCCGAGCGCCGAGGAGTCCAATCGGAATTGCCCATAAGGCCATATCGATAATGGTATCCTCTTCCAGTCCTTTTTTCTTTGCTTCCTTGGTGCTCAACTGGAGAGCCGCTAATATGCCCGCTGCAATAATGACTCCATACCAATGAATCACAACAGAACCAATCTCCACCGCATGGGGATTCAAAACGCCTAATACGAATTCCATTCTATTTGCTCCATTTCTTCAATTTTTCGCGTCATTCTAGTCATGGTGATGCTGAACAAGATTCCGGCTAAGCTCCATGGAAACCAAACAGTGAATACACTTTTATCTCCCTGGTCACTCGCTTCGTAATACGCCACTTTTCCGTGTCCGATTACGCCGGCTCCTTTTACAACTTCCTCTTCTTTTTCCATAGCTAACCTATCTGCCTCAACAACGTTAGACGTTTTTGCTTCGCCGCCAATCGTGTTCTTGGTGAAAGGGACGACAAAGAATGCACCCGCTGCTGACAACGTGATGGCAACTATCACCCAAAAATAATGCACATTCACCCCTACTTATTTTTACGTTTTGTTCGACAACCCTATCTTAAAGAAAAATAAAACAAAAAAACTTGAGGGTTATCATGTTTGTGCTTTTATTTTTCCAATGAATGAAGGTCGTTCTGTCTTAAAAAAGCCAAAAACGGACAGATGGAAGCAAAAGCACTGAGTTCTGTCCCGTTGTTAATGAAGAGCGACAGAACACCAACGTGTAGAAAAAAGTGTGTCCGATTATTCGCTGTAAAGCAATAAATCATCTAAATCCTGAATCTTGATCCTTTTCCCAGACAGCTGTTGAATCAATCCCTCGTCCTCCAATTCTCCAAATTTGCGACTGATGGTCTCAGGTGTCGTTCCTAAGTAGGAAGCAATGTCCTTTTTTTCCATCGGCAGGGTGATGGTGGGAGAGTTGCCCATTTCAGGTTCCACATTTTCTGCCAAAAACAAAACTAAACGGGTAATGACACTCTCCAAGGCTACTTGTGTCGTTTGACGTTCTGAACTTTCTAACCGTTTAGACATTTCCGCCAATAGTTTTAAAGAAATAGCTGGATATTGTTCCAGAAAATCTTGGACATCTTTTTGCTGAATCATACAGACAACGGTATCTCGGGTTGCTTCGGCATATTCCTCGTGTACTGTATCCGGGTTGAACAAGGTCCATTCTCCGGTGAAATCACCAGGGTTCAAGATCCGCACTAGCTGCTCTTTGCCAGAGTCTGCCAATCGATAAATACGGATTTTCCCACGATTGATAATATATAAAGTATCCTCTTTTTCTTGTGAACGAAACAGAAACTCTCCTTTTTGATACTGTTTCGTGTGGGCTTTTTCAGCAATGTAATTCATCGCGCTATCCTCTAAGTGATTGAATATTGGAACCAAGCGGATACAGGCTGCGTGGTCGCCAATTTCATGATGGGTATGTTTAGTCAATTCATTCTCCCCCTTTATTTATTTTGTTTATATTCGCTGCTTTTATTATATAAGTCTCTTACTACAAAAAAATTGATGCACATCAAGAAAATGGAAAAAGGACTGGAAAGAATTCCAATCCCTAAATCAGCTTCTACTTTTACCTTAATCTTCATCCTCATCAAGAGCGTCATCATCTTCTAATGCTTCTTTACCAATGAACGCTTGCAGCATCCAAATGTTCTTGTCTAAGTCATTTTTAAAAGCAATCAATGTATCTTCTAAAGCATCGTCACCCTCGTCTTGAGCTAAACGAATCGCGCGAATAGTTAGGTCACGAGTGCTTCTGAAGTCCTCGATAATATTTTCAACCATGTCTTCTGCTTTAGCGTATTTATTAACTGCATCTTCCGAAAGCATCGAATATTTTTCAAATTCAACCGTTGTCGAAGCAGGTTTATGCCCAGAAGTAATTAGACGCTCCGCAAGTTTGTCGAACCATTTTTCATTTTCGTTATACAACTCTTCAAATTTTTCATGCAACGTAAAGAAATTGGCTCCTTTTACATACCAGTGATATTGGTGCAGTTTCACATGTAATGTATGCATGTTGCCTAAAAGATGATCCGCAATGGCCGCTGCATTAATTTTCGTATGATGAACATGTTCCTTGTGTTCTTGTTCTTCTTGCAATCTTTCTTGGGGTGTTCTTTCTTGAGTAGCTTTATTTTCAGTCATGATTTATTCCTCCTATAATTTTGGTTTGTTTAAAATAGCTTTCTTTGATTCCTCCTTTTTCTTTACTGAATTTAGTATAGGATAGATTTCCGTTAAAAAAATTGACGCTCATCAAGAAAAGTATTTCTTAATAGACGCCAGGCTTCTCTATTAAATTCAACTGAAATAATCAAAGGAATGAAGTCGTTCCCTCCAAACAAAAATTTCATTAAAGTAGGGCCTAAAAAAAGAATAGCAACTATACTTTGTCAAGAGACCTGACTGCTATTTTTTTGCTTGTTATTCTTCAATTACCAAATGTCTTGCCTTGCAGTATATTTAATGCTCTTTCTCACTAGTGTTGCATGCAACACTAGTGAGAAAGAGCATTAATAAGATTAACCTAGAAGAATAACTTTACTTTATTTATGTCATACCATAAATAAAAATTGAAAAGAATTTTTTATTTATTTTTAGTAGATCGATTAATAGGAGTTTTAGCTTGGGAGCGTCAATAATTTTGTGTAAATGGTTCTTTCCTACTGTAGATTGTTTCTAATTCTCCATCGGTTGACTCAGCATTTGTTCGAGCTCGCCTTCGGCCTGTTGGAAACCTTTATGACTGCGACCTAGGAATTTTTGGTTGTGAGTATCAAAAGACGAGACTAAGAAACGTTCCATCGACTCTTCATTTTGGAACTGTTCCTTGCGGTGGCTGTATTTCTTGATTTGCTTATTAAAGGATTCAATCAATCCAGTTGCTGCACTATATAAAAAATTTCATCATAGTTTCGCCCTAGTCGTTCCAAAGATTCGATGACAAAAATATCCTTCTTCCTTAAAAAATGAAGTTCTTTTTGCAATTATTCTCGTGAGGTCTTCTTTTAACTACATAAAATTGTAACCACTGGTTTTAAGAGTAGTGTATCATCCCAAATCATATAATTAATTGACTGCGATTGTTATAAAACTCACGGTAAGCCATATAACTAGCAATAAACGAAGAAATCGCAGTAACTGAAATCAACATAAACATCACAACAATTTGGTAACGAATCGCTTGAACAGGATCAATTCCCGCAAAAACCAACCCTGACATCATACCTGGTAGGCTGACAAGTCCAACCGTTTTTGTTTGGTCAATTGAAGGAGCCATGCCCGTTTTGACGCTTTCTCTTACAATACTCATGGACGCTTGTTTTTTATTGGCTCCCAATGCCAATTTTTCCAATACCTGTTGGCGTTGGTCCGTAAATTTTGAATTCAAAGACCGATAGGTCACTCCAATCGCAGTCATGGCGTTGCTGGCAATCATGCCTGTAATTGGAACGATTTGGGAAGGGGACCAGTCAATGACTCCTGAAAAAACAAGAATGAGTAAGGACAAGGCTGTTCCTACTCCAATAGCCGTCGTTGAAATTTTAAAAGAGCGGTTGATCCCCTCACTGCGTGTATGGGCGTTATAAGAAGCGTTGAACACAATGAACAAAACCATCGCTAAAGTGAGAAAGTTGTTATCCACTCGTAATACGTAGCTCAATACATATCCAATAAGGAATAATTGAACGACAGCGCGAATTCCCGCAATAAAAATGTCGTTTCCTAATCCCAATTTCTCTTTGTAATCAATCAACAAGGCAACTATCAAGAGGACAGAGGATAAAAGCAAAGAAAGATTACTGATTTCCAAATTGTTTGTCATTTCGATTCCTCCATTTTTCCACCTTTGATAGTAATCAGACGAGAAGCTTGGTCGATTTCTTCCTGGTTGTGAGTGACGGCCAACACCGTAGTTTGTTGGTCTTTCATCATGTCTCGGACTAAATCAAGGACAATCGCTCTGTTTTCTTGGTCCAATGAACTGGTAACTTCATCCAGGAGCAACACTTTCGGTTGATACATCAAATTTCGGACCAATGCAACCCGTTGTTTTTCCCCTCCTGATAGTTCCTTGACCTCTTTCGATAAGTAAGTTTCAGGTATTTGAACTCGTTCTAACAATTTTTTTGCACGTTCCCGATCAAATCCTTCTTCTCTTATGCGGGCAGGAAAAGACAAGTTCTCTTGAACTGTCTCATCGAATAGAGAAGCGTTTTGAAAGAAATAAGAGACTTCTTTTCTATACTCCACAGGATCGATTTTTTGCAGATCCGTACCTCGATAATAAATTTTTCCGGAAGTTGGGGAAAGCAGCGTACCAATTAATTTCAAAAGGGTACTTTTTCCACTTCCAGAAGGACCAGAAAAAACAATCACTTCCCCTTTGTTTACTGTAAAAGAGATATCTTGAAGGATTTGGTTTCCGTTTGCCTGAAAACCAACCTTCTCTAATTGAAACAATGAATCACTCATACCACATCTCTCCTTTATAAAAAAGCCCTGCACCAGTGGACCATCCATACGGGTGCAGGGCTTTTGTTTCATCCTAGTGTACCTCAGTGTTCGTTTGGATCGTTTTTGGCGTCTTCATGAGTAGGGTGAACCGTTCCTTCAAGGTGATCTGGACCAGCATAAATGGTATACAGTCTGAGCGGCTTATCACCGGTGTTTTCGATGTTGTGCCACATGTCCGCCGGAACAAATACGGCGTCATCATCCATCACTTTTTGTTGAACATGTAAGTTATCTTTAGAAGGCCCCATTTTACACACGCCTTCTCCTTCTTCAATACGGATAAATTGGTCAATGCCTTCGTGCACTTCCAAACCGATGTCATCGCCCGGTTGAATGGACATTACGGTGACTTGCAGTTTACTGCCTGTCCAAATGGTCGTCCGGTAATTATCATTTCCTGTGGTGGCGTCTTCAATATTAATGATATACGGCTTCTTCCCATGATCCTTGTAGTCTATTTCCATCTTCCATTCCTCCTAGTCTTTGTACTGAAACAATGATACCTACTTCTTATTTATAATAATTCTAATTAATGGTACCACATCTAAAATTCTATGCAAAAAAATTGGCTTTTTGGAGAGCGATTCTAAACAAAGACCATATAATGCGCAATTACAATTGGTACCCCTTAATCCTCAGCACATAAAGGAAAAAATATGGAATCAAAAAATAACCGATATGTACTCTGGTTATGACTTGAATCAGGGAGAATTTCAGAGACGACACATCATACTTTTTTAGTTTGCACTTGTAAACTAACTAGCGTACATTAAGTTTATGCTCACTATCAAGCGTTGTCAATCCTTTAGACTCTTATCAATTTCGAAAGAAAGTAGCAAGGTTATTGATTGTGACTGTAAAAGTGGGGTGTTCCTATAAGCACATTAAACTATCTTCTCTAATTTATCATGCTATTTAAATTCTGTTTTTTCATGAGAATTTTTGTCCAAAACTTGTTAAAATGATTTTAAAAAATACTTACATACACAATCCCCAAAAAACACTAATGTCATTTCAGTCAAAAAAGATACCGCAGAAAATTTCCACCTGAGATTCGATACGATATTACTCTCTTGACAGCCAGCTTAATTCCTTAGTTGAATAGATTATTAAAGTGCACAAAAAACAATGCGGCGTTTGTTATATTTTCTGGTATAAGCGACGGTGCTATAAACTTTTTTGCAGATTAAAAATCATATGAATTTAACTCCAGTAATAAGAGATTAAGTGCCAATGCATAAATGGAGGCATGTCCAGCACTATGCGAATGCTAAAACATCAATAGTACAGGAAATCATGAAAAGAGTGAATAGTAATAATGCTTAAGGAGAGTGTCATGTTTTCTTGGTTTGTTATAGGAGGTTATATCAATGAAAAATACAGTAGATAATTTGTCGAAAAGTAAAGTTATTTTAATGTGCGGCCCTGCGGGAGCAGGTAAATCAACACTAGCAAAAAAATTTGAAAGTACCGGGATGACAATACTATCTTATGATGAAGAATCATTCAAACGAGGTTTGAATGAACATCCTTTACCTCAGGAGGTTTTAGAAGATATTAAAACCTATCTTGATGAAAAACTAATTTCACTTATCATGCAAAACATTGATATTGTTCTCGATTATTCATTTTGGTCTAGAGAAATGAGAAATGAATATATTTCATTATTAAAGAAATACGACATAGAACCCAAAATCTATTATATAAAGACACCTAAGGAAGTTGTTATGGAACGTATTCGAAAAAGAAACGGAAATCATCAAAATGATATCATATTGACGGAGCAAACAGCTTCCACTTATTATGATCATTTTCAACCCCCAACTGATGAAGAAGGTGAAGTTATAGTAGTCGAGGGATATTAATATTGTGGTTTTAGGCATGGAAATTGTACTAGATGATAAGTTTTGTCAAATTTTTTGAAAGATATACTTCCAACAAGGGGATACCAGCTTCAGGTGATATCATTATTGTCATCTCAGAGCAGGGGGTAGTATTGATTCAGCCGGAAGAATAAGTGGCGATGCAATGAAGACGATGAATGCATTATTGAAATTACAGGAAAAAAACTTACTGAAATACGTTATGTTTATTCTTTTGACAACTCTACTCAATCATGATTATGCAATTAGACACGTTATTTTTTATCATGAATGGATATGTTCCCGTCTACCGATGGTGCTAAAAACGCAGTGAATATGTTTCCGAGAACGAACATACTCAAATGACATTCATTCTGTCCTCTCAAGCCACATCGAGTTGGTGGGATTGATAACAAGGGTGGAAAAGTAGAGGCTGGAAATGGCTTGATATAGCGGTATTTTGAGGATTTTGGAGAGTTGAGATTATTTCTTCTTCCATTTCTAAATCCAATGTTACTTGTTCTGATTCTGGTTCTGTTGGCTCATTTGGGATTAAATCCACTACTAGCGTTGAGTTAGTTAACTTTGCAATTTGTTCTAGTGTTTTTATGGTTGGATCTGATTTTCCTGATTCTATTCGTGAATAATTTGATCTACTCATTTCTAATTCTTGGGAGAATTTTTCTTTTGATTTGGTACCTCTCATCTTTTTTAAGTTTTCTCTAAATGCTAGTTCCAAGTTTCTCCCCCCTGTTTATGTAAATATTTTGCACGTTTTCCATTTAATTATATCGTTACACCTTGTAAATCACAAGTGATTAATCACAAATCACTTGTGATTAGTGATTTTAGCTTTTATCTTAATTTATCAACTGTTTAGAATATTAAGTATGCTATACTAATTAACGGCAACTTGCCCCGTAAGGGGGTGCTATTCATGGAACAAATTATCTCGTTAGTTATCGCACCACTTTTAGTGGGTCTAATAATCACATTAGTTGATCATTGGTTAGATGATTAGACGATAGCAAGCAAGTTGCTGTCTAACTCACACGCTTGTATTCGCAACAAGTGCAAAGAAAAGCCCGACCTACTCGCAATAGGTTGGGCTTTTGTGCTATTCATTAGAACTTATCTCGTTTCGCACATTCATTATAGCATGATTTCAAAATGAAGCCAAGTTGCTGATTCTATCTGTTGTTATTGGTGTTGCCTAGAACGATTCTAAGCACATGTTTAATTTTAAAGTGGGCAATTTTATCTTTAAAATGTCCTACAATGATTCAATAAAAGCATGGCTGCTAGTGAAACTTGCGACCATGCTTTTAAATTTACTTAAATTCTCTTTTTAAAAATGATTCCTGATCATAATACCATTAATGAACCTAGGACAGACAATGCAATATTTGCTGTTTCACCTGTTTTTGGTAAAACTTTCATTTTTCCGTCTAAACCTTTAACTGTAACTGTTCCGTCTTTTTGAACGTCTGCTCCAATTTCTTTAGCTTCAACTTTTTTTGTTGTTCCTATATTCAAAAATCATTTGACGATTAATTATTTTTTAGGTAGCGTATGTTTCAATAAACCAATTGAGTCTATCGTTAATAAGCTAAATAATCAGCGGTTCTGTTGCAAAGTTTTAAATCTACTATCAAATAAGGTAGAAT